>CACWXY010000058.1 GCA_902764915.1 uncultured Eubacteriales bacterium | reverse complement strand
CCGAGTGCTTCAAATCAGAAAAGTTGCGCCACTGAGTGTATCAGTTTAGCGCAACTTATTTGTTTTGGGTCTATCACGGCGCAACTTTTCTTTTTATTTAGAGGAAGTTTCCGCTTTTCTGCCGGCCCCAGCGTTTTTTGCACAGCATGCAACGTACAAAGAAGTGCAGGAAGCCGCCATTTTTTACGATTCGCTGTAGCTCAGTTCACCGTAAAGCGGAATTGCTGGATATGATACAAAGCAACTGGCGATGTCAGTACAGTACGCCATATCTTTCCCGGAAAATTCTTGGCCATGCGGGCATCTGTTACAGGGATTTCCTCCACGGATACCTTCAGCCCCTCTGTACCCATCAGCTGCAGCGGACCAAAGCGGATGCCGTCTCTGCCAGGCTCCGGCTGTACATAACTCATCAGCACATAGCTAACTTCCCGGTTTTCGTTCAGTGCAGCTTCTTCCTTCAGCAGGATGTCATCCGAAAACGCCATGGTTCTCTGGATGTGCGCCGCCCCCGCTGACGGTGGATACGCCCCCGTAAGGTCAATGGTTACAGCCCGTTCATCTGCAGCAAGAACACTTCCAGCGTATGCATCGGCACCCTGCTCTCCATTCTCGCCGATCATAGGAACATTGTGATACATGGAGCGTGTGTTCCAGATCGTATAGCGTTCCGAAGAAAACGTCTTACGGGTATAGACCATATTGCCCACATCAATGATAATCGGCGCATCATCCACATAAATCATGAAACTGCCCACGTCGTTATGGTTGTGGCTTTCATGGTTGTTCCCGCACTTGATGACACCATACATGCGGCCGGCGGTCCGTGCAAAGACTTCCAGGTCTGGAAGCGTTACCGTCAAAGCATGCTTCGGATCCTCCGCAACGGGCATATCGGTAAACAGCGCATCCATCACGCGACTTGCCTGCGGTGTATCCTCCGGCACCAGATGTGATCCCAGAAACGCACCCAGCTGCATCAGTGCTTCATTCCCAATCCGTTTTCCATAGGTGTACAGCCGCTCCCCGTCCAGCATGGGCCGTGCGTCACAGTCTGCAAAGTTCCAGAACCATGGGCCTGCCACATGGGATCGCAGCGGGAAAAGACCAATCTGCTGAATCTTTTCCACCCCATATACATCCAGTTGCCCGCCAGTAAGATCCCGCAGGCTTTCCAGACAGTCCAGGAGTGAACCGCCAGCCATGTTCCAGTAAGCGGTACCCTCGTCACATCCTCCGTCAGACGGCATGCATTCCAGATAACGATCAAGGATCAGACAGGATTTCTCGGTAAGCTCTGTCAGAAGCGGCAAGTCATCCAGCATATACTGGGCAGTCATCAGCACATTTGAGACAATCCAGGGCGTCCAGTTGTTGAGCGTACTGCGTGTCCAGCCCATCCACCAGAAGTCATCCCGATAAAGATAGGGCTTGATAATGCGCTCCATCAGTTCCTTTTCCACCCGCCGCGACACCTGAGGCGTGACCGCATCCAGACGTTCCCGCAGAAGATGCAGCACAATCGCCATTGTGGCCCCGGTCTGCGCAGCAAAAAGATCAATGTACGGGTTTTCCTTTTCCGGGAGCATCATACCGGTTTCTCCGGGATTGCCCTTATTATTATGCGCGCTAAGTACCCAGCTGGTCTCTTCACAGATCAGCCACAGTCCATCGATGACAAAGTCCAGTTTGGCATCCTCGTGCGCAATGCATTCCGAAAGCGCAGCGCCAAATAAGGCCTTGCGCCTTGCAAAGTACGGATTTTCCCACGCTTTGCGGTTTCCATCCCGTGAAAAACGAAGGAACTGGGTAGCCAGCAGTACCGGATATCCCTTTTCCATGGATGCGCTTCCCCATGCCAGAATCTCCTCGCATTTGCCGGGATCGAGTCTCTCCCATATCGCTTCACCGGCTTTCGGCCAGCGCCGCCTCGCACAGGGATCCTTAAGCAGAAGAGTTTTCATGGATCGCTTCAGCACAGCGTTCACATCTCCTTTTTTACAAAAACGGAAGCAGCATACATCCATACCGCTTCCGTCATGATTTCTTATTTGGTCCCGCCATAGGTGGCGCTGGTATCAGCAAACACAGCCTTCACAGGCTCCTTGCGCCGGGATGTTGCCACGCGCTTCATGAGCTCATCATAATAGAGATCCTCATCCAGCGGCAGTTTCACCGGCTTGCCCGTGAATGCGGACAGATGCATCGCGTTGGACAGGGTCAGGCCGTTAATGCCTTCCTCCCCGCCCGCCACCAGCGGTTCACCGCGCAGAATTGCGGCTGCCCACGCATTGAACACACCCTGATGCTGCGGATTCAGGCCGTCTGTCTCCACTTCCACTACATGCCCGGGAACAGCGCCGAAAGGAATCGTATTGTTTTTCGTCCAGTCCTGTTCCAGCTGATCCAGCTCATACAGGTACAGCTTATCATTTTCCACAATCAGCTGGGCGCCATCCATCTGGACTTCAAAGCGGTTGCTGCCATGCGGGTCACCGGTAGAGGTGATGAATACGCCAGTGTGCCCGTCTTCATACTTCATGATGGCAGTCACATCGTCTTCCACTTCAATGTCATGGAACTGACCATAGTTCATAAAGGCCTGGATTTCCGCGGGCATGCCCAGAATCCACTGCCACAGATCCAGCTGGTGCGGGCACTGGTTCAGCAGTACGCCGCCGCCCTCTCCGGACCAGGTAGCACGCCAGTCGCCGGAATCATAGTAATACTGGGAACGATACCAGTTCGTAATCAGCCAGTTGGCGCGGCGTACCTTGCCATACTTGCCTGACTGCACCAGTTCGCGCATCTTGCGATAGAGGCAGTTCGTGCGCTGATTGAACATCATTCCGAAGACGACATTGGGATGCTTCCTGGCTTCCGCGTTCATTTCCCGCACTTGCTTGGTATACACACCCGCAGGCTTCTCGCACATCACATGAATACCGCGCTGCATGGCCGCCATGGCATACTTGGGATGCTCATAATGAGGAATGGATACGACAACGCCGTCAATCTTGCCACTGTCGAGCATCTCCATGGCGTCCGTATAATAGGCAAGATCCGGAGAAATGTTCTCCTTGGCCCACGCAATGCGGTCCGGATTCTTATCCGCAATCGCTACCAGTTCAATCTCAGGAGTCCAGTTGTCATGCACCATACGGCGCGCATAAGAAGAACCCTGATTGCCGATACCAATAATACCCAAACGTACTTTATCTGCCATAACTCTCTGTCTCCTTTACTGAAATCCCCAGCTGCGAAGATTCTGATAGGATCTGCGCAGACACTCGATCGGATCCTCACCGTGGCAGTCATCCTGCTCCACAAGCATATACTGGGTGCCGCCGGCCTCTGCCTTCTCAAAGACGCGGCCAAAGTTGATATTGCCTTCTCCGACAACTGCCATGGACCGGCCATAGGCGAAATCCTTCAGATGAATGCACGGGATACGGCCTGCCAGCCTTTCCAGCCACTGTGCAGGGTCTCCGCCGCCGGCAGTTACCCAGAAAGTATCCAGCGTAAATCCCATTTCATCGGCAGGCACTGCCTCTGCCAGGCGTTCCAGAATCAGCTTGCCATCCACTTTTCTGAACTCCTGATCATGATTGTGATACATGAACAGTTTTCCGGCTTCCTTGATTTTCCTGGCAATGGGCGGGAATGTCTCCATCCACTGCTCCATGGTCTGATTCCGCTCCGGATCAAAAGCCCAGAAACCCAAACCGATATGATCACATTCAAACACATTGTGATCTGCAATCACCTGATCCAGTTCCCCGGTCAGTCGCGGTACCGGAATATGGGTAAGCACACATTTCAGGTCGTTCTTCTTAAGGTTTTCCTTCAGCCACTCGGCCGGATAAGGGCAGGTTCCGGAAATCTGAACTGTACGATACCCAATGTCCGCCACTTTTTTCAGGGTTTCCGCGAAGTCCTCCAGGTTCTGGCAGCTCTGCCGAACCGTAAAGAATTGTGCGCCGATCTGCATGATTGTTGCCTCCTTGATCGTCGATTGAAATGGGAATCTATCCAATGCACCAAAGTGCACAGATATCATTGGAAAAAGTTACGCCTATCATTCATTTGAAAGCCTGACGGCATCCAGCATGCTGGGGTCCTCTGTCTGGGTCCCGTCTTCCGGGTAAAAGATATCCCGTTTCAGCCCGTCACTATGATCCTGCATCTGCTGGGCCTGTTTCAGAATGGCTTCATTCAGAAGGGGGTTCTCTGCCGCGCCTGTCTTCATGCTCTCCGAAGGCGCATGTCCCGTTTCCTTCAGATAGGTACGGTAAAACGTCGTATAATCTGAGAATCCTGACCGGTTCGCTGCCTGTGAGATGGGTACACCCGCTGCAAGCAGCATCTGCACATGCGCAATGCGGCGGCGACGTACATAATCCTTCACTGTGCAGCCTGTCGCCTGCTTAAACAGCATGCTTACATACCCCGGTGAAAGAAAGAAACGCTCTGCCAGACTTTTCAGCGTCATGCTTTCCGTATAATGCTGGTCTATGTACGACACCAGCTCTTCCTTTGTACTGTTCGCATGCGCACGGGCAGCCAACTCCGTCGATTCCTGTCTGGTGTGTACTCCCCCCTGTATCAGGAGCGGTGCCAGCATGGCTTCCAGAAAGATGGGAACCAGCTTTTCTCTCAGCGACTGATCACATTCACGCAGCGTCTCCATAGCCTCCAGTGTCTGCAGAACGCCGGAATGCTCCATGTTTTCCCATATGGCGGCCTTTCCCTGGTCCTGGCTGACCATCCCCAGCAGTTCCCGGGGAAGCGTCTGCAGCAGCATACGCCTTCGCTCCATGCTCAGGCAGTCTTCCAGAAAATGCACAGTATACCGCTCATAGGGCGTTTCACTCGTCACCATGATCCCATGCATCACATCCGGCGGTATTGTCACCATCATGCCGCCGTGCAGGGGATACGAATTGCCCGCAATATAGTAGGAGGCTTCCCCGGAGACAACATAGAGAACCTCATAGAAATCATGCTTATGAACGGCATAACTCCCTGTCTGCCTGCTGGAAATCTTATGGGCAAACTTGCAATTGTGGATGCCGAGTGCCGAAATCCATACCGCCCGGGGACTCTGATCGTCATTGCGCTGTATTCTTATCTCTTCGGGCATGTCCTCGTCCCTCCATACATCTTCATATTATACATATTCGATAGCAATTTGCCATATACTTCCGACGAATTGCAATGATTTTCATTCTTTTTGCCATGCTTCTGGCCATTTTTCTGCCGCAAAGCACATATCATTGGTTTTGCAATCGAATGAATTGGTTTTGCAATGGTTATTTTGAAAAGAATCCCTATAATGTTCCTCAGTTGGTCAAATCCTGGTCAATTTTCACATGCCGACAGGAAAGCGTATGCGATTCGCTTTCTGTCATTTTGTAAGGAGGGTATTCCATATGAAGAAAATCCTTGCTCTGGCACTGTCCCTGTGTCTGCTTCTGGCAGCTACCACAGCCTTTGCCGCGGATCTGCTCCCCGCTGGTGACCGTTATCCTCTCAACAGCGACAAGACCATTACCTGGTATTCTCAGGACTGTCTGAATCCGCATGAGAAGTTTGCTGACTGGACCGAGTCTCCTTTCCACACCAATCTTGCCAAGCTCCTGGGCGTTGACATTCAGTGGTCCTTCCCGACCACCGGAGCTGACGGCAGTTCCTTCACCAACACCATGATGGCTGATCCCGGCAGCCTGCCGAACATCATGAAGGGTTACTTCATGGATCAGGCCAACATGCTCCTGGAAGACGAAGTCATCTGGGACCTGACCGATTACATTCAGGAATATGCGCCTGCCTACTATGCATGGCTGCAGACCAATCCCGCATATGATCGCGCTATGAAGACCGACGATGGCCGCTACTATGCTTTCGGTTTTTTCCGTGAAGACGGCGGCTGGAACGACTCCTACCTGGGCGTCGTTGTCCGTCAGGACTGGCTGAAAGAATGCGATCTGGAAGTGCCCACCACCATTTCTGAGCTTGAGAATGTCATTCGTGTATTCCACGACAAGTACGGCGCACAGTTTGCTTTCCCGAATGATGCCCGTTTCCGTCAGGCCGGTATCCAGGGCGCTTTCGGTGCCTATGCCACCGGTTATGTTGCCTCCGACTACGGCTGGTACGTCAAGGACGGCAAGGTTGGCTTCGGTGCCACCCAGCCTGAATGGCGTGAATACATGAAGTGGATGGCCAAGATGTATGCGGAAGGCCTGATTGACCAGGATTCCTTCTCCATGGACGACACTTCTATCAAGGCCAAGACCGAAACCGGCAAGGCTGGCGTCTCTGTTACCTCCATGGGTCAGCTGAACATCTGGAACAAGGAAATGGGCAGCGATACCTGGATTGGCGCTCACTTCCCCACTGCTGATGACGGCTCCATTTCTTCTCAGTTCGGCGGCTTCGGCATCGGCACGCACACCACCGTCATCACCAAGACGGCTGATGAAGAAACCATGAAGCTGTGCCTCCAGATGCTGGACTATGCCTATACACAGGAAGGCTTCCTCTTCTGGAACTACGGTATTGAAGGCGAATCCTGGGAATATGACGAAAACGGTGTTCCGAAGTGGACCGCTCTGGTTGCCGAGGATAATGACAACGATCCTATGACCAAGTACAACGGCGCCACTTGGGGCAACAGCTGCATCCAGGCCACCAACCTGCTCTATCTGAAGAACAGCCCTGTGGCTATCGCTGCGAACGATGCTTTCTTCTACACCTTCGGCAAGGATGAATACTTTGCTGATCCCGAAGTGGAAGCCAAGACGCTGGCTGTGACCGGCGGCTGGAAGTGGCCGGTAGGCATCACCTTTACCACCGATGAAAGCGATCAGCTGGACCTGCTCGGAGGCAACAGCAACCTGAACACCTATGTGGCTGAGAACTATGCTTCCTTCATCACCGGCAGCAAGGACATCAATGACGACGCTGTCTGGGAAGCTTATCTGGCCGGCTTTGATTCTCTGAACCTTGAAAAGATTCTGGCGATCCGTCAGGGCGCGCTGGATCGTTATGAGTCTCGTTAATCGAAACATCAATGTCTCTGCATAACAAAACGCAAGTGTGGCGGAGGATGCCATAGCATCCTCCGCCGTTTTCTTGAAAAAGTAAGGAGGAGTTCAGGATGACCGCTCATCCGCCTACCTATCGGCATCCTTCCTTTGGCCAGCGTATTCTCCGCGACTGGAAGCTTAACAAATGGAAGTATGTACTGATCATTCCTGTGCTTGTTTATCTCGCACTGTTCTGCTACAAACCCATGTATGGCCTTGTCATTGCCTTCAAGAACTACAAACCGACACGCGGTATTGAGCGCAGCGCCTGGATGGATCCCTGGTATTCCTGGTTTGAGAAGTTTTTCACAGATCCCTATTTCGGGCGTCTGATCGGAAACACCTTTACCATTTCTCTTCTGACCATCGTTTTCGGTTTTCCGGCTCCGATTCTTCTGGCCCTTCTGCTGAATGAGATTAAGAGCAACAAGTTCAAGCGCACAGTACAGACCATCACATACATGCCTTACTTCATTTCCATGGTTGTCACCTGTGCCCTGATCCGTGTCTACTGTCAGCAGGACGGTCTGATATCCGATGTAGCCGCACTGTTCGGAGGCACACGACAAAACTGGCTGATGTCATCTTCCTATTACCGAACAATCTATATCATATCCGAAATATGGCAGACGATAGGATGGAACTCCATTATTTATCTGGCTGCACTGTCCAGCATTGATCAGGAGCAGTACGAAGCCGCGCGCATTGATGGTGCAAACCGCTTCCAGCAGTGTCTGCATATCACAATTCCCGGGATTATGCCGACCATTATCATTCTCTTTATCCTGCGTATGGGCGCCATACTGAACGTAGGCTATGAGAAAACCCTGCTTCTGTATAACTCCAATATCTACGATGTGTCGGATATCATTTCCACCTACACATATCGTCTGTCATTCGGCGGCGGCACTCCGCAGTATTCCTACTCTACCGCTATCGGCCTGTTCAACACACTGGTCAATGTGGTCTTCCTGCTGGGTACCAACTTCTTCTCCAGTCGTGTCAGTGAAAACAGTCTGTTCTAAGAAAGGAGGATCGTGAGATGTCTACCTTGAATCATTCTTCCAATAAAATTAAGGAAAGCGTGGGTAGCCGGGTCTTTGACGTGTGCAACATTCTCTTTATGCTGCTGCTCTGCTTTGTCACCCTCTACCCCATGTGGTACGTACTCTGCGCCTCCTTTACCAAGAACTCCTATCTGGTGGCGCATCCGGGTGTCATGTTCTGGCCTCACGGCTTTACCGCCGGCAGCTATAAACTGGCTTTTTCACATCCCCTGCTGCTGTCGGGTTACAAGAATATCCTGATTGTTCTGCTCGTTTCCCTTCCGATCAACATTGTTCTGACACTGTTCTGCGGCTATGTAACCGCATCCAAAAACCTGATGTTCAAGCCCCTAATCCAGTTCCTGGTCATGTTTACCATGTTCTTCTCCGGCGGTATGATTCCCGCTTATCTGAACGTACGTGACCTGGGTCTGTACAACTCACTCTGGGCCCTGATTCTTCCCGGTGCCATGAGTGTTTACAACTCCATTATCTGCCGTACAGCCATTCAGGGCGTTCCGGAAAGTCTGACAGAGTCCGCCTATCTGGACGGCGCGAATGATATTATCATTGTCTTCCGCATCATCCTGCCGCTGATCATGCCCACCATCGCCGTTCTGCTTCTGTATTACGGCGTCGGTCACTGGAATGCATGGTTCAATGCGTCCCTGTACCTGGCGGACAATGACAAGCTTCCCATTCAGAACGTTATGCGCTCCATCCTGATTGCCAACTCCAATGTTCTGAACTCGGCTGGTTCCGACAATGATATGGTCAACGAGTTTGCCGAGGCCATCAAGTATTCCACCATTATTCTGACTACCGTGCCCGTCCTTTGCATCTATCCCTTCCTGCAGAAATACTTTGTCAAGGGCGTCATGGTTGGTGCTGTCAAGGGCTGATACATTCCCGAAGGGAACGGTGTTTCCGTTCCCTTCTTTTTGGCTCATTCATTTTTCATGCGTGGGGGGATCAGGCCATTTGCGCTTTTAGCGCCTCAACCGCTCACAGATCCGTATCGTGAATCCCTTCCAGAGGAGAAGGAAGCCAATGGTATAGCTTAACCGCGGAAGCAGCCGCAGGAGGATCCGATCTGTTCTCTTCGGAGGACTGTCTGCATGGCAGGGACTGCAGATAAGCAATCTCAGTGTGAGGAAGCCCGATGATTCCGTCCAGTTGTCCCCGGAACGGATGCTGTAAAAGTGCTTCCAGGCTCGCAAGCAGAAGCGTGCAGTGATCGCTTTCTATATCGGCATTCAAAATGATGGATACCTGCAGAGAACGAATCATGGCAGATCGCAGGTTCGCTTCTTTGAAATGACAGAGTCTTTTCTGGTTATCACTCTGAAGTCTGCACTTGAGTCGTGTCTAGCTGAAGGATAAAGCAACGGTTCTTTATTTTGTAATCATCCGTTCAGTAAAAAGCAAAAAAGAACGAAATGGAACAGGAATAGAAGGATCGGAGAACTGTCAAGAGTTTGCCTGACCAACGTGAAAGCGCGATTTATGCTCACGCCGAAGGAGATTGGGTCCCCGATGCGGGAAGGATAAATCGCGCTCTTGACAGGTCTCACGGAAAAAGCTTATGATCTGCCTTGTTGACAAGTAAGGTCTTGCTCACCATAAGCAAGACGGTCTCACAGTACCAGCTGATTTGCAATCATACACTCATCCTCTCGGTTTGCTTACTCCCCACAAAAAAATGAAAGACGCTATTCTTCTTTTTCAAAAATACAGAAAGGACAGATACCATGTTTGATATTGTCAAAGCCTTCAATGATCCGCAGTGGCTGGCCAATATGAAGGAAAAGCTCGACCGGAAAATGCGCTATGCCGTAGAAAAAGCACGTGAGGTCGACTATATTCCCTATTCAACAGAAAACGGGCAGTGGAAAAAGAACGATATCCGCTGGTGGACCAATGGATTCTGGCCGGCGAATATGTGGCAGATGTTCCGGATGACCGGAGATTCACTGTACCGCGATGAAGCTGTACGTGCGGAAAAGATGCTGGACGAAGCACTGACCGACTTCAAGTCGCTCTCCCATGACGTCGGTTTCATGTGGCTTATCCAGAGCGGTGTTCGCTATGCGCTGGAGGGGAACCAGGACTCCTACGACCGTACACTGTTCGCGGCCCACATGCTTGCCGCCCGCTTCAATCCCAATGGCTTTATCCGTGCATGGAACGGTGAAGGCCGTGAAGGCTGGGCCATTGTGGACTGTATGATGAACCTGCCCCTTCTGTACTGGGCCAGTGAGATGACCGGGGACCCGCGTTTCCGTCAGATCGCCATGATTCATGCGGATACCACCATGGAATCCTTTGTGCGTGCAGACGGTTCCTGCAATCATATCGTTATTTTCGACCCCGAAACCGGCGCTTTCCTGGATAACCCCGGCGGCCAGGGCTATGTCTCCGGTTCTTCCTGGAGCCGCGGTCAGTCCTGGGCACTGTATGGTTTTGTTCTCTCCTACCTGCATACCGGCAAAGAAGAATATCTTGACACCGCCAAGCGCATCGCCAATTACTTTATTTCCCAGATCACAGACGACTGGATACCGCGCTGTGATTTCCGTCAACCGGAAGAACCCCTGCTGCGGGATAACGTAGCCGGCAATGTGGCTGCCTGCGGGCTTCTGGAACTGGCCCGGGCCGTACCGGACATGGAAGGCCGTTTCTATTTTGATGCCGCGGTCCGTATTCTCAAGGCACAGGAGAAAGACGCTGCCAACTGGGAATGCAATGACCCTGCCATCTTTACCAAATGCACGTCTGCATGGCACGATATTCCCGGACGTCATATCACCATGACGTATGGCGATTACTACTTCATTGAAGCGATCAACAAGCTCTCCGGTGATCCGCTGCTCTTCTGGTACCCCAATCGCGAAAACAAGGAGTAATTACGATGCGACAGACAATGTCTCTCAACCGGAAAAAATGGGCATTCCGCAAAAACATTACCGAAGTCCCCTCTGTCTATCCAGAAGACTGGGATCTGATGCATCTGCCCCATACCTGGAACGGAATCGACGGACAGGACGGCGGCGGCGATTTCTGGCGCGGTACTTCCTGCTATGTTCTCGCCTTCCGTCGCAGCGAATGGCCCGTCGCTGAGCGTTATCTGCTGGACTTTCCAGCA
Organism: uncultured Eubacteriales bacterium; assembly: GCA_902764915.1. Classification (GTDB taxonomy): domain Bacteria; phylum Bacillota; class Clostridia; order Christensenellales; family Aristaeellaceae; genus UBA2943. The sequence continues at coordinate 8,153 of CACWXY010000058.1, read as the reverse complement.
GCCAATGCTTCAGCGGATGTCTATGTCAACGGCCAGAATGTCGGACACCATGACGGCGGGTACAGCGCATTCCGTCTTGACGTAACCGATGCACTGCGGGAAGAAAACCTGCTCTGCGTCCTCGTGGACAATCGAAAGACCACCCGCGTCTATCCCCAGAACGCTGACTTTACCTTCTATGGCGGACTGTACCGCGGCGTCAATCTGATCGCCATTCCCGCCACACATATTGATACGGAAACCAACGGAGATCCCGGACTGCATGTGGTCCCTGCACTCCATGGGGATAAGGCGGATGTCGCGATCCGAACCCATGTCGTCAATGCCGAAGGTCCTGTGCGTCTTCGCTATACTATCCGCAGCCGTGAAGGCGCTGTCGTAGCCGAAACGACCTGTTCGGAAGAAAACGCAACCCTGACGCTTGACCCCGTGCATCGCTGGCACGGCCGCAAGGATCCATATCTGTACACAGCTACTGTGGAACTGCTCGTGGACGGGGAAGCCGTCGATGCGGTTAGCACACGCTTTGGCTGCCGTGAGTACGTCATAGACCCGGAGAAAGGCTTCTTCCTCAACGGCGAATCCTATCCCCTGCGCGGTGTCTGCCGTCATCAGGATCGTCCCGACATCGGCAATGCCCTGCTCCCCGAACACCACAGGGAAGACATGGACATCATCTGCGAGGTCGGTGCCAACACCATTCGTCTGGCACATTATCAGCATAATCAGTACTTCTATGACCTGTGCGATGAGCGCGGCCTCGTCGTCTGGGCAGAAATTCCCTATATTTCCGCGCATATGCCGGAAGGCCGGGCCAACACACTGTCGCAGATGACGGAGCTGATTACCCAGAACGATAACCATCCCAGTATTGTGGTGTGGGGCCTTTCCAATGAAATCAACATGATCACGCCCACCACCGATGATCTCATTGAAAACCACCGGCTGCTGAATGATCTGGTCCACCGTATGGACCCGACCCGCAAGTCAGTCATGGCCTGCGTTTCCATGTGTCCCATTGATGACCCCTATGTGCGCATCCCGGATGTGGTGAGCTATAACCTGTACTTCGGCTGGTACGGCGGCAATACTTCCATGAACGGACCCTGGCTGGATACTTTCCATGCCAAGTATCCGCAGACGCCGATCGGTATCTCTGAGTATGGGGCAGATGCCTTCCACTGGCATACCGGGCGTCCCCACGCCGGTGATTATTCAGAAGAATACCAGGCGTATTATCATGAGGAACTGATCAAGCAGCTCTATTCCCGTCCTTATATCTGGGCCACCCATGTCTGGAACATGTTTGACTTTGCTGCAGACGGCCGTGATGAGGGCGGTGAGGCCGGCATGAACCACAAGGGCCTTGTCACCTTTGACCGCAAATACCGCAAGGATGCTTTCTATGCATACAAGGCCTGGCTGAGCAATGACCCCTTTGTCCATATCACCGGAAAGCACTATGTAGATCGAGTGGAGAATCCCGCCAAGGTTACAGTCTATTCCAATCAGCCTGAGGTAGAACTTTTTGCCAATGGTGTAAGCCTTGGAAAGAAAACAGCCGAGGACCATTTCTTCCGCTTTGAGGTTCCGAACGACGGAAAGACCGAACTGCATGCCGTCGCCGGCGCATGTACTGACGACAGTGTCATTCAGCATGTGGATCAGCCCAATCCGGCCTATATCCTGGAGGACAAGACCGCCATTCTGAACTGGAATGAGATCACGGAAATCGACGGGTATTATTCACTGGGCGATCCGATCGGCGAAATCTGCAAGCATGAAGAAGGCAAAAAGCTCATTGAAGAGCAGGTGCTTCCGAAGATCGGCAAACCCAAGGGCGGTCTCGGAGATGATGAGGAAGGTTTCAAGCGTTTCCTGAATACTGCCACGGTCATCCGCATCGTTCGCATTACCAAGGCTCCCTTTTCCAAGGAAGAGCTGCTGGAAATCAATGCAAAGCTCAATACCATTCCCAAGGCAGACGGCTGATCCAGGCCTGCCTTAACGGATAAGAAGGAATCCCCTGCCGTTCTATGGCAGGGGATTCCTTGGCATATCAGCTGATTCATGGCCGCCTCGCAAAAACGCCTTGGTCTGCAGCTGTCTCTCCTGCGGTCCAGAGGCAGCATGGCCCGTCCACAGCTTTTCCCGATCCGGCTGATTTTGACAATGCAGATCAGAAAACGCTATACTGTCTCCACCTTATCCCAGGAGGTAGATGAACCATGGTATATGCACCGCATGCCCCGGTGGCCCGTCTGCAGTATCGAGCCCTTATCTCCGATGCCATCCCGGAAGCTGAGGTCCAGTCGGTCCTGAAGGAATGTGAAGACCGGGCTGCACAATGGCTCCACGATGGCCACATCATGACTGCCGGGCTGTACCGCTTTTCCCGGCAGCTGTTTCTGTACTGCGAAGCGCTGGAAGCACCTTTTACACCTGAGTGCTTTATGGCGCCTGCGCACAGGATCCTGATCCCCTGGCCGCAGAAGGATACTGTCCGGGACTGGGCTGCCATGTATCCTGTTTTCTGGCATGACAGTCCGCGGGATGCCCAGGACTGGCAGCGGTGCTCGGTTCCTGAAAAGCGTGTGGGACGCATTGCCCTTCTCCGCCATGAATACCTCTTTGACTATGTCTATCACCACACGGCACTGGTCCGGGAAGGACTTCTTCGGGGAGATCGCTATATGCAGATCGCGCTTCATGAGGACATTCTCTTTTCCTACCATGAAGAGCCCCGGGGGTCTGTGAATATCCGCCGAGATCATACCATGTCATCGGCTGTCATACAGGACTGGATAAACGCCGACCCGGATGCGCATTTTGTGCATCTTCCAGAAAGCAACGGTGCGAATTTCCTGCCCGTTCCGACTGTCTTTACGGTCGGATGAAGGCAGGTCCTCTGCGATTTATGGAAGCAAAAGCCTCCGGTACTTTCCCGGAGGCTTTTGAAGTATCATGTCAGAATCGTACTCCACAGCGCAATGGCTGGCATGGAACAGAGTGTCGAAAAAATCACTGTCTGCGTGGCAAATGCCGGGTTTCTGTCATACTTATTGGCCAGCATGCTTGTCGTCGCCGCTGCTGGCATGGCAGCCAGCAGCGTACTGACACCTGTCACCAGGTCGCTCAGGAAAAGCAGCCGACAGAAAAGGAAAACAAGAAGCGGAATCAAAAGCAGTCTTTCCAGCGTGTACAGAACAATCGAGGTGTCCCACATGCGGCGCAGATCCATCTTGGACAGAATCATCCCGATCACCATCATGGAAAGCGCTGTATTGCAGCGTCCGATAGTCTGTATCGGGGTCAGAACAACTTCGGGAAGTTCCACTCCGGACATCATCAGGATCAGTCCCAGTACACAGGCAATGACACAGGGATGCGTAACTACCTTTTTTATAGTGGCCTTTCTGTCAGACGTTCCCGAATAAATGGCGATTCCCTCCGACCACATCATAATCCGCTGCGGTATGAGATAAACGCTGGCCAGCATCAGTCCTACCGGTCCAAACACGCCCTCTGCCACAGGGTTTCCCAGAAATCCGGCATTGGATGCCAGGGTTGCATAGCGCAGGTTCATCTGCCGGTCCAGCGGTTCTTTCCGATACCGCCACTTGCCGTAGAGCACTGAAAATGTCTGCAGCGCGATGGAGACCACAAAGATTCCCAGCAGATCGCCTGTGAGCCCTTCCCCCTTCTGCCCGGTAAAGGATGTCAGTATATTGCAGGGAAGCACGACCAGTATCACCAGATCCGTCAGCATACGCTCCGCATTCTGGCCCAGGATTTTTTTCTTTCCCAGCAGAAATCCCACTGCGATCATGGTAAACAGGCAGACTTCCAGGACCCATACCTTCTGCATTCCCGTCAATCCCCTTTCTTCCCGGGCACTCTATCACATGCCCCCGGCTCCGTCAATTGACATGCTATTCCCTGCGTGTTACCATCGTTTCATAACCATCAAAGGGAGGCACGCTCCATGCATCATGCACCGACACCCGTTCTGGAAATACTGGTCCACCTCACCCGCGACGAAATCCTGTCCTTTCGAACAGACGTCGGCGATGTGAGCATACTGCCCTTTACCGGCACAGTCCAGTCGCCCTATTTTACGGGCAAAGTCGCTCCGGGCGGTGTCGACACACAGACAACAGACCCGTCCGGCATCCGGCATATGTCCGCACGCTATACCCTGGTGGGAACGGATGCCGACGGAAACGCCTGTCATATATATGTGGAAAACAATGGGTACACTGCAGCAGATGCTTTTCCCAATCCATTCCATACCGTACCGACATTCTATACGGACTCACCATGCCTCGCGCCGATTCTCCACCGCCGGGGCTTGGTCGGAGAGGGTACCAGCAGCCCGGAAGGCCTGTGGATCCGGTTTTATCCGCTTTCGTCCCTGGAAATGAAAGGAGACCGGACATGAATCAAATTCTCGTCTGTCTTTCTGCGCTCCATCCGATACACCAAACAGAGATCGCACAGGCCGCTTCCGCACTGGGGTATTCTGTCAGCTTCTGCAATGAAGCGCAGGCACTCGCCATGGCACCGCAGGCGCAGATCCTGCTCACTGCATCCCTTCCCGTCATCCGTGCCGCGTCCCATGCACAATGGGTCTGTGTCCCCAGTGCCGGCGTGGAAGCCTACTGTGCCAGTGAGCTGTATGCTTCCCCGGACACGCTCCTCACCTCTTCTTCCGGCGCATACGGCGTCACGATCGCAGAGCATATTATTATGGTTACGCTGGAAATGATGCGGCGCCGCACGGAATACCTGGCCCTGGTGGGTCAGCGGAAATGGCAGAGAGATCTGCCGATCCGTTCCATTCACGGAAGCCGCATTACCCTGGTGGGAACCGGAAACATCGGACAGGAGACAGCCCGCCGTCTGCGCGCATTCTCGCCTGCCTGCATCTGCGGCATCAATCGCTCCGGCCGCAATCCGGAGCATCTCATGGACCAGGTGCTGACACTCGCCTCGCCCGATCTGCGTTCATGCCTGGCAGAAACCGATCTTCTGATTCTTTCCCTGCCTGCCACCACGGAAACGGAAAACTGGCTCAATGCCGAGCGTCTTCAGTGGCTTCCGTCCGACGCATATCTGGTCAATGTAGGCCGCGGCAGTACCATTGATCAGGAGACCCTGATCCGCCTTATGAAGGAAGGGCATCTGGCCGGTGCCGCACTGGATGTATTCGCCACAGAACCGCTTCCTCCCGACGATCCTGTCTGGGAAACGCCCCGTGTGCTTGTGACGCCGCACTGTTCCGGAAACATGACCCTCCCCTATACGGTGGATACCATTGTGCGTCAGTTCCTTGAAAACCTGGAGCGTTTCTCCCAGGGACTGCCGCTCAGGCATCTGGTTTCGCGAAGTCTTGGATACTGACCGGATCCTTATCGATTGAGCTACGGAAAGCGAGAATCTTACATCTATGCAAGTCATGCAGAAAGCCATGGTTTACTCTTATTCCCGGAAGGCAGGGGATCGCTTGTGAGTCAGGAGAATCATTCGTCCGATCTTGCCAGATATTTATCCAGGCTCGATGTTTTAGCACTGTCTCTCGGCTGTATTATCGGCTGGGGTGCTTTCGTCATGCCTGGAACCACGTTTCTTCCGATTGCAGGTCCCGCCGGCACTGTGATTGCCATGGTGCTCGGTGCCGCCATCATGCTCATCATCGGCCTCAACTATTACACGCTCATGCATCACTATCCCGGCACAGGCGGTGTATATGCCTATACCAAAGCCACGCTTGGAAGAGACCATGCCTTTCTCAGTTCCTGGTTTCTGTGCCTGTCCTATCTCTCCCTGATCCCGCAGAACGCAACCGTGTTTTCTGTGATGTGCCGCGCTATCTAGGGTAGTATTCTTCCGGAGGGCTTTCATTACCAGATCGCCGGCGCGGATGTGTACGGTGTGGAGCTGCTGATCTCCCTTACCATTCTCGTTATCATCGGTCTTCTGGCCATCTACTGCAAAAAAGCGCTGCAGAAAATACAGACCATACTGGTCCTCATACTGACACTCGGTATGCTGATCATTGCCGTATCTCTCCTGCCGAACGTGCGGCTGTCTGCTCTGTTTTCCTCCTTTGACACACAGAATGCCTCCCCCCTCATGTCCATCACGACCATTATTATTCTGGCGCCGTGGACTTTTGTCGGCTTTGAGGTCATCTCACTGGAAACCGCGCACTCCTCGTTTCCCGTCCGCAAAGCAGGAAAACTGATCACTGTCGCGATTCTTCTGGGAACCGGAATCTATATCACCCTGGCGCTTTCCGCGACGGCCGCCCAGCCGGATAATCTGGGCTCCTGGCAGGACTATATGTCCCGCCTGGACCGCTATGAGGGCATCGCATCCATTCCCACATTTTTTGCCTCCCAGACCATTCTGGGAAAGGCAGGCATCTGGGTCATCGGCATTACCGCCGCCAGTGCCGTTCTTTCCAGTGTCATCGGCTTGTATCGCGCTTCAGCGCGTATCCTCATGAACATGGCCGAAGACAGGATTCTGACACAGAAATTCCGCAGTTCTTCCTTCTGCTTCTTTTTCCTGATGATCCTCTCCATGATTGTATGCCTCTTTGGGCGTACCGCGCTTACCTGGTTTGTGGACCTGTCGTCGTTCGGCGCAATTATTGGGTTCGGGTATGCAAGCCTGGCTGTGCATCAGCTCTCCCAAACGCATTCAAAGACGTCAGAAAAGATCAGCAGTACGCCTGGCATCATTATCTCTGTATGTTTCTGCATCGCACAGCTTGTCCCCGGCATTTCTCTTATTCAAACCATGAAGGCCGAATCCTACCTGGTTCTCGCCCTCTGGTGTCTGCTCGGGTTCGCCTTCTACTGGCGGACCATGCAACAGGAGACACTGGATCATGGGGGAAATGAAAATACCACGATTGCAGCCCTTTTCTTACTGCTGATCTTCTCCGCCCTGATATGGTATGTCAAGCGCATTCGTTCGGTTGTGGACATACAGTCCGCATGCGGTTTTCTGGTATCGCAGAGTATTCTTCTGATGCTTCTCGTGTCACTGGGCCTGATCGTCATGCTGCTGATCCACGCGCAGCTGCGGAAACGGCAGATGCGCCTGGAAACAGAGCGCATCCGCACCCTGGAAAACAGTCAGGCGAAAAGCACTTTTCTCTTTAATGTTTCCCACGATCTGCGCACCCCATGAACACCATTCTTGGCTTTACGCATCTGGCTCTGCAGAAGAATACGGACAGCACGGAAAAGGACCAGTACCTGAAAAAGATCCATGCCTATGAAGAGGACATCCAAAGCGCACTGGATTCGGGTATGAATGCGCATATCGCCAAGCCGTTCGATCCGGTTCAGCTGACACAGACACTGCATCAGCAGATTCACGGCTATACACTCTGACATTCAGCGGACAGAAAGCCACTCCTTCTGTCCGCTTTTTTTCATTCCTGACTTTATGCTCTCGATCTGTATGCGAAGCCCATCGGAACTATCTGTCGATATACAACACGTTTTTTGCCCATGTGTTGATTCTCTTAACTTCGCGTGTATGATGCCAGTGATTCAGGCAATAATTGCTCTTATGGTGCCGCGACAGCTGGATCTAAAACAGCGCTGGCGCCAAACGCAACAAAGCGCATACCATACAGGGGGGATTCAATAACCTGCGAGTGGTGATCCCCCTAGCAGAAGAAGGTAATGCGATGGTCAATCTCTATGGCAGGATCTTTGATGAAACCTAAATATGCACCAGGCTTTCCATGCTCATCCACCTCAAACAAAGCAGGGGCAGCAGATCTGGAACGACGTCCATGCTCACCAGTCGATATCTCCTTATTTGACCTTCTGAAGACCGATCCGCATACCACCTCCGAGATTGCCTGGCCATGGACCCCAACCATGCAGAAAACTATTTCGAGGGGCTGGTTCAAACATGTCCACAGAGAAGAGCGCTATCGCATCCGACCGAAAAAAAGAAGATATATAATAAAGACAGTTGGACAGTCATTGCAGGCCTTCAGTCAGTGGCAGGCTGTCTTTCTGCCCATAAATCAGAAGAAATGTTCTGCCTGACGCAGACCAAAACCGCCATCCATCTTGAATAGAGATGGGTGGCGGTTTGTCATGGGCATCGAAACATCCGCT
>CACWXY010000057.1 GCA_902764915.1 uncultured Eubacteriales bacterium | reverse complement strand
AACTGGGTCATCCTGACGGTTGCCCTGAAGCTTACGGAAGAGAAATGGCTGCTCAATCTGTACGGGCAGGACTATGCCGACTATATGAAGCGGGTGAACCGCTGTATCCCCTGGCCGCCCCACAACATCTGAGAGGAGATCGATCAACATGCTTTGGTGGGTCATCGCTTTGGAAGCCGCTGCTTTCGCTGCCTTGTTTACAGCTATCATTTTTGCTTATTACCGCGGCGACAGAAAATACAGTCCGGCCAGTATCCACAATTACCCGCCGGAAATACAGGAGGAGTACTTCAAGACGCATACGCGGGTGGATGTGAGCTATCAATCCCAAAACGTACTGCTGACGAAATCACTGGGGGTGCTGATCTTTACAGGGATCCTGTTTGTGTGCGCAGCGATTGCCGGAGCCGCCACCTTCTGGCAGGGATTCTGGCTGACCTTCGGGCTGATGGCCTGGATCGGCGTGTATGACACCTGTTTTCTAGATTGGGTGTTGTTTGCCAATCTGCCCATGTTCCGGTAAAAGGAATGCTTTTTCCGGGCATCATCTTTGCGCTGATCCCCGCGGCGTTGGTTGGATGGCTGATCGTGCTGGTGAGGTAAAAGTTGATGAAAGTATTGGTATACGGTTCAGGTGTGATCGGTTGTTATCTGGCGCATGTCCTTTGCACAGCCGAGAATGATGTGACGCTGTTGGCCCGCGGTCAGTGGAAAGAGCAGCTGCAGCAGAACGGGTTGAGGATCCGCCATCATCTCCAGCGGAAGACCACGCTGGATCGCCCAAGGGTGATCGGCGGCATCGAAGAAGACGCCGCCTATGACGCGGTGTTCGCTGTCATGCCGTACAACAAAATGCAGGCAGTTCTTGAACCGCTGGCAGCGATTCATTCTCCCATCGTGGTGCTGGTGGGTAACAACATGAGTCCTGCCGTAATGCAGTGTGAAATCCTGAAGCACTCTGTATGCGAGAAGCAGATTCTGTTTGGTTTTCAGGCCACCGCAGGCAAACGGGATCATGAAAAAGGCATGCTGATCTGCGAACGGGCTGGCGTCAGCAGCATGGACATCGGCTGTCTGCATGGCGAGGCTGACGACTCCACAAGATCAAAGCTGACAGACTTGTTTGGCAAAACCGGCTATAGACTCAACTGGCAGCCGGATATGGAGGCCTATCTCATCTGCCATCTGGCGGCGGTGCTTCCGATCTGCTATCTGGCCTATGCCTGCAATGGGGATCTGACAGGCTCCACGGGGAAGCAGCGGAAGCTCATGCGCATGGCCTCCCGGGAAGCTTACGCCATGCTGAAGGCACAGGGCATCCCGATTCTGCCGGAGGGCGATGATCAATACTATGCTCCAGGGATCAAAGGCGCAGTTATGCAGCTGCTCTACTTCGGCATGGCCAAGTGGAAAACCGCCGGGGATCTCATCGCCTGTGAGCATTGTCGGAACGCTTTTGAGGAGATGGAGATGCTGGATGAGAAGTTTGAAAAGGTACTGGCCCGCAGGCCGGAGCTCCCCGTGCCAAACTGGCGGGAACTGAAAGCACAGATGCCGGACTGGGACGCGATCAGGAAACAGTATACAAAGGAAGCATAAAATGATTGTACAGAAAACCTCCGTCTTTCCGGCCCCGCGGGACGTGGTTTTTCAGAAGCTGCAAAGGCCGGAAACGCTCCAGACCATCGCAAAGCCTTATGCCGCCTTTGATCCTGTGGACAGCGCGGTGGCTGTGTGGACCGTCGGCGGCAAGTCATCCTATCGTCTGCGGCTCTTTGGCTTCATTCCCTTCGGCACCCACACCATCTGGATCGTGCGCTTTGATCCGGAGAAGGTCAGCAGCCGGGAGGGCAACGGGCATGTGCCGGTATGGAATCACGACATTCTGCTCGTTCCGATCGATGAGAACCATACCGAATACACCGACAGGGTGGAGATCAGGGCGGGCTGGAAAACGATATTCATTTGGCTGTGGGCAAAGGCGTTCTACGCTCACAGGCAAAGGAAATGGATCAGGCTGCTGAAAGAAGGCGAAGCACCGTGAAAGAAAAGGACTTGCCCATCGACCGCACCCGGCACGCGGTCTACACCAAGAAGGCAAAGAAATGCGTTCTGCGGCTTCTGCACCGCAATTATGACGATCAGACCTGCCAACAGCTCTGGGAGAAGATCCAGCTGCAGTACTGCGAATTCCTCAGGGATGAGCCGCCCATGGCAGGAGCGAAGATCAAGGTCAGCATCTATGACCCGATCCTGATCTTCGCCTGGTACAAGGTAGTTCCGGACAAGCCCAGGCTGGAGGATGTGCAGCAAGACATCTTTCGCTGCTTTATGGGATCCTTCGATGCATTGGGCAAAGTCTTCAATCTCAACCGCGGGCTGGACAATCGCCTGGCCAGCCGGATCTTTCAGAAGGCCAACGACATCCGGGTCGAGGAGATCCAGCGCTTCCCCGGCTCATTCCGAATGGGCTCCTGCTCCTACGACAGGGAAAACGGCGTGATCCGCTACAGCTTCACCCAATGCCCCAACGCGGAATTCGCGAAGCAGCACCACATGGAGGATGTCCTGCCCGTCATGTGCAACTGCGACCATCTGGCCATGCAGAAGCTGCACGCCTGCCTGATCCGCGAAGGGACGTGCGTGGTATCACCCTGCTGTGATTACTGCATTGTGGGAGACCGTCATCCCATTGCGCAGGCGTACGAGCTGGTGAAGAAGGAAAACGGCCTGCTGGTCAGCGTGAAAAAATAAGAATTGGAGGGACAGCATGCTGTTGACAGTATTCTTGGCCATCGTGTTCTGCGCGGCAATCACGCTCTTGCTGATATCTGCCGTGGCTTTCGTTCAATATGATGGCACAAACAAGTGGTTTTTCTCATCAGCCCCGAAGGAAGCCCTGAAGCTCCTGAAGCCCCGTAATAAGGAATTATTCTGCGGCGCAAAGGCAATGGGATGGGCGCTGATGATCATCAGTATCCTGATGATATTGGGCGTGGGTGTGATTGCCGTCTGGGACGGTTTTCGGAGAAGCTTTTCTTTTATACAGTTCTTCCTGCGCTATGCTTTGATCTTTACGATCTACAAAGCCTACGACATGACCTTCTTTGATTGGTTTCTGCTGTGCCGTTTCCATTTCTTCCAGTATTATTATCCCGAGGTGGCGCCCGTATACAATGGCCGGAAATACGGGTACAACCTGAAAAGCCAGCTGCTGAAGCTTCTGGTCATTTTCCCGGCGGCTTCGGCCCTCGCGGCGTGGATCTGTACGCTGTTCAGATAAGGAGGCGCTGAATATGAAACTGAGTCTCAAGGAATACGACGCCATGCAGTCCGGCTGGCGCAAATGGATCAACGAGCACATGGAAATCAGCGGCTTTAAGGCCTGGGGTATGGATTTCGCCGGGAAGGATATCCTGGAGGTCGGCTGCGGGTCCGGCTATTCCGCGTCCCTGATCGTCAAAGACCATCCGAAAAGCTATACCGGCATGGATATCATGCCGGAACAGCTGGAAAAGGCGGAAGCGCTTGGGCTGCCGGACGCAAGGTTTGTCCAGGGGGATGCGGCCGATCTGAGTCGGTTTGCGGACGGGAGCTTCGACATGATCGTAGACTTTATGATCCTCCACCACGTGGAGGGCTGGAGGCGATTCCTGGATGAAGCCTTCCGTGTTCTCAGACCCGGCGGCGAGATGTACATCAACGACCTGACGCGGAAAGGGGTCCATCTGACGGACGCCCTCTTCCATTGGGAGCACGCGGAGGAGCCGCTGTTCACGATGAAGGAGTTTGAACAGCAGGCCCTGAAGAGCGGCTTCACGGCTGTCAAACGGTGCAATTACGCGGGTCTGGACTTCTGCTTCAAATTTGAAAAAGCAAAGGGGTAAAGATCATCATGTCCAGAAAAGATCAGATCAGGGATGCCTACAAAACCACCGGCGGACAGGCCAGCTTTTATGACGGCATGATGACCTATTCCACATGGCTGGGGAAGGCCATCTGCCGTATAGTATGGAACATGGACGGAGAAAAGAACGCAGCCTACCTGGAGAAGGCACTCTCCGGCATTCCGGAGGACTTTTCAGGCAAGCTGCTGGAGGTGCCGGTAGGCACAGGCGTGTTGACCATGCCGGTCTATCAGACGCTGCCCAGGGCGGCTATCACCTGCCTGGATTATTCCCCGGACATGATGGCCGCAGCGCAGGAGAAAGCAAAGCGGCTTGGCATTGCCAACGTGACTTTCACCCAGGGCGACGTGGGGGCGCTCCCCTTTGCGGACGAATCCTTTGACATCGTCCTGTCCCTGAACGGCTTTCACGCGTTCCCGGACAAGGAGGCGGCGTACAGGGAGACCTTCCGGGTGCTGAAAAAGGGCGGTACCTTCTGCGGATGCTTCTACATCCGGGACGAGTGCAGAAGAACAGACTGGTTCATCCGGCATCTCTATCAGCCGAAAGGTTTTTTCACCGCGCCTTATGAAACGCAAAGTAGCCTGCGGGAGAGGCTGTCCCAAATGTACGAAAATGCTGAGGTAACAGCGGTCGAGGGGATCGGCTGCTTTTGCTGCAGAAAGTGAGATACAGACATGTTCTGGACCATTGTCATGGAAATCCTGATCCTGTGGGTATGCTACGCGGCCTACATGGCGGTGCTGGTGCACAGACGCGGCCCCATCGGCTGCATCTTCTTCTATCCGCAGGTGATGATTGACCGGGTCAAAGCCCTAGGCCTGATCACCGAAGCGGAATTTCGGAGCAGAAAGCGCTTCGCCTTAACCCTGCTCATTGCATGGATGCTGGTGATCCCCGGCGTCATGATTCTTGGGATCAACGGCGCGAGGACTTATTGGGACTGCTGCTGGCAATTTTACGCGCTGTTCCTCGGCGCGGAATTCTTCGACTGGCTGTTCATCGACACCATTTGGGTCGCCCTGTCCGACTGGTGGCTAATCCCCGGCACGGAGGATCTCAACGGCACCTGGCACAGCGTCCGTGTGAAGAAGTGGAAGCTGCTGAAGCTGATCCCGTTCTCGGTGCCGCTGGCGGCGGCAGTGGGCGGGTTATACTGGCTGATCGGAAGAATGATGTAAGCGTTGGGGGGATACTGGATGAAGAAGCACATGAAGGCCGCGCTACTCTGCGGCATCCTGGGCTGCCTGTGCTACGGCGGCGGGGACTGGCTGATGATGTATGGCAATCCCGCCTATCATGGCACATTGTCCTGGCTGACCGAAGGCATTGCGGTGATCCCGCAGGGACGATACAACCTGGCGATGGCGCTGGCCTTTCCCGGGATCATCCTGTACGGCATCGCACTGTTTGCGGTGGAGGGATATATCAAAGAAGAAAAGCATCGCAGAATCTACCACTGGCTTAACGCCTTCGGACTGACACCCTGGATTGCCCTGCACCTGTTCTACGTCATGATCCTGACGCTGTTTGCCTGGATGAACGGGAATGGCTACGCAACGGAGGCGCTGCCCGTCTGCGAGGGGCTGTTCTCCCGGCTTTCCTGGCTTGTGCCCGTATCCGAAGCGCTGATGCTGCCGGTGTTCCTGTACTGGTTCTGGCTGCAGCTCCGTGGCAAAACGGTTTTCCCCAAGGGAATGGCCTTCACCAACGTGCTGATCATCTTTGCTCTGCTGAAGGGACTGTCGCTTGCAATGCCGGCCAGCGCTTTCCGCCTCGGCTTTACGAACGGTCTTATGAGTGAAAGCATGATCCTCTGGTTTGGCATCATGCTGATTTGGGAAAGAAGGGATGCGGCATGATCACAACGCTTTCCGCTCTGGCGGCCGTTTGCCTGCTCTCCCTGGCGTTCATTCTGATCATCCCGCATTTCGCGGCCACAAAGGTGTTGATGAGCTTTCTGCCGCAAGACATCCGGGAAGCGGCGAAAGCGCATCCTGATCCGTCTTTGGGCAGGCAAATAATCGGTTATCTGATGACCGCTCTGGCGGCGGCGGGATACGCAGGTCTGCTTTTCTTTCTCGCCGCAGACGGTCTCCGGCGCGGCTACGGCTTCTGGCGGCTGTTCGGGCGGTACATGCTGTTTCTGTACGGCTATAAGCTGTTCGATATTCTAGTGCAGGATCAATATATCGTGATCACCAGGAAGTATTATGTGAAATTCTACCCGGAGACGAAGGGCTGCAAAAGCTGGGATGACCGAAGCTTTAATACAAAAAACCAGATGATCCGGCTGATCGCGTTCCCGTTTGTGTGCGCGTTGATGGCGTGGATCACGCTGATCATCGGGAGGTGAAGCGCTGATGGAGAAAGCCATCCGGAAATACGGCAACGTGTACCGAAAAGCACTGTTATTCCGACATTGCCGGGAGATCGAGGCAAAGACCGCAGCTTATGAAGCGCGGCTGCGGGCAATGTACGCCTCTGACGGGTTTAAGGCACACAGCGTTTATCCTACCACAAATGCGGTCCATGTCTATGCCGTGATCGCCATGTGCCTGGAGCTGAAAGCGTTCGGCCTAACCGATACTGAGATTATCGAGACGATCAACCATGGATTTGTGCGCCGGCGAAACTTCTTCAGGCGGATAATCCGCGCCATTGATCTGCTGCCGAACAGCTTCAGTATCGCGAAAAAATGGAATATATCCGATCATGACAGACGGGTCAGAGATGGCAGCATCACCTATGACCGATTTGATGTCGGCGAAGACAGAATCGAATACCGCATCTCCAGATGCGTGTACGTCGAAATGCTCGAGGCCTACCGCATCCGCAGTCTGTGCAAGATCTTCTGCATGACGGACACAACCTCTTATGAAAACCTGCGCCGGCACGTGACCTTCATCCGGCATTCGGATCTGTCGGATGGGGACGCCTGCCACGATGAGATCATTCGGAGGAGAAAATCGCAATGAACTGGCCGAGAATCATTCTGGACGGACTGTCCATGTCCCTGCTGTTCAACGCGGTGGCCGGGCTGGGATTCCTGCTGGTGCCGCAGGCGTACAGCACCATGTTCCCGAAGGAAATCAGACAGGCGGCGGCTCCTTTTGTGAAGAAGAAGGATGTGCGCACCATGAAGCTGATCCTGTATCCGCTGTATCTGGTGTTGCTTGTCTATTGGGCCATCAGCGCGCATTTTGCGGGGATGACCGGCTTTTGGAACCTGTTTTGGGCAGGCTATGCGGAAATGACCATGGTGAGCCTTTCTGACTTCATCATCCTTGACTGCTGGCTGCCGCCAAAGGCTAAACCCTTCATCAAAGGCGCGGAGCACTGCAAGGCCTGGGAACGCTGGGAGTGGCTGAAGACACTGGCCATCCCAGAGCACGGACTGTTGTGGACGCTGATCGTCTGTCCCATCGCCGGGCTGGCGGTGGCGGGACTGAATATGCTGATGTGACGGAGGATGCATCATGAGCTCCATGAAAATCACGTTTCTGCTCGCCATCGCCGGTCATCTGCTCTGCGGCGTGTGCGACTGCTTGCTGACCTATATGCCGAGCGGACGGTTCCACTTCGAGGACATGAAGGATAACGGCAGGCTTTCCGCCGTGTTCAAGGGCATGCCCCTGAGAAACTCCCTGCTGTCCATGCTGCTGGGCTGCCTGGCCATGTTCCTCTTTGCCTTTGGCTATCTGGCGCTGGCGCATTGGATGCGCGCCTTCTCGGAGCCCTGCGCGGTGCTGATGCTGATCAGCACGGTCATGGTGCTGACCTTCGGCGTGGCGCACCACGTGTTCTGCGGCATGCCGGAGTGGCTGTATGTGAAGATGGGCAGGACGGAGGAGGCCCGGCAGCTGATCACGGAGTTTTTCAAAAAGACGTCTGTCACCCTGATCGTCTGCTATCTCGGGTTCCTGATCTTCGGTGTGTCTCTGTTTGTGCCGGTGGTCAGCGGATGGACGCCGCTGCCCCGCTGGGCGTGCGTGTTTAATATCCTGCCGCTGATGCTGGTGTTGATGCCGACACGGGTAGGCGGATCGGGCAACTGGGCCGGGGCGGTCATGTTCCTGGGACTCATGTTTCTTCTCTGATGTTCAACCATTTGGAGGATACGGGCGATGCACAGATATTACGCGGAAAACAAAAAAGAGGCGAATGCAATATGAAAAAGTATGAACCGGAAGCCCTGGTGGCCAGCAGTCGGTACCGAGTCTATTTCCCAACGCTGCCGGTGGAAATCCAGCGGGATGTATACAGCCGCATGCGTGTGCTGCTGGAAGAGGAAAAGCGCTGGTGCGACAAAGGCAACTATAAGCATATCGCCCAGATCCTAACGTCCATCGCGCTGTATGAGGTGCTGCAGCAGCACGGAAAGGCTGAGGAGGAAGCCTTCCGGATCGTCTCCACCGAGATGTGGAAGCAGCTGACGCCGGATACCTACCGGAAACTGGCACGGCACAGTTGGTTTTTGCCGGTGATGAAAAAAATCCTGCCCTTCGGTTTCCGGCATGGCAGCGGCGCCGGCTGGCGCTATGAATGGCACCTGGATACCGATCCCCAAGACCGCTTTCATTTTGAGTGCAGGGAGTGCCTTTACCGGCACATCTTCGAGGAGCGCGGCCTGATGAAGCTGGGGGCCATGTTCTGCCATTCCGACGTGATCAACTTCGGGAACCTGCCCTACACGGATTTCAAGCGGACGAAGACCCTCTGTCAGGGCGGAGACTGCTGCGACTTTGACTTTGTCCGCCACGAAACCGACGCCGGGAATGGCTGGGAAAGAACAAAAAGTATTTGAGAGGGGCTGCAAAAATGGGACTGTTCAAAAAGTTTGTCAGCCAGACGAGGAAGCCGGAAGGTTTTCTTGGAAAAGTGATGCTGGGCGGCATGAACTCCGGGCACGCCGCCATGGCCGACTGGGGCCTTTCCCACCTACCGCCCATCACACCTAAAAAGGCGGTGGATCTGGGCTGCGGCGGCGGGCGCAACGCCGGGGAACTGCTGAAGAAGTATCCGCAGGCCCTTGTGACGGCCGTCGACTATTCCGACCTGTCCGTGACCAAAGCGAAAGCGTACAACAAAGAAATGATCGCCGCCGGTCGCTGCACGGTTCAGGAGGGCGATGTATCAAACCTGAAACTGGCAAAGGAGTCCTTTGACCTTGCGACGGCCTTTGAAACCATCTATTTCTGGCCCGGGCTGGAGAAGTGTTTTGCCCAGGTCGCCGGGGTGCTCAAGCCCGGCGGAATCTTCATGATCTGCAATGAATCCGACGGCACGGACGACACCAGCCTGAAGTATGAGAAGATCATCGACGGGATGAAGAATTACACAGCGGAACAGATCGAAACGGCGCTGAAAACAGCTGGCTTTTCCGAGGTAAGCAGTGATCACCATCCTTCGAGACCATGGATCACTGTGATTGCAAGAAAGTAAGGAGCGTTCAAGATGAAACCTGATTACAAAAACTGGATGCCAAAGGGTATGGTATATTCCTTCCTGTTTGCTTTTCTTGGCTGCGGTATTGCAGCCGCGGCGTTTGGTCTGCTGTTGCCGGGCAGCACACTGAAAACCGTGCTGGCCATCGCGTTTGCGGTGATTGCGCTCATTTTCTGCGGCCTCACGATCTGGTCCTTCAGCATGTACCGCGCCTTTGATTACAACGGAAAGCGTCAGATGGCCCGGCAGATCATCGAAGGTACGGCAGCTTACGTGAAACTGCCGGAAGGCGGCAAGTGTCTGGACGTGGGCTGCGGCAGCGGTGCGCTGGGCATCGCCGTGGGCAAGCGGAATCCAAAGGCGGAGATCGTGGGCATCGACCGCTGGGGCAAGGAGTATGCCTCCTTCAGCAAGAGCCTGTGCGAAAGCAACGCGAAGGCGGAAGGCATCAGCCGCATTTCCTTTCAGCAGGGTGACGCCACCCATCTGGATTTCCCGGACGAAAGCTTTGACGCCGTGGTGAGCAATTATGTGTACCACAACATCCCCGGCGACCGGCAGCAATACCTGCTGGAAACCCTGCGCACCCTGAAAAAGGGCGGCACCTTCGCTCTGCACGATATCTTCTCCAAATCCAAGTACGGCGATATGCAGGCCTTCGTGAAAAAGCTCCGGGATATGGGTTATGAAAAGGTTGACCTGATCGACACAACGGGCGGCATATTCATGAAGAAATCCGAAGCCGGCTGGATGGGGCTGAGCGGCTCCGCGCTGCTGACAGGACGGAAATGAGGAGGAAGAAATCCATGAGCAAGCTGTTCCGCGGCAGGGCCATTTTCAAGCCGCTGAACACCGGTCGCATCGACGAGCATGTGGCCTGCGTGCGGGAGTGGATTGCCAATATCTTCTTTTACACCAAGGACAGTGCGACCATCATGATCGACGCCGGTTACAATTACGGGCGGTTGAAGGAGAAAATGGGCTGGCTGGACATTGATCCCGCCTCCATCCGGCATATCCTCATCACCCATCAGGATACCGACCACGTCGGCGCACTGGAGCGTGACAGCGAGCTGCTCTTCAGGGACGCCACCATCTACCTCAGCGAGATCGAAAACCGCTATCTCACCGGCGAAAAGCGGCGCAGGGTCTTCCACAAGCTGTATCCGCTGCCGATGGTGAAAACAGACAATCAGCGGGTGCTTCTCAAAGACGGTCAGATTCTGCACATCGACGGCATCAAGATCGAGTGCATTCTTGTTCCGGGCCACACCTGGGGGCACATGGTGTACCTAATCGACGATCAATATCTGTTCACCGGCGATACCATCTGGTTTGGCGCGGACGGCGGGTACAGCTTCATCAGCACCTTGGCGGAGGATAACAGGCTGGCTGTACGTTCCCTGGAAAAGCTGGAGAAGATCCTTCGGGCAAGGAAGAGTACGATCAAAGTGATCACCGGCCACACTGGCTGGACGGATGACCTGGACTTCGTCTTCCGCCACAGGACAGAAATATGCAAACCTTTCACAAAGAAGTATTCCGACCCGGAGGCGCCTTATGACGGCTACATTGAGGATGATGACATTGAGGAGAAAGCCCGGACCATCCTCCTTGCGAAAAAGAGGGAAGCGCGATGAAGTATGCGGGAATGCCGGCTGGCATGTGGCTGCTGTTTGCCGGCTCTTTCAGAAGACAACTGAGTTCTGTCTTCAACTATGACAAAGAAACTGCCAAGACTGTCTCAGCGAAAGCGAAGCCGAAGTACCGGGAGATCATCGGAAGACTGCCGGAGTTCGAGAAAGCAGACCGTTTCAAAATGAACATCGTCAGCTGCGCCATGCTCTCAGCCTTTGTGCTTTCCATGAAGGAGAAGCCATCTGTTGAGAAGTTGACGGACTATTATGCGAAGTCCATGATGAACGGTCCCATGCAGTGGTTCTGCCGGATGATGGGCAAAAGGAAGTTCAGCAAGCAGGATATACAAGGGATGAAGGCGACGGCCGCGTTGAACGCGGCGGACCGGAATCCATATTCCTGGAACATGGAGTTTCTGCCCTATTCGGACGGCAGCGGCTATGAAGCCCGTTTCACCAGATGCGGCATCTGTACCTTGATGAAAGAATTGAGTCTGTATGACCTCGTACCCGCCATGTGTCATCTGGACTACACCATGGCTGAAGCAGGTGGAGCTTGCGATTTTGTCCGCGAATACACCCTGGCCTCCGGCGGGCCTTACTGCGATTGCGGCTATAAGAAAAATGCACTGCCATCATCATTTCACGCAGGGCTGTGATCAGAACAGCAAATCGCGAGCAATCTGCAAATACAGTGTTGGCGAAGTAGATTTATCAATGAGCGTCTCTTCAGAGGCACTTTTCTTCATCCTATGGATAGAGACGTCCGCTTATGATCTGAAAAAAAGATTCTCCTGAAAGTTTTACTTGACATCTGACGGAAAACGATTTATAGTTTACAATGTTAGCTAACCTTGTTTTCTATGGAGATTGGTATGCCGAAAGACAAAACCGCCAGCCATGCCAGGGTTCTGGCCGCAGCCAGAGAGGAATTCCTGGAGTACGGCTTTGAAAAGGCCTCTATGCGCCGCGTAGGCGTGCGGTGCGGGCTGACTGCAGCGGGCCTCTACAGACATTGCCGGGACAAAGAAGACCTGTTTGATCAGATCGTTTCGCCATGTGTGGAAGCAGTCCGCATATGGCAGGAGGCCCACATCGCCCGCTATGAGGAGGCTCTGTCCGGGGGAAGCTTACCCGTCTGGCGGGATTCCTGGATTGATATGATGAGGGATTTGGTTTACCCCAGTATGGAAGATTATCACCTGCTGCTGACTTGCTCTCAGGGCACAAAGTACGAACACTTTCTGCACGATCTCACCGAGAATGCGCAGAAGGAGATGCTGGATTATCTGCCCGTCTTGCAGCTTTCAGGACTTGAAATCCAGCCGCTCGGCAAAAAGGAAATGCATCTGGTGATGAGCGCTTATGTGACCGCGCTGTTTGAGCCGGTTATTCATCAATATTCGCAGGACGAAGCCCTCAGGTGCCTGAAAGCGGTAGAAAGTTTCTTTTTGCCGGGCTGGAAGACGTTGTTCGGCTTTGCATACAGCACCTGTCGCACCGGGAAATAATGATACCGCCTGTTCCACATGGGACAGGCGATATGCATAAAATGTAGTTAGTTAACGCTAACAAAGAAACGTTAGCTAACAGGAAAGTGAGGGATTTCATTGAAAGAGAAGAAACAAAGTGATCTCAGTCAACTGCTCGGCTATGCCGGAAGCTATAAGGGGCTCACCTTCCTAGGGCTGGGCCTGTCGGCTGTAGCCATGGTGCTGGGGATGCTTCCTTACATCTGCATCTGGCTGGTGGCCCGGGATCTTATTGCCGCAGCTCCCAATTGGACGAAGGCAGCGGGGATCGCCCGGTACGGCTG
The DNA here is from genome assembly GCA_902764915.1 of uncultured Eubacteriales bacterium. GTDB lineage: Bacteria > Bacillota > Clostridia > Christensenellales > Aristaeellaceae > UBA2943. Next base: position 17,704 of record CACWXY010000057.1, on the reverse strand, counting down.
GATGGCCTTCGCCTTTGCGCTGGCGGGCATCATCGTTTATTTCTGCGCCCTGATGTGCACCCATCTGGCCGCCTTCCGCACGGCCTCCAACATCCGCAAGCAGGGCATGGCGCACCTGATGAAAGCGCCGCTGGGCTTCTTTGACAGCAACGCTTCAGGCCTTTTGCGCAACCGTCTGGACGGTGCGGCGGCCGAAACGGAAACCCTGCTGGCCCATAACTTGGCCGACATCGTGGGCACCGTCGCCATGTTCATCGCGACGCTGGTGCTGATGTTGTGGTTCGACTGGCGGATGGGCGCGGCCTGCCTGCTGGCGGCGGTGGTATCCATCGGGGCGCTGTTCACCATGATGGGCGGCAAAAACGCCGGCCTGATGGCGGAATACCAGGCCGCCCAGGACACGATGAGCAAGGCGGGTACCGAATATGTGCGGGGCATCCCGGTGGTGAAGGTGTTCCAGCAGACGGTGTATTCCTTCAGGGCCTTCAAGCAGGCCATCGAGGATTACAGCGCCAAGGCAGAGCATTATCAGGCCGACGTGTGCAAGGTACCCCAGGCTGTCAATCTGACCGCCACGGAAGGTGCTTTCGTGTTCCTGGTTCCTGTGGCCCTGCTGCTGGCTCCCGCCGCCTTCAGCGCCGGAACCTTCGCGAGTTTTGTGACCAACTTCGCGTTCTACGCAGTGTTTTCAGCCATCATCTCCACCGCCCTGGCCCGGATCATGTTCGCCGCCAGCGGCATGATGCTGGCCAAGACCGCTCTGGGCCGCATCGACCAGGTGATGAGCGCGCCGACGCTGAAAATCACCGATCACCCGAAAACGCCCAGGGACAACAGCGTGGAATTTGAGGACGTGTCCTTCACTTACGACGGGGCAGAGCTGCCCGCGCTGGATCATGTATCCTTCTCAGTGAAGCCCGGCCAGACAGTGGCGCTGGTGGGCCCCTCCGGCGGCGGCAAGACCACCGCGGCCAGCCTGATCCCCCGGTTCTGGGATGTCACCTCCGGCGCCGTGAAGGTGGGCGGCGTGGACGTGCGGGACACCGATCCCCATGTGCTGATGGACCAGGTGGCCTTCGTGTTCCAGAACAACCGGCTGTTCAAAGCCAGCATCCTGGAAAACGTGCGTGCCTCCCGTCCAGACGCCACCCGGCAGGAAGTGGAAAGAGCGCTCTCCGCCGCGCAATGTGATGATATCATCGCCAAGCTTCCGGACGGCATCGACACCGTGATCGGCACGGAGGGCACCTATCTCTCCGGCGGTGAGCAGCAGCGGGTGGCGCTGGCCAGGGCCATCCTGAAAAACGCGCCGATTGTGGTGCTGGATGAGGCCACTGCTTTTGCCGACCCGGAAAACGAGGCGATGATCCAAAAGGCTTTTGCCGCGCTGACGCAGGGCCGCACAGTGATCATGATCGCTCATCGCCTGTCCACGGTGGTGAACGCGGATCAGATCATCGTGCTGAACGAAGGCCGGGTGGCCGAGCAGGGCACTCACGCCGAGCTGGTGCGTGGGAATGGTTTGTACGCCCGGATGTGGAAGGATTACAACCAGGCCGTACAATGGAAAATCACCGCAGAGGAGGCGAAGTAAATGTTTGGCAAAGCGTTTCAGCGCCGTTACGCCCTCACCGACCAGGGCGTGAAGAATACAAAAAAGGGTGCTTTCTGGACGGTGATCGTCAATCTGGTGGTCATGGGCGGCATGGGCATCCTGTACCTGATGATGGCGAAATACATGGACACGCTGACAAAGGGTTCGCCGCTGCCCAACGCATGGGTTTTCATCTTACTGGTGCTGGCCTTTATCGTTCTTTCTCTGATCACGCACATTCAACAGTACAAAGCTACCTACGGCCTGGTATACGGCGAGGTGAAGGCCACCCGCCTGAGCTTGGCGGAACGGCTACGCAAGCTTCCCCTGGGATACTTTGGCAAGCGTGACCTGGCTGACCTGACCGAAACCGTCATGGGCGATGTGAACCGGCTGGAACACGTATGGTCCCATTGTCTGGGGTACCTGCACGGCGCGATCATCTCCACGGTGATCATCGCCATTGTGCTGTTCTGCTATGATTGGCGGCTGGCAATCGCCGTGCTGTGGGGTGTTCCGGTGGCCTTCGCGCTGCTGTTCGGCAGCCGGAAGCTGTCCCGGCGCAATTCCGAAAAGCTGAAGAAGGACAGCCTGCAGGTGTCCGATGGTATCCAGGAAACGCTGGAGAACATCCGGGAGATCCGGGCCACCAACCAGGAGGCGCGTTTTCTGCAAACGCTGAACGACAAAATCGACCGGCATGAAAAGACCAACATCCATGGCGAACTGGTGACCGGTCTGTTTGTCAATGGAGCCAGCGTGATCATGCGCTTGGGCGTCGCCACCACCATCCTGACCGGCACCGGGGTGATCCTCTCCGGCCAGATCGACTTTATGCTTTTGTTCATGTTCCTGTTGGTGATCACGCGGGTGTACGCGCCATTCGACCAGGCCCTGGCGCTGATTGCGGAAATGTTCATGAGCCAGGTGTCCGCAAACCGGCTGAACGAAATCTACGACACACCCACGGCGGAAAGCGCGGAACGCTTTGCGCCGAATGGACATGATATCGAATTCAGGGATGTAGGCTTCTCCTATGACGACAAGCAGGTGCTGAAGGGCGTCAGCTTCACGGCGAAGGAAGGCGAAGTTACCGCCCTGGTGGGCCCCTCCGGCGGCGGCAAAAGCACCTGCGCCCGCCTTGCGGCCAGGCTGTGGGACATCGATCAGGGACAGATCACGGTGGGCGGCGTGGATATTTCCACCGTTGATCCGGAAGTGTTGTTGACGGACTATTCGATGGTGTTCCAAGACGTGGTGCTGTTTGACGACACGGTGATGGAGAACATCCGCCTGGGCAAACACGGCGCGACGGATGAAGAGGTACGCGCCGCGGCCAGGGCCGCCAACTGTGATGAGTTCGTGGAAAAGCTGCCCAAAGGGTATCAGACGCCCATCGGGGAAAACGGCGCGAAGCTCTCCGGCGGCGAGCGCCAGCGAATCTCCATCGCCCGGGCGCTGCTCAAGAACGCGCCCATCGTGCTGCTGGACGAGGCCACGGCCTCCTTGGACGTGGAAAACGAAACCAGGGTGCAAGGCGCGCTGTCCCGGCTGCTGCAGGGCAAAACCGTGCTGGTAATTGCTCACCGGATGCGCACGGTAGAGGCCGCAGATAAAATCGTGGTATTGGCTGATGGCCAGGTGGCTGAGGAGGGCAGCCCTGCGGAGCTCATGGCGAAGGACAAGAGCATCTTCCGCCGCATGACGCAATTGCAGGCGGCCAGCGCGGACTGGAGCATCTGAAAAAGGGAGATGCCGATATGTCTGTGAGCTCTGTTTTGAGAAAGACAGATATTTTTACGGTCGCGGAAAAGATCGGGCAGTATGTGCGCCAAGGTCAAGACGTTACGACGATATACCCGGTCTGGAATGCGTGGTCCCTGCCATTGTCTGACTGGTGCATATTCTCTATCTCATCTGGCTATTTTATACAATGCAACGTTGAACCCGGGAACCCCGGAAGCCGGGTTCAAAATGGCCTCAGGGTAGGCATCGTTAAACGGTACATGCGGGCATAGGAAAGTGCCTCCAAATGAGCCGCCTCCTGTCAAGCAGCCAGTGAGATAAAAACAGAATTGGGACAAAAAACTCTGGTGATCCAAATCGGAAACCAGAGTTTTTGTTTAAGAAGAGAAAATGGGTCTGTTTTCTTGAATCAGCGAAAGCCAAAAACGTAGATTTTTCAAGGGTTTTCTGACAATCACGAACAATGAAAAACAACCTCGTATAACCCCGGTTGGGGTACGGGTTGGGGTAAGCGTTGGGGTACGGAAAACGAGCTGCATTGCGCCTCTTTCGGTCGGGTTATCAAAAAAATAAGCTGAAAGAGGAGGTCATTACCATGACAAATCTGGAAAAAGAAATCTTTGAAAACGGCATTCAGAGACTACTACTTCCCCGATTTGGAACTCCCTGATATTCCCCTTCAGGCCATTGGGCACTATGGCCGGATTCGCCTGAATTATCTCCAGGAGCACCGTCCCGGGCTGTATACCCGCCTGATCCTATCCGGCAAGCTTTACGAGCACCTGGCAGAAATCGATCAGACCAGCCGACGGCGAATGGAGCAAATCATCCCCGGGTTGGCTCAGACAGAAGGAGTCGAAGAAATGCTGAAAACAACGGATCAAATGTCCTGGGTTGGCCAGATGGACAATATCCGGCAGCGTTCGGAAGAAGTAATCCTCAATGAACTGATCTATACGTAATCGCATATCCACTCAGCTGCTTCCCTGAAAGCGGCTTTGTACGTTGATTGTGACGGTTACATCTTCGCCAAAGTCCTGCGCAGTGGCGCTGTAGGTTTCAGCGGATGCAAGCATCCTCCGTTGAAAGGCACAAGGTGGCAATCATCAGGATACTTACCAATGAGCTTTCGGCTTATTATGACATTACCCACGGCGTCGGGCTTGCCATCCTCACGACCCGGTGTATGCGGCATATTTTAAAGAAAGATCCTTCCTGCGCCTGGCGCTTTGTGCGCTTTGCGAAGAACGTGATGGGCCTGTCGGGCGAGGATGAAGCCGCGCTGGCCGCTGCCGGCATCGACACGCTGGAAGCGTATTTCAAGTCGACCGGCATCCCGATGACGCTGTCCGAACTGAAGATCGGTCCGGAGCATTTCGCCGAAATGGCCTCCCTCGCCAACGCCGGCGGTTATCTGAAAAACGCCTTCGTCGCGCTGACGGACGAGGACATCGTCGAAATCTACAAGGATTGCCTGTAAGGGAAAATGCTGCCGAAAAAGCAAAGGATCCGGGTAATGCCGATGTTTTCTCAAAATGGTATAATACACAGCGCCCCTGGAGACTCCAGGTTCGGGGCATGCCCATCAATCCAAAAACGGCGGCCTCTCCATTCGGAGAGGCCGCCGCGTGTTCAGTATGGGCTGATTACTTTACATATTCGGCAGCCTGCTGGCCGGCGATGCGGCCAAAGACCACGAAATCGGCCACGGCGTTACCGCCCAAACGGTTGGCGCCGTGCACGCCGCCGGTGACCTCACCCGCGGCGAACAGGCCGGGGATGATCTCGCCGTTTTCATTCAGCACATGGGTGTTTTCATCGATCTTCAGACCGCCCATGGTGTGATGGATGCCCGCGGTGACCTTCACCGCATAGAAGGGCGCGGTATCCAGGGGCTGGGCAAAGCTGGTGCGGCCAAACTCGGGATCGTTCTTTTCAGCCACATAACCGTTCCAGGTGTTCATGGTTTCGGCAAAAGCGTCGGCGGGGATCTCCAGGATCGCGGCCAATGCTTCATAGCTGTCCGCGCCGTACATGAAGCCCCGGTTGATGTAGCCCTGAATGACGGAGGAAGCATCCACCATCTTCTGGTCCACCACCAGCCAGGAGAAGGAGCCGGGCTGGGCGATCTCGGCAGCAGAGACCACGTCCCGGGTGCCCACTTCGTCGATGAAGCGCTTGCCTTCCGCGTTCACCAGGATCGCGCCGTCGCCCCGCAGGCCTTCGGTGATCAGGGAAGCGGTATCGGCCTGCACGGTGGGATGGATCTGGATCTGCTCCATATCCACGGTGGCGGCGCCCAGCGCCTGGGCCATTTCGATGCCCTGGCCCTGGATGCCGGCGGCATTGGTGGTCATGAAGCCCGCCAGCTGAGGCGCGTACTTGACCACCATATCCAGGTTGGCGCCGAAACCGCCGCTGGCCAGGATCACGGCCTTGGCGTTGACGGTGACTGTGTTGCCGGATTTGCCGGTGGCCGCGATGCCGCAGGCCTCGCCGTTTTCATCGGTCAGGATCTGGGTGGCGGTGGTGTCGGTGAGCAGGGTGATGTTGTCCCGTTCCTGACTGGCCTTTTCCAGCAGCGGCACGGTATAAGCGCCTACGGAGACTACCTTGCCCTCGGCGTTCACCGGACGATGGATGCGCTTGACGGACGCGCCGCCGAAGGCCGCCACGTTGTTCAGATCAATGCCAATGGAGCTGAGCCAATCGATGGCGGCGGCGCTGTCGTTCACCAGGGTGTTCACCAGGTCAGGGTTGTTCAGGCCCTTGCCGCCGATCAGGGTATCCAGGGCGAAGAGTTCGGTGGAATCGAAATATCCTTCGGGATTGGCCTGCCAGGCTTCCCACTGCTCCTTGACCTTGGCAGCCAGGGCAGTGATGGCCTCGTTGTCGGCATAGGCTTCGGCAGCGGCCAGGGTCTTTTCCACGCCGGCGCCTTCGCCGAATTCATTCTTGTCCTGATACACGGTCTTGGCGGCGTTCATGCCGCCGGTGGCCTTGACGGAGTTTCCGCCCACGGCAGGCTGGCTTTCCACGATGACCACCTTCTTGCCGGCGTCGGCAGCGGTGATGGCGGCCACCATGCCCGCGCCGCCCGCGCCGACCACCACGATGTCGGCTTCGTAGGTTTCGTCCTTGGCTTCCTCAGCCTGGGCCTCGCGCATATAATCATCGGGGTTCACGCCGGCGTTTTCCAGCGCCTGACGGGCCGCCTCGATGACCGCGCCGCGGGTGACGAAGGCGAAGGTCGCGCCAGTGTAGGTGTCCACGATGCCGTTGGCTTCCACGAAAGCCTGGGGCCACTCTTCAACGACCTTGCTGCCGATGCCCTGAGTTTCGGCGTCACCGACGATCTCCACAATGGTGATTTCGCCATCGGCCAGGGTCATGGTCACGGTCACATCGCCGCCATAGCCCTGGGCTGTGCCGGTGCCGGTGACAACAGCGGTTTCGGTAGCGGTTGTGGCCAGAGCCGCGGGCAGGATGCACAGCAGCATGGCCAGCGCGGTTAGCAAGGCGAGGATACGGTTCTTCATAGAGGGTTCCTCCTTTTTTTATTCAACACGTTCCCGGCAGGGAACGGTGTTTCCCGGGAAAGATACAAATGCTTTTCGGTAAAAAAGCAGGGACATGCCGGTGGCGATCACCCAGCCGATAGGCCAGGCGCACCAGATCCCCGTGGACTTGAGCGCCGTGCGGGAAAGCAGGATCGCCAGCATCACCCGCAGGATCAGGTCGGTAAAGGTGGCCGTCATAAACTGCCGCATCATGCCCGCTCCGCGCAGCACGCCATCCGCCGCCAGCTTGGCGGAAACCACGAAATAGAAGGGCGACAGAATGCACAAAAAAACGATGCCGGTTCGTAAGGCCTGCTCCGTCGGATCATCCATGAAGAACCGTACTAGCGCCTCTCCCGCAAAGAAATAGAGCAAACAGAAAGGGACGCACAGCAGCCACACCATTTTCAGCCCCGACCGCAAGCCTTGCCGCACACGCTCCCTTTTGCCCGCGCCGATGTTCTGCGCGGTGTAATTGGAAATGCCGTTGGCCAGCGTGGTAAAGGAAGTAATCACCAGGTTATTCAGCTTCACCCCGGCGGAATACCCCGCCATCACGCCTGTTCCAAAACCGTTGATCACGCCCTGGATCACCAGGTTGCCCACGGAGATGAAGCTCTGCTGCAGGGTGCTGGGCACGGCGATGATGATGATCTTTTTGAGCAGCACGGCAGAAAAGAGCGGTGCTTTGCCCCTTCCTGCCGTCAGCGCCTGCATCCGCCTGAGCACGACGATCATAGCCAGCGCGCAGCTGATCCCCTGGCAGATGAAGGTGGCCCAGGCCACGCCGGCCACGCCCATGCCAAAAGCAGTGACAAACAGGATGTCCATCCCGATATTGGCGGTGGAGGACAGCGCCAGGAAAACAAAGGGCGTACGGGAATCACCCAGCGCCGCGAATGTCCCTGTAGCCACGTTGTAAAAGAACATAAAGGGCAGGCCCAGGATGTAAATATCCAGGTACAGCGCCGAATCCGCCATGGCGTTTGGCGGCGTATTCAGCAGAGCCAGAAGCCGGCGACTGCCCACGAGCCCTGCGGTCATCAGCACAAGGCACACCGCGCCCGTCAGCAGCATGGCAGTGGAAACGGCGGTTTTCACCTGCCGATAATCCTTGGCGCCGAATAACTGCGACACCACCACAGAGCAGCCCATATTGCAGCCGAAGGCGAAGGCGATGAAGATCAGCGTGATCTCATAGCTGTTGCCCACGGCAGCCAAGGCACCTTCCCCAATGAATTTTCCCGATACCCAGCTGTCAGCAATATTATATAGCTGCTGAAAGATGATGCTGCCAAACAGCGGCAGGCAGAAACGCCATAATACGGAGGACGGTTTTCCCTCCGTCAGATCCTTGTTCATGGTTTGCATGCTTCCCATCGTGCGTGAATTTGTGTATTCTCACACAGAAATGATTATACACTTGACTTTGTTCTCTGTAAAAGATATATTTTATATATCGGCTATCAGGATTTGATATAGAGGAGGAAATACATGGCGGCATCCTATGAATCATATCGGATTTTCTATCATGTAGCTACCTGCGAAAGCTTTACCATGGCGGCGCGCATACTGCACAACAGCCAGCCCAACATCACCCGGATCATCAACCGGCTGGAGCAGGAGCTGGCCTGTCAGCTTTTCATTCGCAGCAACAAGGGAATTACCCTGACCCACGAAGGGGAAATCCTCTTTGCGCACGTACAGGAGGCCGTGCAGCACATCGCCTGCGCCGAAACCGAGCTGAAAAACATGGCCCATCTGCACGACGGGCAGATCACCATCGCCGCCAGCGAAGTGGCGCTGCATGGCACGCTGCTGCCCGCCCTGCGGGATTATCGGCAGGAGTATCCCGGCGTACAGATCAACGTGCGCAGCACGACCAGCGAGGACGCGATCTTTTTGATCCTGCATGGCCTGGCCGATCTGGCCATCGTCACCAAGCCACTCCATGAAAACGCTTCCCTGAGCGTGGAAACCTTGGCCACTTTTCCCGACGTGCTGGTGGCCCCCGCATCCATTTCCCCAAAGGCCGACCCTGAAGTCTGCTGTACTTTGGAACAGATCGCTTCCTGGCCCTTTGTGGCGATGCATCGGAAAAGCGTGAGTTATGAAATGCTGTGCGGGTATTTTGCCCGGCACGGCCTGCTGTTCCATCCCACCACCTTCGTATCCGCTATGTCCCAGATTGTGCCCATGGTGTGCAGCGGGTTGGGCGCGGCGTTCCTGCCGGAATTTATGGCCCAGGAACAGCTGCGTGCCGGAGAAATCGTCATAATCCGCTTGACCGATGATCCGCCAGCCCATACCGTGTGCATGATCATCCGGGCGAACCAGCCTGCCAGCGCAGCCTGCCGCGAACTGATGAACAGGCTGCTTGAGAATACATGCAGATGAACCATATTGCGGGCTTTCTGTACACGCTGAAAGCTAGTCTTTGAAAATCTATTCAGTTCTACAGAAGATGTTATAGCACACTAAAGACATGGCGGCAATATTGCTTTGCCGCCATGAACATTCAGTTATTGTAGAGGCGCGATGGCATCCAGGATGGTCTTTTCGAGGGCTTCCCGGCCATAGCTGTCCACGGCGGCCTTGTTCTTTTCGCCGTGGGTCAGGTTGCCCGCGCCGCCGATGCAGCCGTTCACACAGGCCATACCCTCGATGAAATTGGCGTCCAGTACATTCCTGCTCTTTTTGAGCAGCGCCGTGCGGCATTCCTCGATGCCGTCGCAGGCGCAGGCTTTCAGTTGAAAATCATCCAGGTGCTGCTCCTTCAAGCCCTCAGCCACGGCATCGGACAGGCCGCCGCTGCGGGCAAAGATGCGGCCAAAGTAGCTGGCATTGTCCAGCACGTCCTCGGTCAGGGTGGTGATGTCGATATCTCGACTGTCCAGCAGAGCCTGCAATTCCTCAAAGGTGATGGCGGCGTCCACATAGGGCTTCACATCTTCCAGCTGCACTTCGGCCTATTTTGCGGTGCAAGGGCCGATAAACACGACTTTAACGTTTTGCTCATGATCCTTGATGTACTTGGCGATGGTGGCCATGGGCGACAGATTGTGGGAGATATAGGGAACCAGCGCGGGGAAAGCGGTTTTGACGTAGCGCACGAAGGCCGGACAGCAAGAGGATGTCAGGAATCCTTTCTCCGTCAGTTCCTTGGATTCAGCCTGAGCTACCATATCCGCGCCCAGGGCGGCTTCCACCACGGTGTAGAAGCCCAGCTCCTTGATGCCGGTGATCACCTGGCCCAGCTTGGCGTAATTCAGCTGGCTTCCAATGGCGGGGGCTACCAGGGCGTACACCTTGTATTTTGTATTGCCCTGGCTTTTTTTCAGCATGTCGATCACGTTGATGATGAAGGAACGGTCGCTGATCGCGCCGAAGGGACACTGATACACGCACGCGCCGCACTGGATGCATTTTTCGTCGTCGATCTTGGCGGCGTTATCCTCGTTGATGGAGATTGCCTTGATCTTGCAGGCGTTCTGGCAGGGGCGCTTGCGGTTGACGATGGCGCTGTAGGGGCACACCTTGGCGCACTGGCCGCACTCGACGCACTTGGTTTTGTCGATGTGCGCCTCGTGGTTGTGGTCAAAGGAGATCGCGCCGCGGCGGCAGGCGTCCTCGCACCGGTGGGCCAGGCAGCCCCGGCAGGAATCAGTCACCTGATAGCCCACGGCGGGACAGTCGTCGCAGGCAATGTCGATCACGTTGATGATGTTGGCGGTGTTGCCGCCGCCCATGGCCAATTTCACGCGCTCGGCCAGGATGGCCCGCTCTTTGTACACGCAGCAGCGCATAGTGGGCACTTTGCCGGGCACGATCATCTTGGGAATGTCCAGCACGTTGTCCAGCAGCGTATCGTTCCAGGCCTGACGCGCCACTTCCCGCAGCACCTTGTATTTCAGGTATTGCACCTTGGTATCGAATTTACGCATGGTTTCTCCTTAGAAGTAGCTGACTTTGATGCGCTTGCCCATCTTTTTGAGCGCTTCCGACAGTTCCTTCACCAAATTCATTTTGATGTTGAAATTGATGGGCAGATCGGGGTTCTGATGGGCGGGGTTCACGGCCTTGCCTACGTAGAAGTTGATGTCTGTGGCTTCCTCAAACAGCAGCCGGCTGATCATGGACGCGCCGTCCTTGCCGCTGCTCCAGGCCTCGTAGTGCTGGTTTTCACCGATGTAATCCTTGGCGTATTCCACCACGCGGTTCACGGTGATCACGCCCTCGGTGACCAGGTCGACGCCCTCCAGATAGGCGATGGGTGGGATATCGCCGGTAAAATCCAGAGAGGCGCGCAGGGGCTTGTTCAGCCATTTGGCGGCGATGGAGGAGGTAGTACCGCCGCAGATGATGTGTTTGCCCTCCTTGGCGAAAAACAGGTTCATCATTCGGTCGCCGTCGTCCCGGTTGCTGGGCGGGCCGAAGAGTATGTTCATGGGCACGCGCTTACGGATGCGCACCACGCAGGAGGTGGCGTCGTCCCCGGGCTTCCCGCCGTAGAGCTTGTTGCACTCGTCCACCAGCAGGGTAGAGAGATTCTTGGCCGTGTAGCCGCACAGGCTCATGGCCTCCATGAAGGTGATGATGTCTTCCCGCTTCCAGCCGAAATTATAGGCGATCCCGATGCCGGCGTGGGGGCAGCCGTCGCTCATGGCGATGAACACGTCGTCCTCCTGGAGACGGATGAGGGAGCGGAAAATCTGCTTGCCGCCAATGGTGGTTTCCGTGCGGGGATACTCCCAGTTTTCGCCGTTTCGCAGCACGATCACCTGGGGATTGTCATACTGGATCAGTTCCGCCGTCTGGTTGCGGATCAGGCGGATGATGGTGAAGGTGGAATAGGCCACGCCCCGCATGGAATCCACCGGCAGGGTGGCGGCGATGGTTTCCACGCACTCCTCGATGGACAGCCCTGCGGCCAGCATGGTGGAAATGATCTTGCTGGTGAGGGTGGACAGGATGCTGGCTTTTACGCCGCTGCCCAGGCCGTCGGCCAGCACGATCACCGTGGAGCCATCCTCCTGCTCCACCACCTCCACATGGTCGCCGCAAAGCTGCTCGCCCACGTGGTTGACGCTTTTATAGCCGATATCACAAGTCAAATCATTCATTGGTAATGGACTCCTTCAGCTTGGACAAGGCGATCTTGGTTTCCGCGGCGGTTTCGCCAAGCAGGCTGGCGATCTCCTGCACGATGCGCATCTGCTTGTCCACCACCTTGTCGGCCACTTCCACGGTCTGGCGGCTGATCTCCTCCCGTTGGCGGCGGGCTTCCTCCTCGTCGCTCACGTCGCGCATGATGCACAGCAGCATGCGGCCGTCCTCGGCGGGCACGATGGTCTGCTGGATGGTGCAGCCGTATTCGGCCAGGTAGGAACGCTGATGGAAAATACCACGGCCCGTGTTTTTCACCTTCAGGAAAGGCGCGGGGTCCAAAATGCGAACAACCTGGTCGCCCAGCACGGCATTTTCGGAACGAAGGTTGAGTATCTTGAGGGCGGCGGGGTTGATCTGCTGCACCTCCAATTGGTCGTTCAGCATAATGATGCCGTTGGGGCTGTTGCGGGCGATGGTATCGTTGACGTTTTCGGCTTTCTCCATCAGATACGGCAGGCACATGGAAATCTCCGCCTTGCCCTGGTAAATAGCGATGGCTTTTTCCCTGCATGTGTTATAGCCGCAGGAACCGCAGTTCAGTTCCTGGCTGGGCTTGAACTTGCCCATCTCCCGGAGAATGTCCCGGATCTCCGTTTCACTGGGCATCATGGCCCGCTGATCGATGGGCTCAAAGCGCTTGCGCAGCTGCCGGATTTCCGGCTGGTCGATCTCAAAATCCTTGTCGCCAGCATATTGGGCCACGGCCAGATAGTCCTTGAGCGGGCTGTGGCCGTATTTTTCCATCACCGGGCCGCCCGCGCAGCTGCCCACGCAGGCGCTCATTTCGATGAAGCAATGGTGAATTTTGCCCTGATCGATTTCTTTTAGGGCCGCAATGCAGTTTTCAACCCCGTCCAAAGCCATGTAGCTGAAATTCGGCGCATCCAGGGCCATGGTTTTCAAAATGCCTCCGGTGGTGGGGAAGAAACGGGCCAAGCTGTGGGCGTCGGGCTGCTGTTCGCGCTTGATCTCAACGCCCTCTTTTTTCAGCCAGTTGGTCAGTTCCTCGTAGGTCAGCACCGCGTCCACAATGCCCTCGTAGTACTCGGCCTCGTCCTTCTTGGCCACGCAGGGACCGATGAACACCGTCTTGGCATTGGGGATGCGCCGCTTGATGTCCTCGCAGTGGGCCTGCATGGGCGACAGCACATCCGCAAGGTACGGCAGCACCCGGGGAAAATACTTCTGGATCAGCAAGTTGATGGAATGGCAGCAGGAGGAGATGACCACGTCGCGGTCCTCTTCCTTCAAAATGCGGTCGTATTCCCGCTTGACCAGGGTGGCCCCCAAGGCGGTTTCCTCCACATCGTAAAAGCCCAGCTTTTTCAGCGCTTCCCGCATAGCCTCGATGCCCACGCCCTCATAATTGGCTACGAAGGACGGGGCCAGGGACACCACCACCGGATCGCCGCTCTGGATGAGCACCTTGGCCTTTTCGGTTTCGTCCACGATCTCCTTGGCGTTTTGCGGGCAGACCACGAAGCAATGGCCGCACAGGATGCATTCGTTGCCGATGATGTGGGCCTGGTTGCCGGAAAAGCGGATGGATTTTACCGGGCAATGGCGAATGCACTTGTAGCAGTTTTTGCAGTTGGATTTTTTCAGCGTCAAACAGTTCGGCATGGCTTACACCTTTGCTTTTATTTCTTTTTCAAAGAAGGAAGGAACGGTTTCCGGAGATACGGAGAAGAATTCCCCGTCCACCGTGACGCACACGCCCTGCTGGCATTTGCCCATGCAGAAGGTGCCTCCCAGTTCGATCTTGTCGCTCAGGTTTTCTTTGGCGATCAGGTCCTGCAATTGCTCCACCACGGGCCGGGAACCCTTGATATGGCAGGAAGAACCGATACAAACTGTAACTTTCATTGTCAAATCTCCTTTTTATTGTTTTTCAAAGAGAAGGGGAGCCGCTTCTCTCTTGCTCCCCTTCCCATTCAAAGCCAAGCATGCGGAAGAAAACAGACTTAATGATATTCCACCACGCTGGCCCAGGAGAGCAGGAATTCCCGTTCCTTTTCATTGCCCTTCACCGATTGGCTGGCTGCCACGATGGGCATCCATTTCTGCACATACTGCATGTCTGTGCCGCTCTTTTTGCAGAACAGGTTCAGGTATTCCTTTGCGCCGTCAATGTCCCCGTTCAGCCAGAACAGCAGATACGTCCTTGCCACGTCGGCGGAGGCGTTGCCCTGGGTCACATGGCTCCAGTCGATCACGTAAGGCGTGCCGTCCTGGCTGATAATCACGTTGGAGGGCCAGAAATCGCCGTGGCACACCTTGTTGTGGGTGGGCATGCCCTCCAGCCGGGCATGCAGGTCATAGCGGGTAGTTGCGTCCAGATCGGCCTGGCTGATCTTGCGGCTCATCTTGTCCTTAAGCCGATTCAGCATGGGGCAGGTTTTGCTCTGCACTTCCATCTGGATGTCCACGAACTGACTTAAATACTTCGACTTATTGTCCGGATCTTCCTTCATGAGCTGGGATAAAGTTTTTCCCTGGATGAATTCGGAGAGAATGGCCCATTTGCCCTCGATCATGGTCACGCCCAGGATCTTGGGAATATGCAGCCCGGTTTCCTCGATGCGGGCCTGGTTCAGCGCTTCATTGAGGATATCGGCCTTGGAATAGTTATCGTTGAACACTTTGACGCACTGGTCGCCATCCCGGTAAATGGTTTTGGCGTTGCGCACGGCAATCACACGATCCAGATTCATCTTCTTTTCCTCCTTCTCACTGCTTCCGGCCGGGACGGTATGCCTTCTTCACGGGGTCGTCCTGAACAGCGCCCAGGTCGTCCGCCGTGGGCTTGGGCATTTCGGTAAAGTGCTTTTCGCCGTAATAGGCGTTCAGGTACATTTGCTTGATTTCGCTCATCAGCGGATAACGCGGGTTGGCGCCGGTGCACTGGTCGTCGAAAGCCTGCTCCACCATATCGTCCAGCCGGTTCAGGAAGTCCTGCTCATCGGGCGCGTAATCCCGGATGGTGGGCTTGATGCCCACATAGGCTTTCAAATCGTTGATCAGCTTGATGAGGCCTTCCAGCTTGTCCCGGTCGCTGTCACCCTTCACGCCCAGCGCTTCGGCCACTTCGGCGTAGCGGCGCAAGGTATGGGGATGATCGTACTGCGGGAAGGTGCCCATCTTGGCGGGGGCTTCGGCGGCGTTGAAGCGCAGCACCTCTTCGATCATCAGCGCGTTGGCCACGCCGTGGGCGATGTGATGGAACGCGCCCAGCTTGTGGGCCATGGAGTGGCACACGCCCAGGAAGGCGTTGGCGAAGGCCATGCCGGCCATGGTGGCGGCATTGGCCATCTTTTCCCGGGCCTCGATGTCGGTCAGGCCGTTGTCATAGGCCCGGGGCAGGTATTCAAAGATGGTTTGCAGCGCCTTGATGGCCAGGCCGTCGGTGTAATCCGTCGCCATCATGGAGGCGTAGGCTTCCAGGGCGTGGGTCACGGCGTCGATGCCGCTGGCGGCGGTGAGGCCCTTGGGGGCGGTCATATGGAAATCGGTATCGATGATCGCCATGTTGGGCAGCAGCGCGTAATCGGCCAGCGGGTATTTGACGCCGCTCTGTTCATCGGTGATCACGGCGAAGGGCGTCACCTCGCTGCCGGTGCCGGCAGAGGTGGGGATGGCGATGAAGTAAGCCTTTTCGCCCATCTTGGGGAAGGTGTAAACGCGTTTGCGGATGTCCATGAACCGCATGGCCATATCCTGGAAATCCACCTCGGGATGCTCATAGAGCACCCACATGATCTTGCCGGCGTCCATGGCGCTGCCGCCGCCCAGGGCGATGATCACGTCGGGCTGGAACAGGCGCATCTGCTCCGCGCCGGCCTTGGCGCAAGCCAGGGTGGGATCGGAGGCCACGTCAAAGAAGGTGGCGTGCTGGATGCCCAGCGCGTCCAGTTTTTCGGTGATGGGCTTGGTGTTGCCGTTGTGATAAAGGAAATTGTCGGTCACGATGAAGGCTTTCTTCTTGCCCATCACGTGCTTCAGCTCATCCAGCGCCACCGGCAGGCAGCCCTTCTTGATATACACCTTTTCCGGCGCGCGGAACCACAGCATGTTCTCTCTCCTTTCGGCCACGGTTTTGATGTTCAGCAGGTGCTTGACGCCCACATTTTCGGATACGGAGTTGCCGCCCCAGCTGCCGCAGCCCAGGGTGAGGGAGGGAGCCAGTTTGAAGTTGTACAGATCGCCGATGCCGCCCTGGGAGGAGGGGGTGTTCACCACGATACGGCAGGTCTTCATCCGGGCCGCGAAGGCATCCAGCACCTCGGGCTTCTTCTGTGTGTCGGCATACAGGGACGCAGTATGGCCATAGCCGCCGTCGGCGATCAGACGGTCCGCCTTATTGAAGGCGTCCTCCAGATTCTTGGCGCGGTACATGGCCAGCACAGGGCTCAGCTTTTCATGGGCAAACTCCTCGCTGAGCTCCACGGATTCCACCTCGCCAATGAGCACTTTGGTGCCCTCCGGTACGGTGACGCCGGCCAGCGCAGCGATTTTGCAGGCGCTCTGGCCGACGATTTTTGCGTTCAGTGAGCCATTGATCAGGATGGTGTGGCGCACCTTGTCCAGCTCTGCGCCTTTCAGGAACCAGCAGCTGCGGTCCGCGAACTCGGCCTTGACTTCATCATAGATGCTGTCCAGCACGATCACGCTCTGCTCGGAGGCGCAGATCATGCCGTTGTCAAAGGTTTTGGAATGGATGATGGAATTGACCGCCAGCACCAGGTTGGCGCTGTCGTCGATGACGGCGGGCACGTTGCCCGCGCCCACGCCCAGGGCTGGCTTGCCGCTGGAATAGGCAGCCTTCACCATGCCGGGGCCGCCGGTGGCCAGGATAATATCCGCTTCCCGCATCAGGGTGTTGGTCATGTCCAGGGAAGGCACGTCGATCCAGCTGATGATGCCCTCCGGCGCGCCGGCCTTCACCGCCGCGTCCAGCACCACCTTCGCCGCGGCGATGGTGGATTTCCTGGCCCGGGGATGGGGGCTGAAAATGATGCCGTTGCGGGTTTTCAGGCAGATCAGCGCCTTGAAAATGGCGGTGGAGGTGGGGTTGGTGGTGGGGATCACCGCGGCCACCACGCCGATGGGCTCGGCAATTTTCTTCATGCCGTAAGCCTTGTCTTCCTCGATGACGCCGCAGGTCTTGGTATCCCGATAGGCGTTGTAAATGTATTCGCTGGCGTAGTGGTTCTTGATCACCTTGTCCTCCACCACGCCCATGCCGGTTTCCTCCACGGCCAGCTTGGCCAGGGGGATGCGGGCCTGGTTGGCCGCCGTGGCCGCCGCCAGGAAGATTTTGTCCACCTGCTCCTGGGTATAGGCAGCGAAGACCCGCTGGGCTGCGCGCACCCGCGCGATGGCCGCTTCCAGCGCTTCCACGCTGTCCACCATGTCAAATGCTTTTTGTTCCATACTGTTCCTCCTCTTCCTGTTTTCCTGTCTCGCTGGCCGCCAGATGAAGATAAGCCAGGGATAAAGCGATATTGACCGGATGTACCGTCACGCAGGGCGGCACTTTGATGGGATAGGACGCAAAATTGAGAATCGCCGTCAGGCCCGCCGCCGTCATGGCGTCGGCCGCCGTCTGTGCCGCTGAAGCCGGGACCGTCAGGAT
>CACWXY010000056.1 GCA_902764915.1 uncultured Eubacteriales bacterium | reverse complement strand
GATCATCCCGATCCTGAATAAAGCCGACATCCGCAGCCGTCCCGTTCAGCAGGCATTCCTCGATATCCGCTATGCTTTCATAGCCCTTGTCTGCAATCACTCTGACGCTGTCCAGGCCAATTTCCTGTTTGCATTTCTCTGCTGTCTGATTCAATGTTCCCCGGTCACTCGAACTGTTTGTTACATCGAAGTCGACGATCATATGGCTCCCGGCGTCCACCGCCGTCTGCACGTTATAGCAGGCTTTGATTCCGCCTTCCTTGGCGGGCATCATGCCGGCCTCCGGATCGGTAAACAGCAACGTTCCGCGGTCGCTTTCAGCAAGTTCCTTCAAACATTGCTCATGAAACGCGATCCGCTCCTTCAGTTTCTCCGGATCTGGCAAATGGTCCTTGTCCAGATCCAGAGCCATCGGCTTATCCAGCCTTTTCTGCCTTTTCTCATGCAGGTCATTTTCGTCCAATGTCTGCAAATATCTTTCTACCGCCTGCAGCTGCGCCTTCGCGTATTCCAGTTTCTTGCGGGCAATTTTTTCACTGACCGCTTTTTTCTTTCCATTTACCGCACGAAGGGTTGTCCCATCCAGGCAAAGCGTTTTCGCTTCCATCAGCTTCATATCTTTGCAGGCGCGGACAAAAATCAGAAATACCTTCTTCAGCGCTTTTCTGTTGTCTTTTCGGAAATCGGAAATCGTGTTGTGGTCCGGTACCAACCGGTTCAGCAGGTAAAACAGCTCGATATTCCGGCTGCATTCCCTCTCCAGCTTTCGGGAAGAGCGGATTCCGTTCAGATAGCCATACAGATACAGCTTGAGCAGATCCTGCGGGGCATAGGGTGGTCTTCCGGTTTGTGCGGGCTTTTCCCGCTTTATCTCCAGAGCTGCCATATCGAGGCTGTCGACAAACACCTCAATAAACCGTGCCGGACTATTCGCCGCTACTTCTTCCTCGATGCTCCATATCCCCATTGTCATCTGACGACTGTCTGATCCTTTGATATACCTCATTCGGATCGCCCTCTTCTATTATACCAGATCTCCCTCTTCCGATAAAGTTTTCCTTGAGTTTTCAGACAGTCTGACCACCACCCTTGAGGCAGACGCTTCAAGGGTTTTCTTTTGCCTGTAAGGCCCAAATTCTGCTTTTTCTCTCCGGGGTGGTTCCAAAGGTCGCCTGACGCAACCTCCGCGTGCTGTACGGCAGCATGAATCAGCCCCAGCTGATCTGGCGGTTCGCCAGCCCTGAGCAGTAAACCCGGACGGAACGGAAAAACCGCCGGTAAGCTCGGCGGCCTGAGAAAAACAATCGAAGCTGCGGATGCTGTGAAGGCGTCCGCGGCTTTTTCATTGAATCCGTATGCGGATTGCTCCGTCCTTCCGCCCGCGCGGCGTCTGACCAGCCGGAAAGCGCGGAAAAAAGCCTCCGGAAAAAAGGCCAGCGTTCTTGACAATTCACGGCATTTGATGTTAAATAAGCCCGTTGCGCATTCTGGGAGGCACGGGGCGTACACTCCGGACAGGGAGGCGTTTAAGGTTTGGAGATGCTCGGTACGGTTCTGAAGATCGTCTCGGAAGCGGCGGGGCTGCTGCTGCTGCTATCCATTCTGTATCAGCTTGTAATCGGTCTTTTCGGTTTCGGAAAATATAAGAAGGATTACCAGGATCATGATCCCGAGTCCCGTTTTCTCGTGCTGATTCCGGCGCATAACGAGGAACGGGTGATCGGCGATATTATCAGAAATCTGGAAGAAATGGATTATCCCAGAGAGCTCTACGACTACTATGTCATCGCGGACAACTGCACGGACCGCACCGCGGAAGTGGCCCGGAAAGTGGGGGCCAGAGTGATCGAGACCCGGAAGGAAACGCCTGACGCCCCGACGGGCAAGCCCATCGCGTTGCGCAAAGCCCTGGACTCGTTGGGAGATTACCGGACCCGGTACGATCTGATGATGGTCTTTGACGCGGACAATCTGATGGACACGAATATGTTCCGGGAGGTAAACAGTCAGTACCTGGACAAAAACAGACCGGATTTCATTCAGTGCTACCTGGGCGTCAAGAACAAGGAAGGCGTGGTTGCCTGGTTCTGCTACTCGGGCTATACGCTGACCAACCGGTTCCTCGATCTGGCCAAGCACAGGCTGGGCCTGAACTGTCCGATCGGTGGCACGGGCTTCGCGATGTCTACGGAATATCTTTACGCCCGCGGCGGCTGGACGACCATGTCGCTGACCGAAGACTTTGAGATTCAGGTCGAGGCGACGCTGGAGGGCCGCAGAATTCTGTGGAATCACTGCACCCGGGTCTACGACGAAAAGCCCACGAAGCTCCGCGCAGCGATCCGGCAGCGGATGCGCTGGGGCCAGGGGCAGTGGTACGTGACCTTCCGGAACACCGGGAATGTGTTCAGAAGCTTCTTTTCCGGACGCATCGGCGCGGGAGAGTTTCTGAGCCTGCTGACGTATATGTACAGCGTGGCCGCTCTGCCCCTGTCCGTCGTCCATGGTGTCGCCGCGGCGGGATCCTGGCTGATTGATCCCGTGAAACCGCTTTTCACCTTTTCCGTAAGCGGCGTGCTGACCGGCGCGGCGGTGCTGGCTTACAGCTATTTCTTCCTGTTTTATCTGGCGAACTGGATGGACAACCGGATCCCTTTCAGCTTCCGGACGATTCCGCTGATGATCGGCGGTTTCGCGGCCAACGCGGTCGTCGGCGCGTTCATGCAGATCGGCGGCCTGATCAGGTTCCGGAATCAGCAGAACTGGGTTAAGACGGACCACGGAATTACCGCGAAGACGGTACGGCCGCGGGAATGCTCCCCGCAGCTGCGGAGAACCGCCGTATAGAGCCTGAAAGCCGGGGCGCCGGGAGCCCCGGCTTTTGTGCGTGATCATACGCGGCGGGCGGACCCAGCGGACCGGCCGGGCGGAGAACGGTGAAAGAAAAAGCGGGAGAAGATAACCTGATAAAAAAAATACTTCTTGTTTTCGGCACCCGTCCGGAAGCCATCAAAATGTGCCCCCTGATCCTGGAACTGAGAAAGCGTCCCTCCCTCCGGACCGTTGTCTGCGTTACGGCCCAGCACCGCCGGATGCTGGATCAGGTGCTGGAGGTTTTCGGTATTCAGCCGGACTACGATCTGAACGTTATGAAGGACCGACAGACGCTGTTCGATATCACCTCGGCCGTCCTCAACGGGCTGAAACCGGTTCTGGAGGAGGTCGCGCCGGATATCGTCCTCGTGCACGGAGATACCACCACGACTTTCGCCGCAGCTCTCGCCTGTTTCTATCTTCGGATACCGGTCGGCCACGTGGAGGCCGGGCTCCGCACCGGCAGCATCTTCTCTCCGTATCCGGAGGAGTTCAACCGTGAGAGCGTGGGAATCATCGCCTCCCTGCATTTCGCCCCGACGCCGCTGGCGCGATCCAATCTCCTGCGGGAGGGAAAGGATCCCGCGCGTATCCATGTGACGGGCAACACCGTTATTGACGCGATGCGGCATACGGTAAAGGCGGATTATACGCATCCCGTGCTGGAATGGGCCGGCGGATCCAGGCTCATCTTTATTACGGCGCACAGGCGCGAGAATCTCGGCGAACCCATGCGCCGTATGTTCCGGGCCGTCCGCCGCGTGCTGGACGAACACCCGGACTGCAGGGCGGTCTATCCAGTTCACATGAATCCGGCGATCCGTGAGACGGCGGAGGCGGAGTTCGGCGGCTGTGACCGGATCCGCCTGATCGAACCCCTCGGCATGACCGACTGTCACAACTTCGAGGCAAGATCCTACCTCTGTCTGACAGATTCCGGCGGCATTCAGGAAGAATGCCCGTCCTGCGGCGTCCCGGTGCTTGTGATGAGAGATACGACCGAACGCCCCGAAGGCGTGGACGCGGGAACCCTGCGCCTTGTCGGCACCGACGAAGAGACGATATACCGGACTTTCACCCTTCTTCTTGACGACCGCGCCGAGTACGAAGCCATGTCTCACGCCTGCAACCCCTACGGCGACGGCCGCGCCTGCGAGCGGATCGCCGATATCCTGGAGGGGAAAGCGTACAGTCCCTGGGAACCGGATCCGCTTCCCGCCGGACGCTGAAAGCGCCCTCCGGAAATTCCATCCGGACGCGGACCGTCCGTAAGGTAAAGCTGCGAATTCTCTTTTGAGCGTTCGCAGCTTTTTTTCCGTGCGGCGGGCGGCTCCGCGTATTATTGTATCGCTGCGGGCGGGAAAACGCCCGCCGGGGCTGCCGTCTGTCGCAGGTTGTTTTCTGGAACGTCCAGAGCCACGCGGTCCGGCAGCCCGTCGAAATGAACGAGCAGGGCGTCGCGCTGGTCAGCGGCTATTCGCCCCGGTTGTTCAGCATGGCGCTGTCCGGCCGGATGAACCCGTATCAGGCCATGATGGATTCCTGATGACTATCAACGCTACCTGGCCCTTGAAAACGGGTATAAAATTAACAACATCTGCAAAGATGATCCTCTGCAATGCATGAAATCGATCAACGGAACCAGCACCTTCGATACGGATCTGCTCAAAGAAATGCTTGCAGAAAACAAAGCAGCCCAGCTGGCAACAGAGCAGGAGATCTCACAGCTCCGGGAAGAAAAGGATAGGGAGGAGGAAAAGCTGAAGCACCTTTCACTGCAGTACCAGAACATCAAAAACTGGGCAGATGAGTTTTCTGAGGCATCCGTGGACACCAAGAAGATGATCCTGGCGAAGAGGATCGAAAAAATCACTGTAACCCGGGATTACGACATTACCATCATGTTCTACGTTACTCCTGCAGACTTCTACGGCGGGAACCAGGAAGTGACGCTGAGTGGGACAGCAGACAGAAATGTGGGCTGAGGCCACAAAATTCTCTTTTCAAAACTGACTTTTCCATGATATACTCAATCCGGTTGATGAAAACATCAGCCGGATTAGTTTTTTACCGACGTTAAAGAAAGAGCTCAGTGGGGCCTTAGCAAGCATCGGGAAAAGGGGCCATTTTGATGGCAAATCCGGTCGAAATCTTGACCGCCATGGGGTGCGCACGGAGGAGCTCGTTAGCACCAAGGGTGCAGGTACCGCTGCGCTCTTCATACGGGAACTTTATCTTCGTTTCCTCCTTCAAGTGTGGTCGTTTGGTGCTGCGAAACAGGTTGAGCACTATGGTTGCCGACATCGTTGTATTGAGGTTGGATGATTCGTCCCTTATGAAAAGGAATACAGGCTTTTCGCAGGTTTTATGCTATTGAAGAGAACCGGAAAGTTTACGCATCCTCCGGCGATACTATTGTGCCGCCATGAGTGATGACAAAAGTGGTAGGAACAATAAACCCAAAGCGTACACCGCGCAGACTGGCTCGGGTGAACACAACATGCAGACGTTCCCCTCTGGAATCACGGCCCGAGATTTCTACTTCAGAAACCGGAAGCACGGCAAACATGTCCCTGGCGCACCGAATACCGATTCCGCACAGATAGGTCTCATAGGCTTCCTCTGCCTGGGCTGCGTCTTCCATCATTGCTTCAAAGCTCACGACAGCCCGGTCGGCATGGGGACATGTAACCCGGATCTTGTGTGCGTAGCCTTTCAGGTCGTCCAGAGGACGTACTTCCTGCAGTACTTTTGTATAAGCTCGTGTATCTCCGGAGAGCACACTCTCCACCTGACTGCGCAGAAAATCCCAGCGTGCCTGTCCTGTGAAGCCATCCGTGGGAATTGGGCTTACCAGAACATCCGTCCAGTCGATGCTCTCATCTGCGGTTTTCCAGAGTGTTTCAAAGGAGGGAAGCGCATTTTCTTTCGTGCTTTCGGCAACGGAGGCGGTATCTTCCTTTTTCTCATCTGCCTTGGAGGGCGGATTGGTTTCTGCATGTGCCCAGAGATCATTGACGATTTCGTAGAGTCCATCCAATGGATTGGTATGATTACGATCCATACTGCTTACACCTCCCCGCTTTTATCTGCAAGATGACATTCCACACGGGCAGGACGTTCACTGACAATGAAGTGATCAATGACTACCTCGGCACAGGAAAGCACTTCCTCCTGGAAAAGCCAGCGGGACAGGGGATTGATCAGAAGACTTTCCACCTGGTTTCCGATACCGCGGCCGCCGTTGGACAGGTCTGCCAGAGCCGCATCATGAAGCTCTTTATAAGCTTCCTCTCCGATCGTAATCCGGATCTGTTTCTGTTCATCCATGCGGCGGACGATTTTATTGACCTGGGCTTTCAGAATAGCTTCACCGGCTTCCTCCCGGATATAGTCAAATACTACAATATTCTCACCGATACGATTGAGAATCTCCGGACGTCCCAGTTCCAGTTTAAAGTAATCTTCAATGGCACCGCGAATCCGTTTTTCCACTTCCGGATAATCCATGTCCATGGTGACATTGGCATGCCGCTGCCCCAGCGCATCTTTTGTGTATATGCCCAGATTGGAAGTGAAGATAATAATACTCTCCGAGAAATAGACAGTATTCCCCTGTCCGTCTGTCATACGGCCATCTTCCAGGATCTGCAGGAATTTATCCAGAATGGTGGGATGCGCCTTTTCAATTTCGTCAAACAGAAGAATGGAAAAGGGATTCTTTTTCACGGCATTGGTCAGCTGGCCGCCAGCTTCATAGCCTACATATCCGGGCGGTGCGCCCATGAGCTTCTGGTCAGAGTGGCTTTGACCATACTCGGACATGTCAAAACGGATGCAGGCGGACTCATCCCCAAACAGTTTTTCAGCCAGCGCTTTGGCTGTTTCGGTTTTACCGGTTCCGGTCGGGCCTGCATAGAACAGTACACCTTTGGGCTTGGCTGTGGAAGAGGATGACAGTCCGTTCATGCCGGTTACGGCACGGCGCACTACGTCCAGGGAGCGCTCCAGCGCGGAGTCCTGACCTTTGACACGCTTCTCCAGGTCCTCCTTGGCATGCTTCAGGCTTTCCATGGACAGGTTTTCCCATGGATTCTGTGAAATGCCATACTTGTAAAGATCCACCACGGAAGCAAGATCGCGGATAGCAGCGCCTTCCTTGCGGGACAGCTTTCGCAGCGCATCCAGCTCTGTGAAAGTCATGCCTTCCGTCAGCGCAACGAATTTTTCCTGCAGCTTGGCAAGTTCGTCCGGATGCTCCTGATAGTAAGGCATGTCTGTGCGATAGACAGAGGCGTCGAAGAATGTGGGAAAAGCAGTGCCGGTGATGAGACGGTGACGTTCATCCCGATCCGGTGCTTCCAGGACGATGGTCCGGCATACAGGATTATTCAGATAAAACCATGCGGGCAGATCATTGAGCTTGTTGACCAGAAGAATCAGAAGATTCTGCCGTCTGCCCTGCGGTGTGCGTACAGTCTGGGCGGAAAGCGCGGACTGCAGCAGAAGATTAAAGCTGTTGACATCCTGCTGATCCATGCGCTCCGGTGTGGTGATGTAATGACTGGCCAGTTCCAGTATGCTGACACAGGCGTGCTGATTCTGTGCCATGGCACGGCGGATGAGATTCGGGGCTGTATGGGCGCTGTTTCCCTTGAACTCAGCAGGAATGACGCCTTTTTCGGTTTTGGCGCCGGTCATCTGCGCAAATGATTGAAGCATATCTGGCGCGTAAGGGTTCATAAAGCCGATGAGATTGGAATAGAAGACGACCTGGTCATATCCGATATCGGAAAAATAGGTATACAGATACTGGGACAGGGGAACCAGCGTATCCAGCGGAATGGATCCGGCAATGGGATAGCGGTACTGATCCAGCACGTTTCCTTCCAAAATAAGAAGCGGTTTTATGCTGCTGAACAGTTCCAGCTCTCGATGCCATTTGGAGATCATCGCGTCCAATGTCTTGCCCTTCTTTCTGTCAAACAATGGAATGTCTTCATTATAGGGAGAACGGGACTGGATTTCAATACACGAAAAAACAGGGCACACTTTCCGTGTGCCCTGGAAATCTGAATGTCAGCGATGCTGCAGGTTCCGCACAAACTGGGAAAAAGCATCATCAGTGTTTTCCTGGCCATCCTGTACGCCTTTTTTAAACAGGGCTACCAGTGCAAAGGCAATCAGTGCTACGCCAATGAGCGGCCAGAGACT
The DNA here is from genome assembly GCA_902764915.1 of uncultured Eubacteriales bacterium. Taxonomy (GTDB): domain Bacteria; phylum Bacillota; class Clostridia; order Christensenellales; family Aristaeellaceae; genus UBA2943. The sequence goes on along the minus strand of CACWXY010000056.1, from coordinate 14,291 downwards.
GCGGACGATTCCCATGACGAGGGACACGATACCGCCCAGCAAAAGAATGGGCCAGAATCCGAACATCATGGAAAATACCAGGCCGAAGAGTCCTGCCATACCGCGGAAAAGGCCGCGGAAGAGTGAACCCATCAATCCAAACACCATTCCGAAGATCTGGAATGTCAGCGTAAAGGGCAGCAAGAGCAGTTCCAACATCTTGTCCCTCCTCCTTTCAACAGGGCCATTATAGCAGAGGGAAAAATGAGAAAAAAGGAGAATTCCATTAGAAGAAGATGAGAGTTGCGGACAGATGCCTGCGCCTGGATTCCTCACGTCTCCTGCAGTCTGTTTTCTGGCAATGCTCCTGCAGAGAACTGCGTGTTCGATGGGGGATGCAGCATGCGTTTTCCTCTGGAAAAGGCCTGCACGGAAAAGGATGTGAGCATTATCGCGGCAGCAGTGCTTAATCCTTGCATACATCAATCCATGCCTGGGCCCGGGAAAAGCGAAAGAGCTCGTCCGGTGTCACACGTACAGCACTGGCTTCATTTCCAGCAGCCGGATATACGATATCCCAGGACTGCAGGCTTTGGTCAAGATACACATGAATGCTGTCTGGAAGAGCAAAGGGGCATACGCCGCCAAAGTGCAGACCGGTCAGAGAGGCCAGCTGTTCAGCGGTCATCATTTTGGCCTTGCAGCCAAAATACTGCTTGAACCTGCCGTTGTCGATCCGCCTGTTTCCCGCTGCTACAATAAAGACAGGCTGTGAATCTGCCATAAAGGAGAGTGTTTTGGCGATTCGTCCTTCTTCACAGGCGAGTGCCTGCGCTGCCAGGGAAACGGTTGCTGAAGAAACGGTGAATTCAATGATACGGTTCTCAGCACCGAACTGACGCAGATATTGGCGGACATGTTCTACAGAATCCATAAGATGCCTCCTGAAATGGGATGATATGACGCAGGTGTCATAAAGGATCATCTCTTGTCTCGGTCATTCATCCATACAGCATGCAATACAGATGAATGGCCCATCAAAGAGTTGTTGATTCCTGATGCCATGCGGTCTGCCTTCATATTCGACAGTCAGGGCATGCACTCCTGCCAGAGCAAGATCATTCTTGTACGCTTGCCGTGATCTGTCTGCTCTGCTCATTGATATAGCATGTCTGGCTCGCGGTTGTGCCGGAAACCGGCCACGATGATGTTCTCCATCGACATTGCGGACTCTGGCGGAAAAAACAGGAAGCAATGCAAAAAAACTCGGACCATCTTGCCAAAAGAAGTCAGAGAGATTATCCTTAGTAACAAGAATGTTGATGTCCATGTGCTGCTCTATCAGCGGGGCCTGCCGTTGCCCGGCGTGTCAGAAGAAAGACAGAAGGGTTCTTTCTTTTGATAGAGAAACAGAGGAAGAGAAGTCGCTTTGATACGGAAGACCGTGTGTTCTGCAGCCAAAGGAGAAAGCTTATCCGCGGTTTTCATCCTGCATGCTTGTGAATGAGGCGTACCGTAGTGCAATCAGCAGCATCGTGCGTATTGTGAAGCGCTTCGGAATGAAGCACTGAAGATCATCCAGGCGCCTGCTTTTCAAGCATTACACTGGATAAGCGGCATATCGATCGCTGCTATTTGATATCTTGGGGGAGATTGTTCCATCCATTGATTACGCCGAACTATGCCAGACCTGATGATGTGCAGGCAGGCACGAGCTGCTCGGTGTCAGGAAAAAGGTGAGCAGAATTTTCGGACATGGAAATCCTGCCTGGTATGGGTTCTTGCTGATGCATGGAATGCTGCCATGGAGTGACGGCGTATAGATGAAGTCATTTGGCAGATGGCCTTCCCATGATGGTGAATTCTATGCCAGGGGACTGAGAGACCATTGATGAAAAGACATGCATGCAAAACAACAGAAGCACAGATTTCTTTGTCCGAAGCATGCGCAATCTGTTGCTGGAATGAGCATGTCATTTTATACAAGAAAAGTAACGGAGGGGAAAGAATATGTGGAAAAAAGTGATTGCTTTTGCACTGCTTGTTACCATGCTTGCTGTTTTCAGCACAAGTGCCATGGCAGCCTGGCATCATGACAGCCATGGATGGTGGTGGACAGAATCCAACGGATCGTATGCTGCAGGAATGTGGCGGAAGATTAACGGTGTATGGTATGCTTTTGGCTATGATGGATACATGCTGGTGGGTGCTTACTACATTGATGGGAACCTGTATAACTTCGATGCCAGCGGTGCCATGTCGACCGGATGGCGCTTCATTGATGGCGACTGGTACTACTTCACTTCCAGCGGTGCCGCTGCCATGAATCGCTGGGTGGGAAACTATTATCTTGGCGCAGATGGTGCAATGCTGACGAACACAATCACGCCGGATGGCTATCTGGTAGGCGCAGATGGAAAATGGATTCCGCTGCAATAAAACCATGTGACATGCTTCGGACATAAAGCCTGAGACCTCTGGCAGGAACCGGAGGTCTCTTTTGCTGCATAGCGGGATTAATGAAAAAGGACGCAGGAGACATCCTGTGTCCTTTGCAGATACGATCGAAAAGGCGGGTTAATAAGGGCGTTCCTTTCCCATAAAGCAGAAAGCCAATGTTCCGGGGCCGCAATGCGCGCCGATAACCGGACCTACGTTGTCAATGCGGATTTCCATTTCCGGGTGTCGGGAGAGCATCTCATTGCGGATAAGCTCGGCCTCGTCATAGCAGTCGGCATGGAGAATAATGGCTACTGATTCCCTGGAATCTGCGAGATTTTCTTCTACACGGTCCAGAATATAGGAGATGGCTTTGCGTTTGCCGCGTACTTTGCCAATATTGACCAGTTTTCCATCTTTGGTTTCCGTAATAATCGGCTTCAGGTCCAGCATATTACCTACAACCGCTGCGGTGGGGGAAATTCGTCCGCCGCGCTTGAGGTACTTGAGATCATCTACGGCAAAGAATGCCTGCGCACGCAGATAGTTCTTGTTCAGCCAGGTGAGAACCTCGTCCATGCTGGCTCCGTCACGGTACAGTTTATGTGCGCCGAGAACAAGCAGTGTCTGGGGACCGGAGATGGAAAGCGTGTCAAAGATTTCGAAGCGCCGCTGTGGATACTTTTCCAGAAGCACGTCACGGGCGGAACGCATGGCCTGTATGGTGGAGGACATCTGGGAAGAGAAGGCAACAAAGAGCAGATCCTGCTTTTCAAGAATCGGATCAAAGTACTCCAGATAGGCTTCCTGGTTCAGAGCAGATGTTACAGGGACTGCGCCTTCGCGCATGGCTTGGTAGTAGGCTTTGGTGTCCAGCGTCTGGCCGAGATCATCGAAGTATTCTTTGCCATTGAGTGCATAGGGCATGGAGACAACGGGAATGTCATACTTGACTTTGAGATCATAGGGCAGATCGCTGTCACTGTCGGTCATAAAGACATAGTTCATAAAGTACCTCCTGTGCTAGGATCGGTTGACCGAATAAATCGAATAAAACATGAACATTGTACATGCAGGCCATGCAAAAAGCAAGGAAATGGGAAGGAATGCGGCAGAAAATGAATGAAAGTATATCGTTGCATGGAACAGAAGGGTCGTGGTAAGATCACAATGTATACAGAAAGGGGAGATGGGATTGCATATCCTTCTTGTCAATGACGATGGTTTTGACAGCAGAAACCTCCGACTTATGGCACAGGCCTGTATAAAGCGCGGACATCGAGTGACGGTTGTGGCCCCACATACCCAGCAGAGTGCCAAGTCTCATGCATTTACGATCTTTACACCGCTTCTGGTGCACGAAGCGCATATGGAGGGTGTGGAGAATGCCTATCGTGTGGAAGGCACGCCTGTGGATGCCTGCCGAGTGGGTATGCTGGGACTGTGTGAAGAAAAGATTGATCTGGTGATTTCAGGCATTAATGAGGGTTACAACATTGGGCTGGCGACCTTTGTATCCGGTACGGTTGGCGCAGCGCGCGAAGCCGCCTTTCAGGGTTATCCGGCACTGGCTGTGTCCATGGAGATGCAGACACCTGCGGAAACGGCAGAAGCGTTTGCGGATTACGCTGTTCGGACCGGGGAAAAGATGCTGCATTCGAAGCTGCCGGAACAGACCGTGGTGAATCTGAACGCACCCCCCGTTCCGCTCCGTCAGATCAGGGGCAGCCGGATGTGTCCTATTACACGGCACGTGTATAAGGATGGCTATGATAAGCGTATCAGTCCCCGGGGCCTTCTGTATTTCTGGCTCAGGGAAGAGGAAACGGATATGCATCCGAATCCCGGAAGCGATCTGGATCTTTTACAGAAGGGGTTTGTTACGTGTTCTTTTCTTACCCCGGAAGGTTTTCCCATGGAAGAATATCTGCACTTTCCCCTGCCATGGGGTGAAGATATGTAAAAAAGCGGGCAAGCCCGCTTTTTTGCATTACCCGTCAATGCATGCATACCGTTGACTGGTCTTGAAATGCATCCATACGCCCAGCGCAGCACTCAGAATGACAAGCAGCAGGGTGATGACAGCAATATAACCCTTTTCGCTCATTCCCCAGGCAAACAGCCCGTATGTAAGAAAGCCCAGAAGACCAATAATCAGCATGCCGATGAGCATGGTAAGCACCTGATTAAAGTTCTGCTTCATGGCCTCCTGCTCGGTATTCCAGTGGAAGCGGGGACGGGATACATCAATGATGATCCCGATTATGCAGTCAATCAGGCACATAAGCAGTGACCAGAGGGCGGTCAGGGCAAAGATCAGACAGAATTTGGGAAGCGCAATCATGCCAACGATGGTGACAATGGCGATGCCAATGATGGAGAAGATATATCCGGACAGGAATTTGGCCCACAGACAGGTCGAGCCCCTGACAGGCAGATTGCGATAGATGCCGTGATGACGGCCTTCCCGGGAGACCGATGTGGACGCTACTGAGTTCATGCCGGCCATAAAGCATACCAAGGCTGTCAGAATGGCGGCAGGAATGGCGATACCAATGTTTGCCCCCAGTATTTCGTCCAGTGCTGCCATGAGATCCCCATCAAAATTGGAAGCAAAGCCGAATCCCATACCGACTGTCATGATGACCGGCAGGAAAATGGTTCCCATGATTTCATTGACCAGGTAGGTGGGGGAGCGAAGAATTTCATGCATTTCCCGGGACAGAAGGCTGACAACCGGCCGATGGCGGCGGAAAGCTGTCTTGGACAGGCTTCCCTTATGATGCGTTACAGGATGCTCCTCTGCGCGCAGTGCTGCTTCAATGTAGTGCCGGCTGCACAGCCAAATCACAAGGGCTGCGGATGCCAGAGTAACCAGACAGAACAGGAGCAGTTCACCCCAATTTCCATCCAGACCATGAGCAGCCCATCGAATCGGCGGGAAAGCGCCGGTAATCATGTCAATCATGTCCATACGTCCGGTGAGAAAGCGCAGCATTAATTCAGGATCATCAGCGAGGTTTCCGGTCACCTGTCCCAGCGAATAATTCACTACGACCTGAATCATGACCAGCACGATCGAACCAACCATAGTTATGGCGTCGCGATGTCGCCACAGTCCGGAGAAGGAGGCAAGCAAGGCACTGAGCAGCGCCCCGATGGACAGCGGAAGCACGGGCGCAAGAAGAGCGACCAGTATAACACGAAGGAGAAACAGGATATCAAACCCCGTTCTGATCATGAGCAGAATACTGGCAGGGAGGATCAGGAGAAGAGAGAGAATGCACTCGCTCAGATATACCTGAATGGCTCTGGCTGCATAGAGGGTTCGTCCTGAAATCGGAAGAGCCGCATACTGTGCCGTGTCCTTTGCAAAATAGAACGTGGACAGACACTGAAACAGTCCAAAAAAGAGCGTGGAAAGCATGGCTGCAAAGACAATAATGCCCAGGATCAGCTTTTCCATTTTCAGTACAAGCAGTGCGTCAAGAATCTTGAACTCAAGGAATATGGCCATGCCTGCCAGCATCAGCAGGAGAATTATAATGCCGATGAGCCTGCGAAAGCCTGTGCTTTTCTTTTCGTTCTGTGTGCGGTCAAAGGGATTGAGCTGACGCAGCCGCATGCGCATCTGCAGTGAAAGGATCCGGCGGAGCGCTTTCATTCGTTCTCACCTTCGCCTTCCCCTGTAAGTTCCAGGAAGATTTCTTCAAGAGACTCTGCTTTCTCCCGGTTGCGCAGTTCCTCCAGTGTACCCTCTGCTGCCAGTTTGCCATGACGAATAATCGCGATGCGCGTACACAGTTTCTCTGCCACCTCCAGAACATGCGTGGAAAAGAATACGGTCTTTCCCAGACTGCACTGCCGCTTCATTTCTTCCTTAAGAAGATAGGAGGATTTGGGGTCAAGACCCATCATCGGTTCGTCGAGAATGAATACTTTCGGGTCGTGGATCAGCGCACCGATCGTTGCTGTCTTCTGCCGCATGCCCTTGGAATAGGAGCGGATCTGGCTTGCTGCGGCATCCTTGAGATCGAAAAGATCCAGATAATAGTCCAGCCGGGTGCGGAAGTCCGCTTCACTGACATCATACATGTCAGCGATAAAGCGCAGGTACTCTATGCCTGTTACGCGATCAAACAGGTCAGAACCATCCGGAACGTACCCGATCATGCGCTTGGCTTCCATGGGATTCTTGCGAATAGAGATGCCGTCAATAAAACAGTCACCAGAAGTTGGTGTCAGTATGCCTGTGAGCATTTTAATGGTGGTTGTTTTTCCGGCACCGTTCGGGCCGATGAAACCGAAAAGCTCACCGCTGGGAATCGTGAGGTCCAGCTGATCGACAGCCAGTACATCGCTGTGACCATAGGATTTGGAAAGATGATCAAACACAATCATAGGTGCAACCTCCTGCAGTTCCTTTTAGGAACCATGATCGAATGATAAGTGAAATGCGCAGCAAAGGGAAGGGAAACTGTACCAAAACCCCATTTTGCTGTTTCAAAACCGCATCACATTAAGAAAAGCACTGGATTTCAGTGCCTTTCGGTTGCAGTGTAGCCGAGCGCTTCCTGAAGAACTGCAAGGTTTTTCCGCATGATCTCCTCATAGTAATGGATATCAGCGCTGTCTTCGGAAGGCGTCACACAGGGGTCAAGCTCATAAACCGGAGCACCGGTTTCCTGGTGGATTACCTGTGCGGCAAGGGAAGGATATTGCGGCTCCGTGAAAAGCGGGGGATAATCCAGCTGAACAACCTGTTTCATCAGGGCAGCCAGAGTACCGGCCGAGAGCGCTTCATCAGGTTCCAGTGCAATTACGGCATCTACCGTCAGGTCATAGCGTCGGGCAAAGTAAGGGAATGCTTCATGGAAGGTAATGATATCCCGGCGGGCAAGTGATGACAGTCCTTCCCGGAGTTCCGCATCCAACGATGTCAGTTCCTCGGCTGTGAGGGCCAGATTATCCTCAATCACAGCGGCCCTGTCAGGGAAAACAGCTTTCAGGCTTTCTGCCATATTCCGGCACATCTGCAGTGCCTGCAGAGGATCCAGCCAGACATGTGCATTCATGGGTGTTTCTCCACTTTCAGATGGGAGCAGATCAATGCCTTCGGAGGCGTCTGCAACCGGCAGTGAGGGGAATGCATCAAAGACCATTTCGAGAAAGGACTCCATACCGGCTCCGTTGATCAGGAACAGGTCTGCATCTGTCAGTTTGCGGAGATCTCCGGATGTGAGCGTATAATCATGGAGACAGCCGGTCTGCGGATCGGAGAGTGACGTAAGCACAATGTCGTCACAGCCGCGCAGCAGTTTTTCTGCCAGAAGACGGACAGGGAAAAAGGAAGCGACCACGGTATCGGCGAACGCGCATGCGGGAATTCCCAGCAGCGCCGCGAGAATAAGAGCAAGTAATTTTTTCATACATAATCCTTTCGTTAGGATCTGCCAGAAGGACGATCAGGACGCTGCTGCTGAAGCGTTCGCTTTCGGACAGTCAGCTCATCCTCCGTCAGAAAAGGCGCGAAACCATCGACAAGGGCGCGCTGTGCAGCATAGGAGCCCTGCATGGCGAGGCAATTGAGAAACTGGAAACCGCGATCGGTTTTTTCCATCTGCAGAAACAGCGGATAGAAAAGGTGGTCCGCCAGTTCATCGAAGTCACTGAGATAGAGTCTGCGCACGGTCCCGTGTTCGTCGCGGTAGGACAGCTTGTCACCGAGTACATCGTAAACACCCATGAACAGACAGTCGGAAATCTGTTTGCGTACAGGAGGCAATAACTGTGTCAGCGGGTGAAAACCGCGCAGAATATGGCAGACGCTTTCGCATGTTGGTTCCATCTGATCAGCCAGACGGGTTCCCAGATCCTCCGACAGGCAGTCCCGGATGGCTTCTGTGTTCACCATGGAACCACCTCCCTTCCAGACATATTTCTGACGATGGTGCGATAGAAACCGTTCGTTTATTGCTTGTGTGGGACTGGGCTATTGTATCACAAGTTCTACGAATACGACAGATGAATGGTCCAGCACAGAGGAATAATTGTGACTGTGTTTTTACGTGCTTTTTTCCATGACATTAATACGAAAAAATCGGAAAGACCAGGCGGAAGGATGCAAGCATGGGGGAGAAAAAAACGCATCCATACCATAGGTTGTGGAAAACAGTTTTCCACAGGCGGGAAATGCAAAAACCTTGAGAGAGCAGGGCATTTATGATAGAATACGCGAGCGTTCCAGGGGCCGCATGGCAGGTTTTCCACAGGGCTCGACGTTTCATGGCGGGAAGAAAAGATCGGCTTTTTACACAGTCCATGAAGGGTGCGCATTGGATCGATTACCAGATTCGGGGGATGGACGTTGATGGACTGTAACGAGCTTTGGGAGAAAGCGACGGTTGCACTGCAGAAAGATATGAACTATATCAGTTATTCGACATTTATTGAGAATAATCTGATTCCTGTGCGCATTGAAGGTGACACGCTGGTACTGCGGATTATGATGGAACAGCTCAAGAGCATGATCATCAATCGCTACCAGGATCTGATTGACAACTGTCTGACTCAGTGTGCCGGACGGAGCATGAAATGTCTGATCAAGGGGCAGAGTGAGATCGAAGAGGAAGAAAAGGCAGCCCAGCCGCAGGAGGAACCTTCGTCTGGGCCACAGATTGTACAGCTCAACCCATTTTATACATTTGACACCTTTGTCGTGGGCAGCGGAAACCGCTTTGCCCATGCGGCCGCCGTGGCGGTTGCACAGCAGCCTTCGGAGGTCTATAACCCTTTGTTCATCTACGGTGATGTTGGCCTTGGAAAAACGCATCTGATGCATGCCATCGGACATTATGTACAGGAAGAGTTTCCGCAGAAAAAACTGCTGTACATTACCTCGGAAACATTCATGAACGAACTGATCGCAGCTATTCAGCAGGGCCGGAACATGGAATTCCGCAACCGCTTCCGTACAGTGGACATTCTGATGGTTGACGATATTCAGTTTATTGCTGGAAAAGACTCGACGCAGGAAGAATTCTTCCATACGTTCAATGAACTTCACAACGCAGGCAAGCAGATCATACTTACCTCGGATAAACCGCCGCAGGAGATCACACGGCTGGAGGAAAGGCTCCGCAGCCGATTTGCGGGCGGCCTGATTACGGATATTAAAAAACCGGATGTGGAGACGCGAATCGCAATTCTCAAGAGTAAAGCCAGCCGGGAAGGAGTCACCTGCCCCGATGAGGTGTTTACGCTCATTGCGGAGCATGTAGCCAGCAATATCCGTGAACTGGAGGGCAGTTTCAACCGATTGGTTGCCTATGCCCAGCTGATGGGTGAGCCGATTACGTTGGAACTGTGTCAGGCAGCGCTCTCTGATATACTTAAGGAGCATGCGCAGCGTCATGTGGTCAATGTGGAGGCAGTGATCAAGACTGTAAGCGGATACTTTAACCTGAAACCGACTGATATTACAGGGTCGGCCAGGCGTCGTGACATTATGGTGCCTCGACAGATTGCCATCTATCTTACAAGGGAACTTACACAGATGTCACTGCCGCAGATCGGCGTTGCATTCGGCAACCGTGATCATTCTACCATACTTCACTCCATCAATCAGATTACACGCTCGATTGTGGAAAGCAGTGAGGTTTCCAATCAGGTCAATGACCTGCGACAGATGGTATTGGATATTTGAATACTGAGCCGTTCCGCAAGGAAACGGCTTTTTTCGAAATTCATCAGAGAGGCGATGAGAATGCAGACGAGTACATATACCATTATGGCACTGGCCATGCGTTATTTCTTTATTATTGTCAGCATTCTGATCGTCATTCGCGCCTATATGTGGCTGTTTCAGAATCGACGGGCACGTCTGCAGCAGACACGGCATGTTCAGGGAAGGGGTGCGGCAGGTGAATTTGTGGTGGAAGAGGGGAATGATACGCTTAAGCCGGGCCATACATTGCTGATCCCCTGGGAGGGAAGCATAGGGGCATCCCAGGGATGCGATATCATTCTGCATGGCAAGGCGATTGCCAGGGAACATGCGTATGTATTCTATGAAAAAAAGCAGGGCTTGCGCCTGGAATGTGCGAGCCTTCGCTGGTGTGAAGTGGACGGAAAAGTGATTGAGTCCCGGCATCCGGCTATTCTGCATGAGGGAAGTCTTGTGAAGATAGGCGAGATTGTGCTTAGGGTGCACTTATTCCTTGATGCGCCTCCTTCCCGGAAAGGACTGCGCAGGAAGAAGCCAAGGCACAGAAAGCGTGGTGATGCGGATGAAACGCCGTAAGCATCCCATGCAGTCGGAAGATGGAATGGTTCTGCTTATTATGCTTTTCTATTTTATCGGCTTCGGTATGCTGGCACTGCGGGACCTGCGATGGCAGGGGGCTGTGCTTATGATTCTGGTGCCTATGGGAATATGGGTGGGTACAAAAGGGATTGCTTCGATCTTTCCGGCGGACCGGCTGATCCTGGCGCTGATCAATGATCTGTGTGCGATGGGAATTCTTGTACTCTTTGACACGCATCCTTCTCTGGCTTATCGGCAGGCTTTCTATTATGGAATTGGTATTCTTGGCATGCTGGGATGCATGTACATGGTACGAACAATTCCGTACTTCGGACGAGGGATTCTTCCTGTGGCCGTCTGCAGTCTGGTTCTTCTTGCTCTTCCTTTGGTCGTGGGCCGGGAAACGAATGGAGCACGGAACTGGATATACTGGCATTCTATTTCCTTTCAGCCCAGTGAGATTGGCAAGGTGCTTCTGCTGATTGTTCTATCGGAGTGCATGTATCGCCAGAGAAAGGTTGCAGGCATTGTTTTTGCCATGGCGTGTCTTGCACTTCTGATGCTGCAGAAAGACCTGGGGACAGGACTTCTGTACTATGGTGTTACATTGCTTCTTTTCTATGCCGCCTCCGGCAGTCTTCTTCTGACAGGCATAGGATGCATGGGCGGTGCAGGTGCTGCATATTTGGGCTATCGGATGTTTGCCCATGTAAAAAAACGGGTGGCAATATGGAAAAATCCATGGGCAGATTATGACAATTCGGGTTATCAGATCATTCAGGGTCTGATGGCACTGGCCAGCGGACGCTGGCTGGGAATGGGATTGGGTCTGGGAGCACCTACCAGGATTCCTGTGTATGAGACAGACTTTATTTTTGCGGTGATATGCGAGCAGTTTGGACTGATAGTCGGCATATGCGTATTGCTCAAGTATCTGGCATTGATCTGGCGAGGCGGAGAGATTGCCGTGCAGGCACGGGATTCTTTTCATGCACTGCTGTGCCTTGGGGCAACGGCCATGATCGGCCTTCAGACATTTGTTATTATTGGAGGCGTGATTACATTGATTCCTCTTACCGGCGTGACGCTTCCTTTTATTTCTTCTGGCGGTTCCTCATTGCTTTCCAGTATGATGCTGATGGGACTGATGCAGGGGGTGGCCAGTCTGAATGCAGATGCCCAGAGGGAAGAGGAAGCCGTGATGCTTAGACAGTGAAGGAAAATCGGAAGGAGAGGGGTATGCAGTACATTGATATCGGACTGAACCTTTTCTGCAGTCAGTTTCATAATCCAGATGCGGTTCTGGAACAGGCACGGAAAGCGGGGGTGCTCTGCATTCTCACGGGCTCCGATATGGAGGAGAACGCAAGGATTGACGTTTACTCCCGGACACAGCGGGTTTTCGGCACCTGCGGCATTCATCCCCATAATGCAGACCGCGCCTGTGAAAAGGACTGGGAGAAAATCACCTGCTATCTGCGCGAGAACCCGGCTTTTGTGGCAGTGGGCGAAGTAGGGCTGGATTATAATCGGATGTTTTCCGAAAAGGATAGACAGCTGCGGAATCTGGAAAGACATATCCGCATCAGCGACGATACCGGAAAGCCCATGTTCCTCCATGAGCGGGATGCGGCACAGGATATGATGGCTGTCTTTCGTGCTGTGCCGGATATCTGCAGGCGATCGGTTATCCACTGCTTCACAGGTGATGAGAAGATACTGGAGCAATACTTGGATATGGGTTTCTATATAGGCATTACAGGCTGGATCTGCGATGAACGCCGTGGCGCGGACCTGCAGAGGGCAGCCAGGATAATGCCGATCGACCGTGTTATGCTGGAAACTGACGCCCCGTATCTGACACCCAGGGGAATTCCGGGACTGAGTCGTGTGAATGTTCCGGAAAATGTCCGCTATGTGGCAAGAAAACTGGCTCAGTGCATGCAAGTGGATGAGGATCTGCTCCGAAGACATGCGCTGGACAATACGTGCCGCTTTTTTGGAATACAGGCTGGAAATGAAAATGAAACGTAAACGCAGACGGATCAAGCTGGTCATTCTTTTCCTGGGCTCCCTTTTTCTGCTGCTGGGCATTTATGGTATCGGCAGTATTTCGACCTATGGTACGCGATGGTTTTCGTATCGCAGAAATCCAAGGCTTCCCATACAGAAAGCCGAGGTGCTGCCGGGCGATATTCTCGACAGAAACGGAGCTGTACTGGCTACATGCGATGCACAGGGAAATCGTATCTATGCACAGGATGCAGAGATGCGCAAAGCCGTGGTGCATGTGGTAGGGGACGCCTCGGGAAAGGTATCCAATGCAGTGGAGTCTTTTCAGACGGGCTATCTTTATGGCTTCGAGCGGCCGTTCTGGGAACTGGCATCAGACCTGTTGAGTGGAAAGCAGGGAAAGGGTGACACAGTGCAACTCACCATTGACGGTACACTGTCCCGCGAGATTGTACGGACGTTTTCCTCACTGCCGCTTTCGGCAGGGCATGCGGGTGCTGCTGTGGTCATGAACTGGCAGACAGGAGAAGTATTGGCGGAAGTTTCTCTTCCGGGCTTTGATCCGCTGCTGGCATCCCAGGTACAGGAAACAGATGCAGGTCAGCCTTTCTGGAATCGTGCCACGCAGTCGCTGTATCCTCCTGGGTCCATTTTCAAGACGGTGACGGCTGCGGCAGCGCTGGAAAGTCTGGAAAACCCGGAACAGCAGATTTATATGTGCGAGGAAGGCGTGGATGTAGATGGTTTTGTCATTCACGATTTCGGAAATGCCAGACATGGGCAGATGACCATGCAGGAAGCATATTTGGTTTCCTGTAATCAGATCTTTGCGCATATAGCGCTGGCAGTAGGGGATACCAAGCTGAGAGCATGTGCAGAGCGGTTTGGTTTTAATGACAATTTTCTGTTCCGCGACATGGTCGTCAGCAATTCCACTTATCCCGTTAAGAATGGCCGTTCCCGATATGAAGTCGCCGCATCAGGGTTTGGACAGAGCGCCATTGCAGCGTCACCGCTGCATCTTTGCTTGATTGCTTCTGCAGTGGCGGATCACGGTATTATGATGGAGCCGATACTGCTGCATACGGTCAGCAGTGAAAACGGAGCTGTTCGTACCAGGCTTTCTCCCCGTGTGTATCGAAAAGCTCTGGATGTGACGGAAGCAGATACGCTGAAACAGTATATGCTGGAAGTGGTCCGTTCAGGGACCGGACGAAAAGCAGCATGCGAGGGTCTTACCATTGGAGGAAAAACCGGTACTGCGGATTCTACGCTCAGAGGATCGCCCATCAGCTATGGATGGTTTGTGGGATTCTGTGCCGAAGAAGCATGCCCGTACAGTGTTTGCGTTCTGGTGGAGGATATTGACAGCGGCGAAGGCGGTGGCAGTACGGCAGCACCGATCGCTGCCAGAATCTTTTCCTATCTTCGGGACATGAAAAGCAGCGGCCGCTGATGATATGCTCCCCCTGAAGTGGACACTGGGAAAACACAAACCAGTAAGCTTTAGGGGGTGCATTTATGTCAAGAAAAGCGAAATACACAGTTGAGGCTA
>CACWXY010000055.1 GCA_902764915.1 uncultured Eubacteriales bacterium | reverse complement strand
GATATCATCATACTTCATGGCCTGGGCTTCGCCCTTCTGAGCCAGCGTCATGGTGATAGCAGCGGTCAGGGTCGTCTTGCCGTGGTCAACGTGGCCGATCGTGCCAATGTTAACGTGCGGCTTCGTTCTTTGGAAATGTTCCTTAGCCATGGGTTATTATCCTCCTAGGTTTCATAGGTTCCTACATTATTTCTTCATGCGTTCGCCGATGATCTTCTCAGAAACAGACTTCGGGACTTCCTCATAATGGTCAAACTGCATGGTGAACATGCCGCGACCCTGAGTACGGGAACGAAGATCTGTGGTATATCCAAACATTTCTGCCAGTGGCACAAATGCATGGATAATCTGATCGGTTCCGCGAACTTCTGTGCCTTCCACGCGACCACGGCGGCTGGACACATTGCCCATTACATCGCCGAGGTACTGATCCGGCACAATAATTTCGACCTTCATCACAGGCTCCATCAGGCAGGGATCTGCATGCTTGACAGCTTCCTTGAATGCCATGGATCCAGCGATCTTGTAGGCAGCTTCCGAAGAGTCTACATCATGATAGGAGCCGTCAACAACAGCAGCCTTGAAGCCAACGACTTCAAATCCTGCCAGTGCGCCGCCCTTGGCAGCTTCACGGATGCCCTGATCAATAGCAGGCACAAATTCCTTCGGAATGACACCGCCTACAATGCGGTTTTCAAATTCGTATTCCTTGCCAGGTTCCTGGGGATCGATTTCAATCCAGCAGTGACCATACTGGCCATGACCACCTGTCTGACGTACAAAACGTCCTTCAGCCTTGGCATGCTTGCGAATGGTCTCACGATAGGTGACCTGGGGCTTGCCGACGGTAGCTTCAACCTTGTACTCACGCAGCAGACGGTCAACAATGATTTCCAGATGAAGCTCGCCCATGCCGGCAATAATCGTCTGACCTGTTTCCGCATTGGTATAGGTTTTGAATGTCGGGTCTTCTTCTGCCAGCTTGATGAGAGCCATGGTCATCTTATCCTGACCTGCGCGGGTTTTCGGCTCGATAGCCACCTCAATCACAGGATCCGGGAAGACCATGGATTCCAGCACGATCTGATTATTCTCATCACAGAGCGTATCGCCGGTTGTCGTATCTTTCAGACCAACAGCACCTGCGATTTCACCGGTATAGATTTCTTCGATTTCCTCACGGTGATTGGCATGCATCAGCAAGATACGACTGATACGTTCCCTCTTCTGCTTTGTCGAGTTCATGACATAGCTGCCGGAAGCCAGATGTCCGGAATAGACACGGAAGAAAGCAAGCTTTCCGACAAAAGGATCTGTCATGATCTTAAACGCCAACGCAGAGAAAGGCTGGTCGTCCGAGGGATGGCGTTCCATTTCCTTCTCAGGATCATGGGGATCCGTACCTTTAATGGCCGGAATATCCAGAGGAGAAGGCATATACTCAATGATGTCATCCAGAAGAGGCTGCACACCCTTGTTGCGATAGGAAGTACCGCAGCAAACGGGATTCATGCGGCAGTCAATGGTTGCCTTGCGGATCGCTGCCTTGATTTCATCAACAGTGATTTCCTCACCGCCAAAGAACTTTTCCATCAGCGCGTCATCAGTTTCGGCAACCTTTTCGATCAGCTCGTCATGATACTTCTGTGCGATTTCCTTCATGTCTTCAGGGATTTCTTCATCGCGAACATCCTGCCCAAGATCATCATAATAGATCTCCGCACGCATCGTGATCAGATCAATAATCCCGCGGAAAGTTCCTTCCGCACCAATCGGCAGCTGAATCGGAACAGCATTGGAGTTCAGACGATCCTTCATCATGTCGACAACACGATAGAAGTTCGCGCCTGTGATGTCCATCTTGTTGACATACGCCATACGCGGAACGCGATAGGTTTCTGCCTGTTTCCAGACGGTCTCGGACTGAGGTTCGACACCGCCCTTGGCACAGAAGACGCACACGGCACCGTCAAGCACGCGCAGAGAACGCTCGACTTCGACGGTAAAGTCCACGTGGCCGGGAGTGTCAATAATATTAATACGATAGGTCTTATCCCTGTTCTCCGGTTCCCGCGGGTCGTGCCAGATACAGGTGGTAGCAGCAGAAGTAATCGTTATACCACGTTCCTGCTCCTGGGCCATCCAGTCCATGGTAGCAGCACCCTCATGGGTTTCACCCATCTTGTGGGTTTTTCCGGTATAGAACAGAATACGTTCAGTTGTCGTAGTCTTACCGGCATCGATGTGGGCCATGATACCGATATTGCGAACTCTCTCGAGTGGGTGGCTTCTGGGCATAAAAGCAAATGCTCCTTTCTGGGATGCAGACTGGAATTACCAGCGATAATGGGCAAATGCCTTATTCGCTTCAGCCATGCGATGCATTTCTTCCTTACGTTTTACAGCGTTACCGGTGTTATTGGCAGCGTCCATGATTTCACCGGCAAGACGCTCGGCCATTGTCTTTTCACCGCGCTTGCGGGCAAAATCAACAATCCAGCGCAGCGCCAGCGTCTGACGGCGCTCAGGACGGATTTCCATAGGTACCTGATATGTTGCACCGCCAACACGGCGAGCCTTGACTTCAAGAGAAGGCGCAACATTGGCAAGCGCGCCATTGAATACTTCATTGGCATCCTTACCGGTCTTCTTGGCGACGGTTTCAAAAGCGGAATAGCAGACATTCTGCGCAACACCGCGCTTGCCGTCGAGCATGACCTGGTTGATCAGCTTGGTGGCTACCGTTGTTCCCAGCACAGGATCCGGCAGCACTTCACGCTTGGGAATAAATCCGCGACGGGGCATTGTGAATTCCTCCTAATAAGCTTCGTTAGCTTCGTTCATGCAGAGTCAGCGGTATTCTTTCTCTCAAAGTGTGTCAGCATCACACCCTGCTGTCTGCGATATTAGACAGTTCCTGAAGCGCATAGCCATCGCTTAGAACAATCTCCGGTTCCAGGGAGAAAGTGCTGCGACAGCATGCGTATGGACAGGAATTCGAACAGCCATACCGGACGCCGCTCCTTACTTCTTCGGCTTCTTCGCGCCGTAACGAGAGCGGGCCTGCATTCTCTTGGCCACACCGGCCGTATCCAGAGCACCACGGATAATGTGGTAACGCACGCCAGGCAGGTCACGCACACGTCCGCCACGGATCAGAACCACACTGTGTTCCTGCAGATTGTGGCCTTCGCCGGGAATGTAGCATGTACCTTCGATGGAGTTTGTCAGACGGATACGAGCGATTTTCCGAAGAGCAGAATTAGGCTTTTTGGGCGTCGTGGTCTTCACGCTCAGGCAAACGCCGCGCTTTTGCGGGCAGCCCTGCAGAATAGGCGCAGTCGACTTGTTTGTTGCCTTTTCCCGTCCCTTACGGATCAACTGATTGATCGTGGGCATGGAAGCACCTCCAATTTATTATCCCCAAAATTTCCGCAACCCTCGGAAACTTGTAGGCAGATGAATGATGGAAAGATTACCGGCAGATGCCTGCTGTAGCCGTTGCTACATCTACTTTGCAGGCCTTTCCCAGCTCTTTCATGGATTCGACACGGATTACCGGCACCCCGGCGGCTTCTGCCGCTCGAAGAATCTGCTGGAAATTGAACGTGTCAGAGTCGTTGGCCAGGTAAACCACGGAAAGCGAGCCTGCCTTAATGGCGCGCAGCACCTGTCGAGAACCCACCACATGATTGCTGTTGGTAAGCCTTTCCATAAGGCATGCCTCCTTCCGGACACAGATTCCATTTCGCGAAAAAAGCGCAGGAATCCCCTGTCAATTCCAACTTGCATATATTAGCACGGTCAAAAAGCCCTTGTCAACTCATTTTTCAAGGGCTTTTTGCTGAAATCTTCATCTTCTGTTCGGCTTCTTTCTGACGGACCATGCCACGGGTTCTATGATTCCCGTGATTTGTTCTTTCGCAGATCCGTGATCTGCCAGTTGACCCCGTCCGTTTCGCAGGACCATACGCCGTCATATGTGTACAGTACTGGCCAATGGTGTACTGCAATGTTCTTTTCGCCTTTTCTTCCAGTATAATAGGCAGTCACGATAATCAATCCTGGATCAGCCTGTTCATAATAGGCGCCCGGCATGGGATCCTTACCGTGATGTGGATACTTCAGAATGTCTGTTTTTAATTTTTCTGCAGGCACTTTGCTTGCAGTATCCAGCAGTCCCTGCAGTTCCAGATCGGAAGCAAAAGTCATGACGCATTCTCCAAAGGATAGGCGAAAAAGGCCTGATCGGTTGTTAACATTCTGCGTTGCTTCCGATTTAATATATACCTGCAGCATGGCATTCCCGATCATCCAGATATCTTCATCTGCATAATGACATATCGGAACAGCATACTGTCTGGCAACAGAAGCAATCGTCTGCATGTATGCATTCGTATATTCCGGAAAGGAGATCCAGATGTTCCCCACCTCATATTCTTCGCAGATGTCACGAAGAGCGCCAATATGGTCATGATGCGGATGCGTGATGATGATATGGTCTATGCTCCATACGTTTTCTTCTTCCAGCATGTCCATGATGGCACGTGTCTGCTTTTCATCTCCGCAGTCCAGCAGAAGCGTTTCTCCTTCGCACCGGATGAGACACGCATCACAGTCATAGATGCGTGGAAAGATTACCCGGAGATTTTCCTCGGCAGAAGACACGATTGTCCGGTCAGGCTGCCCTGGTCGCGGATAGGCGATGTCCGCTGCTCTTCCTGATGTGCACAGACAGACAGTCATCAGCACAATCCATAAAATTCGTCTGTGTATGGTTTTTCGCTCCTTTGCCGCACAAGAAAAAATCGCGCAAAAAAATGTTCCGGTGACCCGGAATCAGCATTGACAAGAAAAAGTGGAAATGTTACTATACTATATTGAGTCAGTATCCTTTCCTGACGTTTCTTTGCCTGCAGACATTGTATATGCTTTCGGGCAAATTGGCAAGGGGTTTCGGAAAAAGGTACATGGTTGAAACAATGGCCTGCTGACTGACAATAAAAGGGGTGATGGCTTTCTATGGTGCACGAGGTCCAAATGGGGAAGCTTCGAAAAAGAATGAGCTTCTCGCGCATCGACGAAGTTCTGGAGATGCCGGATTTGATTGAAGTTCAGAAAAACTCCTATCAGCGGTTTCTCGATACAGACCTTAGAGAAGTGTTGGCAGACGTCTCACCGATCGAAGACTACAATGGAAATCTGAAGCTTGAATTCGTTGACTATTCCCTCGACGAGCCGAAAAATACGGTAGAGAGATGTCGCGAGCGTGACATGACATACGCCGCGCCCCTGAAGGTTTTTGTTCGATTGACAAACCGGGAAACCGGTGAGATCAAGGAATCTGATGTGTTCATGGGCGATTTCCCGCTCATGACTGAGAATGGCACATTCATTATCAATGGCGCTGAACGCGTCATTGTTTCCCAGCTTGTGCGTTCGCCCGGCGCCTATTTCACCATGACACGTGACCGTGCCGGCAATCAGCTGTTTTCTTCCCAGATCATTCCTAACCGCGGTGCATGGATCGAGTTTGAAACGGACAGCAATAATATTCTGTCCGTCCGTATTGACCGCAACCGCAAGCTGCCGATCACTGTTCTTCTGCGTGCCATCGGTTTCGGAACGGATGATCAGATCCGCGCGCTGCTTGGCGATGACGAGCGGCTGGAAGCCACCCTGCTTCGCGGTGACAATGCAAACAGTCAGGACGAAGGCCTTATTGAGATCTACAAGAAGCAGAAGCCTGGCGAACCGGCATCCGTGGAAAGCGCTACCAAGCTGTTTGACTCCTATTTCTACGACAGCAAGCGTTATGATCTGATGCGCGTCGGACGCTACAAGTTCAACAAGAAGCTGTCCCTCGCTTCCCGCATCACCGGCTTTGCGTCCGCGGAAGATATTGTTTCCCCTGTCACCGGCGAAGTTCTGGCCCATGCAGGAGAAGTCATCCGTTCATCCGTAGCATGGGACATTCAGAACGCCGGCATCAATTCTGTCGATCTGACCATCGATGGCTCTACGCACCGCGTTGTTGGCAACAAGTTTGTTGATGCATCAGAGTATCTTCCCTTTGATCCAAAGGATGTCGGCATCAATGAGATGGTGCACATTGAAGTGCTTCGTCAGATCATCGCCGAATCTACAGAAGATACGCTGCAGGACAATCTGCGCGCAAACCTTTCCCGTCTCGTGCCTAAGCACATTCTGCCTGACGATATGATTGCCGCAATCAGCTATCTGGTAGGACTCCCCTACGGGATCGGCAAGTGTGACGATATCGACCATCTGGGCAACCGTCGCCTGCGTTCAGTGGGCGAACTTCTGCAGAACCAGATTCGCATCGGCATGAGCCGTCTGGAGCGTGTCGTGCGTGAACGCATGGCCATCCAGGATGCTGTGGACGTACGTCCCGGTGATCTGATCAACATCCGTCCAGTAAGTGCCGCCATCAAGGAATTCTTCGGTTCTTCTCAGTTGTCTCAGTTCATGGACCAGCCAAACCCGCTGGCTGAACTGACGCACAAGCGCCGTCTTTCTGCGCTTGGTCCTGGCGGTCTGAACCGTGATCGTGCTTCCTTTGAAGTCCGTGACGTGCATTATTCGCACTATGCCCGCATCTGTCCCATTGAAACCCCTGAAGGTCCGAACATCGGTCTGATCGGTTCACTGGCCAGCTATGCCCGTATCAATGAATACGGCTTTATCGAAGCGCCCTACCGCCGGGTGGATAAAAAGACCCATTGCGTCACCAATGAGATCGTCTATATGACGGCCGACGAGGAAGATAACTATAAGATCGGTACTGCCCATGAGCCCCTCAATACCGACGGCTCCTTTGTACATGACATGATCATGGTGCGCGATCGCACCGATATTATTCAGGTACCCGCCGCGCAGGTTGATTTTATTGACGTATCTCCGCGCCAGGTTGTTTCCGTGGCAACCGCTATGGTTCCCTTCCTGGAAAATGACGACGCAACCCGTGCCCTGATGGGCTCCAACATGCAGCGCCAGGCAGTTCCGCTTCTGGTGCCGGAAGCTCCCATTGTCGGTACTGGTATGGAATATCGTGCCGGACACGATTCCGGTGTCTGCCTGCTGTCCAAGGAAAGCGGCATTGTAGAGAAAGTCGATGGAGACCATATCGTAATACTGGATGATATCGGTGAGCGCCATACCTACCGTCTCCACAAGTTTGCCCGTTCCAATCAGGGAACCTGTATCAACCAGCGTCCTGTGGTCAGCGCCGGTCAGAAGATCGAAAAGGGTGATCTGCTTGCCGACGGTCCTTCCACACAGTTCGGTGAAATCGGCCTGGGTCGCAATGCACTGATCGGATTTATGACCTGGGAAGGTTATAACTATGAGGATGCCGTACTTCTCAACGAACAGCTGGTAAAAGAGGATATCTATACCTCGATTCATATTGAATCCCAGGAATCTGAAGCACGCGAAACCAAGCAGGGTCCGGAAGAAATCACCCGTGACATTCCCAATGTGTCAGAAGAAGCCG
Organism: uncultured Eubacteriales bacterium; assembly: GCA_902764915.1. Classification (GTDB taxonomy): domain Bacteria; phylum Bacillota; class Clostridia; order Christensenellales; family Aristaeellaceae; genus UBA2943. Next base: position 14,617 of record CACWXY010000055.1, on the reverse strand, counting down.
TCAAGGATCTGGATGAAGACGGTATCATCCGCATCGGTGCTGAAGTCCATCCCGGTGACATCCTCGTTGGCAAGGTTACTCCCAAGGGTGAAACAGATCTGACAGCAGAAGACCGCCTGCTCCGCGCCATATTCGGCGAAAAGAGCCGTGAAGTCCGTGATACATCCCTGCGTGTTCCTCATGGCGAGGGCGGCATCGTCGTGGATGTCAAGATCTTTACGAGGGAAAACAAGGATGAGCTTTCTCCCGGCGTGAATAAAATGGTCCGCGTCTATATCGCTCAGAAACGTAAGATTCAGGTCGGCGATAAGATGGCTGGCCGTCACGGCAACAAGGGCGTTGTATCCCGTATTCTTCGGGAAGAGGATATGCCTTTCCTGCCCGACGGTACACCGCTGCAGATTGTTCTGAATCCTATGGGCGTTCCCAGCCGTATGAATATCGGACAGGTTCTGGAAGTGCATCTCGGTATGGCTGCCCGTGCTCTGGGCTGGCATATCGCTACCCCGGTCTTTGACGGAGCTACTTTTGAAGAGATTACGGAAACCCTGCGCAAGGCAGGCATGTCTGAGGACGGCAAATTCACTGTCTATGACGGACGCACCGGTGATCCCTTTGAGCACCCTGTCACTGTTGGCATTATGTACTTCCTGAAGCTGCATCATTTGGTAGACGATAAGATGCACGCGCGTTCCACCGGTCCCTACTCTCTTGTCACCCAGCAGCCCCTCGGCGGCAAAGCCCAGTTCGGCGGCCAGCGTTTCGGTGAAATGGAAGTCTGGGCACTGGAAGCTTACGGTGCTGCCAATACGCTGCAGGAAATCATTACCTTCAAGTCTGACGATACGGTAGGCCGTGTCAAAACCTATGAAGCCATCGTCAAGGGACAGAACATCCCGAGCCCGGGTGTTCCCGAGTCCTTCAAGGTCCTGGTCAAGGAACTCCAGGCCCTGTGCCTTGACATCAAGGTGCTGGACCAGAACCGCAATGTAATTGAAATTCCGGAGCTTGATCCCGAGGATACCATGCCCTCCGAAGCACCCGCACGTGAAGAAGAGCGCAATACGCCTGTGGATCATGTGGCCGTCGAGATGCCGCTGGGCAGCGACGAATATGAGGATGTGGTGGAGAAGGAATACACCGCAGACGACTTCGTACTCGATGATGAAGAGGACGAGATTGATCCCAACACCCTGGTCCTCGACCTTGACGACGACTCCGATTCCCTGGACCTGTAAGACCAGCGCTTTCGGATACCCTCTGAAGATTCGAAGGGAGCGTGAACCCTTTTGTTTGAACTGAGCAACCTGGATGCCATTCAGATTGGAATGGCATCCCCTGAACAGATCCTCGAATGGTCCCACGGCGAGGTCACCAAACCGGAGACCATCAATTATCGTACGCTTCGCCCCGAACGTGACGGCCTGTACTGTGAGCGCATCTTTGGGCCTACCAAGGACTGGGAGTGTGCCTGCGGTAAGTACAAGCGTGTAAAATACAAGGACAAGGACAAGATCTGTGACAAGTGTGGTGTCCAGGTGACACGCGCTAAGGTGCGCCGTGAACGCATGGGTCATATTAAGCTTGCCACGCCCGTCTCTCATATTTGGTATTTCAAGGGCATTCCCAGCCGTATGGGAATGCTGCTGGATATCTCCCCGCGCACACTGGAAAAGGTTCTTTACTTTGTCAATTTCATTGTACTGGATCCCGGCAATGAAGATCCGGCACTCGGTCCTGTCACAGGCCTGAAAAAGTATGATCTGATTGACGATGCCAAGTATCATGAAGTGGAAGCGCGCTGCGGACGCGGTTCCTTTGTCGCCAAAATGGGCGCTGAAGCTGTGTATGATATGCTGCAGGCTCTGGATCTGTCAGCGCTGAGCACCAGCCTGAAAGAGCAGATCGCTGCTTTTGATCAGTCCCGTCACGGCTCACTGCGCGAGACGGAGAGTCAGAAGCGCACACGTCTTGTGAAGCGGCTGGAAGTCGTGGAATCCTTCCGCACCTCCGGCAACCGTCCGGAGTGGATGATTCTGACAGTTGTTCCCGTGATTCCGCCGGATCTGCGCCCCATGGTTCAGCTGGAAGGCGGCCGCTTTGCTACCTCTGACCTGAACGATCTGTATCGCCGTGTGATCAATCGAAATAACCGTCTCAAGCGACTGCTTGATCTGGGTGCTCCGGATATCATTGTACGCAATGAAAAGCGCATGCTGCAGGAATCTGTGGATGCCCTGATTGATAACGGCCGCCGCGGACGTCCTGTAACCGGTCCGGGAAACCGTGCCCTGAAGTCACTCAGTGATCTTCTGCGTGGCAAGCAGGGACGTTTCCGTCAGAACCTGTTGGGCAAGCGTGTCGACTATTCCGGGCGTTCTGTTATTGTGGTCGGGCCTGAACTGAAACTGCATCAGTGCGGTCTGCCCAAGGAAATGGCACTTGAACTGTTTAAGCCCTTTGTCATGGAACGCCTTGTCGCGCTGAAGAAGGCCAATAATGTAAAAGCCGCCAAGCGCAAAGTAGAGAAGGCTTCCCCGGATATCTGGGATATTCTCGAAGAAGTGATCCGGGATCATCCGGTTCTCCTCAACCGTGCTCCTACCCTGCACCGTCTGGGCATTCAGGCTTTTGAGCCGGTGCTGGTCGAAGGCAAAGCCATTAAGCTGCATCCGCTGGCCTGTACCGCTTTCAACGCTGACTTTGACGGTGACCAGATGGCTGTCCATGTACCGCTCTCTCTTGAGGCACAGGCCGAAGCCCGCTTCCTGATGCTTGGCCATAACAACATCCTGAAGCCGCAGGACGGTAAGCCGGTTATCCAGCCTTCTCAGGACATGGTCATTGGCTGCTATTATCTGACAATCGTGGATGAAGATGATCCCCGCAAGGGCCGTGTATTCCGCGATCAGTCCGAAGCTGAAATGGCCTACTTCAATCGTGAGATTTCTCTGCAGACACCCATTAAGGTACGAATCACCCGCTCCTTCAATGGAGAAACCGGCAGCAGGATTATCGACTGTACGCTTGGCAAACTGATCTTCAATAATGCGCTTCCCCAGAATATGGGCTTTAAGCCCCGTAATTCTCTTGACGATATGTTTGCGCTGGAGATTGACGGTCTGGTTGGGAAAAAGCAGCTGGCAAATATCGTCGATATGTGCTTCAATTCCCAGGGCGAGCATAAGTGCGCAATTGTTCTTGATAAGATCAAGGCCCTGGGCTATCAGTATTCCACCCGTTCTGCTGTTACTGTGTCCGTGGCTGATATCAAGGTTCCCTCTGATAAGCCGAAGATGCTGGCAGAATATGACGAGAAAGTCCGTCAGATCAACAACCTCTATCGCCGCGGCCTGATGAGCGAAGACGAACGCTATAACAAGGTTATTGAGCTCTGGACCAAATGTACGCATGATCTGCGTGACAAGATTCTGCCTGGATTGGACAAATTCAACCCCATCCGCATGATGACAGACTCCGGTGCCCGTGGTAGTGCGGCTCAGGTCTCTCAGCTTGCCGGCATGCGCGGTCTGATGGCCTCTCCCTCCGGTAAGACTGTGGAACTTCCGATTCGCGCCAACTTCCGCGAAGGTCTGAACGTTCTTGAATTCTTCCTCTCCTCTCACGGCAGCCGCAAGGCTCTGTCTGATACAGCCCTGCGTACCGCTGACTCCGGTTACCTGACCCGTCGTCTGGTGGATGTCAGTCATGAAGTTATCGTGCGCGAGGAAGACTGCTTCCTGGCACGCGGCGAAAAGATCCGCGGCATTACTGTGTCAGAGCTCATGGCAGGCAAGCAGTCCGTTGAGTCTCTGGAAGAGCGTCTGCGCGGACGCACTGCTGCCGAAGACATTCTGGATCCCGAAACACATGAGGTCCTTGTCAAGCTGAATGAGCCGATAGATGCCAAAAAAGCCAAGCTTGTTGCCAGCCGTGGCGTACTCAGCGCTTCCGTGCGCTCCGTCCTTACCTGCCGCACTGAAAATGGTGTATGTGCCCGCTGCTATGGCATGAACATGGGCCATGGCGGAAAGGTCGATATCGGTGAAGCTGTTGGCATTATTGCCGCACAGGCCATCGGCGAACCCGGCACACAGCTTACCATGCGTAACTTCCACTCCGGCGGTGTTGCCGGCGCAGATGATATCACCCAGGGTCTGCCTCGCGTCGAAGAACTCTTTGAAGCGCGCAAGCCCAAGCATGAGGCTGTTCTAACTGAGATCTCCGGCAGCATCCAGTTTACGGAAACCAAGTCCAAGCGTATGGTTCAGGTAACCAGCGATATCAATCCGCAGGATACCCGCTCCTACCAGATTCCCTATGGCAGCCGCTGCAATATCAAAGCCGGCTCTCATGTTGAAGCCGGTGACATGCTGGTGGAAGGCTCCATTAACCCGCATGACCTGATGCGTATACTGGGTGTGAAGGCCGTGCAGGAATATCTGCTCAAGGAAGTTCTTTCCACGTATCGCTCTCAGGGCGTGGCTGTGGCTGACAAGCATATAGAGATCATTATTCATCAGATGCTGCGTAAAGTACGTATCGAGGATGCCGGCGACACAACGCTCCTTCCCGGATCCATGGTGGATATCTTCCAGTTCGAAGCAGCGAACCGTGTGGCACTGGAAAACAACCAGCGTCCCGCACAGGCCAAGCGCGTGCTTCTGGGTATCACCAAAGCGGCTCTGGCCACCGACAGCTTCCTGTCTGCCGCTTCCTTCCAGGAAACCACACGTGTTCTTACGGAAGCCGCAATTCGCGGCAAAGTTGACCCGCTGCGCGGTCTGAAGGAAAATGTTATCATCGGTAAGCTGATCCCCGCTGGTACTGGCCTGAAACGCTATACCGGAATCACTATACACGAGAGTAGCTACTGATCTTACGGGAGAGCTTCCTAACAGAAGCTCTCCTTTTTTGGAAAATGAGGAACATACTGTGAAAAACCTGATTCTCATTGGCATGCCCGGCTGCGGGAAAAGCACGGTCGGTGCCGAACTGTCCCGAAAGTATGCCCTGCCATTCATTGATGGGGACCGCGTGATTGAAAATGAAATGGGAATGAAACTGTCCCAGATCCTGGACCTGCATGGGCAGGAAGGCTTCCGTGCCATCGAAAGCCGGATCCTTTGTTCCATATCGCCACGCAGTGCCGTCATTGCTCCGGGAGGCAGCTGTATTTATGGCCCGGAGGCCATGTATCATTTTCGGCGCATTGGACATGTCATCTATCTGCAGGCCTCGTATGAAACCATCGCCAGCCGTCTGGGAGATCTGCATGCCAGGGGCATAACATTTCAGCCCGGCCAGAGTCTCCGGGACCTGTATGAGGAACGCATCCCCCTTTACCGGAAGTATGCAGATCTGATCATCTATACAGATGGGAAAACACTGTTTGAAGTTGTCCGAAATATTCAGTCCCTTCTCAGCAAACGAGGAAAGAGGTGAGTCCCATGCCTTCCCATGATTATGACGCCAGTAATATCCAGGTCCTGGAAGGCCTTGAGGCCGTTCGTATGCGCCCAGGCATGTATATTGGCACTACATCTGCCCGTGGTCTTCATCATCTTCTGTGGGAGATTGTGGATAATGCCATCGATGAGGCAAGCAACGGCTTCGCTGACCAGGTGCATGTTACACTGCATGCTGATGGCTCCGCTTCCGTATTTGACAATGGGCGCGGTGTGCCTGTAGACCGTCACCCTACCCTCGGCATTTCAGGCCTGGAAGTCATCTACACCAAACTGCACGCAGGCGGAAAGTTCAACAATGAAAACTATACCTATTCCGGCGGTCTGCATGGTGTCGGTGCCTCCGTGGTCAATGCGCTCTCTACATGGATGACTGTGGATGTATACCGCGACTATTCCCATTATCAGATGCGGTTCCATTCCTACCTGGACCCGACGACTGGAAAAATACACGCCGGTGAACCGGCGTCTGCTCTGGAAAGACTGGGCAATACACGCAAGCGTGGAACTCTGGTCCGCTTTCAGCCAGATCCCTCCGTTTTTGAAGATATTACCTTCAGCGGAGACACCGTAGCCCGTCGACTGCAGGAACTCGCATATCTGAACCGTGGCCTTCAGATCACCTTCACCGATGAGAGAGTCACGGATCACGAAAAGCGTGAACGCAGTTTTCTCTATGAAGGCGGAATCATTGACTATGTACGCTATCTTAATCGGGAAAAGAATGTGCTGAATCCAGATGTCATCTATCTGGAAGGGCAGAAGGATACCACGATCATCCGCGCTGCCATTCAGTATAACGACGGTTATACCGAATCCATGTTTTCCTATGTCAACAATATTCCCACCGGAGAGGGCGGGTCTCATGAGACAGGCTTTAAGACCGCTTTTACAAAGGTATTGAATGACTATGCGCGAAAGATTGGCGTTCTGAAGGAAAAGGATCCCAATCTTTCCGGGGAAGATTTCCGGGAAGGCCTGACCTGCGTTCTTACTGCCATGGTCAAGAATCCACAGTTCGAAGGCCAGACAAAAGGCAGGCTGGGCAACAGTGAAGTGCGTCCGGCAACAGAAGCGATTGTCACCGAAAAGCTCCAGGACTGGCTGGATAATCTCAAGAATCAGGAACTGGCCGGTCAGATCGTTTCCAAAGCTGTGCGCGCGGCACAGGTGCGTGAAGCGGCCCGGAAAACACGGGACAATGCACGAAAAGCCAATGCTCTGGATGCCGCACCGCTGGTGGGAAAACTGGCCAGTGCACGCGGGAAAAAGCCTGAAGATAATGAGCTGTTCATTGTCGAGGGAGATTCTGCAGGCGGCAGCGCCAAGCAGGGACGGGACAGCCGTTTTCAGGCCATTCTTCCCCTGCGAGGAAAACCGCTGAATGTGGAAAAAAAGCGTCTGGATCAGGTGCTCGCCAATGAAGAGTTCCGCTCTTTGATTACCGCACTGGGCACTTCGATTGACGAAGGATTCTCGCTCTCCTCCCTCAAGTATTACAAGGTCATCATTCTCTCTGATGCCGACCAGGATGGCGCACATATCCGGGCGATTCTTCTGACATTCTTTTTCCGTTATATGAAGGAACTCATTTCCGCCGGGCATGTGTATATCGGCATGCCTCCCCTGTATCGCGTGCAGAAAGGCAGCAATATATGGTACGCCTATGACGATAAGGAACTGGACAAACTGACGAAAAAAGCGGGAAAAGGGTATCTTCTCCAGCGCTACAAAGGCCTGGGCGAAATGAATCCGGAGCAGCTCTGGGATACAACCATGGATCCCGCCCATCGCAAGCTTATGCAGGTAACCATTGATGATGCAGCCGAAGCAGACCGTCTGGTTACCATTCTCATGGGCGATCGAGTGGAACCGCGGCGCGATTATATCTCCCTGTATGCGGACTTTAACCGGCAGGACAATTTTGAAGTGCCTCCGGAGGCCGCCAATGCCCATGAGAAAGGAGTATAACGCGTATGCCCAAGAAAGTTGAAAAGCCCATTGTCAAGGATGATCCGTCACGGATTCTTCCCACAACCATGGAAGATGTCATGCATCAGTCCATGATTCCCTATGCTGAACACGTCATCCTGGACCGCGCCATTCCGCGTGTCGAGGACGGTCTGAAGCCCGTTCAGCGCCGTATACTGTATACGATGATGGAACTGGGGACCACGCCGGATAAACCGCACCGCAAGTGTGCGCGCATTGTCGGGGATTGCCTGGGAAAATATCATCCTCATGGAGACTCTTCCGTCTACGATGCGCTTGTGCGCATGGCTCAGCCTTTCGTCATGCGCGGTCTCATGATCGACGGTCACGGCAACTTTGGATCCATTGACGGCGATTCCGCTGCCGCCATGCGATATACGGAAGCACGCATGGCGCCTCTGGCTCTTCTGATGCTGCGGGATATCGAAAAGGACACGGTTCCCTTCCGGCTCAACTTTGATGATTCGCTGAAAGAGCCTGACATGCTGCCTGCGCGTTTTCCCAATCTTCTCGTCAACGGAGCCAGCGGCATTGCTGTCGGCCTTGCCACGAATATTCCGCCCCATAATCTGCGGGAAGCAACCAGGGCCTGTATGGCACAGATTGAAAACCCGGACATTACGCTGGATGAGCTGATGCAGATTATCCCCGGACCGGATTTTCCCACCGGAGGGATTCTTGTCCGCAACGAAGAAATTCGGCTCGGGTATGAAACCGGTCGTTCCAAGCTTTCCGTACGTGCACGGGTACAGATAGAAGAAGGCAGTGCCGGTCGAAAGCTTCTGGTTATCACAGAGGTGCCCTACCAGGTCAATAAAGCGCAGATGCTGACAAAAATACAGCAGCTGAAGGAAGAAAAGCCAAATCTGTTCGGATGCATCTATGATATCCGCGATGAATCGGACAGAGAAGGCATGCGTGCCGTCATTGAGCTGCGCAAGGATGCATCTGTCGATAAAACGCTGGCCTATCTCTATAAGTACTCTGATCTTCAGGTCACTTTTGGCGTCAATATGGTCGCCATTGCAGACGGAAAGCCGGTGCAGATGAGCCTGAAGTCCATGATCGGTTATTTTATCCGGCATCAGAAGAACGTGGTTACCCGCCGGACAACCTACGACCTGAACCAGGCCCGCGCCCGGGCGCATATCCTGGAAGGTCTTATGATTGCAGTGGATAATCTGGACGAAGTCATTCGCCTGATCCGTGCCAGCAAAAATCCGAAGGAAGCGCGCAGCGCCTTAATGGAAGCCTTTGCACTGGATGAAATCCAGGCACAGGCCATCCTGGACATGCGCCTGCAGCGTCTGACTAACCTGGAAATTCTGGCACTGCGTAAAGAATTCGAGGAACTGCAGAAGCTTATCCGCCGTCTTGAAGGCATTCTTGCCAGTGAGAAGAAGCTGATGAAAGTCATCTATGACGAGCTGCAGGAGATCGCCGAAGAATATGGCGATGATCGGCGCACCTCCATTGAAGACGATAACAGTACTCCCATAGAAGCGGGGGACATTCAGCCGCCTGCAGAAGACGTCGTCATCGCCTTTACGCGTTCCGGACAGCTCAAACGTATGCAGCCCGCACTTTATCGAAAGACACCGCTCCCCTCGCCCAAGGATGATCCCCGCGAAAGCGCAGACTATCTCTTCCAGGCCAAGAGTACAGACACGCTGTATATCTTTACCGATCTGGGGAACTGTTTTACGCTGCGTGTAAACACACTCAAGGAATGCAAGCCGAAGGAACGCGGACAGCAGCTGGCCGGTATTCTGCCGGGCCTTGCCGATAATGAAAAGCCGCTGTACATGATCTGCTGTGACAGTGCTGATATGGCACATCAGGATGATCTGCTTTTCGTCACAGCCCGCGGTCAGGTGAAGCGCTCCCAGGCTGTGGATTATGCGGTTCGCTCCCGGAAGTTCGCAGCCACAACCATTAAAGCAGAAGACCGCCTCGTGTGCATACTGCAGGCGCATTCTGATCAGGATCTGCTTCTGGTCTCTCGCATGGGCATGGCAGCGCGCTTTTCCCTGGACAGTGTATCGGTCGTCGGACGCACCGGCAGCGGTGTGCGCGGGATTATGCTGGATCCCAAGGACGAGGTCGCTTTTGCCATGCAGATTCTCCCTCACAGTCAGCTGATCTTCTTTACCGAACGCGGCTATGGCAAGCGTTTCCCGGAAGTCAATCTTACCCAGAAAAACCGCGGGGTTAAGGGCAGCAGGCTTCTGCCATCTTCACAGACGGCTGCGACCGGACGACAGATTGTGGCAGCTGTACAGTGCGATGACCTCACCCATGAAATCATGATTACGCAGACAAAGTCTGCACCAACTATACTGCCCTGTAAGGAAATCGCCATTGAAGAAGTGTCGCACCGCGGTTTCCCGCACGTCATGGCACTCCTGGACGATCTTGTGACAGGCGCAGAAATACTCTGATCCTATTCGGATGCATGCAAGCAGGCATTGTATGCCTGCTTTTCCTGTTCATCCCCTTTTTCCAGGGAAGGAAATCCGATATAATACTGCCGTATATTGCGCATTCCGCTATGGGCAGGGATAAATGCAGCTTATACATCCCATACATCATTTCCTGCCCTACGCAAACCCTGCGCATGGATGCTTTCCACATGGCAGTGCCTGTTCCTGTGCATATACAGCCTCTGCCGTACAGGACAGAATGCGCGCTTGCCGCACTCCTTTCTTCGTGCTATCATCTGATTGCATGAGAGGAGTAATGCTAACCCATTCTCTACGGGAGGAAAGAATCTTGAACAAGACCGAGACATACCCCGCCCTCGAAATCCAGAGCATCAGCCTGCATCTGGGATGGTCCTCGATCTCCGTCGAGGTTGGTCAGGTCGACGGGATTCAGTTGCTCCTGTCCGGCGATGATGATACGGTACAGGGTTTGCACCTGACGCACGAAAACAATACGCTTCGGTTGGAGCTTCCTATTCGGGAACGTGTGCCTAACCTTATCGGCACCCAATGGATGCAGACGGTTCTGCGTCTGCCTGCTTCCTGGCGCGGAGCTATGGACATTACCACGACGCATGGAAATATCAGCCTTCAGGGGGTCTGCGGCAGTGATCTGCACCTGGAGAGTATTTCCGGCAGCCTGCGTCTCAACTGCGTGGAAGGCATTCATGTCAATCTGACGACAATTTCTGGCTCGCTCCTGCTTGAGAATCTGCATGCTGACAGTCTGCGCATACATTCCATTTCAGGCATGGCGCACATGACCGGGCTGGAAATCGCCAGGATCCGACTTTCCATGGTTTCCGGAGGTGCAGAGTGTGCATTTTCCAAACCGTTCCAGCAGATGAGCGGAAACAGTGTCTCTGCTTCTCTTCGACTGATCGTCCCAAGCCAGGTACTTAATGCTGTACTGACATCTGTTTCCGGCCGTCTTCTGACAGATCACATCTCCATTCATGAGTCAGGCCCCGAACTTCGGTTTACGAGTGTCACAGGGAACCTGGCTATTGAATGTGACAGTACCAGTACCACAGAATCTGAAACGATACCCATTACACAGATAAAGGAGTAAAAACATGGCAAAGCGTAATTTTGGTTTTCCCGGCGGCGGTGGCGCCAATATGCAGCAGATGATGAAGCAGGCCCAGAAACTGCAGCAGCAGGTGCTGGAAATGAGCGAAAACCTCGACAGTCAGCTCTACGAGGCTACCAGCGGTGGCGGCATGGTCAGCTGCACGATCAATGGAAAACATGAACTGGTTGGCCTGACCATCAAGCCGGAAGTCGTTGATCCCGATGATGTGGACATGCTGCAGGACCTGATTCTGGCCGCTGTCAATGAATGCCTGCGCAAGGTAGACGACGCCAAGGAAAATGCCTTCAGTGCCATCGCTCCCGGTATGGGCGGACTCTTCTGAAATGGAACAGATTGAACCCATCACCCGCATGGTGACAGAGCTGTCGCACCTGCCGGGCATTGGACATAAGACAGCCCAGCGGCTGGCCTATCATATAGCCAGTATGCCGCTGGATGACGTAAGAGACCTGGCTGCTGCCCTGTGGCAGGGACGAAAAGCCATCCATTTCTGTGCTGTATGCGGCAATTATGCCGTTGAGGAGATATGTGACATCTGTGCTTCTGCCCAGCGGCACAACGGGCAGATCTGTGTTGTGCGCGATCCCAAGGATGTCTATGCCATGGAGCGCATGCATGATTACCAGGGACTGTACCATGTGCTGCACGGAACGCTCTCTCCCATGCAAGGCATAGGTCCGAAGGACATACGAATCCAGGAACTGATGGACCGCTTACAGGACGGGTCTGTCTCAGAGGTCATTCTTGCCACGAATCCCGATATTGAAGGCGAGGCTACCGCCACCTATCTGGCCCGGCTGATCAAGCCTCTGGGGATTACTGTAACAAGAATCGCCCATGGGCTTCCGATCGGACTGGATCTGGAATACGCCGATGAGGTCACACTTTCCAAGGCCATGTCCGGGCGGCGTGAAATGTAAGAAAGCCGCCCTTGTGCGGCTTTTTGTCGTAATGGAGGCGTTATGGACATACAAAGCCTTCTGATTTTGCTCCTGGTGCTGGAAAGTATCTCGCTTGTACTGCTTCTGTTTCTTCTTTTGCGCACGCCTCGCCATGATTCGGATCATGTGCTTATGCAATGGCAGGACATAGAAAATGACCTTCTGCGCGCCATTGATGACAGCAATCGGGAACACTGGCAGGGACTCCATCAGCTGTCGGACGCTTTTCAGGCAACTCTTGCGCAATCAGCACAGCATGCTTCCCAGGAAATGCAGTCGCTTTCCCAGCAGCTTTCGTCCAGTCTGACCCGGCAGGATGAAACCATTTCCCGTCTTCAGCAGAGTCTCCTTTCTCAGCTTTCCATGCTGGATGCACGCATGGAAAAGACACGGGCGTCCACGCTTGCAGCCATGGACAGCATGCAGACCAGCAACGAACGTTCCTTGCAGGTCATGCGTGAAACCGTCGATGAAAAGCTCACTGCTACTTTGGAACGCCGGCTCACTGACAGTTTTCAGTCCGTATCCAAGCGTCTGGACCAGGTGTACCAGGGACTTGGCGAAATGCAGGCGCTGGCAGGTGACGTGGGCGATCTGCGGCGTGTTCTCAGCAATGTAAAGGCACGCGGGATCTGGGGGGAAATGCAATTGGGCGCGCTTCTCTCGCAGATGCTCTCTGCCTCACAGTATGCCGAGAATGTAGAGATCGTACCCGGAAGCGGAGAACGCGTGGAGTTTGCGGTATGTCTTCCTGGAAAAGAAAACGGCATTGTTTATCTGCCCATCGACAGCAAGTTTCCTCAGGAAACCTATGTTCACCTCATGGATGCACGGGATCTCGGTGATGCAGAGGCTGTCCGGGAAGCCCGCAAAGCACTGGACACCGCTATCCGTATCGAAGCCCGAAGAATCAGCCAGAAGTATATCTGTGCTCCGTATTCCACCGACTTTGCAATTATGTTTCTTCCCGTAGAAGGGCTGTACGCAGAGGTTGTGCGGGATATGGACAACATTGAACGCATTCAGCGAGAGCAGAGAATTGTCATTGCAGGCCCTTCCAACCTGACAGCGCTCCTCTCTGCTCTGCAGATGGGATTTAAAACGCTTGCCATTGAAGCACGCACCGGAGAGGTATGGCGGCTTCTGGGGCGTGTGCGTACTGACTTTTCCGGTTTTGAGAGTCTGCTGCGAAAAACCCAGCGTTCACTGCAGCAGGCAACTGACTCTATTGACCGTGCCGTCAATCATACTCAGTCCATCCAGAAGTCCCTCGGTGCTGTCGAGGATCTGGATCCTACTCAGCTTTCATCCTCATTTGAGGATGCAATCATACCACCGGCATTTCCTGCCGGCGAACAATAAGGAGGAATCTCCCATGGCCGTTGTAACCAAACCTTTTGGCACCACTCCGGATGGCAGAAACGTCACGCTCTATACCATGACCAACGCATCCGGCGCCTCTGTCTCCATGATTGACTATGGCGCGATTGTCACAGGGATTATTGTACCTGACAGGGACGGAAATCTCGCCGATGTTGCGCTCGGTTTTGATTCTCTCGACAAGTATCTCCAGGGACATGGATCTATGGGCGATACCATCGGCCGCTACGGAAACCGTATTGGCAAAGGCAGGCTGACCATTGATGGCGTTACCTATCAGCTGGCGCTCAATGATCACGGCGTCAATCATCTTCACGGCGGTGTCAACGGCTTCAATCGCAAAATGTGGGATGTTACCGTTACGTCCACCGATCAGATGGATTCGCTGGCCTTTCATACCATCAGTCCGGACGGGGACGAAAACTATCCTGGGACCCTCGATGTGACAGTCACTTATTCCTGGGATGCCATGAATAATCTGACTATCCGCTACGAAGCAACCACTGACAAGACAACGGTTTGCAATATGACCAACCATACCTACTTTAACCTGGCGGGTCATGACTCCGGCGACATCCGCAACCACACTGTCGTCATTGAAGCCGATGCGATCACACCGGTTGACAGCGGTCTGATCCCGACCGGCAGTTACATGCCGCTGACCGGGACACCGCTGCTGATGAACGGCGACGCTACCCTTGGCGAAGGGCTGGATCAAATGCAGTCCTGCCCGCAGATGATTCCTGCCGGCGGCTACGATCATAACTATGTCCTGCGCAAAGGGGAGGCTTTCGGTCTGGTAGCCGAGGTCTGGGAAGACAGCACGGGTCGGAGTATGGAAGTCTATTCCGATCAGCCGGCTGTTCAGCTCTATACAGCCTGTACCACCAATCTTGAAGGCGGTAAGGGCGGCGTACACTATGGCCATTTCTGCGGACTCTGCCTGGAAACCCAGCATTGCCCCGACAGCCCCAACAATCCCCAGTTCCCGGGCACAACACTTCTGCGCCCCGGCGAGAAGTATGATACCACGACGATTTATGCCTTCCGCGCTCTGTAACCGGTAAGCTGTCAAAAAGCGTCTGCCTGCAGCAGACGCTTTTTGCGATATGCTTCTTTTCATATGTTCCCTGCATCAGAGCGATGACAGAGGTAATCTGTAAGCGTAAAATAGACACCCGTTCCCAAAACTTTCAGATGCTGCTGCAAATCAGCAGTGTCCGAAAGTTTTTTTCAGTTTTTTGAAAAAAGTACTTG
>CACWXY010000054.1 GCA_902764915.1 uncultured Eubacteriales bacterium | reverse complement strand
CATCTGAGCAAAACCTTTTCATCCTGCCTCTCGGCGGCTGTATGATCGCCGCACCGCAGTTCGGGCAAAACCGTGTCGCTGCTGCGATCAAGAATTCCTCTTCCTCCTGGGTTGTCAGCAGCTCCATCATCCTACCCTCCTTCCAGAAAAAGTTCCTCCCATATACTGTCGTGGGAGGGGCTGTTTTACAAGGTCGATAAAATATTTTTTTTCATGTCGCGCCAAAAGTCCGTCCGTTTTCTCAAAAAGAGACCGAAAATCCAAAGGCTGTAACAGTTCGGATGGCATAGGCGATCTGGACCTCACACTTATCTGCATACCCGGCAGCCACGATGTCCCTGGCAATACTGCGGGTGATGTACGCTCCACTCCGGTCTACCTTGGTGGGATCCTTTCCGCTCATGGCTCCTCCACCGATACGGCCGACACCGCCGTAGGTATCGCAGGCCAGCTTTCGACCGGTCACGCCGGAATCAGCAAAAGGACCGCCAATCTCGAACTTGCCGGTCGGATTGACAAGAATCTGGAAATCTGTGTTATGGGCGTATTCCAGAGCAACCTCCTTCATGAGCTTACCAACAATCTTCTTCACCGCGGCAAGAGAAACGCCGGGGTTTGTCTGCGTGCTGCACAGGAATGTCTTGATCGTGCCGCTGTCGTAATCAAAGCTGACCTGGGCCTTGGCATCAGCGCAGCAGAGAAGACCGGGCTTTGTTTTTCTGTACTCCTCCAGCTTGTCCAGCAGCTTTCCAGCCAGCACAAAAGGCAGCGGCAGAAGTTCGATGGTCTCATTACTGGCCCAGCCAAACATCATGCCCTGGTCCTCCGCTCCGCCGGTATCAACACCGGCAGCGATGTCAGGGCTCTGCCTGGACACGAGTGCTTCAAGTTCAAACTTGTCTGGATCATACCCGAGGCTGTTCTTGCTGATGGACTCGAAGACCGCATCGGCCAGTGTCTTGTAGTCTGGCTCATGGCTGCTGGTCAGCTCGCCGGCGATCACGATGTGGCAGTCCTTGATCAGGACTTCGATGGCTACGCGGGACGCAGGATCATGTTGCAGTCAGTCGGTGACCACCGCGTCCGCGATCTGATCACAGATTTTGTCGGGGTGTCCACTGGACACCTGTTCACAGGTAATGATCTTGCTCATTTCGATTCCTCCTTGAGATTTTTTGTTTGAATATCCACAATGGCATAAACGATTTCTGTACCTCTGCCTGTTACCACAAGCTTGATATCAATCAATTCAACCTCTGGATTCTCTGCGAGCCAGTCATTGAGTTTTTTGACCGCCCTTTTATCCGAATCACTGAAACGCACTACTCTTTTCATTGCAACTCTCTTTCTCGGCCACCTTTGCCGTAGCCTGCTTTGTCTTTATTCTCACAAAGTTGGCATCCCCAATAGATGCCTTGAAACACTAAAACTGTGCAGCCTGTGCAGGCTGTTTTGGGTTACCCCCATATATTTTTTATTTATTTTTTTTATTAAAACATATATAGAAAAGTAACCAGAATTAGACTGCACAGGCTGCACAAAACCTGCGATGTACAGTAAAAATAAGCCTACTTACAAGCCTTTTAACATTCCCGTTACCAAGCTTTTATCAATCTGGAACAACTGCGCTTTCAGGTTCTTCTCCAAGAACCCACATGACATCGTTTACCATTGTTAGAGCATTTGGCTCATTTTCATTCCACGGACGCCTTCTCTGATATACAAACCCAGCTGCTTCCATCTTTTTGCGAAAATTCGCAGCATTCTCATATTTGTACCCGTTTTCGCCACACCAGGTCTTATAACGCTCGTAGATAGCTGAAGATCTCAGTTCCTGTCCGGCCTGTTTCTGCAGGCACTGATTTGTGAACATGGAAATCCGGTCAGACTGGTCGCGGTATTCCTGTGTAGCCTTTGCGACACTTTCCGGCATCTTCAATCCCTCCTCCTGATACAGCCTGAAACCTTCCAGGCACCAGTTCAGGATGCCGGAGAGGTTATGGTTCTCAGCAAAGAACGACTTCAGGTCAATGTCCCGTTCGGATTCCGAAAAATGACGGTTAAAAGGGATAATACGGATACGGTCAGACTCAAACAGCGTCATGTCGCTGATTTGCGGCAGATGGTTCGTGTCAATGAACAGCTTGAACTGGGGCTTGAACTCAAAGCTGTTCTCACGCAGGTACCTGGCTGTCAGGGTGTTATTACCGGTCATCTGCTTGGTGAGAGATGCGTCAATAACCATGCTCTTCTCCGGTTCGGATACGTTGACCATCCTGGCGCCGTTCAGCCTGGCTACTTCCTCAGACGGACCGGAGCTGTCTGCGAAGTTCTTCTTGCTCAGCATATCCGGCTTGGCTGTTCTGCCATACTCGCCAAGGATACGCAGCACCGTCTCCATTGTGGTTCCTTTGCCATTGCGGCTCGTGGGGCCGTACAGGATAAACATGCACTCAAGCCTCGTATCACCGGACATCGCGTAGCCGATGCACTTCTGCAGGTAACGGATACGGTCAGCGTCTCCCTCAAACACCTCCTCCATGAAGCTGTCCCAGCGGGGACAGGTTGCAGAGGGATCGTAGTCCACCTCTGTGAGCTTCGTCAGACGGTCAGCAGGAGAGTGAGGGCGAAACTCCATGGTTTTCAGATTGATAGTCCCGTTGTGACAGTTGAAGATGAACTTTTCCCGGTCAAAAGCTTCCATCCTGACGGCGATATCCGTATTGTTTCCCGCGTCCTTAATCATGATGTCCCGGAACTTCTTCTGGTCCAGCATGTCTACACGTTTCAGAAAGCGGTTGCGGGTGTCCTCCGATGTGATCGAATTGGCGAAAACCATCAGCTTGTCGT
The DNA here is from genome assembly GCA_902764915.1 of uncultured Eubacteriales bacterium. Taxonomy (GTDB): domain Bacteria; phylum Bacillota; class Clostridia; order Christensenellales; family Aristaeellaceae; genus UBA2943. The sequence continues at coordinate 20,680 of CACWXY010000054.1, read as the reverse complement.
GGAAATCCTTGGCCATCTCGGAGATCCGCAGGTTATGGTTATCCGGCCGCCATACACGTCCGTCATAGATATACCAGCATCCCCGCGTGTCGTTCATCAGGATAATCCGGTTATAGTAGTCTACGAACATCCTGGCATTGCCGATCTGGAAAGACTCATAACGGGGATTGGTATGCGGAGCGAGGGATTCGATGGTTGTGTCCAGGCAGCGCAGATCAGGTGTGAAGGAGTAACCCTCCTTTTCCCTGCGGTCGCGTTCTTCCTGGATCTGGTTTGCGTCCAGATTATGAAATTCGGAAAGGTCATTGTTATCGCCACCATCCACGACACGTACAGGGCGGTAGATTTCCGAGCATGACGAAACTGCATTGCGGATGGTAATTTCACCATAGGTGCTGTCACCCGTGCGGCGGTCCCACTTGTCACGCATGAGGCCGGACGAACGGAAAATACGGTCAATCTGTTCTTCAACACAGCCACACCAGAAAACCAGCATGGAAATCAAAGCCATATCCGCATCAGACTGGGAATCATATAGATCGCTCCAATCTCCGTTGTACAGGGATTTAAACTTCTCCCCCGACGCCGATTTGGATGCGTGTTCAATGACCTGCTCGTCAGTAAAGTACGATATGGGCGTTCCCTTGAAACCAGGCTTCGAAGCAGTCTTGCGTTTCATGAACGTATCCAGTACAGACTGCAAAGCGACGTCATCACGCCTGACAGATCCAGCACGGTACACATCCCCTGTGACCGTCACGAAACGATTGGTGACGCCGGGCAGGTACACCTCCAAACCGTGCTTGCGGTTGTTGATGTAATAGACCGTCTTATCGTAGGCGAAATCAGGAGACAGCCGGAAGAAGCCGCGCAGGCCGGTGCCGGAGGGAGAGCGTTCAAAGTAGGCGTCCGGAAAGAAAGACATGATGGATGCCGCCACATCGTTAAGACTCCCATCCTCCCGGATGCAGTGATCTATATCAATCGCTCCGATGCCCTCGCTGACACGGTAACCGATGCCGTCCCAGCCGCCCATGGCATAGGCCTTCATGGCTGTGGCGAAATCGGCAAAAGTGGCCGGATCATTGGTTTTTGCCAGCTGTCCGGTGCGCGGGTCGTAGGGCACCTTGGTCGGTTTGCCCTGACGCTTTTCCATTTTCCATACGCAGAAGGAAGCATTATTCTTCAGCTCCTGCGGGATATTTACAAAGTTCACTTTTGAGGTCATTAAAATTTCACTCCTTATCCACTACTTGTCGATTCACGTCTCCGAAGAACCTCCTGATCCAGCGTCTCCTGATGTACATGCTCCATGCACACATTTTTCAAATAAAACCGGTTTTTCCGTTGCTATATTCCTTTTTTTGTTGCTACTATGCTGCTCTCATCAGCAAATAAAAGCGCCTTTTGTGTTTTAGAATAAAGGAGCTGCGTTATGAAACTTTTGAGAATTGAGGCAGATTGCCAGTCAGGTCCATTCATCTTCCTGACCGATGGTCATTCATAGTTGTGCTCTTACAGCAGCGATCAGCTTCTCCTGTGTGACGTCCTTTGATGCCAGCGCAGCCAGTACGTCCTCATCCACCGTATCCTTCGTGATGATATGATGGATCGTAACGGTGCTGCTCTGTCCCTGCCGCCATAGCCTTGCGTTCGTCTGCTGATAGAGTTCAAGACTCCAGGTTAGGCCAAACCAGATCAGGATGTGTCCGCCGGATTGAATGTTCAGACCATGTCCGGCGGAAGCAGGATGGATCAGCGCAATAGGAATAGAGCCTTGGTTCCAGTCCCGGATATCCTCAGAAGAACGGATGTCCCGAGGGTCGTAGCCACAGGCAGTCAGTTGCTCCAGAATACGTTGACGGTCATGCTTGAACCAGTACGCGATCAGCACTGGCTGACCATTCGCTGCTTCGATCAGATCCTCCAGCATTTCCAGCTTCCGGCTGTGGATGAAACGAGGTTCCTTATTCTCGTCATACACCGCCCCATTGCTCATCTGCAGGAGCTTGTTGGAGAGGGATGCCGCATTCGCCGCATCGATATCTCCATCGTCGGTCGGGATGATCAGGTCAGTCTTCAGCTGGTCGTACAGTTTCCGCTCCGGGGTACTCATCTCCACTTCATGATTCACATAGACGCACTCCGGCATGTCCAGGTAGTCCAGGGCTTTCATGGAAATCGTGATGTCGCTGATCTTGCTGTATATCTGCTCCTCTGCGCCGGGTCGTGGGACATAAGAAAATACCACGCCTGTGCTCGGATTCATGGAACCGGGTTTGAAGTATGCCTCCCGGTAGCGGCCAATGAAGCGGCCAAGTCTCTCTCCTCCGTCCAGGATGCCAATCTCTGCCCACAGATCCATAAGTCCATTTGATGTTGGCGTACCTGTCAACCCAATCCACCGTTTTACGAACGGACGGATCTTCCGCAGCCACTTGAACCGCTGGCTCTGGTAATTCTTGAAGGATGACAGCTCATCGATGACCACACAATCAAAGTCCCAGCGGAGGCCGTTCTTCTCGTAGTATTCGACCAGCCACTTCACGTTCTCCCGATTGATAACATAGACCAGGGACGAAGCATTCAGCGCAGCAAGCCTTGTCTTGGCGTCACCGACAATGACGGAGACATCTAGTTCTGATAGATGACCCCATTTTTTCACTTCTGCCGCCCATACTGCCGTGACTCTCAAAGGTGCAATGACAAGCACCTTTGCTACGGAGAGTTCATCAAGCATAAGATCATGAAGTGCCGTCAATGAAATGATTGTCTTTCCAAGGCCACAATCCAGGAACAACGCAGTCACAGGATGACTTTTAATATACTCAATACAATACCGCTGATATTCATGGAGTTGTGACCTGTGTAGTAAACTGCCCATTTAGCTTCCTCTCCTTCCTTGAAGCATGTATCTTGGAATGATCAGATTTTGACAGAACAATGATATTATCCGGATTATTGTTAAAGTGATTCCCATCCACGTGATGTACTTCTTCCCATGGCCTTAGTGTTCTTCCGTACTTGTCTTCTGCTATTTTTCTATGGACGACACGCCCATTAACTCGATGATTCCAGGCTCCAATTCCTGCTCTATGCCGATACGCAAGATTACAAGCCTGAGAGCAAAAATTGTGATTCGATCTATTTATATCACCAGCCTTCTTCATGAAGGTCGTACCACAATAATCACAACTCACGGCAACCTTCTTCGTTTTGAACTTGATATAGCATTCGTGGCTGCAAAAGAAATGTTGGTTTCTCTTCGCATGAGATCCCGTATAAGAAAAGAGATGCCCGCAGTTTGAGCATCTCTTGCTTATTGGCCTTCTGCCTGTTTTTGCACAATTTCTTGTTTTTCCCGTTATCAAATCATCACCTGCCCTATCAATCTTTTTCGTTTTTCAGCAGATACTTGTTGCTGACCACCTTCATGGACAGTGGTCCGGAAATCAGCGGACAAAACTCCGGCTCAATGGTGCGGATCACGATCCCCTCTTTCGGTCCGCCATTCGGGTACTGACCTTCTGCGCGGGACAGAAGAGCTTCAACGGTCGGATACAAGGCTGTCAGGTCTTCTCCGAATTCCACGATCGGAACCGTTAAAGCACCGATGGCATTCGCCACCTCTACCATCTTCATCAGACTTACCCTGCGGCCATCAATGCGAACGGTGAAAACGTACCATTCCGGCTTTGTCAGTTTCAGCCGATTGCGCTGGATGCCCGGTGCGCAGAACTCACCCTGAATCGTAAGAGTAGAGATATTGTGATCCTTCATATACTGCTCCATGGCGGGCCGGAATCCCCGGCTCTTTACGAAGCGATAGAACGCAGAGGAATCATCGTCCTTGTACTCGTAATTATGGCCGGTTACGTGGAAGCCATCTGCGTCAATAGAAAGCGAGTGGGAGCTTCCGTCCATTTTGGTGCTGATGTAGTACTGCTTATTCCGAAACGCCTCCAGCAACTCCGGCATCGCCTGGATCCTGGTCTCGTCCGTGTGAGGGACATCGAAAGGTAGAGTACCGATGACAGTGCCGCCTGTGGTCACCCGCTCCTCGATTTCCCACTTGCGGATGCCAAGGACATCTGTCACATCGGAGCCGATGGTTATATCGGCCGGAATCTCCGGAAATACAGTCAAGGGCAGCACAAGCCCCTGGGAAATCTGCCCGCGGAACTTCATGGTTTTCAGGCGGAAGCCGGGTCCGAGGATCTCGCTCTCCTTATAGCTGGATGCCCGCAAAAACTCGAACTCGGGCCGCACCGGCAGAAAGCTGTCGATCTCAAAGTAGACACACAGATCGCCCTTCTGAAACTGGCCTTTATTGGCCACACACTGCCACCCGAGCACTTTCACCAGCTCGATGCGGTCAGCACCCTCAATGGGAGCAATGTCCCAGATCCGCTGGACGCTCGTCAGCTTACGATTCTTACTCATGTGCTCCTCCTTCATGCTTTGTCCAGGTTATGAAAACACGCCAGCACGGACGGGTCTTCGGGTTCAAAGTTGTCACCAAAGTCCTCCATGTCATCCAGGCTTCCCTGGTCAGAAGGCAGTGTGGTCATCTCCAGCTCCGGTACCTTTGCACCGATTCCTTCCGGAAACGGTTCTCCGGGAGTCCAGGATAAGATCGCATCAATGCAGGGCTTGATCTGACTGAATCTGTCGATGCAGAGTACTGGAAAACCCAGCTTCATCAGCTGATGTCGCCGCTTCCGTTGAAGCGGGCGCAGCATGCGCCCCGGGGCCTTCAGCTCCACAAACACCGCTTTGCCAGCGGCAAAGAGCACCAGGCGGTCCGGCAGTCCGTTGGCAGTCTGCGATGTCAGCTTATACGCCGTTCCGCCAGCCTCCCGCACTGCCTTGACAAACGCGTTCTCAACGACATATTCCCTCATCTGCAGCCACGCTTTCTGCTGCGGCCTTCCCAATTCTCGCACCAACCCGTACCGTTATCGGCCGGCAAATCAAATTCACCCAGATTCGGATTTGTGCATTCTGAGCCCGCTTCATATTTCCGGAAAAACCGGCAATTGGCGCACCACTGGTCATCCACGTAGAGTTCTTCATCAGAGTGATCGTAGTCGTCATATGAGCCGCGACGGTATTCGTGGCCCCAATCATTCCTGCTCATCCGTTGATCTCCTTTCACTGTGCTGCGGGCATGGTGGCCACCTGCCAGCCGATGCTTTCCAACGCAGTCACACGCTCGTAGGAGTCTGCATCCTGCGAAGCGCGTGTGATGGCATTAGAAAGTCCGTAAAGACTCAGGTCGCCGCCGGCAATCAGGTAATTCAGAATACCGTCCTGCTCATTCTGATTCAGGTCAAAGGCTTTCCCGGTCAGTTCGATAACATCCTGTACTCTGCCGGTGATACGAGCTGTCGTTGCTACCTGCAGGCGTCCAACCACCTGGGTAAACCTTGCCTCTTCGATGGCCGCCAGAGTCGTATCACGGAGTTTCAACATGAAAGCCTTGTCCTCGGCTTCGATGGTTTCATCCGAGTAAATATTGAAGCTGTCTTCCAGGGCTTTTGCCGCGCGTCCGACATGCGCCCTGCGTTCCCCGAAGTCGTTGACCACCATTCCGTTGATGCAGACCAGACGATATACCAGAGGCTGAACAGACACAGCGCCAAGACCGACTTCAGAATTACTGATGATCACGCCAGCCTGTACCAGGTCACCCGGCACGACCTCTGCTTCCAGTCTGTGATTGACTATTTTCAGATACAGCCGGTTCTCTGTGACCTCGGAGCTCACGACTTCCATCCCCTCCTGCCCTGCGAAAAGCGGAAGGATGGCTGTGGCAATCTCCATGTTGTCGATACTCCGATAACGGTCGGACAGGAAAGCACGGGCCACCCTGCCATAGCCGTAGTCCATGGAGCGAACCATGTAGGACTGATCCCGGTCAGAAAGCCAGGAGTTGACGTTGGTGGCAAGCAGCTCCGGCTTGGATGCTCTCATGACATCATAGTACTTTGCTGGGATGCCATGAGCTGCTCCCACCTGGCGATGGAAAAGGTCTGTGGTTCCAAGTGACTCGGAATCCTTCACCGACACATGGTCCATTAAAAAAGTCTCCCCATCATCGGAGAGACGAAGTGCGGATGCCGGTGCAATATAATCCCGCTTCATGCTGTTCTGCCGCTGAAGTTCCGTTAAGACCTCCGGCAACGGTCTGCCCTGCTTCATTGTGTGTCTCCTTCTTCTGCTAATCCATCAGGTAAACAGTTAATCCATCAGTTCTTAAAATGTGACTATGATTTGAAGTAATAAAAGCCAGAATAACCGTCACTGCTGAGAGGCAACCCAGCCGCCCACGCAGGATTCTTATTCATGATGGTGCAGACATCATCGACGGTCACCGAGTTAACCGGCACCTCCAGGATAACCTCATCGTGGACGTGACCCACAATGGGAAGACCAGCCTGTTCCATGCGCCACATGGCTTCTGTCAGCAAATCCCTTGCTGTGCCTTGGGTAAGATTTTCCACAAGCCGGCCCCCGTAAGTCTCTTCCCTGCCCCACTTGTTGGCCGCGTTCAATCCCTCAAAGGTGATCGCCATGCGTCCGAAGCGATTAGGCTGAAGTTTTGGCTTGATGTATGCCAGCTTGCGGCCGGAAGGCAGGACAATCCATAAAGTGTTGGAATAGAACTGAAAGCCGATGCGGTTCACCTGCCGCTCCTGGTGATCTTCGATTGTCTCCATCGCTGCCTTCTCCACGTCCCACCAGAACTGGACGATGTGTGGGTTGGCTTTCCGCCAGTTATCAATGATATCCGGAAGTTCTTCTTCTTTCAGTCCCATTTCCATAGCGCCCATAGAGATCATTGCACCAACAGATCCCTGATAGCCACAGGCCAGCGTCGAAATTTTCCCTTTCTGGCGCAATTCACTGTTTACACCATGTTTGACAACAGGGACCCCAAACATTTGAGAGGCAACCGAACAATACAGATCTTCACCGTTTCTGAAAGCATTCAGCACCCACTGTTCTCCGGCCAGCCATGCCAGTACCCTGGCCTCGATTGCGCTGAAATCCGCCACGATAAACTGATGTCCGGATTTCGGAATAAGCATTGTCCTGATCAGCTGGGACAGGATATCAGGTGTGTTTCCGTAGATGGATTCCACCATGTCAAAGCAGCCCATCTTCACCAGTACCCTGGCTTCATCAAGTGTACTGATATGGTTCTGGGGCAGATTCTGAATTTGCAACAATCTGCCAGCAAAGCGGCCTGTGCGATTGGCCCCGTTGAATTGAAACAGTCCGTGCACTCTGCCATCTTTGCAGATACACCTCTCTGCCGCCTGATACTTCTTGACAGAGCTCTTCGCCATCTGTAGCCGAAGCTTCATCATGTCCAATGCTTCCTGATCCGTGCTGTGCTTATCCAGATCCGTGATCAAAGCCGCCACGTCCTTCTTGCCCAGGGAGTCGATTTCAATTCCCCGCTCATCCAGCCACGCTTTCAGCTGGGATACCGAGTTTGGGTTCTCAAGTCCGGTCAGTTCATAAGCCCTCTTTGTCATGGCTTCTGAAAGCATCAGGTCACAGGTAATAGCCTGCTCTACAAGCTGTCGGTCAATCAGGACCCCGCGGTCATTGATGCGCTGGTCCATGTGGTAGTAATCCCACTCGAAGTCAGGCATAGGAAACTGCTCCAGTCGCTTGCGGATATCTCGTTCCGTCCTTACGTCCTGCAGACAGTATTCCTTGAATTTCTGCCAGTCCTCCGGCGCGTGTTCCGGAAGGTTTCTTGTTCTGCCTCCATTAGTCTTCGTGGCCTTACAGGGGATACTGAAATACCTGATCAGTCTCTCGCCTTCCTTATCCTTCTGTTCACCGGTCTTCAGCACAGCCGCAGCATTTTTCAGAGCCAGAGGCAGGGACAGGCTGGCAGCCCAAACCATAGCACACTTCCAGGAATCCGGAGACAGTGTCTGCCCCGCCATCTTCCCAAATATTGTCCTTTCAAATTGTGCGTTCCAGGCAACCTTTGTGATCTCATCATCAAAAACCGCCGCCCAGACGATATCCGGAACTTCCTCTCCTGACGCCAGGTCGATGATGAACACATCCTCGTCATCAAATGCTACTGCCAGCAAAAGCGGCTCGAACGTCTTATCCTGGATATACCGATAACTTCCGCAATTCGGCAAATCCACCTCACCATACGTTTCAAAGTCCATCTCACAATATACCGGCTTTCCTCCACCCTTCCAAAATGGAGATGGCTTTGTCCAGTCAACAGAATTCAATCCCTGCCTCACTGACTCCGCCTGTGCCATGTAATTTCTCATGTCTTTATTCCCTTCGTTATCTGTCATGTATTCCGCATCTTACGAGAATCTCCATGGATGCATGCCCTGGGGATTCTCGTAAAATGCAAAAAGGAGAGGACCGAAGGGTCCGTCGAATTCCTCATGTCCTCTCCCTACACATTTCAGCTGTTCAGACGGTCAGCAGCTGTTCTGTCTTTTCATAGTGTGATGATTACTTCAGATAATCCGGGAGATCGTCGTCCGAACCGAAAGGCAGCTCGTCATCATCGACCTCAACCTCGGTGAAGTCAGAGGCAGCAGAAGCCCTGCCGGCCAGACGGTCGCCGTTCTTGATGAGCTGGATGTTGCCCAGGCCAGCCGCCACACCGCGGTTCCCGTTTGCATTGAACCCATAGAAGTTTACGGATACATTGCAGTAATCTCCGGAGCCGCAGTCCATGGGATCAAGGATCGGCTGAACCTTGCGGTCCACGATCTGGGGAGCTTCCTTAGACGTTGCATTGAAGAACATCATGTCCTTGTAGTTCTCGTCGTCCTGACGCTCGACATCACCGTCTCGGAGAGGAAGCTTTAGGTTCGGAGGAATTTTTCCTCCCCAGCGTTTGTCCTTGGCAGCTTCCTTGGCAGCTTCGATGGCGTTGTGGATCCTGGTCAGCGTCTTCTTGTCGCTTTTCGGGATAATGCAGGAGACAGAATACTTCTCTTCAGAGCCATTGATGCTCTTCGGTTCCCAGATATTCGCAAAGGAAATCCGGCAGGGAATGACCACCTTGGTCGGGGATACATTGTTATTAGCCATTATTTACCCTCCATAAAAAGCGCCTGGCTTCATGCTCACAGGTGCAGAGTGATTATGTTTCAGTCCTTTCAATCTTCACCGTGATCAGACAGGACTGCGAATTCCTGATCCGGTGTGTTCTTGAGATCAACCGGAGGCCTTGGATCGTCCTCCGGCACCAGGGACAGCTTGCCCGGCGGCTTGACCACAAAGTCGCCCAGCAATTCGGCAAACCGCTTCTTGCCCATCATCTTTTCAAACTCAGTCAGAGAGATGAGCTGCTGCTTATACAAATCGGTAAAACCGTTCTGAATCGCTGTTTCCACCACTGCCTTCGTATCAGAGAAAACCCTCTTGCTCCTGCCTTCGACTACCTTATATCCCTTCACTGGAACGCCATGATTGATCGCCTCCGTGCTGACATAGGCAAAAACAGATTCGATCCATGCGCTGATGCGGTTCAGCGTCGGCAGGATTTTCTCCAGCTCCGAGAAAGGAACCAATCCCGGCTGTTTAAATACCGGTGTAGTCCTGTCCGGCTTATAGGGAGCTGTGATATCGGATTCGTCGGGAGAGGCGCGAGCATCAATACTTTTCTCCGCAAAAGCCCCCTCATCAAGATCCAGGAACTCCTCCCGACAGAGAGAAAGAGCCTCCTCAGCACAGGCACGGCAGACGGGCTTTGCCCGGCAGAACCGGCACCAGTCACCTGCCTTCTGCTCCCCCTTGCCCTCATAGGCCATCCTGGCGATAGGTTTGATGCTCTCTCCCCATGCCTCCAGCTCTGCCCTGGTAGATTCGAAGGTGCTGATATTGCCCAGCCTCGGCTGGATGATGCTCATACGTATCGTCTCGATCTCATAAATATAGCCATAGGCGGCCAGACTTCCGAGAGCGTAAAGCATCATCTGGCTATTGTGATCGGCATCCACGAAAACGCCCCGCCCTGTCTTGAAATCGCAGACATGGAGCAGCCCTTTCCCATTTTCATCCTTACCGATGATCAGCATGTCAGCCGTACCAAAGCCGGAAGGCGCGATGTGGGAATAGTCCACCCGCTCCTCCACCAATACCAGGGGTTCACATCCATTACGCTTCATCTCCTCGATAATGGTAATGACAAACTCCGCATACACATCGGTAATCGCATCGATCTCCTCTGTGTAAAACTCCTCAGACTGAGGACGCGATACACGCTCATGCAGATACTTCCGAACCTTGTATTCACAGACAGAATGGGCGAATGTCCCCTCTTCTGCATAGGGACTGGACGCATTGGGAAAGATCTCCTGAAGCCGGGCAGACGGCGGACAGTGCAGCCACTGTTTTGAACTGGATGCGCTGAGCAGCGCATGAACTTCCGGCATATGTCTACCTCCATCAGATAACAGAGAGGTCGGTAATAAAGGCCTCATACTTGTCTTCAGGAAGATCGCTGACGCGGGTTGCGCCATAGGTTTTCAACAGTTGGCCAATCTTCTCGTTGTTGCTTCGATTCTGCTTGATCTTCCGGACAATGATCTTTGTGATGTCATCCTGGGAAACAGAGGACTGTGCTGTCTTCCCCTTCTTCGCAGCCTTCTTCACAGACTCATTTTCCGGCGCTTCGGCTTCTACTGCCTTTCCTGCATTCTTGTCTGTCCTAGCTTTCTCCATCACCGGAGAATCATTCTCAGACGCAACAGCTACATCGTCATTGTTACCGGCACAGTCAGGGGCATCCGATCCAGTTCCGATCTCCTCATTCTCATGCGCAGGTTCTCCTTCATCAGTGTCAGGCTTATTTTCAGAGATACCGTCAGTCTCGGCATGCTTCCACTTCGCTTTTTCCAGTGCCAGACGATCAGGTTCCTCGGCCCCAATAGCGGCAAACACCTCCGCCACACCTTCGAACAGTTTCGTCATTCCCTGTCCGAATGCCCTGATCTCCACTGCCGCATAGCGCTTAATATTCATCGTGCAGTCTCTCCTCTTCTTCGTCATAGTCTTCGGGGTACCAGTCATCTTCATCAAAGCCGCATTCCATATGACTTGTGGAAGCAGCCGTGCTTCTTCGCCAGTGCAAGATTGGCCTCCATCTTCTTCGACTGATCCTTTTCGGTATTCCCAACAGGACGAAAAGGCGAGCAGATAAAGGCCTTGCGGAATTTCCCTCCGCTGACAGGCTTTACGGCAGTTTCGGCATGCGGAATTCCCGGTTTCGGTCTCTCCATAGGCTCGGCTCTTTTCCCATATCGGCTGTTCCAGGCTTGGATACCATGCTCACTGTTACCATGACTGAACCTTCCTTTCTTTGTCGCGCAATAGGAAAGACGGCTGATGCAGGCCATCCGGCAAGCACCAACCGTCCCGGTTTCTGAGAGCTTTCAATCAAGTCCTCTCATATACTGTCGTGGGAGAAACCCTTTTACAAGGTTCACTCAAAAAAATTTTCACCCTTTCCAAAGCACGAGAAAGCCTATCATCAACTGCCTGCTGGGTGGCCCCGATAATATCCGCCATCTCCTGCTGCGTGTATCCTTCCCGGTAATGCATCACGAAAACCTCGCGCTGCTTGTCAGTCATAGACTCCAGCATCTCCCGCTGGCGCTCCTCCCGAAGAAGGCAATCCAGAGGATCCTCGCCAAACCGACCATCGTGCCAGGTGTGTTCCTTCTGATAGGATTCCTCCACCTTTGCCTCGGCATCGCCATCCTTATCACCGTTGTCACTGCTATCGAAGTCCGTGGTCCCGGTACGACTGCCCATGCGGTTCATCAGATTAGCATCAATCCTGTGTTCTCCGATTAGTGTGACCGGGATTGCCCACGGCTGGGACTCCAGCATACCCTCCGGCAGCGCCGTCTTAGCCGGACAGATACCGACCTCCGTTTCCTTCGGCTGAACGAAGAAGTACGTGAAACTGGTGCAGTCAGGGAGCCAGATGACCGTGCGGCCGGAGCCGTTGTCATAGACCGCATAGCCGTTCGCGTAAACCTTGCTCCCCTCGCCATAACCGAGCGGATCCTTCGATACCGCAATCGGCTCTCCCGCGGTTTCACGGAGCTTCTTCGGGGTCGGAGTATCGTTGGGCTTCTCGCCCAGGTTCAGCATGCCGATCAGTTCTCCCAGCGTGGTAACATCGGTGATAACGGGAAGGTTCTGTGCGTCATTGGCCTCTGCAGATTTGACGGTTTTGCTGATCTCGTTCGTACTGTTGATGTTGACATTGACTTCCATTTTTGCGTCCTTTCTGCAGGACGCACTCCCGGCAGCAGATGCTTACGGACACCAGCGTCTCCATCAACCCTGAAAAGGGCGCACAGGCAGATAGGTGTCCGTAACGGTCACCACGCTTCCAGCTATACGTGATCTTTCGATCATCGCCAGCTGATTGCTATGGTTACCATCTGAACATCTGTCTGCCAGTGTGCACCCTGGCTTTCAAATGATTGTTTTTGTCAGCCTCTCACCCTGAGGCTGTTGGTGGTCAAGCTCGTCAAACGTACTGCTTCCGCAGCTTATTCAAGGCTCCTTCGAGGCGTCTCTGTACAGACGTAGTGTCCTCCTTTCCGATTTCCTGAAGCCCTGTCTTTCATGTCCCTACACTTCTATAGTCGAAAGAAAACTGCCATTTTTTAACCCTCAGCGAAAATATTTTTTCAGTGTCTCTGCTTCGGACAGTTTTTGGGCAATGCTCTTAATAATATGCGTAACCCGCGCATTGCTGATGCCCAGCATCTGTGCTGCCTCCGACTTCTTTCTTTCTTCTACATATACCAGTTGATACACGCTCTGCCATTGATCCGGCATGGCGGCCACGAGCTCCCGCATGACGGTGACGGGACTGTCCTCCATATCTATTCCTTCTGCAGCGAGATCTCTTGACAGGCGGCTGCTGTCGCCCAGCTCCTCATTGTCCTTCCGCTCAGACTCAATCGACACTCTCAGCCAGGAACACCTTGGGGTTTCATGTTGCTTCGGATCCCGTCCATGCTGCTCCCGGAAGGAGGCAGAAAAATGGTCCTTCCATTCCTCGTACACCGGGCGGAACCATTCGGGATACCGGTTCTCCTTGCTGTTCACGTAGACCTCATGATCATCCATCTGATGAAGCGCGAGAATATCCGCTTCCGTCACACCATCGATGCCCGCGCTGTATTCCGTGACAAAAGCGCCATTCTCGTCATACAGCCTGTACGTTTTCCGATGCTCCTGTGCTGTCTTTATGGTTTTCATTTTGCTGTCCCTTCCGGCTCTCTGGCCTTGCGGCCTGGATGGGCAGGACAGCGGATGTCGCGCTTTCCGGATCAGCTTCTTTTTATGGGAAGCCAGATCGGTGAGAGACGCCCCTTGATCCGGTACGACTGAGAAATTGGTGCACGGGACCAAGGGTGTCCGATACGGTTTTCAGACCCCTCCCGCGATGGCGGAATAGGCCCTATCCATATGCGAACATCCAATGTCCTGCGTGCACACAGGTCGATGTTCAGTTGTGTCTGCGACTCCCGTCGGAGCGCAGCTTTTTCAGTTGATCCTCAGGATGTAAATTCGTTAAGCAGAGAAAAACAAAAAGGCCGGTACAAACACCTGCAGCTTCTGTGCAAGGTGCTCATACCGGCCGAACTCTTTATCGGTTCCGCTCTGTGTAGGAGCTGACGTCTATTCAGTTGTGCGGTGCGTCTCTCTCCTGGGAGCCGCTACCGATTCGTCCGCCGCCTGCGCTAATACAAGGCGCATCAGGCCATCCAGCGGAATCTCTTCCTTTTCCTGCCCCTTTGCTTTTTTGACAATCAGGATGTAGCTTCCATCCCGATTCCGTACAGCCTCAAACAGGGGAATGTGATACTTCGGGGTGCGTATCATACGCGCATATCTGAATTGGCTCATGCTGCAATCCTCCCTCCTTGGGTCGCATGTCTTCTGTTGGTATCCGCGGCTCCTGTGCCTGTCAGGCTGTGGACTGCCAGTCAGGCATGGCTTACCAGTCACGGACTGTGTACGTGGCAGCAATTCACTTAAAAAAATACGAAATGCTTATGATTGAGAATTCTTTCTGTCATTTATACTATAAAATTCTCTTATTTTGGAGAATTCTTCTTGACAATGCGAATTCTCAGATGTATATTTTTCTCAGATTTCTCGTCCAGCAGGGGGCGGTCAGCTGACCTCTCATCTGGGAATGAGGCCATTATACGGCTATACATTTCTCGTTGTCAAGAGAAATCTTGTGAATTATTCTCACTCATGGAACGCCGTGTCATAGAGTGACGGATCACGATGCCCGTCTGACAAGCGGCAGGCCAGAGAACAGAAAGGAGAAGCACTGATGTCTACATTTGGAGAAAAGGTCAGGGCACGACGCGAGGAAATGAACCTGAGCCAGGAGCAGCTTGCACAGTTGTGCGGTATGACGCGCAGATCGATTGTCTCTTATGAGACAACGGATAAGAAACCCTACGCCTCGACTATGAAAAAGCTCGGCGCAGCCCTGGGTGTCACCATCCGTTATCTGGAACACGATGACATCGATGACCCCCAGGCCGGCATTGACGAGGAGCCTTTCATCCAGGAAGCCCGTGAAATGTACGGAAAGAAAGGCGCCGATGAAATGGCGGACCTGCTGACCAAAAATGAGCAGCTGTTTGCCGGCGGCACACTGAGCGAAGAGCAGAAGGACATGTTCTATGAGGCGGTAACCAAGGCGTACTTCATGAACAAGAAGCATGCAAGGGAGAAGTATGGTCGGAAGAAGGAACAGATGATGTGACTGTTTTCTCTCCGATCAGGAAGGGCGAGCAGATACAATGATCAAATATGATTTTGTCTACAATCGCGCAGCACAGTTCCGCAAAAAATACGGAAACCTTTCCATAGAGGGCATCCTAGACGCCATGGATATCCAGCTTCTCAGTCTCCCCTTCGGTACCGGCGAGCACGCCATGAAAGGTTTTGTCCAGCGGAACAGCAAATGCTACACGATTGCCGTCAACTCGGATGAGTCAGCATCCGGTCAGAGAATCATTATCTTTCACGAGATCGGACATATCTGGCTGAAGCATCTGGGCAGCGCTCCGAGAGGGATCCTCCATGACACCACACTGGGGTATTACAATCAGAGAGGGATCATAGCAGACACGGAAAACGAGTCCAACTTCTTCGTGGCAGAGTCCCTGATTGACACGGAAGAAGCCAAGGAGGCCCTGCATGAATATGATATTGCAACAGCCGCAAGACAACTCCATGTGCCCGTGGAATTTCTGGACTACAAGCTTCGAATGATGAATCGGATGAAAATTGTCAACGCCTATAACGATGCCTTCCACGCCTCCAGCGACTGTCTGAAAGATATGGACCTGGGCAGAGAAGGCTGGGACTGGTAATCCGGCATGCGTCGCTGATAGTCGAAGCAATAGAGGCGGATGATCCCCGGCAGGGATCTCCTGTGTGTTTCCTTTATGCTGCAACTTCTGCGCCCTATTACTTTCCAAAGACGGGGCTCTCCGAAAAAACTCTATGCACTCCATATTCGAAGCTTAACGGGTTTTGCGTTTTGGGTGTACTTTGTTCATGTTTCATTTCGTGTGACACACAGCATTATACAAACCAGCCTTTCACCGAACCGAGCATGGAGTCATGCACTAAGCAGGGCTGCATGCGGAACGGTCGCGAAAAACATGCACATAGCATCTCGTTGCTCAGGGATTTCCCCGCCAAAACCAGCAAAGAAGGAACAAGTATGAATCCCAGTGAAAAATCAAAGCTGCCAGAGCTGCAAAAAGCATGTCGCAGAAAGATTTGGCTAAAGCTGCAGGTGTATCTGAAAGAACCATCCAGAAATACGAGCTGGGCGCAAGAATGCCAAAGAAACATGAGACATACACAAAATTTGCAGAAGCCCTGGGCATAAGCGCGGACATGCTCATGAACCACGATGCAGCTTTCGTTCTTCAATTACCCGCATGATGCGCCATCCAAAATGAAGTATCAGCAGTGGATCCTACAACGTTTTTTGCCGTTTGTTGTAGCTTTTGGACCAGTTGTAGCATACAGTCTGTTTTTGTGAATTAGTTTCTGCAGCTATTGGCATAAACATCTTGCGCGGATCATAAAGATGGCGTCATCTAAAAAAGATATTTGAAACACTCTCGAATGGCTTTTATGTCGGTACCGGATCGTCCGGCTGTCCTGAACCCATTCCCGACGCATGAGGAAGGTATATGAAAGCAAAAGGATACAGTACAATCGCCGGGCTGGAAAAGCTCACTCCCGAGGAAATTAAGCAGCGAAACCTTGAAACCTATGGCTCTAAGGTCAAATTCTTCCGCAACCGGGCAGGCATGACCGCCGAGCAGCTGGCGGACGCGTTGCAGATCTCCAAGAGTTCCATTCGGAACTGGGAATGCGGCCTTACCCGTCCAGATCCGGAATTCCTATATCGGATGTTCACCATCCTGGATGTGGAGCCCAACGAGTTCTTTGGCTTTGAAGGGATCGGCACGCTGCTGACCACAGAGGAGCAGAAACTTGTTGACTATTACCGATCTTTAGACAGCTCAGGAAAAGAGGACCTGCTGACCTTTGCTGAAGTCATGAGCAGGAAAGCTCACAAGCGGAAGCTTTTGGCCGCCTACGACCGCATGAACAGCGTTGAAGACTGGGGCCACGATGCTGCCGCCGGTGACAGTGCTGACTGGCCGGAAAATCCGGAGAAGAAAGAGGTTATACTGTTTGACAGTCCCATGGTCGCCCGTGCGGATGAGATCATCACCGTCACCGGAAAAAGTATGGAGCCACTGTTCCACGATGGTGACCGTGTGCTTGTGGAGCATTGTGTGGATCTCCGAAATGGCGACATTGGTATCTTCTATGTTCCCGGCATGGGTGGTGTCATCAAACAGAAGGCTTATGATCGCCTGCATTCTGTCAACCAGGTCTTTGATGATATCTTCCCCTACGAGGAAGGCGCCCAGGTTATCGGCCGCGTCCTTGGAAAAATCGAAAAAGACATGATTCCCAGCACGGAGGAACAGGCTCTTTACCTGGAAGCCCAGGATGCTATGAGCAGGTAATTGTCTTCGAGAGCGGAAGGAAAGCGCTTATGAAGAGTACATCACAGATATATAGAAGCAGTGCATCCGCACATACATATGAAAACAAACATCTTGCGGTCGTGAAACGGCATGACTAATGCAAAAGAAGGGGGCAGGGCACTATGCGTGTATTGGATAAGGCAGAGCTGACACCCGGAAAGTCAGTCTGGCTGGAAGACAACGATATACTTTCAAAAACCGAACACGAAAAAGTATAGCCACCTCTGATATCTTTTATGCTACAGATGGAATAAACTGCTCATACATCCGTGTAATGACAAAACCAGGCCCACATTCCTGTTGTCTGTGTACAAAACGAACATTTGCTCTTTGCTAAAGAAATCACAGGCCAAAGTAAAATGTCAAGCTTCACAAACCATCTTGTGAGAATAATCTTGAGAATGAAGAAAGGGCTATCAAAATGAAACGAACAACAAAAATTGCCTCTTCAATAATCTTAATATTCATTCTTAGTATTGAATTGTGCTGTGCCTTTGCAGACAGTGAAACAGCAAATCTTGAAGATGAGTTTGCACAATATAATAATTGGGCGACTTTGACAACAAAAGAGGCTTTTGCGGAATTACGAGATGTTGACTATGTTGTCCAAAAGAATTCAAAAAATACTAGTGGATACTTTTCTTTTTATAACAAGGATAAGAAGCCAAAAGAGATCACAGTTGTATATGAGGAACTTACCACAAAAGTAGCTGGTATCATTCTGCATTATGGAAATTCAGCTACAGATTATAAGCGGCTTTCAAAATTCATTTCCGATATGTCAGATGCCAATAATGGCACTTCAACGATTGATAACGAATCACAATCCTGGGTTATTAATGGCTACTATTACAAGATACAGGGTGATAGCGATCATTCAGCAATCAAGCTTTCCAAAGTAAAAACCGGAAAGTCACCTTTTCGTTTATCAATATGTTTGTCTGAAAATATACACAAAATGAATAAGGTTAAGAATGCTGTTGTTACGCCTATTCCAACATCAACAGCCTTATCTCAGAAAGATGCACGACTGGAACCATCGTCGACATCGCAAAAGGAATATGGTGTTGGAGACATAATTGAACGTTTTAGAATGACTTGCAAGTTGATAGAAGCATCAGAATCGGGCTCGACGGAATATGCAAGTGTCTACCCAGGATATGTATTTCTATGTTTGCATTTTCGCTTTACAAGTAAAGTCGAAGAGAGGATATTTATAAATACATACTCATTTAAAACTACTGTTGATGGAAAGAAGGTTGACGCTGCTATCAGGCATCCAATTCCCGGAAAAGAGACACTGATTGCACTGGATTGGAAAAATTTAACCGACGATTGCTATGCCTTTTATGAGATCCCTGATAATTGGAGAGAATGCATAATTGAAGTCCAACCAAATATTATATATACGATACGACGTGCACGATGAATAATGCTCTTCAGCAGAAAAATCCATTTGGCCTACCAGATTCAATAGATTTGCCAAAAAAATGCAGTCATGTAACTTGTAGGTTTTTCCTGTTTCAAGACGCTCTTGAACTCGAAAAACCTAATAACAGAAGATTGATCTCTTTAACATGTTACTCATTTTATAGTCTCATTTTCTCATAAACCATTGCTGATACCTTACCTCGACGTCTTGTTTTCCGAACGGTCGTACTATATGAGGCAGACGATGTGAATGATATTTTCTAAAAATGCTATGTTTGAAAAAAATGTTTAGATGGCTGATCAACATTTACTACATATTGAGTTTCAAACAGACATAGAGCTCATTTTAGCCCCCCAACTTGCCAAGCGATGATTGAAGAGCAGTTCGAAGCGTAAAAAAACTCAGGGCTTACATATGACGGTTATTATTTTGTAATCAATGAAGAACAAGACAATCATTGACGGTGTGCTTCTGAAATGCTACAAAGAAACAAAAAACAAGCAGATTTCGAAGAAGCTGAAAGTTCTCATGCTTCGTTATGAAGGAAAAAGCAATCCGGAAATCGCAGAAAAGCTGGACATGTCATCGGATCGGATCAGTCACCTGATAAGTGAGTACAAAAAGGTTGGACTTGACGAATACGTGCGCATGAAATACACAGGCCATCATCGCAGCATGAGTTATGAAGAAGAACAGGAAATACTCGACCAATTCGCCGGCAAAGCGGAAAAGGGTCAGATCATCACTGTGAAGGAGATTAAAGCTGCCTTTGATGAGAAAATCGGCAAAGACACAGGACGGGGTTATATCTATATGCTTCTGGAGAGGCACGGATGGAGAAAGCTGAAGCCCAGGTCTCAGCATCCGCAAAAGGCGAGCGATGAAGAAATTGCCACCTCAAAAAAATTAAGTCCAAGCTGGAAGAAATTAAGTTAGTTAATGCTGACAAACATGTCAGAATCATGTTTCAGGATGAAGCCGGTTTTGGACGAATTAATACGCCCAAGTATTGCTGGACCGGTGGAAAGAGACCAAGTGTCCCTTGCCATCATATTCGAGAATATCGATATGTGTTCGGCGCTGTAGATCCGATCTCAGGTGATGATTGCTTCCTTGTTGCTCCTCAGTGCAATACGGTTGGCATGAACGTCTTTCTGGATACTCTATCAAAGCAGTATCCAAATGATGAGATTCTTTTGATTTGTGATGGCGCTGCCTGGCATAAATCGGGAACTCTTGTAATACCGCCAAACATCCATATTCAGCATATTCCCCCCTATACGCCCGAAATGAATCCCATTGAACAGGTATGGCGTGAAATACGTACCCGTGGATTTCGCAATGAAGTGTTTAAAACATTGAATGATGTGATAGATCGCCTGTGTGAAACGATTCGATCCATTACTCCAGATGTCATTCGAAGCATTACTGGCCGCGAATGGATACTATCGCTATTTTAAACTGAGATTAGTATAAATCGGGTAGGAGGGGGTGGCTAACCCCCGTCCTCCCACACCACCGCTCATGCGGTCCCGCAAGCGGCGGTTCAGTTGCTGACACTTGACAGCACGTTTGGTTGGATACCAGGACGCTCGGCGATTCCGTCATACCTTCGGTCACTCACCTATCTTCTGGCGGACATCCTCTCTCGAGCAACTGCTTTCAACACGCCCCGATTCCTGTCGTGCTGTATTACCAGCAACCGCCGGGCCCTTCCCTCCATCGGCTTTCACCGGCTTCTCAGGTACTATGGCCCAGACTGATTTCTGTGGGTTCAATCATGCCTTACAGCATGGGTTACACCTGACGGTGCATATCCCACAGATCTCCCCGCATAAGGTGCAATAGCCTTCATTCCATGTAGCCGCCGCATTTACGTGACAGAGTCCGGGTAGTATGGGACTTCGGCTTGTCTTGCAGCCTCGTCCGCTCTGCCCCGCCTTATATGCGATTTCTGTTCGTCGGCTCGGAACTTTGCCTGCGGCTTCCTTCAGATTCCACCTCGCGATGGACACCCTTGCCGTTCGGCTAACACTTCCTACTACCAAGCGTGTAGTGGACTTTCACCACCAAGCTATTGCCCATGGCGGGCGTACAA
>CACWXY010000053.1 GCA_902764915.1 uncultured Eubacteriales bacterium | reverse complement strand
CGTTTTCAAGGTTCATCGCTGTGCTCTCGCGAGCCAGCTTGTGTATAATACACCGCCCCAGCTTTTGTGTCAAGCGCTTTTTTGAATGTTTTTGACACTTTTTGTCATAATTCTGCCTATGTCGAACGTTATTTGTTTCACTTTTGAAACATTTGTTCTTTTCTCTCCACACCCTACTTTTTAAAGAAACACGGGGCTCTGCGAATATTTAAGGTTCTGTTTTTATACCTTTCATTTGCATTAATACACGAACATTTGTCTGTGGGCGTGATTATAACGTTCGTCATTATGCAATAGAGGACCGGCATGATGCCGGTCCTCTCATGACTTTCTTCTGTTTATTCATCATATATAAAGGAGTGCAGAGACTCCACATTCAGCTTCAGGTTCTTGGATGACAGCACAATTACGCTGGCTCCATTCACATTACTGTATCCATACGTCTTATCCATTGGAATCCGGAACTGTCCAACAAGATCTTCTCCCTGATGTGCACGAGTGATAATATCCCCGCTGAGTACGGCACGCCCGAGATTGAGGACTGTGCCTCCATTCACATTCGTCGTTACATAAGGCAATGTCGTGTTAATAAGCTCCACCAGCCTGTTAAGGCTCATATCCTGCATAATTTTCTTTAACAGAAGATCCAGAAGATGACGCTGTCTGGCTGTACGGGCAAAGTCACTGTCAATTTCCCGCAGTCTTGCATACATTACTGCCTGTACGCCATCCAGATGCTGTACACCATCTTCTCTGACAAGCTCTACTCTGGATTTTCCATCTGTATTGTCATAAGCCGGCGGATGCTTCCGGAGATAGGTATTGATAGCCCCCGCTTCCCTCTTTGTCAGATCCACATCGATCCCGCCAATCGAGTCAATGACGGAAGCCAGGCCAAAGAAATTGATAGTCACATAATGCTGAATATTCATGCCAAAGTTGTGATTGATGGTCCGCATGGCCAGCGTTCCGCCGCCTCTTGCATAGGCATTATTTATGCGGGACTTGTTCCGATATCCGGGAATCTCAACATATAAGTCTCTAAGAATACTGGAAAGTTTGACTGACCCTGTTTCTGTATTAATTGACAGAATCATCTGCACATCTCCATGCTGCAAACCGCTGTCACCGTCCATTTCCTTGGAACGGGTATCGATTCCGATGAGCAGAATATTTACCACGTTATCCGGAAGATCATGGTTCAGTTCGAGATCATCCGGATTCACGGAATCATCGATCTCCCAGTTGCCAAGGTTCTCAACTACTTCCTCCATCTCCTCCGAGATTGTCAGGTCCAGAACCTCAACATCTTCTTCAATCAGTACATCCTCCAGTTCCTCTTCCGCAACAGCATTCGGAAGCATGGTCATCGCCAGAAGAACAGTCAGCATCCATGCCAGGAAACGTTTCGTCATTGCCTTCATCCATTATCACCTTTCTCTTTCAGCATTGTTCATCGCATCGCGCAGCACGTGAAGGCTTTCTTTCACTTCCGCTTCGTTCTCGCTCATGCTGCTGTAGGGTTCCAGAATCACCGAACCATCAAAGCCAATCTTATGAAGCTCACGGAACAAGTCTGTCCAGTCCACCTGCCCTTTGCCAGGCAATAACAGCTTTCCGTTTTCTTCCCAGTCCAATACGTGGACGTGACGCAGACCGGACCCCATGGCCTGCATCATTTGCTGCGGCGTCGTTCCCGCCTGATAGGCCTGCTTCACATCCAGAACAAAATGCATATCAGGCAGTCGCACCTGTATCTCTCTGATATGCGCAGGCGTATCGCCCGTGCACCAGGAGACATTCTCCCAGAGTACTTCCATACCATGATCAGCTGCGCACTTCTGCATATCCCGTACGGAAGGCTCCAAGCGCTGTATCTGGCCCGGGCTCATTTTTCTCCTGACAGAAAATGGCCCATGAAAAACATAGTATCTGGCTCTGATTTTCTCGCCGCTGGCACAGACACCCTCAAACAGATGAAGCGCATCCATCCGTTGTCTCAGCGAGCTGGAAAACAGATCTCCTTCAAACTGCGATCCTTTGGGATGAACGGACGTGCAATGCAGTAACCCCAACCGTTCCCGTACAAAAGCCCCAAAGATGGCAGAATACTCCGATGGTGTTTCCAGAAAGATCTCACATGTGTCCAGCGGGAACTGCAACAGATGCCGGGCCGCATCCTCCGTCTCCATCCGACCGTAAAAAGAAGCACTGCTCATTCCCAGCTTCATTATGCATCCTCCGTCTGGTTGAGCGCATCCAGCGTCCAGGTGAAAGGAGGTACCATTTCCTTCATGAAATCCTGTACTTCGGGAAGATCTATCGTTTCAATGGAACGCAGTATGGTCTCTGCTGCGGCATCAAACTCCTGGTTCCCTGCACGCTGTTCCTCCAGGCACTTGACATATGCACTGATGCGGTCGGCTGCCTTTACGACACGATGGGCATATGTGTTCTCTTCCGTCATGCATGCACGAACCTGATCCCGCAGTTCCGCAGGCAGCATATCCGTCAGCCGCTCAACGGCCATGTTTTCCACCATTCCGTACGCCTCGCGAAGTCCCGGATGATAATATTTGACCGGTGTGGGGAGATCCCCGGTAATCACCTCGCTCGCATCATGGTATACCGCCAGCGTCATCACGTGTTCCGGATTGCACTCTCTGTGATATCGTGCATTTCCCAAAAGCGCAATGGCATGCGCGATCATGGCGACCTGCAGCGAATGCTCCGCATCGTTTTCCGGCTGGGTATTTCTCATCAGGCTCCATCGCCGAATCAGTTTCAGTCGTGCCATATAGGCAAAAAATGGATACATGTCCTATCTCCATACCTTCTTATTCATTGTGTCACATCTGCAGTATACACACTCCGAAAATCATCGGCAACCGCTTGACACAGCTTTGTAACCGTTTATAATTCTCATGAAATTGCATCCACCGCTGGGGGTGCGACAAAAGTCGCTGAGAGGGCTGTGCCCGACCCTTGGAACCTGTGTAGATCATCCTACCGTAGGGAAGCGGAAAGCACTGTATGACAGTGCATTCACTTCCCGCGAGCATGCATCGCGGGTTTTCTTTTGGCAAAAACAATCGGATGCAGAGAATGGAGGAACTCCAATGATTGCATGGTTGTCAACCGCACTGGCCGAAGAGGCCGAAACCGCCACTGAACTGGTCGAAGCCCCGCCATCCTGGGTATACACAGTGTTCCATAAACTGGGCGAGCTTCCCGCATGGGGCTGGATCCTGATCGTTGTCTTTCTGCTCGGTGGTCTCTTGCTATTCCGAAACAGCCGTTCCAATACAAAAAAGACAATCTGGACCACCAAAATGCTGTCCCTCGGTGCTATGTGCATGGCCCTGAGCGTCGTTCTCAGCCGTATCCGCCTGTTCACTATGCCCAACGGCGGCTCCATAACACCTGCCAGCATGCTGCCTCTTATGCTCTTTGCCTATGTCTACGGTACTGTACCCGGCCTTACGCTGGGAGCCTTATTTGGTCTTCTGGACTATGCCTTTGGTGGCTGGTTCCTTTCTGTACCGCAGTTCCTTCTGGATTATCCGGTCGCCTTTGGTCTGCTAGGACTGGCAGGGCTTGCGCGAAGCATTCGCAATGATAAGGTCGGCCTGCCGCTCGGCGCAGTCATCGGATCCTTCGGACGTTATGCAGCTGCGGTTCTTGCCGGTGTTGTGTTCTGGGCCGATACTCGGACCGGGTGGGAAGCCTGGTCCTATTCCCTGATCTATAATGGCACCTATATGTCCATTGAGTGTGTGCTCTGTGTACTGATTACCATTCTTGTGGGAGATCGGCTTCTCAAAGCCATCCGTCAAGTCAAGTAACCCTTTCCCATGCGCATTCCATTCCGGGGATGCGCTTTTTTCATGCTTCACGTTTTCCATTCATTGATCTTTTTCCCACTTTGCACTATGATTCATTCGTTTCGCACATACGTTAGAAAGGAGGTTTTCCCATGATTGATCTGTGTTTTCTGGGCACAGGCGGGTCTATTCCCATGCCTGAACGTGCCTTGGCCAGTCTCTATGTTCGCACAGGAGGGAAGGCGCTCCTGATTGACTGCGGAGAAGGCACGCAGATGCAGATAATGAAACTTGGCTGGGGCTTCCGCTGCATTGATGGGCTTCTCCTCACCCATTACCATGCAGACCACTGTTCCGGACTGCCCGGCTTTCTGCTCGCACAGGCAAAAGCCAGCCGCGAGGCTCCTCTCCATGTCTATGGTCCAGCCGGTCTTCGTCGGGTATTGGATGGTCTTCGTGTTATCTGTCCGCAATTGCCCTATCCACTCGTTATGCACGAAATCACAGGAGAAGAGTCTTCCTTTCCTTTCATCGGAATGGACATTACACCATTTCCCCTGGATCACGGCATGCCATGCCTTGGCTATGCTTTCTCTCTGCCTCGAATTCCTGCATTTCTCCCGGAGAAGGCGCGCGCACTGGGCATTCCGCTGCCACTGTGGAAGCATCTTCAGCGCGGTGAAAGCGTCACATATGAAGGACGGCTCTTTGCACCAAAGGACGTCCAGGGTCCGCCCCGTTCGGGACTTTCCTTTCTCTATGCAACAGATACCCGTCCCACTCCGCGTATTGTCAGTAATGGCCGGCATACCGATCTGATGATCCTTGAGGGGATGTATGGAGAAGAAGAAAAGCTGGGACATGCCATGCGCAATCACCATATGCTGTACAGAGAGAGCGCAGCCCTGGCACAGGAGGCAGAGACCAAGGAACTGATTCTGACGCACTTCTCCACCAGTATGGAAACACCGGATACATATCTGTCGTGCGCGCAGGCTGTTTTTCCGGCAACACGCTGCGCAACAGATCTCATGACCTATACTCTGCGTTTTCCGGAACGCAGATGATTATCACAAGAAAACACGCCCTCTTTCTGTAAAAGGGGCGTGTTTTCTTATGCTACGCCTTTCTGTCCCGGGAACGTGCGGCATCAAAGCCATCCGGATAACGTTTTCTCAGTTTATCCAGGTTCAGACTGCATATCTTTTCCAGATCATATCCGATGGCATAGGCGGCTTCCGCAAGATACCAGCAGACGTCTCCCAGTTCTTTTGCCAGGCCTTCCCGATCCAAAGGATGCCCCTGAGCCAGATGCTTTTTTACAATATCAATCGCTTCCCCTGACTCACCGCAAAGGCCCATGACACCATTGATCAGGATGTCCTTTTCCGTAAGTTCCGGATTCAGCGTTCGAAGTGCCTGTTTCTGATAGTCATTCAGTTCCATTCAGTATTCCACTTCCAGTTTCAGTATTTCCATCGGATTCCAGATTCTCGGGGCTCTGGCCGAATTCGTCATTCCCCGGCTGACAAGCAGACGCCGATCATAATAGTATCCATCCGTAAGACGCGGAAAAAGGCCCTGCCCCGGTGCATACAGTCCATGCCCTGCAATTTGAATCTGTCCTCCGTGTGCATGACCGCTGAGCGTCAGATCAATATTTCTTCCCGCAATATAGCGCGGAAAGTATTCCGGATGATGGCACATCAGTATTTTCATGCCGTTTTCCCGCTCCATATGTTCGAGCATGGAAAAAGGCACCTCCGGCCAGTCCGGATCAATGGAACTGAATCCCCCCAGATACAGTCCGCAAAACTCAACATAGCGATTGTCAAGGATTTCCATGTCGCTCTTTTTCAGCACATCCCACATTTCATCCATATCCCGGGATCGACGCTCATGGTTCCCGATAGAGAAAAACGTCGGTGCCAGTTTCGGAACCTGCTCCACAAAGGAAATGGCATGATTCGTACCCCGGCAGTGCCGATTAACAATATCCCCCAGCACAAGAACAGCATCCGAGGACTCCAGTGTTACACGGACATCTTCCCAAGGGCCGTTATGCAGGTCTGCCACAACGGCAAAACGCAGTTTTCGCCCCTTTGATTCAGGAGCAGCGAACGCATATGCGGTAATCTGATGTGCTTTCATAGAGCGCTTGCCCTCCGATAGCGATAGGCCCGCCGGAGCAGGAAAAAGAGCATCAGGTATCCCAATGCAATAAAGCTCAGTCCCTGCCATACATAGGGCATTGTCAGCTGCTGCAGATAAAGCTGCACAGTCTGTGCATATGCCTCATTGATCACTGCCACGCGCTGGGGCAGATGCATTCTGAACAGTATCGTAATCCCCATCAGCTCCGTAAGGCCCACACTGGCCAGCGCAGACCCGATATATCCCAGGGCCTGCATCATGTCACTGCGCATGCTGAAAAGAATCATGCATGCAAGTATCGCTTCCAGGGGAATCACCCAGAAACTGTTACGGAGAATCTGCGTAAGCAGATGCATATCGCCATACATGTCCATCCAATGCCGCGCAAGTGCCAGAAGCTGCGAACGCAGAGGAAAGATCCGCTCCTGGCACGCGCGTTCCAGTGCACCCACAATGGCATTCTGCGCGACAGAGCGCTGCTGATAGCTGGGGACGGAGGCAAGGAACCCCTCATCGCTTCGAATCGCGTTTTCCATGCCTTCCAGATAAAACATCGGCATATCCAGGGACGGCTCTTCTTCCTCGATCAGTGCATGCACCCAGTCTCTCACTTTCTGCCCGTAGGCATAGAAGGTGTCTTCACTGATCATATTGCTGACGGTCTCTGCGGAAAAGCCATACTGTTCAGACAGTGACTCCAGGTGCGCCTTTTCTTCCGCTGCATAGGCCGGCACAACGGCACGCTCCACCGCGACATACGGTGCATCCTTCAGCAGTATGGTTCGCAAGCCCGAAAGTACAAGTCCAACGCATCCAAGCAGCGTCATAAGTATCATCAGCAACACGCAGGCCACCACACGGCCTTTTCCCAGTTTTGCGCGCTTCACTGTATCACCACCAGCTTTACCGCCACGCTGAGAAAGCGAAGCCATTCACGACCGTGGGAAAGCGCAAGCCATGCGATCACCGCCATAACAGGCACGCTCAGTAAAAACGGCACAATAAGCCAGCATATTCTGCGTTTCAATATATTATCCACCTTTCAGTGTTCGGACTTGCGCACTCTGGGACCCCGTGATCGGCGCTGCTGAACCTCCTGCTTCATGGGTGCCTCCCCCCGCAGAGAAAGCAGCTGATCCCGCAGCTGGGCAGCTTTCTCAAATTCCAATGCCTGTGCAGCCGTTAGCATCTGATCCTCAATCTGGCGCATGAGCGCATTGCGCTCATCCTCGTTCATCTCCACCTGCGTATTCTCCGTCACCTGCCGGGTAATCTCCAGCACGTCACGGATACTGGACCGCACAGTCTCCGGCGTGATCCCATGCGCTGTGTTATACGCTTCCTGCAGGGCACGTCGACGGTTTGTCTCAGTCACAGCCTTTTCCATGGACTGCGTCATCTGATCACCATACATGATCACGCGCCCATCGACATTTCGCGCCGCACGGCCTATGGTCTGTACAAGGCTCGTCTCCGAGCGGAGAAATCCTTCCTTATCTGCATCCAGTATGGCTACAAGCTGTACCTCAGGCAGGTCCAGGCCTTCCCGTAGAAGATTGATGCCCACCAGCACATCATACTCTCCCAGCCGCAGATCTCTGATCAGCTGCATTCTCTCTATCGTCTGAATATCGCTGTGCAGATAACGGACTCGGATGCTCAGTTCCTGCAGATAATCCGTGAGGCTTTCCGCCATTCGCTTGGTCAGTGTGGTTACCAGAATTCGTCCGCCATTCTCCGTTACTCTGCGGATTTCTCCCACCAGATCATCTACCTGTCCCGTAGCTGGACGTAAGATAACCTGTGGGTCCAGGAGTCCAGTAGGCCGGATAATCTGTTCCACTTTCTGCTGCATATGCTCGATTTCATAAGGCCCGGGCGTAGCCGACACATAGATTACCTGATGAATCCGCTTTTCAAACTCATCAAAAAGCAGAGGGCGGTTATCATAGGCAGAGGGCAAACGGAATCCATACTCTACCAGTGTGTTTTTCCGTGCGCGGTCGCCGTTATACATGGCACGGATCTGCGGGATCGTCACATGGCTTTCGTCAATAAAGCAAAGGAAGTCCTTGGGAAAATAATCCAGAAGAGAATAAGGCGCATCGCCGGGCATTCTACCGTCAAAATAGCGGCTGTAATTCTCAATCCCGCTGCAGTATCCGATCTCCCGGATCATCTCCAGATCATACTGCGTGCGCTGTGCGATGCGCTCCGCTTCCAATGGCCGTCCATTGTCTGTAAAATACCGAATCCTCTCCTGTAGATCCGACTCAATTCTGGCAAGATTCTCCTCCAGGTTTGTCTTATTGGTCGCATAATGTGTCGCCGGATATATGCTCGCATGCTGCAATTGCGTCAGTTTATGGCCTGTAACCGCTTCTACTTCACTGATTCTGTCTATCTCATCCCCGAAGAACTCAATTCGAAGCGCGTGATCATATTCCCCGGCCGGTATGATTTCCAGTACATCACCTTTCACTCGAAAGGTCCCGCGAGCAAATTCCAAATCATTGCGCTCATACTGAATATCGATCAGCTGATGAATAAGCAGATCCCGATCCATGGGCATTCCCGGACGCAGAGAAATCATCTGTCCCTCATATTCGCTGGGATCTCCCATGGAATAAATACAGCTCACCGATGCCACAATAATCACGTCCCGGCGCTCTCGAAGTGCCGCCGTGGCACTGTGACGCAGCCGATCGATCTCTTCATTAATGGAAGCATCCTTTTCAATATAGGTATCGGAGGAGGCAATATAAGCCTCCGGCTGATAATAATCGTAATAGCTGACGAAATACTCTACACGGCTGTCGGGAAAGAAAGCTTTCAGCTCCGAGCACAGCTGTGCAGCCAATGTCTTATTATGTGCGATCACCAGGGTCGGCTTCTGGACCTTCTCGATCACGGAAGCCATGGTAAATGTCTTTCCTGATCCGGTCACGCCGAGCAGAACCTGGTCCCGCAGTCCTTTCTGTACTCCCTCTGCCAGTGCCGCAATGGCTTCCGGCTGGTCACCGCTGGCCGCATAAGGAGCTTTGAGAACAAACCGATCCATAAACGCCTCCCCGACTGGTTTCCTTGGCATGATAGCACAAAAGACTGTTTTTTTGTACAGGCAAAGAAAAGCAGGCCCCTCAATTGGGAGTCTGCTTTGCAACATTACAGAGGACACTGCTGCGTTTTACGCACTTTTCCTCACTTGTTCTTCAGGCGCTTGTCCAGTTTTGCGGCCAGCCATGTGCCGAAGGACTGAATCACCTGCGTTATGATTACCAGCACAATCACGGCCAGATACAGAACTGCATACCGGTATCTCTGATACCCGTAGGCCAAAGCCAGTTTTCCCAGTCCGCCACCGCCCACAGCACCGGACATGGCAGTATAACCCATGATGGTTGTAATGGCCAGCGTAAAATTGGTCACAAGACTCGGCACGCTTTCGGGCAGCATGACGCGGAATACAATCTGGAGGGATGTGGCACCCATGGACTGTGCCGTCTCAATAATATTGGGATTGATTTCCCGCAGGCTGCTTTCCACAAGACGGGCAATAAAAGGAAACGCTGCCACGGTCAGAGGAACAATGGAGGCAACGGTTCCCACACTGGTGCCGACAATCACGCGGGTCAGCGGAATAATCATGACCATAAGAATAATGAAAGGAACCGAACGGAGAAGATTGATGAACACATTCAAGAAACTCATCACAGGCCGCGGCAAAGGATGGATTCCCTTTGCCTCTCCAGTCACCAGAATCACCCCCAGCGGCAGCCCGATCAGAATCGCAAAAAATGTGGCAAGAATCGTCGAATAGAGTGTCTCCCACATGGCAAAGGGGAATTCATTGAGAAGGCAGTTCCATGCCTCCTGCAGTTTTTCCGGCGTAAATGCATTGGCAAAATTCATGCCTCCACCTCCTTAGCCGCATATTCTGCCTCCACCTGTACCGTTACATCAGGCGTCGCGCTGAGATAGGAAATGGCTTTGGCCATATCCTCCGGCGTTCCGGGAATGCCCAGAAGCATATACCCGTAAGCCCTGTCACCTACAGAACGCGTGGAAGCGCCCAGAATGCTGGCAAGAATGCCACAGTCTACAGCCATTTTCGCCAGAAGCGGCTCCCGGGACGCAATGGCGCCATTAAAAATCACGCGGATGCGCTGGCCACCCTTGGGAAATACAGAATCGTTCCCGGTGCTTTCCGGATAGATCAGGTTACGCGTGGCATTGGCCCGGGGATTGGAGAAGACCTCACTGACCATACCTTCCTCCACCACTTCACCATTCTCCAGAATCGCAACACGATTGCAGATTTCCTGAACCACACTCATCTGATGTGTAATGACAATCACCGTAATCCGGAGCTTTTCGTTGATATCCCTTATCAGTTCCAGAATCGCATGTGTTGTCTTGGGATCCAAAGCAGAGGTTGCCTCATCACACAAAAGTACATCCGGTTCGGTAGCCAGTGCACGGGCAATCGCAACACGCTGCTGCTGGCCACCCGAAAGCTGTGCAGGATAGCTGTTGGCCTTATCCGGAAGTCCAACCAGTGTCAGCAGTTCCTGCGCTTTCGCCTCCGCTGTCCTGCGATCTACGCCGGAAAGGCGCAGGGGCAGCATAACATTTCGAAGGCAGGTGCGCTGCATAAGCAGATTGAAGCCCTGAAAGATCATGGTAATCTTCCGCCGCATCCCCCGCAGTTCCCGCTGGGACATGCTTGCCATATCCCTGCCATTGACCAGAACACTTCCCTGTGTCGGGCGCTCCAGCATGTTAATGCAGCGGACCAGAGTGCTCTTCCCGGCTCCGCTCATGCCGATAATGCCATAAATATCGCCGTTTTCCACGGTCAGATTAATATTCCGCAAGGCATCCACCTGTCCATCCATAGTCGTGAATGTCTTGGACAGATTCCGCAGTTCAATCATGGAACCCCTCCCATCCCGTGCATTATAGCGAATACTGTGCGCTCCCTGCAACTGAAAAAAAGCAGGCACGCATTCCATGCTATGACCGCATTTTTCCCTTCAGGCAGATCGAATGCCTGCTATCGGCATCTTTTCCGATTTCTGCTTCGGGCAGTGCCGGTGAAAACCTTCTATTCCGTTCTCCTGGTATACTGCTGCCCATTCACGTACTCGCCGTTCTCCACATTTTCCCATCTTTATTTCTTCGGCTATCGCTGCTGCACTTGCTTCCCCTCGCAAATATCGCTCTGCTGCCTGCATCTTAGCCTTCACTGTGTATCTCGCTTTTCTTGACATAAATGCTCCCCCTGAAGTTCACTGGTTTGCATTTTTCCAGTGTCTACTTCAGGGGGAGCACATCAAGACAGGCGACGGTTTTTACACAACAACGCTATCTTACTTTGCAAGACCCAGGGCTTCCAGGTCAGTCTGACGTCCCGCATACAAGCCCATGGGCTCCACATGCACGCCAGCGATCGTCACAAGATGGGTGTCATTCTGCGCATTGAAGTCTTCCTGATAGGGACTATGGGCAAAGAAATTCGCGAAAGCATCGCCATCGTTGACCATGGTGTTCGGAGTCACATAGTCATCCACGATAGTAATGTCCAGGGTGATGTTTTTCTCAGCCAGGATTTCCTTCGCGATTTCCAGCACATAGGAGTGCGGATCCAGTGTGCAGATCACCTTAATGGTCTTTCCGGAAAGCGCTTCATAGTCCACCGAGGGGTCATAGCCGTCAGTAGGCTCCTCCACCACGGAAATGGCCTGTCCCTCGTAGTTGGAAAAATAATCCACAACCTGCTGACTCAGCACAGCCGCAGCCAGTGCCTTGGCCTCATCGGTATCCACGTTCTTTTCATCCACGCTGACAACGTTTACATAAGGGGATTCCGCATTCTCGTACAGGAGCGCATTGTCCAGTTCTGCAGCCAGCGCATAGTTCCCGTTAATAATGCCATAATCCACGTCCGCCAGAACATTGGGGACCATGGCTGCTTCCACTTCCTCAAAGGTCAGTCCCAGGGGATTTTCCACGATATCCGCCACTGTCGCAGTGATGCCGGCCTCCTCGTTCAGTTTCAGAAGACCCTGTGCCTGCAGAAGCAGCAGAGCACGGCCTTCATTGGTCGCATCATTGGGGACAGCAATCTTCAGTCCGTCAGCAAAGGACACGGTAAGTGTGAGAGCAAGTGCCAGAGACAATACAAGCGCAATCAGTTTCTTCATGGTTCAAGACTCCTTTACGTTTGATTTGTTATGGGAACAGAGATAACACACTCAGCATACATTTCCGGCATCCCGAAGAAAAAGAGGAAGCGTTCGCGATACGCTTCCTCTTCAATGTTCGGCTTAATGCCTCGAATGGGTGAAAGCTTATCCGAAAACAGCGCAGCAAAACATGCACATGCGACGCATGCACATCATCCTATCCATCATTTCGCGCGTTGCCTTCATCGGTCTTTCTCCTTTCCTGAGGTGCTGGAAAAACTATAGCACCCACCTTTCTCACTGTCAATCCATATTTTCATTATCCGATTGTTTTTCCTCTGTATCTGCATTTCGTTCGGCAAACTCTTTTTTTCAGAACATGCAAAACTTTGTGTCATTTCTTGTCACATTCTGTCTTTTGCGATTATACTTTTTCCGATCATATAGAACAGACGAGGTTGAGCATGCAACGCATTCGACGCATTTCCTTTTTTTGTCTTCTGAGTATCCTGCTTCTGTCCTGTCTCACGGGGTTCAGTGAAGCAGACGAAGCGCGTTCTCTGGCGCTGGGTGACTGGGGCGAAGATGTACGGGAAGTCCAGACACATCTGAAACGTCTCGGCTATTATACAGGAAGCCTCAGCGGCAATTTCGGCGAGAACACGGCACAGGCATTGATGGCCTTCCAGAAAGACGCTGACATGGAAGTCAATGGAATCGCAGACCCCGAAGTGCAGACACTTCTCGCGCAGACACTGTACCGCCCGCTGTATCTGGGCATCAGCGGAACCGATGTGAACCGTCTTCAGACAAGACTTGCACTTCTGGGATACTATACCGGCACAATCTCCGGCACCTATCTGGACCAGACCCGGGACGCTGTCACTGCATTCCAGGTAAAAATGGGGCTTATTCCCACTGGCTTTGCAGACACCATGACGCAGACGCTTCTTTTCTCCTCAGACGCGATTGCGCGCTCCGGGACCGGACTGGCCACACCGGCACCTGCCGAAGAAGAAGTCATCGATGGAAACAAGGAAGAATCTATTGTTGATGAAAGCCGGATACCCTTTGTAAAAAAGCAGCAGTACGGTTCATCCGGCAAATATGTTACGCAGATTCAGGAGAGGCTGCGCGATCTCGGATATTATGAGGGCAATATTTCCGGTTCCTTCCAGGGACATACCCGCAATGCTGTCAAAGCTTTTCAGACACGAAACGGTCTGAATGCCGACGGTGTGGTCGGTCAGGAGACATGGGATGCGCTGTTCAATCTTTCTGATGTGGCCGGTGCAGACGACCCGCCCCAGGTAATTACCGCGCAGATTGCGCCTGCCTTTCATATTGTTGTCGATGTGACCAACCAGGCTGTAACCATCTATGCCCGTTCCCTGACAGGCGAATACGACATTGTTGTCAAGCAGATGCTGTGTTCGACCGGAACAAAAGAGAATCCTTCGGATATCGGAGACTTTGTGCTTTCCGGGCGCAAAGCGCGCTGGTGCTATTTCCCCAAGTGGGGTGATTACGCACAGTACTGGACCAAAATCAATGGTGGGATTGCCTTCCATTCAGTGATATACCGTGAAGTCAATACCCAGTCTCTGTCTATGAAAAGCTACCGGAAACTCGGTTCCCGTGCCAGCCATGGATGTATCCGGCTTCAGGTAGCCGATGCCAAATGGATTTATGACAATGTGGAAGCAGGTACTGTGGTAACCATCACAGACAGTCTGCCCGCAGATCCGGAACTGAAATCTTCGCTGGTCAAGCCTGATCTCAATCGAAGCAATATGCTGCCCGTTGCCACACCCTATCCCACGGAAAAACCGGTCTATATCAGCGGTGCCGTCCCGCCGCAGTCGCTGACAGCCATGCGCACCGGCGACAGCGGGGAAAACGTATACTGGCTGCAGTGCAAGCTGACAGAACTCGGCTATTACACCGGCACCTGTTCAGGCACGTATCTTGCCGGTACGGAAAAAGCCGTATCCGCCTTTCAGAAAGCCATGAGCATCCGGGTCACAGGAATCGCTGATAAAGATACGCTGTCTGTACTTTATGCATCCGAGCTGCAGACTGTAGCGCCGCGCGCTACGGCTGTTCCCACGCTCTCCCCCACAGAAGAGCCGGAGGAGACTCCCGCCACGCTGATTGAGGAAGAGACGGATGAAGTTCCCATCGTGCTGATTGAAGAAGAGCCGGACGATGATCCTGCCCCGCTTATTGAGGAAGAAGATGACGATCCTCTGACACCCGTTCCATCGGATCCGCTGGCATAGATGGCTTTTCCCATACACAGAAGGCGCCAGCCATATTGCCCTCGTGGGTCAAAGACAGATGCATGCGTCCTTCTCCGCACAGTGACTTTGCCTGTCCGGACAGATGATACATTGGTTGTCCGCTGGCTTGGTGCAGGATCTCAATCTCTGTAAGCGGAAAAGCAATTCCGCATCCCAGTGCCTTCACGGCAGCCTCTTTGCCCGCCCAAATGGCCGCCAGCGACTGTGCAGCTGATGCGCCTTTTTCCAAAAGATACGCTCTCTCTGCCGGAGTCAGCACGCGTTCCAGAAAATGCCTGTTTTCCAGAATCTTTCTGGCACGCTCGATCTCACACAGATCCATTCCAATCCCGGCAATCTCATACATAGCCCATTACCCCGCGCACGGATACATCCCCGGCAAGTACTTTCTGCAGAAAGCCTGCGTCATCCCGGACCAGTAAAGCACCGTCCGTATCCAGTGCTTCCGCCATACCGAGAAAATCCTTGTTTCCTACTACATGCACACGGCTTCCCAGAGTACAGCTGCGTGCTGTATACCCTTCAAGGAGCGCCGCAAATCCATCCTTTTCCAATACCTTCATATTGCTTTCCAGGCGCTCCAGGTACATTGTAAGAATCCTTCGCCGAAGTACATGAAGGCCTTCTGTTTCCAGGCTGGTCGCCTGGTGCCGCAGTTCATCCGGCACAGCGCCTTCCTTTACATTCAGTCCGACACCGCAGATCACACTGGCAATCCGGTCCATGTCTGCACTGGCCTCACACAGGATCCCGCATACCTTGCGGCCGTTTATCACCAGATCATTCGGCCATTTGATGCGCACACCCAAAAGTCCGACATTCTCCAATGCCTGTGCCATGGACAGTGCTACTGCAAGCGTTATCAGCGGCGCAGACTGCGGAGACAGAGCCGGCCGCAGCAGCACGGACTGCCAGAGTCCTTCTCCGCTTCGGGATACCCACTGGCGCCCCAGCCGTCCTTTCCCGCCAGTCTGCTGCTCACAAAGGCACAGGCTCCCGTGCGGCGCACCGCCTGCCGCCATGCGGCGCAGCTGATCATTGGTAGAGTCCATGACTTCAGCGTAAAATACATTCCCACGGCCCAATGCCTGCGTTCTCAGCCCCCCCTGCCAGAGCACCGGATCCAGACGATCCCCCGCGTGCAGGCGATATCCTTTTCTGCCCAGGCTCTCGATGTTCCAGCCCTCGGCGCGCAGGATCTCGATCTTTTTCCAGACAGCGGCTCGCGTAATGCCCATTTCCCGGCTCATGGCCTCTCCGGTCATACAGTCACGCATACTCAGCATGGCAAGGATCCGTTCCATTGTCATCATTCCTTTACTGCTTTCCTGGATTTTATTGTGCATTGTACGATGCGTAATCTGTCCCGTCAAGCGAACCATTCTCAAGGAGGAACAACCGTGCAGTATCAGACGATCATACAGGCCCTGAAAGACAATATGGCCCGCGCAATTGTCGGAAAGGAGGAAGCCATCGAACTGGCACTGATCGCACTTCTCTGCCGCGGACATGTACTCATCGAAGACGTACCCGGTGTGGGGAAGACAACCCTGGCCTCTGCACTGGCACGGTCCCTTTCGTGTTCTTTTCGCCGTGTGCAGTTTACGCCGGATCTGATGCCCAGCGATCTCACGGGCTTTACCCTGTTCAATATGCGTACAGGCGAAATGGAATACCACGAAGGCTCTGTCATGACCCAGATTCTTCTGGCAGATGAGATTAACCGGACCAGTCCGAAAACCCAGAGTGCGCTTCTGGAGGTCATGGAAGAACATCAGGTGACTGTAGACGGCATCACCCATCCGCTGCCACAGCCGTTCATGGTCCTTGCCACACAGAATCCCGGAGAATTTGCCGGTACGTATCCGCTGCCGGAAGCGCAGATCGACCGTTTCTTTCTCCGAATTCAGTTGGGCTATCCTACCGTCGAACAGGAGATGGACGTGCTGGAACGTTACACTTCCCGTGTATCCCCGATGGATACCATCAGTCCGGTATGTACAGGACCAGATATCCTGGCCATGCAGAGCCAGGTCAGGGACATCTACTGTTCCCCGGAAGTGCGTGCCTATGTTGCCGCGCTTGTCGCCCGCACCCGTGAACACAGCGCTCTTCTGCTTGGCGCATCCACCCGCTGTGCCATTGCACTTCTCCATGCCGCTCAGGCCTGCGCGCTTCTGGAGGAAAGAGACTATGTTCTTCCGGATGACATTCAGAAGATGCTCCTTCCCGTCGTCTGTCACCGCCTTGTCCTGCATCCGGAATCCCGCATGAAAGGAATCCGCCCAGAGGATATCATGAGTGAAATCCAGAAGACGGTTCCGGTACCGCTGCACCTGTGACCCGAAATGGTTTGCGGGTGCTTCTGGCAGGCCTTTTTCTTCTGTTTATTTCGTTATCTCTTTCCTCCGCGGCTTTTTTGGCCGCTGCTCTGATGCTGCTTGTCACACTCCTGTACAGCCTGCTCTCCGTAAGCTTCAGCAGGCACTGCCTGCATGTGCGCTTTTCCCTGGACATCCAGGAAGCAGCCCGCGGAGATACGGTCATGGCACAGATTCTTCCTGCCCGTCTGCATGCTGCTTTGCCTGTTGGCGCGTGCACCGCCTCCCTCGCCCTGCCGGACGGCACACTCAGCCATTTGATACTGCACGCAGGGGAACCGGTGCACATTCCCCTGTTCTGTCGTCATGTCGGTCTGTGGCCTGTGGGAGTGCGGAACATATATGTTCACGATCTTTTTGGGCTCTGGCAGGCACAGCTTCCCGTACCGCCTGCAGTGGAGCTTCTTGTACGTCCTGTACCCTTTTCGGTTCCATTGCTTGCCTTTGCGCCGGGCGAAAACGGCCTTGGCACCATGGCCAATGCTACCGAAGACCTTTCCTCCCCCTCGGATGTACGAGCATACATGCATGGAGATCCCCTGAAGAAAATACACTGGAAGCTTTCTGCCAGAAGACAGGAGCTTGTGGTGCGCCGTTTTGACGCGCCTATCTATCCGCAGGCGCTGATGCTTCTCAATACACGTCTTCCTGAGAATGCAGGCAGACAGTCCGCCGATCTGAACGATGCGCTGATGGAAACCTGTGCTTCCTGTCTTCTTTCCTGCCGTGCACAGAATGAGACATTGCTCTTTCCGCTGTATGCCACCCCGCCTATGCTCCTGTCCACCGATCTTTCCGAGCAGGTACTTCTGAATGCGCTTGCCCGCGCAAAGCTGGATGCTTCCGCTTCCTTTCCGCAAATGATGGCTCTGGAATCCCGCCGTCTGCGCACTTCCGGCGCCACACTGATTGTCAGCAGCTGTCTGAGCGGGGATATGGTGGAGGAGATGCTGCATCTTCGCAAACTGGGCCCCAGTCTGCGGCTGTACCTTGTGACCGATACGCCTGATAATCCGGATCTAACCCCGTTTATCGTGCAGCTGCAGGATGGTCTGTGTGAAGTCTGCTTTGTAACACCGCAGCCTGCTATGCCGGAAGCTTCATCCCCATGATTTCAAGAAAGGAGGGCGTTCCCTTGAAAGCACGTCTGGCCGAATCCTTTCGGCACTTTATTCTGGCGCTTCTGACTGCCGTCTCTCTGAGCGTGCCTGCCGTGCATTTTCTGCATGTTCCCCGCGCCCTTCCTGCCTGCATCCTCGCTGAAGCAATGCTTTTCCTGCTCCTGATCGTACTGCGACTCACGCCCTGGCTTTCCCGCCTTGGCATAGGGGCTGCCGCTGCCGCTGCCATCTTTCTAATCTGGCAGCACATGTCCCTTCTGCAGGATTTTTTTCAGGCAGTGCGGCTTTTTGCGCTTCATGGTTCCGGTATACTGCTTTCGCTTTACGCAGACATGTTTCTATTCTTCTGCGTCCTTTTTATCGGTTTTCTTTCCTATGCCGTCACGTCCCGTGTCTCCGGTGCCATGCCGGCAGGACTGGTATTTGTCTTTCTCGTACTTCTTGTCTGGCAGAGCAGAGAACCGCGCATGCTCTTTTGCCTTATTCCTCAGATGATTGCCGTTCTTGTCATCTTTTCGCTGAGCCTGCAGCCATCTGCGGCCAGCAAAGGCGTGTTCCCCGTCGCACTGCTTCTGTCTCTCCTCTGCATTCTTGCCGTTCCCCGGGAAGGCATCGGCATTCCTGCTCTCCAGGAGGCATCCGAAAACCTGCGTCAGCGCATCATGGATACGCTGTTCTTTACCGAGCCGCGCAACGTGTTTTCCCTCTCCCAGGAAGGCTATTATCCGCAGGGGGCCGGACAGCTCGGCGGAGATGTACATCCTGAGGACCATCTGGTCATGACGGTGCATACGCCCCGAAGCGTTTACCTCCGAGGCGCCATCCGCAATACCTATACCGGGCATACATGGACGGATACTACCGGCGGCCGGCGTTATCTGTGGATTGCCTCCCGATGGAGTACACTGCGTGAAACCACCTTCGACAGTGCGCTGCCGCTTGCAGAGGATATTCTCTCGCCGGTTACACTCTCCATTCACATGGAAGCCTGCTCTGCCTCTTCTCTCTTTGTGCCGCAGCGTATCCGTGATCTGCGTGTAAGCGGAAGTCTGATCCCCTATTTCAACCTGTCCAGTGAAGTCTTTGTCACGCACGACCTGCTGCCCGGCGACAGCTGGAACGTGTCTGCCCTGCTTTACAGCGCGGACACGCCCGGCATGCGGGAACTGCTGCAGGCCTGTGCCCTTGAAGACAATACCATCCCGGCCTCTGTCGTCAGAGACTATACAGCGCTTCCGGACCATCTGAAGGAACCTCTGTACACACTGGCGCATCAGCTCAGCGGAACCAGCGGAAACCCCTTTGACCAGGCCATGGCGCTGCAGACAGCGCTGCAGACCGGCTACCGCTATACGCTGTCACCCGCGGCGATTGCGCCGGAAGAGGACTTTGTCAGTGCGTTCCTTTTCCGTACCCAGGAAGGATACTGTACCTATTTTGCCAGTGCCATGACTGTGCTTGCCCGTGCAATCGGCCTGCCTTCGCGATATGTGGAAGGCTATGTTGCCCGTCCTGATTCCGATGGTGTTGCCTATGTCACCGGTCTGCAGGCACATGCCTGGTGCGAAGTCTATTTCCCCGGTTTTGGCTGGCTGACCTTTGATCCTACCCCGGGACTGGGAAGAGACACCCTGAATCCCGCAGGCACTTCACAGAACATACCCGAGGCTTCCCCCGACGACACGAATGCGAACGCGCCTCAGGCAACGCCCACCCCGACGCCGGTTCCTGAAGCAACCCCGATGCCGAAAGGCACGGAAACACCTGACCCGTCGCCGGCATCCACACCCCCGGAGCTCTCACAGAATCCGCCGGATGCACCCAACCGCTCTGCCTTTCCCTGGTGGCTGCTTCTTCTGTTCCTGCTTCTTGCGGCACTGCTCCTTCGTCTGCTTATTGTCATGCCGCCTTTTATGGCACGACATGCCTCCAGTGATGAGGAGCGCTGCCGGATCTATCTTCGCGCCATTCTCCAGCTGCTGGCACTGTTCGGCGTGCCCAGAGAGGAAACCCAGTCCCTAAGGCAGCTGAATCAGCTCCTTCAAGGTGAGCCGCCGCCTCTTTCCGAAGTCTGTCCTGTACTCGACAGGGCAGAGAGCCTGCTCTATGCGCAAAGGACACCTCAGGCAACGGATGCGACAGCCTTGCACGCGATCTATCTGCGTCTGTATCATGCGCTTTCGGTTTTGCGAAAGATCCGATTCTGTGCACGCCGTGCGCTGTCCCCGCGCTCAGCCCGTATGCTGTAATAACTGAATCCCAAAGAGGGCAGGACTTCTCTCCGGTGAAGTCCTGCCCTCTTTGGGTTCCGGGAACCTGTATGACGTTAATTATGGAACAGAGCCCTTGTGCTTTCAGTTCTCCCTCATCCATTCTTCCCATGCCTGCGGTGTGTAGCCCGCTGTAACCTTCTGTCCGCACCGTACGATCGGTGAGCGAAGAAGCCAGGGTGATTCCACGATGGCATCCAGTATATCGCTTTCCTTATTGTAATAGCAGGCCGGATGCTCC
The DNA here is from genome assembly GCA_902764915.1 of uncultured Eubacteriales bacterium. GTDB lineage: Bacteria > Bacillota > Clostridia > Christensenellales > Aristaeellaceae > UBA2943. The sequence goes on along the minus strand of CACWXY010000053.1, from coordinate 3,583 downwards.
TTGACTTTCCTGTCTTCCCGATCGATAAGCGCTGAAGCCCCCAGCCGGGCGGCAAAAAGAGACACTTCACGCTGTCCCAGTGGATGCTTTTTCAGGTCCATCTCCTGGACCGGAATCCGACGTTCCTTGAAAAAACGCTGTGCCTTCTGTACGTCAAAGTTTTTCTTGCTGATATAAATCTGAACTGTCATGTTCTACCCCCGCCGTATATCGACGCCCCGGATCTCGAAAACTTCCATCTGACTGCGATCCAAAAGCCGGGAAGTAATGCGCTCGGTATAGCGCGCCCGCAGATCCTTCGGTGAAAGATTGGTGGATACAATCAATGCCTTTCCCTGTCGCTGTCGTTCATTGATAAGATTAAAGAGCTGGGTTATGGTGATGTTCTCCATCAGCGGTTCCGTACCCAGATCATCCAGACAGAGAACATCCACATCCATCAGCATCTGCAGATCCTCTTCATCGCCTTTTACATAGGCTCTGCGCATGATATCCTGGGCACGATACATGCTCATGACCAGGACTTCTTTTTCCCTCTCCAAAAGCCGTCTGGCCGCGCACTGCATGAGATATGTCTTTCCGATCCCGGTCGACCCGCTGAACAGCATGCCACCTTGCCGTTTCACATTCGGCCACTGTTCTGTCCACGCCTGTACGATTTCCTTCAGGCACCGCATTTCCTCGCGCTGTGACATCCCTATTCCTGGAATCTGGGTGTCCGGGAATACATTTGTATCATAGCTTGCGAATGAAACATTCTCCCCGCCTTTGAGACCCACAGCATGAAAGAGGCGTGCATACATTTCCTTTTTCATGCAGCTGCACATTTCCCGGACAGTGTCACCCACGTATCCCCGGTCCTGACAGATTGAACACTGGTATACAGGTTCCAGATAATCCCGGGAAAAACCGTTCTCCACCAGTTTTTTTCCGATCTCGTCCGTCAATGCCTGCATCTTCTCTGGCACATTCTCCATGGCATGCCCGTCCAGAATCCCGCGAATGCCCGCGAAAATCAGGTTCTGTCTTGAATCCATAAGCGCGGCAATCTCCGGACACTTCTGGATAACCTTTTGTCTGCGGCGGAAAAAGACTTCCTCATTCTCCTGTCGCCGTTTCTCAAATGCCTGCGTCACTTCCCTCAATATTTCCTTGCGCATTACTCTGCTCCTCTCCGTAGCGTCCCAGCCATTCCGGAACATCCGTGGAAGAATGCTCTGTATTCGGACGCTGCTCAAACTGCTGCTCGATCACAGTTTTTCCGCTGCGTGCCGAGGGCACGCCTCCCGCTGCATTGGCCGCCCCTTCGTTTCTCCGCTGTAAAAGATACTGCTGCCAGCCTTCCAGGGTGTGGATACCTTTCTGATCGCATTCTTTCAGAATCTTTCCCAGGTAATCCATCGGTCGCTTCGCGCTCTTGGCTTCTTCCGCACAGGCCAGGATCATGTCCATGGGCATATGCATGTCCTTTTCCCATGTCTGCAGCAATTTTCGGTTTGCCTCCCCCGGTCGGCTTTCCACGCCCCATACGGCGAAGATTCTGCGCAGGTCCTCATTCGCATTGCGGAAAAACTCGATGTATTCCTCGATCTGTGCTTCGCTCTCCAGACCTTTCCCTTTCCAGCTTTCCAGAAGCTTTCCCACATCCTCCAGAGACTTACCCGTACGCCCGCATTCCTTGCCGGCAATCATTATTATCGGATCATCATACAGCGCACGGAACTCCTGGTACATGCCCAAGGTTCCTTCATTCACATTCAGCCCCGGGTGTCCCAGAAGATAGAGAAGGCTCTTCAGAGACTCCCGCATTTCATGGTCCTTTTCCCGCCGTGCACGCTGGCTCTGCGCATTCTTCATTTCTGCGCCACCTGTCTGCAGCATGTTTTCCAGAATCCTGTCCAGATAACGGAAGCTCGGATTCTGGGCAGAGGTGGTCTCCTGGCACGCTTCCAGAATAGCTTCCTTGCTGAAGCCCATTTCAAAAGCCCATTTCTGATACAGATCCAGTTCATCCTCTGTTGGTTCCCTGCGAATATGGAAACGGCGCAGCACGCTTCGCGCTCCCTCCGTCACCTGGTGACTGCGATTCAGCGCATTCTCGGCGTCTTCAATGGTCATGACATGGCTTTCCTTCAGCTGTATGGCCATTTTCTCCGCTGCCTTTAAGGAGAAGTTTTTGCCCCGGATGGAAATCATATGCCGGATCAGCATCAGTACAACTTCCTGCGGCAGTCCCAGGTCTTCTACCCATTCATAATAGCGGATGATTTCCTTGCCGTGAAGATGATAATCATTCCCGAAGACGGCATAGACCGCCTCAGAAAACTGCGCGAATTTCTCATCCGGGCTTGGCGGGCTGCCAAGAAACGCGGCCTGATTGGCATGAAGAAAACGGAACGCGTCTTCCCGATCGCTGACTTTTTCCACCAGTCCTACACGTTCCCAGTAGCGCAGTGCCTTTTCCGCGTCCGTTCGTTCCATCCCCAGATCATGACACATTTCACCCATACTCAGTTCCTTGGGATTATATGTACAGGCCATCAGGCCGTAAAGATACACCTTGATCGCCTCACCACTGGCCATCGGCATGTATTCCAGAATAAACTGATTGTCTACAACTATGGAGCCAAAATTCACATACTTGTCTCCAAATGAAAACATTTCCACTGTCAGGCTTGCCTCCCCACTTCATTCGCACCGTTCCCTTATTCGACCTGGTTCCATATTTTCCTGCCCGTCCGTACAACTTCGCCATCCTTCCTGCATGCCCAGGGTTCCATTTTGTTCCCGGATACCGGTCTTTTTTTATTTGCGAAGCCTTTTTTTCTCTTGCGTATGCAATAAATCAATGGCATAATACGTCAGGCACCCCATGGTGCATATTTTTACTTTTCTGGAGGTTCATTTCATGAAACTGTCCAAGATTCTTTCCCTTTGCCTGGCACTTTTCATGCTGGGTCTATGCACGGTTGCCATGGCAGAGTCCACAGAAGAAACCTGTGTGTATACGGTCTACAATGTTACCGGTGAAACCGTGACCTCTCTTCTGCTCACTGACAACGCCACCGGTGAAGTCAGTGAAAACTATGCCGGCGAAAAAGGTCTGGCAGATGGCGCCAGCATCGAAATTACCTGCACCAACAAGGAAGGTTTCCAGGTCACATTGTCCTTCACGACCGAGAGCGGTTATGAAGGCAGTTTCCCCACACTGAATTTCGAGACCGTTCCGATCTCTCTGCTGGCCCAGGATGCCTTGACCGGTGCTACACAGATCAATTTCTTTGTGCCTGATGTCACCTGCGCCTACACCATATACAACGTAACCGGCGAAAAGGTCACTGAGCTCTATCTCGTGGACAGCTATACCGGCGAGCAGAGTGAGAACTATGCTGCAGAAGGCCTGGATGACGGCGCTTCCCTGGTGATCGAAATGACCGCCAAGGCTGACAAGACCGGCAAGGAATTCTTCCAGCACGCCCTGACCTTCAAGACGGAAAGCGGCTATGAAGGCAGCTTCCCGACCCTGCATTTCGAGACCGTTCCGATCTCCCTGCTGGCGCAGGATGCTCTGACCGGCGCTACG
>CACWXY010000052.1 GCA_902764915.1 uncultured Eubacteriales bacterium | reverse complement strand
ATGCAACCAATAAAAAAAATTCGATACCATATATGATGGTTTTTCAAGACCACTTAGATATCGAATCTTTGGCGCCTCTGGCGCCGAGTGGGTTCAAAAGGAAACAGAAAAGACGGGGTACCATAACGGCACCTCGTCTTTTTGATGCGCACAGGAGCAGGCAGGTCATCCTTTTACAGAGCCGATCATAACGCCTGTGACGAAATACTTCTGAACGAAAGGATAAATGACCAGTACAGGAACGACAGCGACCACGATCAGTGCATACTTGATAACGGCAGCCATATCTGCCAGACGAGCCTGCAGTTCCGGATCCGACACGGTAGCCGGATCAATATTGGAGGACATGAGGATTTCCCGCAGGAACAGTGTCAGGGGATAAAGGGCACGGTTATTCAGGTAGATCATGGCATTGAAGTAAGCATTCCAGTGACCGACGGCATAGAACAGCGTCAGAACGGCAATGATAGCCTTGGAAAGCGGAATGACAATACTCAGGTAATACCGCAGGTCTGAACATCCGTCAATCTGGGAAGCTTCCAGAAGTTCCCGTGGAATTGTATTGATGATAAAGGTGCGGGCCACAATCATATTGTACACGGAGATGGCTCCGGGAATCATGAGAGCCCACCATGTGTTGATCATGTGCAGGTTCTGCACCTGCATGTACAGGGGGATCAGACCGCCGGAAAAGAACATGGTAAATGTAAACAGAAGCATGATTCCGTTTCTGCCGGGGAGATCATGCCGGCTGAGACAGTAAGCAGCGGTCAGGGTCATCACCAGGTTAATGATGGTGCCGCATATCGTGATAATCAGAGAATTGCGGTAGCCGGTCCAGACGGTGGGTGTATTGAAAACAGTTTTGTAGCCCTCCAGGCTCAGATCCACAGGCCAGAGCACGACCCTGCCGGACTGGACGGCGGTGCCGGAGGAGAAGGAGGCGCTGATGACAAAAACGCAGGGATAGAGCACTGCAATAAAGAACAATGTCAGAATAATGATGACGATAATAGTGAAGATTTTATCGCTGACGGGATAATTCTTGAATTTGCTGTTCATCTTGCCAACCTCCTTCTTTAGAAAATCCCATTGCCGCTCAGACGCTTGCTGGTAAAGTTGGCGAGCACGAGCAGAATAAAGTTAATGACCGAATTGAACATACCGATGGCAGTGGAAAGGGAAAAGTTGGGGACACCGCTGGCAAGACCTACTTTATAGGTGTATGTCGAAATGATTTCGGAATAATTGAGGTTCAGGTTGTTCTGCATGAGCAATGTCTTCTCATAGCCGACATTCATGATATTTCCGACAGCCAGTACCAGCATAATGCTGGCAGTGGGCAGGATGGTGGGAATGTCGATGTGCAGCACACGCTGGAAGCGGCTGGCCCCGTCAATCATGGCAGCTTCATGCAGGCTCTGGTCGGCACTGGAAAGGGCGGCTATGTAGATGATCGCCTGATAGCCGGTTGCCTGCCATACGCCGGACCAGACATAGATATGCCGGAAATTGCTGCCTTGCGCCAGTACGTTCGGTGCGACCTTTCCGCCGGAAAGTGTCGTATAGAGGGCTCCGTACAGGCCAATGCGATAGTCCAGAAGCTGGAACAGCAGAGAGACCATGACAACGGTAGAGAAAAAATAGGGAATATAGGTGACTGTCTGAATGACTTTCTTGTACTTGACACCGGGGAGTACATTCAGAAGCAGTGCGAAAAGAATGGGGATCGGGAAAGAAATAAAAAGCTGATACAGGGACAGAAGAAGCGTGTTCTGGATGACGATGCTGCTTTTGGCGGAATTGAAGAACTTCTGGAAGTTTTGTACGCCAACCCAGGGGCTACCCCATATGCCCTTGGCCGCCGTGTATTTCTTGAATGCCAGAACGAGACCGCCCATTGGCACATAGCAGAAGGTGATGAGCCAAACGAGAGGCAGAATGAGCAGCAGATACAGCTGCCAGCGATCAAGAATGCGTTTGCCGAGCGTTGCATTTCCATGGCTGTGAGCAACGACTGTTTTTTTGGCCATGCTGAAACCTCCTAATATGCCAATATGAAAAGGAAAGGGACCGGACGACCGGTACTGGCGGTCGTCCGGTGAAAGGTATTACTTGCTGCGATCGTATACAGCCTGAGTGGTAGCAATCAGCTGGCTGAGGCCATAGGACTCCAGGTCAGCCAGATAGGCATCCCAATCGTTATCGATATCGCGTACACCAGTGATGAATTCAGCCATGGCCTGCTTGACGAAGTCGCCCAGATAGGTCAGAGCGTCGAGGTTTTCTTCCGTTTCGTCTTCGGTGAACTTCAGCATCGGCAGCAGCTTTTCGGGACGGTTGAAGAAGTACTGTTCATAGCATTTACCGTTGAGCTGTGTCGGATCATCCGGATTGAACGGTCCATTGGTGATATCAAAGATCGTCAGGAAAGTGGCAAGGCTGGTATAGCGGGGACCATGGTTGCGCCAGGTGTGATTCTGATTCTCAGCCCAGAAAGAAGAGGTGATCAGGATCTTGACACTGTCAGTCAGGCCAACTTCCACATAGGCATTGGTCTGGCCTTCCAGCTGCGCGGGATCACGGGACCAGTCGGTACCTTCAATACCAAGGCGTTCGATCAGGGAAGTTTCATAGTCATAGAACTCATCGGCGAACTTGATTGCAAGATCCACCTTATCGGTGTTGGCGCAGATCATCATTTCCTGGCCAGGCCACTGCTCGATCCAGGGAGTATAGTTGACGCCTTCAGGACCGGTGAGCGGAGCAATCAGCTGCATTTCGAGGAAGTTCTTGTTTTCCTTGGCATTGGGCCAGTTGGACAGAGAACCGGCAGAGGTCAGACCGACAATGGGCTCTTCCTGGTTCAGAATAGCCTTGAAGTTGGTGTCGTTATCGGTGAAGATGGAGGCGGAAAGGACACCTTCATCATAGAGATCCTTCAGATAACGGAGGCCTTCACGCCATGCGTCGGATGTGAACGGGGCATATACGGTATCATAGTCGCTCTCGTCCAAAGCCAGGCCGCAGTTCAGCTGGCCATTGTTCCAGTAGACGAAGGAATTCATCAGGGCAGCGACCGTGTTCTGGCCATATCCGCCATTGTAGCCATATACGCCGATTTCGTCAGCTTTGCCGTTGCCGTTGGGATCGCCATCACGGAAGGCAATCAGAACCTGCTTCAGTTCTTCGGTGGTGGTGGGAACCTGCAGGCCCAGCTTGTCCAGCCATGCCTTGTTCAGGAACAGACGGAAGGGGGTGTAGTTCCAGGTCTCCGGCTCATAGGCGGGGAAGGAATACATATGTCCGTCAGCCTGCGTGGAGGCCATGTCCAGGATCGCGCGGTCATCAGCGGGGATCGCATTGTAATTGGGCATGGCTTCGGGATTGTTGGCATAGTCTTCCACAGCCAGGAACAGTCCGTTCATGCCGGCAGACAGGATGCCTTCGGTAGTCAGATGGTTGTCGACGACAAAGACGTCAGGCAGATCAGGGCTCTTTACGTCAGTAGCGAGAAGGGCGATCTTCTGACGGGTGTCAGCGGCATCCACGGGGAGCATCTGGAACTCGATCTCAATGCCGAGCTTGTCTTCCAGATAGTTGGTAAAATAGTTGTCCTCGTAGTCGGTAACCATGCTGGAAGTGGTCAGAGCCACTTTCAGAACAGGCTTTTCTTCTGCGATGGAGAGACCGGCGAACAGGGTCATGACCATGGACAGAGCCAGCACAAGGGCCAACAGACGGGTCTTTTTCATAAGGATACCTCCTTGCTTTATACTCTGCCATCTGAAGACCGCAGATGGCAGGCTTGTTGCACTCTGGTACATCCCAGAGAACATCAACGGGGAGAAAGGGGCACGAGCCAATCCTGCTCATTCATATAACAGCTGTGACCATCGGACCAGACAAGCAGGAGACCTGTTTCCTTTATGTCAGAGGATGCTTCAATGTGATGAATTGTGGGAAGCTGGCTGTCATGGGGCACAAGAACCGTAACGCTTCGAGTGCTTGTACCCTGAATCTGATTGATCAGACAGGGGACAGCCCGATACTGTCCCTGCCGCTGGCCGATGGCAATCCAGCCCTGCCACTGGGGTGATTCCTGACCGGTTACAACACGCATCTGACCGCTGGACACGGCTATGTCCAGATGTTCGAAATGCTGCAGACACTCCGTTCGGCTCATCTGCGGATCATCCACGTGCCACAGTGCTTCGTATGTGTGCGGAGCATCCGACAGCAGACGGTCCACGACAATCATGTAAGGCTCCGGCCCCGGTACAAAGAGCAGTCTGCGCTCATGGATGACACTTCTGTCGCAGTCCTCGCCATAGCCTTCATCATATCGGCTCATTCCAAACCAGCCATCCTGCGTCTCATGACAGACAAGACGGGAAAGGGTGTGGACATCTGCTGCATTTCGATCATAGTGCCTGCGACGGTTCTGGCCTTTACCGTCAACCAGAACCGTGTTGTGTGCGTGACTGGATAAGACATAGCGCCGCATGGGGGATTCGTCATAGGCATAGATGCCGCCCTCAGTGAGCAGGAGCTTTCGCTTTGCATACAGCAGCACATTCAGCATGTCTTCGTGCTGATGCGCTTTTCCAAAGGGCCCGCCATCCATCAGCACGAATGTATCATCCGACTGCCAGCCTGTGCGGCCGATCATGAACCCGGCATAGGGCATGGATAGCAGACCGCTGGCCGGTGCCGGAGTACTGTCGGGATTTACTACCCATTGAAGTATGGGATCTTCCGGAAATACCTGCAGACGGGAAGCAAAGATTTCGCGCAGCGGCAGTCGACGGCCGTCGTTCAGGTCAGGCGTTGTGCCGTCAGGCATCATCAGCTTATATTCGAACCTGGCGGCAGGAAGAAGCTTGTCCAGGATATCCTGAGGCACCGGCTCGCCCCAGGCGCGCATCGCAAAGATAAAGCGCTCATAATTGCGCACAACGACATGATGATAGTTCGTTGTCAGCTCATACTGAAAGCCCTCAGGATAAAGCTGGATATCCAGCTGTTCGGAGAGCGCCTGGAATGCCTGCGCTTTCCAGGCAGGGGTCTGACAGAAGAACGGATACAGGACGCACAGCTGGGCAAGACCGTTCATTTCCATAATCAGCCAGTTGCCATCCATATGATGCTGACTCAGTCTCTGCCCATGTTCCCAGACGGACTTCAGCCAGTCGATAAGCAGATCATCAGTAAGAGCAGGATGATGCACAAAAGTAAGGTAGGCATATGGCCAGGTGGTATTCTGACGGATGCCGCACTCTATGGTGCGCCATGTCAGTGTTTCATATCCCGGCACATTGTCCGGAACCAGTGCCTGATGGACCCACGAAGCAAACAGTTCGGCAAAGGCAAAGGCGTATCTGTCATCCTTCGTATCACGGTAGCGGTGGGCCAGCATTTTCCATTCGTGGTGGCGGTTCAGCTGCCAGGGCCATTCCAGATACTGGTTGTAGGTGGGGTTTGCCTCCCAGTCGACGGGATGGTCTGCCCCGTAATCGCAGGCGACACCAACGGAAATCAGCGTATGCCGCAGAATGCGCTCACACGCCTGCGCCTCCGTTTCACCGGGAAACATGACCTCATTTTCCGGCGCTTCATAGGGAATGCTGAAATATGTTCCCGGCCGGGCCTGTGCGCGCATGACACTGGCAAGCGCTTTGCGGGCAGCCGCCCAGTCGCGCGATTCCACGCAGGCCTTTACCTCTGCAAGGCAGGGAAGCGACAGATCCAGGCACTGCGTAAACAAAGATTCATCAGAAAGACGCGGGCCGACTACAGAATCGATCATATTCAATCCTCTGCATGATCAATCGTGATATGCTGACCAGTCCAGACCTTTTTCCCGGACCAGTCCACATCCGGGGCGGCCCAGAACGGATCCTCCGGACTGAGTCCCAGAGGGAGAAAGACTGCGGAACAAAGGTACAGACTTCCCACGCAGATGTAGGGTTCAGCCAGTTCAGGCTGCTCGCCATAGACGCCGGGAAGAAGCCAGCCATTGCTGTCAAACATGTCCGGTGCAGACATGACGCGATGAATGACCGCTGTCAGCGCGCAGCGCACCGATGCAGGAGCAATATGAGACTGCAGTCTGTGCTGAAGCGCTGCCTGTGCCAGCATCTGGAATGCGCCGAAGCGGTAGCAGATGGAACGCCCCACGACGGGATAGGTCCCATCCGGGCCGATCATTCTCTCCAGAATGGAAGCATACCGCATGGCATGTGAGATCACTGCGTCATGCATCTGCGCAATCTCAGGATGGGCATTCTGAAACAGATCAACCAGATCCACATACATGGGCTGAATGACGAAACTGTTGTAGTAGTCCCAGTGATAGCGGATGCCATCGCCGTATACGCCGTCGCCCACATACCACTCCTGGAAAACACGCAGGGGATAGATGACTCTTGTCATATCAAAAGGTTCGCCTATTACATGAAGGCCCGCTTCTACCATGGCGGAGAAGAACAGCCAGTTTGTCTTACCGGGTGTGGTAACACGGGATGCAACCAGAGCGGCAGCCAGATTTTTCCGTGTGCGATCCGGAAGAGCTTGCGCAATGCTGGTTCTGGCACGCACCAGTGCATGCGCAAGGAACGCTGCGTCCACCAGCGGCTGCCAGCCTTCGGTAAAGTTCATAAAATCAGCGGAGGCAGGATCTACGGCACGATCAATGCAATGGATGATTTTATCACGCCACTTTGCCTGCAGTGCACGTTCTTCTGTGTCCAGCGTGTCGGGATCCAGTTCCAGCCAGGGAGCAATGCCAAGCATACTGCGCCCAAAAGCTTCCAGCATGGCGGAGTATGATCTTTCCGGATGAAAAGTCATGGGCAGAGAGGAATGCAGCTCTTCCTTTTCAAGTGCATCAAATACAGGCGACACGATAGCTAGCATACGGGCAATCCAGTCTTGGCGAACAGTGTGACTCATATGATTATCCTCCGGAATGAAATACTTTGTTGCTCGCGAAAAATGATATCATTTTCGGGAAATATGTCAATCAAAAAACACATAAAACACGATAAGTGGTATGAAAAAAGTGCATTGCGCAAAACCAATGCGCCAACCGTTTCTGAATCAAACGTGAACAAGAAAACCCTGCCTGCGGACAGTACATACAGTGATTCTGCTGATTATGGATCAGCTTATTCCCTATGGCTGTATGACTCATATCATGTCATAATAAGCAGCATATAAGCGAAAGAAATGTCCGGATGCTATGCTGTTATCCGCAGGCTGTGGCTTCCAGCATAAAAGGGGAACGAACCTGCCGCATTCGTTCCCCTTTTATGGTGACTTGTTTCCTTGTGGATTCTGCAGAAGCAGTCCGTCATGACTGAACGAGCTTTTTCTTCTCAGGCATTATTTGAGGAATACTTCAATGACGGGTACCAGAGACGGAGGCTTAATGGCGGGCAGTTCAAATACGACCAGGTCGCTGCTCTCCGGAAGATTGTCTCCGAAGTGGGCCATATGTCCCTCCGTGAACCGGATTTCACTGGCGTCGTGCAGGAACTGGGCATAATCGATTTTTCCGGCAAGCCCATGAAACTGCAGATGCGCAAATGGATAGGCAAAGAGATGAATATACAGTCGCTTCCCGTCCGTGCTTTGCGTCAGCCGGCAGTCCTGCGGCGCATGGAATTCCGGCTCCGCCTGGGTGCATCCATAGATGGATCGGCTGTTGAAATGCATCCAGTCCGCATATACCTTGAGCGCTGCCTGCGCACGGTCATCAAAATACCCGCGTGCGGTGGGGCCTACATTCATAAGAAGATTCCCGCCGCAGGAAACCGTATTCACCAGCATGCGGATGAGCATTTCCGGTGATTTCCATGTGCTTTCATCACGGTAATATCCCCATGAGCCGGAGAACGTCTGGCAGGCCTCCCATGTCACGAGCTCGCCGGTTTCCTTGTGCCGCAGCCATTCCGTCGGCTGCCACTGCTCCGGTGTCCATAGATCCTGATCAATTTCTGCCCGGTTGTCAATCATGATCTCCGGCTGAAGGGAACGGGCCAGTGCAATCAGTTTTTCGGATTCCCAGTCATCTTTTCCTTTTCCCTTCATCCAGGGAAGGTCGGCTGCATCCGGCTGTGAATAGGAAAAGTCAAACCACAGCACGTCTATTTTTCCATAGTTTGTCAGAAGCTCCGTAACCTGATTGCGCATATACTCAGCGTAACGCCGCATATCTCTTCCCTTATTCTGCTGCTCGGCATCCGGATCCCTGCGCCTCGGATGGAGACGATCAATAGGAAAGTCGGGGTGATGCCAGTCAATGAGAGAATAGTAGAAGCCAATATGCAGACCCTCAGCCCGGAAAGCATCCACATATTCGCGGACCAGATCCCGCCCCGCCGGAGTATTTGTGCATTTATAATCCGTATAGGCGGAATCGAACATGCAGAAGCCCTCATGGTGCTTGGTGGTCAGAACGGCATATCTCATGCCGGCTGCCTTGGCCTGACGTGCCCATTCCCTGGCATCGAATAGATCCGGATTGAAGTAACGGAAGTATTTGTCATATTGTGCTTCCGGAATGCATTCATGGTTTTTCACCCATTCATGACGAGCCGGCATGGCGTACAGTCCCCAATGGATAAACATACCGAATCGGTCATGGGTAAACCATGCGGTATTCCCTGGCGTTTTTCGCGTGATATAGCTGGACATGGGACGTGCCTCCTCCTGTATTCTGTACATACAGTTATGATAGCACAGGAAAAACCCTGTGAAAACAGAGAAGGAATTCACATGTGATTCTCGAAATGACATGTCAGCCAATGAATGAGAAGGGAGCGATGCATGATGCAGTGGATTCGGCCGAACACAAGGATTCCATGTCCGAGACTGTACAAAGCATTTGCGTTGGGGCATGCACAGAAAGCGGAACTGCGTATTTCAGGTCTTGGCCTGTATACGTCTTTTCTGAATGGAAAGCGGATAGGGGAAGACTATCTGACACCGGGCTTCAATGATTATGACGCCTATGTGCGCTACCAGACCTATGATGTGACAGAAATGCTCCAGGAGGAAAACTGCCTGGAAGTGCTTCTGGGAAACGGCTGGTACAAGGGTAGGATCGGACTTGATGGCTCTGACGGCAATATCTGGGGAGACGATTACGCACTGGCAGCTGAGCTGCGGATTACACAGGATGATGGAACCGTACTGACCATCGAAACCGATACAACCTGGCTGGCGACACAGTCGTGCATTGTCGATGGCAATATCTATGATGGGGAGTACCGGGATGACACCAGGGAACCCGGCACGCCTGTGCCCTGTCATACCGTGACGGTTCCCGGCAGGCTGGAAGCTCAGTTTTCTCCCTGCATCCGCATACGCGAGACGAGAAAGCCTGTGCTTGTGATCACGCCGAAAGGGGAGCAGGTGCTGGATTTCGGGCAGAATATGGCGGGTATCATTCGGTTTGTGAATCGTCTGCCTCGTGGAGAGAAGCTTTTTATACAGACAGGGGAAGTGCTGCAGGAAGGAAACTTTTATCGGGATAATCTGCGTTCTGCCAAAAGCGAGTACATGTATGTCTCCGATGGCAAGGCAAAAGAAGTAGAACCGCTATTTACCTTTTTCGGTTTCCGATATGCAAAAGTGGAATGCTCTGAAGCCATCCATCCGGAGGATTTTACGGCCCTTGTCCTGACCTCCGACAACCGTGAGACACTGGAAGTGGATACAAGTCATGCGCTTCTCAATCGGCTGATGTGCAATTCGCTGTGGGGACAGCGCAGCAATTTCCTGGATGTACCTACGGACTGCCCGCAGCGGGATGAACGTCTGGGATGGACGGCTGATACACAGGTTTTCGTGAATACTGCCTGCTATCAGATGGACTGTCATGACTTCTATCGCAAGTATATGCGGGACATGCGGGAAGATCAGGTGCGCTACTTTGCAGGAGACATTCCGTTCTTCAGCCCGTCGCTGAAGGGCCGCACGGGACATGGAAGCGCGGTATGGGCCGATGCGGCCACCATTATTCCATGGAATGTCTATATGCAATATGGTGATCTGACGCTTCTTCGGGAAAACTATCCTATGATGCGGGACTTTGTGGAGTACATGATCCGACAGGACGTGAGACTGGGCAATACACATATTGTATTTGACGCATTCACGTTCGGGGACTGGCTCGCACAGGATGGCATGACGCCCCAGAGCGTTTTTGGCGGAACCGAAGACAGTTTCATTCAGGGCGTCTATTACTATAACAGCGTGTATCTGACTGCGCTTGCGGCCCAGACTGTCGATGAAAAAGCGGATGCGGCTCGCTTTGCATCTCTTGCGGATCAGATCCACACTGCGCTCCTGAATGAATACATTACGCCAAACGGCAGACTGAGCATTGACACACAGACAGGGTATGTTCTGGCACTGTATTATGGAATCTATCGTGATCGCAGCAAACTGCTGGAAGGTTTTGAACGCAGACTGCGCAGAGATTTCTACCGCATTACCTGCGGCTTTACCGGGGCGCCGCTGATGCTGCCTGTTCTTTTCGATAACGGGATGGATGAGGCTGCCTACCGTATGCTTCTGACGGAGGAATTCCCCGGGTGGCTGTATACGGTAAAACTGGGTGCGACCACGATATGGGAACGGTGGAACAGTCTGGACGAAAACGGAAAGATCACGGGTACCGGAATGAACAGCCTGAATCACTACGCGTATGGCTCCGTGTGTGAGGCTGTCTACAGCCGTATCATGGGACTGAGAAATATGGCGCCGGGCTGGAAGAAAGCCTGGATTGCCCCTCGTATTCTCGGACAACTGCAGCATGCATCCATATCCTTTGCCTCTCCTGCCGGCATGTGGAAAGTCGCATGGGAACTGCTGGAAAACCAGGAGATATCCATGAAGATTGCAATTCCGGAAGGCGCGCAGGCACATGTGATTCTTCCCTGGGATCCGGAGGAGCGTTCCATGGATCTGGAAAGCGGAGCGTATTCCTGGCAGTGGAAGGCAAGCCGGGATCTTCTGCATCCTTTCTCTGTGGATGCAAAAGCCATGGATGTTCTTGCATGTCAGCAGGCTGTACAGGTACTGGAAGCGGAAGATCCGGTGCTACTTCAGTCTGTGAAAGGGAAAAACAATGAACGCAGTGTGATGACAATTCGGCAGCTGATGCAAGGCAAGGATTCGGATGCGGTCGAAAGGATCAATCGAGCGCTTCAAAAGGTACATATCTGACGCTGCATGACAGAGAGGGACAGACCATGTTCTGATCCCTCTTTTTTTTTACCTATGAAGAGTGGTGCAGTTCTGCGCGTCAAACATGCACTGATAGAATATCAAGATGAAAGAAGAGAGAACGGAAAATTTGCCAGAACAGACTTTGGTCTGCAAAACAAAATGCGGTATGTACTATGGGGAAACTGCGAGATTTGCCCTGCTTTTATCCGATATAGACATGCGCATGTCGGCCAGAGCAGCCTTGCTGCAAAATATAGAAGGTATCGTATGCGAAGATATGCGGAGAGAAAGCCCCGCCGCATGCGAATAAAAAGCAATGTGTCATGGTCAATGCATGTACATTACCACAATTTGGAAAAGTGACGGGGACATGCACGAAGACATGGCCTGCCTTTCAGGAAACCAGGCAGAAAACGGTTCCTGTCCATTGCATACAAACAGCGGCACCGTCGTTTCGATGGTGCCGCTGTGTCTGTAACAGAATGCAGATTACTCTTCGACCCGGATCATCTGTTCCAGTACGCAGATGGACGGATCCAGATGGGCAATAGCGCGCTGAATGGCCTGTTCATGAGCCGGATGTGTTATGAAGATCAGGGGAACACGTCCCTCCTTTGTATCTTCCTTCTGCAGCATGGAGGCAATGGAAACCTGCTCCTTGGCAAAGCATTCGCTGACACGGGAGAGCACGCCGGGTGCATCTACGGCCGAGAGACGGATATAGGCGCGTGTGATCCAGTTGTCCGTAAAGGCAAAGTCCGGGCTCGGCATTTCCGTATTGGCAAAAGTTGGATAGTGAGGTTTCTCGCAGAGAGCAGCTTCTACGATATCGCCGCATATGGCACTGGCCGTGGGCATATCACCGGCGCCGCGTCCCTGCAGCATCATATCCTGGCAGTACATGCCGTGCACAAAGATGGCGTTGAGCGAGCCGTCGACACGGGCCAGCGGATGGTCCTTGGGGAGAAAGGTAGGATGTACACGGGTTTCCACTGTGCTGCCCTGCTTCTTGGCAATCCCCAGGAGTTTCAGGGTATATCCCATTTCCTGACCGAAAGCGATATCCTGTGCCTTGATCCCGGTAATGCCCTCACGGTAAACATTGCTGTAGGTAACGCGTCCGTGGAAGGCCAGGGAAGCGAGTATGGACAGTTTGTAAGCCGCATCCATGCCCTCTACATCGGTAGCGGGATTCGGTTCTGCCAGCCCAAGTCTCTGTGCATCGGCCAGTACCTCGTTATAGTCCTTTCCCTCCTGGGCCATACGGGTCAGGATGTAGTTGGTAGTGCCGTTGATAATACCGAAGATTCGGTCAATGCGATCCGATTCCAGATTGATGTTCAGTACACGGATGATCGGGATGACGCCTCCGACACTGGCTTCGAACCAAAGCCCTACATGGTTTTCTTCTGCGGCGCGCTGCAGTGCGGACCAGTTCAGAGCCAATGCCACCTTGTTTGCGGTGACCACATGCTTTCCGTGACGCAGCGCGTCTTCCATAAAGCGCGCAGCCGGCTGTTCGCCGCCCATAAACTCACAGACAATGTCGATGGATGGATCCTGTGTTACATCCTCTGCGTGCTCTGTAAGGAGCGTGCGCGGAACATCCAGTCCTTTCGATGCGTTGATTGCCAGGGCTTCATCCACGTTCTTGACCAGTATTTTTGCAACGCGCAGGCTTAGCTGATCCCGCTGCAGGAGTGTTTCTTCCATTTCATGCAGCAAGCGATATACGCCGCCGCCAATATTTCCGCATCCAAGAAAACCAAGAGACAGACTTTTCATACGTGTGCAGTACTCTGCTGTACGGATAGAGTACATACCCTCCTCTCCTATATTCACACAGCCAGTGGCTGCAGGTAATGCATTCATAGACAGGTGCTGTATTCTTTCAACGATGATCCCATGATGGGGTACTGCGGTCTGCAGTTTCGATTCCCAAAGACAGCTGTATTATACTGCAGGACAAGGCTGATGCGGCAGTGGCAGGCAGAAAATAGACCGAAGCAGACTCTTGCTGCTGCCTGTTTTCATGATTTTCTGCATAAAGGTCATCAGATTACTCACACTGTATCCATTTTCGGAAGCATTGGCAATGTAATCGGCTTCGATCAGGATCTGAAGATCAGGACTGCTGATATTCTCCAGGGTATGATGATGCCCCACCAGATAGGCGATACGATCTATCTGCGCTTCGGTCATGCCTGTATCTGCCAGAAAATCACGCACCATCCGGGCCCCCTCTCTTTCCTGATGCTTTCCATTGGTATTGCCATATTTTTCCCGACACAGAGGGCAGGCAATGTCATGCGTAATGGCAGCAATCTCAAGAAGGTATTGGGTTTCGGGCGGCAGATTTTCCTGCGCGCCGATAAGCTTTGCATTGGCCCATACTCGTATGAGATGGTCGATATCGTGTATGTTCCCCTGGGAGAAAGCAATCATTTTTTCCAGGATCTTCGGTATGGACCTGTTCTGCATGCGGTAATCGGCCAGCAGTGCGTCCAGAAAAGACGACAGCATACGGTTCATGGCGGTGTAGTCATAGGAGAGCAGTGCCTGTGCTGATTGTATGTAGGGCCCTTCTGCAGGCATATGGCTGTCTGCATTCTTGAGCCCGGCTTCCATGATTTCGTGGGTAAACTCCATATGCGTCTGAAAGCCATACACATATTGTGCATACTGAACAATCTGACGCGGACAGCCGTCGCTCTCTGCCAGAACCTGACAATCGGGTGTGAGGCCGGGCATATCATTATGCCACTCGCCGGCATCAAATGTATCCGGAAAGCTTTGGAAAAAGGGATGCCGCCTTCCGTTCAGCGTCAGACGTGCTTTCACAGGTCGGATCTCCTGGCAGGGGCTGTGTGCATATGGTGCGCCCATGGCTTCTCCTACAAGCTGTGCCCCCAGGCATACTCCAATGACTGCTTTATGTGCTTCTGCATAGCTGCGTATGAGCTGTTTTTCTGCTTCCGGACGGAAGTAGTCACACTCTGCCCTGGTCATGGCGGGATTCTGATGCCCTCCGAGAACGACCAGCATGTCTGCGTCTGCTGTCTGCGGCAGCGCTTCATACTTCCAGCACCGGGTAAAGGACACGGCAAAACCCTTGCGAACTGCCCACTGCCGGTATTCGCCGGGTGTGACCCATGCATCGTGCTGAATAAAATGCACTTTCATTATGAATTCCTCTGGCCTGAACGGGTAACTCTGTTCCTTCCTCCATCATCCGTATATCTGGGCATACAGGACTGGCTGTGCTTACGCTGTACGCGCAAGCGTCAGCTCAACAACGGTCTCCACATCACTGGCATAGCCGAACATATCCACCGGCTGAATCGCCTGTATGTCATATCCGGCATCGACAAAGAATCGGATGTCCCTGGCTAGCGTGGCAGGATTGCAGGAGACATAGACAAGGCGCTGGGGAGCAACCTGGATCATGCTTTGAATGACAATGGGATCCAGTCCTTTCCTGGGGGGATCGACCACAATCACATCCGGCTTCAGTCCTTTCCGAACAAGACGCGGGAGGATGTCCTCTGCTTTTCCGGCATGGAACTGCGAGTTTCGAATGCTGTTTCTTTCACAGTTTCTCTGGGCATTTTCGATCGCCTGCGGTACAACCTCAATGCCAATGACCTCCTGGCAGTGGCGGGCCATACAAAGAGAGATGGTCCCGGCACCGCAGTAGAGATCCAGCACTCGATCCTGTGGCGTGAGATGCGCAAAGGCAATTGCTTTCTCATACAGCTTTTCTGCCTGAGGCACATTCACCTGAAAGAAGGAGGCCGAGGAAATCTCAAAAGTCACTCCCAGAATACGGTCACACAGGACGCCTGAGCCGAAGATAGTGTGATAATGCTCCCCCAGAATCACATTGGTGTTTTTTCGGTTTTCATTGAGTACAACGGTATCTACGGACAATGGCTTCAGTGCATCGACAAGAGCGTCCAGATGAGGAACATCCCTGTGTGTGGCTACGAGGGTCACCATGGCATGGTGATCCTGATTGATACGGATTACCAGATGCCGCAGAAGACCGGTCTGTGTTTCCTCGTCATATGGAGAAATGCGATGGGAACGCATCCAGGCAAGGAAGGCATGACAGATGGCATCTGCGGGAAGCATGCTGTTGGGACAGCTGTCAACAGGGATAATACGATGGCTTCGCGGAGCGAAAAATCCCAGAAATGGATTCTCTGCAGTCCCTCCAATGGGATAGGATGACTTGTTCCGAAAGTGCAGAGGCTCATCCATGCCCAGTGTCGGCAGGACATCCACATCCAGATGTGCGATGCTGTGAAAGCAGTCCTGCACGTGCTTCTGCTTCCACTGGAGGGTGGCACCGTAATTCATATGCCGACAGCTGCATCCGCCGCATCGGGGAAAAGCAGGACAGTCCGGCCGGACTCTTGCCGCGGAAGGGCTGTCTACCGCGCCGGCGAGAATGCCGTAGGCAAAGCGCGACTGTACCTTGACCAGACGAACAGGGGCCGTTTCTCCGGGAAGCATGCCCGGGACAAACACAGCCATGCCATTGGCCCGGCATACCCCTTCCATGTTGGCGCCAAGGGACAGGCATTCCAATGTCAGCAAATCATTCTTCTGCATCATTCGTTTCCTTCCACAGCAGATTCGATTCCGGGATGAAATGTATCTTTTTCTACGGCTTTATACAAGTCCATTCCCATTTTCTGTTCAAAGTACCGCTTCAGATGTATATTCTGATCCCATTTTGCAGGCGAATAACTGCCGTACCGCCGGCGGACATCATTCATCCTGTCTTCTATATCCATGACGCCTTCGCTTCCGGAAATCGCATCGCACAGCTGGATCAGGCGGTCATAGTCATCCCGCTCGATCCGGGCAATGGCTGTCTGGATCAGCGTCATCTCCTCCGGCGTCACGTCATGCCTGCCGACATAATCCCGGATCGTATTATCACTGAAGGAGTGCGTCATGCAGACTCTGGCTACCTCGTCATAGCCGAGCTGCATCATATACTTGTATCCGTCTGATACATGGCCCAGGTGACGGACACCGAAGCGGCGGCCAATGTCGTGCAGAAGGCCGAGCACATATGCCTTATCAGGGTCCATATCCTTACAGTGGGATGCTATGCAGAAGGCACAGTGGGCAGCCGTGCGGCTGTGATTGCCCCATGGACCGGGATTCATTGCTTCCGCTTCCTGAAGAAGCTGTTCGGCTTTTTCACGACTGGGGAACATGGAAGACCTCTCTTTCCAGCTTGGCATTCAATTTGGCGTAAATGCGATCACGGAACCATGCTTCGGAGGATGCGCCAGGGGCGTCGCGAAAGGGAAACCAGGCAAGATCGGACTGCTCGTCTTCCTTGACGCGCAGCGGCTTCTCGGGGTCTGCCTCCAGAAGATATGTGAGATTCAGGTGCAGATGAGAAGGCACATATTCGCCATGCTTTTCATGACCGTTGACACATAGAATCTCGACTGAAAACAGATCTGTCGTAACCGGCCGGATGTCTGTAAGCCCGCTTTCTTCCCTGGCCTCCTGAAGCGCAACCGACAAAAGATCATGATTGCCGTCTGCGTGTCCTCCCAGCCACGACCACGCATCATATAGACGGTGATAGCCCATGAGCACGTGTGTCCGATCCGGGGATACAATCCAGCATGAGGCGGTCAGGTGTGCGGAACGGTTCTTTCGTGTCCAGAGATCTTCACCGGACTGAAGCCGTCTCTGTATTTCTTTCAGGTCCTGTTCTTCCTGCGCATTAAAGGGATCGTAATGCGCAAGAAGTGTGGAAAGAAAGGTGCTGGCGGATAGATAATCATCTTGCATGGCGGACTCCTTATGCAGGATCGGCTGCTGCGCCGATCAGGTCAAGATGTACGCAGACATTATATCATGGAAAAGCGTGATTGATTTTGGGAAAAACGGAATGTACATTGAGAGAACATAGCCTGTCTGTGTTGCATACCAGAAAGAAGGAACTGGCAGATGTCGGGAGCGGAGTGTACTGCAGGAAAAACAGAACATGGAAGAAAAAACGAATCCGGAAAAACACAAAGAGAGAACAGAAAGACGTTGTTCATGCCTTGCACGCAGCGGAAGAAAAGTGTTACACTCGTTGTCACGCGAGCTGGCCGCGGAATACAGGGATGGCATATGGTTGCTGTCTCAAAGGCAAGGGATTGAATTATGGAAGGAACCATGGAATTTGTGCGGAAGATGCCGCTTCCGCAGGAACTGAAAAGGGATTATCCGGTAAATGCGGCGATGAAGGAGACCAAACAGCAGCGGGATAAAGAAATTGCGGAAGTCCTCAAGGGGAATGATTCCCGTCTGCTGCTGATCATTGGGCCGTGCTCTGCTGATCGCGAGGATGCGGTGGTGGAATATATGCATCGTCTTGCCAGAGTCAGAGACCAGGTACAGGATAAGCTTCTGATCATTCCCCGCGTCTATACCAATAAACCCCGCACCAAAGGCGTGGGGTACAAGGGTATGCTGCATCAGCCGGATCCAGAGAAGGGCGAAGATATGCTGGGCGGGATTATTGCGATCCGTCAGATGCATATGCGGGTGATAGCGGAAACAGGTTTTACATGCGCGGAGGAAATGCTTTACCCATCCAACCATACATATCTCTCGGACCTGCTCAGCTATGTAGCGGTCGGAGCGCGCTCGGTGGAAGATCAGGAGCATCGGCTTGTGGCCAGCGGAGTAGGGATTCCGGTGGGCATGAAAAATCCGACAGCCGGGGATATTACGGTTATGATGAACTCCATTGCAGCAGCACAGAGTCCGCAGGAGTTCATTTACAGGACATGGGAAGTGCGTACCAGCGGAAATCCTCTGACCCATGCCATACTGCGCGGCTATGTGGACAGCTTTGGTCGTTCGCATCCGAACTATCACTATGAAAATCTGCGCCAGCTGTATGAATTGTACAGAGCGAGCGATCTGAAGAATCCTGCTGTGATTGTGGATACGAATCATAATAATTCAGGAAAGCAGTACCTGGAGCAGATCCGGATCTGCATGGACGTAATGCACAGCCGTTCACTCTCCAGTGATATTCAGCAGCTGGTAAAGGGACTGATGGTCGAAAGCTATCTGGAGGACGGGAGTCAGAAAATCGGGGAAGGCGTATTCGGAAAGTCGATCACCGACCCGTGCCTGGGCTGGGAAAAAACGGAAAAACTGATCTACCGTCTTGCAGAGATGGCGTAAGAAAAAAAGAGGCACAGGCCTCTTTTTTCTTACGCCAGCCGCTCCAGCATATGATACCCTTTTCCGGCCAGAAAATCCTCGATTTCCATAAGATCGGTCGCCTTCAGAATGGCAACAGGGAGCTTGCTGAGCGAGGAATATGTCACATAGAGATAGTCCAGATTGATATTGGCACGGCTCAACGCGGTGAGCATGGCATTGAGGCAGCCGCAGTCATCGCCGATTTCTGCCGCAACCACAAAATCGATATGACACAGATAACCGGCTTCGGAAAGTGCTTTGGCAGCTTTTTCACTGTCAGAGACAAGCATGCGGATGATTCCGAACTCAGCGGAGTCATTCGTGATAAGTGTATTCATGTTGACTTCATTGTCAGCCAGTATCTGAGTGATGCGGTTCATGGTACCTTTCCGGTTCTCAGCAAAGATGGAGAGCTGTCGAATCATGGTCTTCATCCTTTCCATTTTCATACGGGAGAAATTATACCTCACAAACCACATCTTTGTTATACAAGCAAATGTATCTTTTGTGTATATTCCGTAATCAGATGGTGTGCTCGACTCCATCCAGTGTATACCCGAGCAAGGCACCACCACTTGCATATACAAGCTTCAGAGAAAAGCAGTCCTTTCTCTGTGTGAGAAGTGGGAGAAAGACACGGTCGCCTTCCCAGAGAGGGAGGGAAGACACCTCTTCTATGGGAATCCACGCCAGTGTGCCTTCATCACAGGGAATGAAGTCCCATTCTTCTGTACGGGCGGTATAGAGAAAAGCCAGCTGATTGCCCCAGTCCGGCAGGATAAAGGTGAGAATCCCCCGAAGCCGCAGATCGGATACATGCAGCCCGGTTTCTTCACCGATCTCCCGCAGAATGCCTTCGTCGGGGGATTCGTTTTCTTCCAGACCGCCACCGACCCCGATCCAGACACCGGCGTTTTCATCCAGTGTCTTCTTGTTTCGATGCATAAGCAGGTAGCGTCCCTGATTCTCAATATAGCAAAGCGTTGTCAGATGCATGGTTGACTCCTTTTCTCCCTGTCTTCCACTGTTTGAAGGAAATCCTGCACATAGGTTTTGTATGCCTGCGGCGCGGTAAGAATGGACGCGGCATGAGGTGCCTGAGGAATCAGATGAACCTCACTGTATCCGGATGTGACTTTTGCCATATCCTGACTGTGATGGGGCGGGATAAAGGTATCGGCTGCTCCATGAACAAACAGAATCGGTACAGTATTGCCGGGAAGACTGTCGATAGGGCGCATGGCATGGAATGAGTAGCCATAGCGGATTCTGGCACACAAAGAGACAAGATGTGCAAGGACAGGAGGAATATGCATGCTCTTCATGCCGGCCTGGATCACACTCGTGATTTCACTGAAAGGACAGTCAGCGACCACAAAGTCAATCTGCGGATGAAACCGCAGTACGGCAATGGAGGAGGCGGCCCCCAGGGATTCCCCGTGAATGCCGAAAAAGGTTGCTTCCGGATAGCGCCTGCGGGAGTCACGGATCAGGTCCGACAGGTCCTGGCTTTCCCGTGCCGAGTAGGTGCAGAAAGTCGGATCGTTGGCACCGTGTCCGCGCAGGTCATACGCAATGACGTGAAACCCCAGATCCAGATACATCTTTGCATATTTCAGAGATCCGAAACGATTGTCCGTGTATCCGTGGGAGAGCAGGATATAGCGCGTCGTGGACACCGGGTTTTTCAGAAACTCCACATGCAGACGGTAGCCGTCCTTACAGTCGACCACATAATCGTTCTTCTCCAGGGGATCATACCAGGAAAGATCGTAATGGGCTTCCTGCCAGGCGCGTGCATCCTCCAGCGACTGACGCTGTATGCGCATGGCGAATGCTGCAAGCTTGCATCCCAGGAGAAAGAGAAGGAACACGAGGAAAAGAAGAATCATGACAGCAACAATCAATACCTGTAACCTCCGTTCAAGGGAAAAGACGGGGATGTTCCCTCCGTATGTATCTTCATTCTACTGCCTGCCATGGAGAAAGTCAAAATCCGGTGCGGCGGGGAAAAGGCCGGCAGAGACGAATGATTGACGGAAAAGAGAAAGCCTGCTTATAATGCAGAAAAACAGAAGGGAAGGGAAAGCGCAATGAAGGTACAGACATGGAGTTATGAGGATTTTCCGGCGTTTGATGAGCCGGTGGACGGCGCGCAGTATCTGGATACAACCGGGGATGAGGTAGGCGTGCACTATATGCACGATGTTGTCTATGCCCGCAAGAACGGGCTTGATCTGCATCTGCAGATCCTGATTCCCGCCAACCGCCGAGACGGCTTCCAGCCTTTTGCTGACAAACAGAGCATGCATCTTCCCTGTTTTGTTTTTGTACAGGGCTCCGGATGGATGCGGCAGTACGTCTATGCGGACCTTATGCAGCTGGGAAGACTGGCGCAGAGAGGATTCGTATGTGCGATTGTTGAGTACAGGTCATCTGATATGGCTTTTTTTCCGGCACAGGTGATAGATGCACAGGATGCCGTGCGCTTTCTTAGAAAGAATGCCGAACGCTTTGGCATTGATCCGCTTCGTATGATCATCGCCGGAACATCCTCCGGCGGGCATACGGCAATGTGGCTGCCAATGGTCTCGGCGGAAAGCCAGGCATACCCGGACATTTCCGCACAGGTCTGCGGGATTGTCGACTTCTTTGGCTCTACATCCGTGATGGCGCCGGATTCCAATCCGCAGACTGTGAATCACTGTCTTCCGGACAGCCCGGAAGGACGGGTGATGGGCCGGCAGAACCTGCTGGAAAAGCCGGAGCTGGCCCGACAGCTGTCCGTGGAATGCCAGATTACGCAGGAGACAGCGTTGCCGCCGGTCCTGATTTTTCACGGAACCAAGGATCGTACAGTCAACTGCAGCGGCAGTGCCATACTCTACCGGTCACTGATCGAGACGGGGCACGACGCCCGGCTGTATATCCTGCGCGGCGCGGATCACGGCGGGCCGGAGTTCTGGACAGAGAACGTGCTGGATATTGTGGAAGCATTCTGCCGGAAGTGCTTTGATCAGGCATAATCCTGCAGGGGGCAGGCTTTCCAGACAGCAAGCAGGATTCAGGCAGGAGGAAGAGAAGATGACAGGGGATACATCACGCTTCGATCCCATGATTTTATACTGTGAAAACCGGCATCCGCAGGCTCCGGATACCTCCGCCTTTTCCAGACAGGTAGGAGAGCAGGTCCTTCGGCTTCACAGAATGCACAGCGCCTATGCCGTTACGCCACTTGTTTCCCTGTCCGCCCTGGCACGGCAGCGGCATGTGGGGCATATACTGGTCAAGGACGAATCTTTCCGGTTTGGGCTCAAAGCGTTCAAAGGACTGGGTGGTTTGTATGCCATGTTTCGAATGATCTGTGATGCGCTGTCACTGGATCCTGCAAAGACCACACTGGAAAGCCTGCAGAGAGAACCTTTCGCCTCACGGATCCGGGATATGGTTTTTGTCACGACAACCGATGGAAATCATGGGAAAGGCGTGTCATGGGCAGCTGGTGTATTTGGCTGTCAGGCGCATGTCTTCATGCCAGCCGGTACGGTCGAGGTTCGTGCGCAGGCCATTCGGGATGCAGGAAATGCTGACGTACAGATTACGGATATGCCGTATGATGCATGCGTGCAGCATACAAGGGCACTGGCTGCGGAGAACGGCTGGTATCTGATACAGGATACGGCATGGACGGGCTATGAGACGGTACCGCTGTATATCATGCAGGGGTATCTGACCATCCTGGAAGAGACGGAGCAGCAGCTGCGTGTCATGGGGGTTCCGGCTCCAACCCATGTGTTTCTGCAATGCGGTGTGGGTTCCATGGCAGGTGCCATAGCGGCAGGGTGCAGGGAACGCTTTGCGGTTCAGCCGCGCTTTTTTCTGGCAGAGCCTGTCGAAGTCGCCTGCTTCTATGAATCGTTCCTGCGGGCAGATGGACATATGCATACGGCGACGGGAAACGGCCGGACGCAGATGGCGGGTCTGAACTGTGCCACACCATGCACGCTTGCATGGGATATTCTGGGCAAATGTGCAACCGGTGCGTTTGCGTGTGATGACAGCGTCATGGAAACCGGCATGCGGCGACTGGGCGTTCCCTGCCCGGGCGATGCTCGTATCGTGTCGGGTGAATCAGGTGCAGTCACGCTGGGACTTTTGGAGTGCCTTCTGACGGAGTCCCGGTGGGAAAGCTGGCGGGAAAAGGTACAGTTGAATGAAAAGTCTGTGATTCTTCTGATCTCCACGGAAGGGAATACGGACCCGGCGCATTATCATACGGTCATGGCGCATACAGTGAAGGACGCCTGACAGGGAAATGATTGAATGAAAAGCGGGGAGACGTGTGGCATGAATCGGGTGGAGACACTGGCATTGCTGGATGCCTGTGGGTTTGTCTATGAAGTAACGGAGCATCCTGCTGTGTATACCATGCTGGAAGCGGCACAGTATCCGATGCCGTACCCGGAAGCGGATGCAAAGAATCTTTTTCTTAAGGATGACAGAGCGCATTTCTATATGCTTACCGTACAGGGAGATAGACATGTGGATCTGAAGCGGTTCCGCAAGGCGCAGGGGCTCCGGAATCTTCGCTTTGCTTCGGAGGATGACATGGCGCAGGTCCTTCAGCTGCATCCGGGAGCGGTAACACCGCTGGGGCTTCTGAATGATGCGGAGCACTGTGTGATCCTGTATCTGGATGACGCCCTGGGGGATACCATTGGCGTACATCCCAATGACAATACAGCAACGGTATGGATGCGCACAGAAGACCTGATCACGATGCTTCAGGCGCATGGGACTCGCGTGATCCGTGTTCCCATACCGGAGACAGAACGGAAGGAATAAAGGAGGGGCGGGGCTATAAGCATGCGCAAACGGTATTTCGGAGATCGGCTTACATCTGTGATCGGACTGGGGACAGCTGACTTTGGGGGAAAGTGTCCGGAGTCGCGGGGCAGAGAAATACTGGACACATATTGGAAGCAGGGCGGAAATTTCATTGATACGGCCAGGGTGTATGGAGATTTTGTAACACCGCGCAATGGAGAGAGTGAAAAGGTAGTAGGACGATGGATACACGACCGGCACTGCAGGGAGCAGGTGTTTCTCAGCACCAAAGGCGGGCACCCGCGTCTTTCCTCCATGCACATTCCACGGCTGAGCAGAGAGGAAGTGCGCGGTGATCTGGAGGACAGTCTTCAGGATCTGGGTACGGATTATGTAGACATTTTCTGGCTTCACCGGGATGATGAGACACGGCCGGTGGGCGATATCATGGAAACCCTGCACAGTCTGAAAGAGGACGGCCTTACGCGTCTTGTAGGGGTGTCCAACTGGCGGACCGATCGGA
This sequence comes from uncultured Eubacteriales bacterium, assembly GCA_902764915.1. Taxonomy (GTDB): domain Bacteria; phylum Bacillota; class Clostridia; order Christensenellales; family Aristaeellaceae; genus UBA2943. The sequence goes on along the minus strand of CACWXY010000052.1, from coordinate 603 downwards.
TTGAGGCGGCGAACAGCTATGCGTCAGCACACGGCCTGACCCCCATCTTTGCCAATCAGGTGCAGTTCAGTCTTGCCAGGCAGCGTGCCTTCCAGGATCCGACACTGATTACTATGGACCAGACCATGTACCAAATGCATGAGAGGACAGGGATGACGTGCTGCTGTTTCTCCTCTCAGGCCCGCGGTTTTTTCCTGAAGCTTGAAAGGGACGGAATCTACGATCTTCCGCAAGGTTTAATGCAGGAATACCTGTGCCCGGAAAACCTGGCTATATATGAGCGCCTGAAGAAAATGCAGGCGTCACTGAAAAAGCCTGTGGAAGTCCTTTCGCTGGCTTTCCTTACCAGTCAGCCGTTTCCAACATTTCCTCTGGTTGGTGCCAGTCGGCCGGAACAGCTGATGAAGCTTCTGGCAGCCTCTGAGCTGATACTGACACAGAGACAGTGCCGCTATCTGCGTAAGCTGTAATCAGACAAAAGCAGTCATCTTTGTTAAAAAAACGGGATCAATGCAAAAGTTTGTGGGGTGATACAGTAGAGAGTACATTGTAGGGCTGGACAAAAAAGGAATCTCGCTCATAATTAGAATGCATCTTGGCGGA
>CACWXY010000051.1 GCA_902764915.1 uncultured Eubacteriales bacterium | reverse complement strand
GCTTTTTCTATTATCCGAACCTTTGAAAAATCCGAACCTTTTCATTTGGAGTACAGTAGTACTATCTATTTCTCCAGAAAAAGGTTCGGATTAATTATTATTGTCTGGCAACCAAAGACTTCAGACTGCCGTTATTGTTTTTCCATTTGGCGCTTACTTTGGAATCATTTTCGTCTTCTAATGTTGCCATTGCTCTTATCTGATCATCCGTGCTGATGTCCAGATAACGCATTGTTGTTGAATGTGTCTTGCTTCATTAGCCATATTTGATGATCCTCCTTCGTTTTTTTAACGAAGCATAACACACCCCAAATAAAATCCGAACCTTTCAAGATACAATTCTTCCTGCATAGGGGAATGTTCGTTTAAGGTTCGAATTTTTCAAATGTTCGGATAATAAAGAAAATCGGAAGGTTCCGATTTTTCCTATGCCCGTTTGCCTCATGCTGCGACGTTCCTGGCACTGGTTTACGTTCATTTTCTTTGCTTGTCATAACCAACCAATGATCCGCCCAATATGCCCTCGTTTGAGATGATTGATTTTTGGTATGGCAAACTCTGTCATGTGATTTACAGAAGGTGTATCGCGAACTGTCCTTGCACAGAGAGCATATGTTGCAAGATTCCCGACAGACAGTGCAATTATGAGAAAGGATTCTGGTCAGCATCGAATCTGCAAAAGCGGGTTATTCATCCCCCTCTTCCTCTTCATCAAAGGCGCCATTCCTGCGGTAGAACAGATAGGTATTATACTTCATCTGTGCTTCCTGACTTTCCTTCTTTTTGCGCCACGCATCTGTGTCGGCAGAAATAGCCAGCATTTCGTCCACCAGCATCTCCATATTCTTTGCGTATCCATGCTGTACATAGTTTGTCATGCGATCAATGGCTCTGGGGCTGCCCAGCTGCTTGGCCATAACGTTGGCAAGCACAACGGGATATCCAGCCCTGTGCAGTGCTTCTGCCAGTTGATCCCTTGAATCTGCCCATTGCTGCTGATATTGGGTCATATTTCCTCCTGTCTGAAGCAGATGTTTGACACACTGTATGGCTACAGACACGTTTGGGAACAGTGCTCCATGAAACATGGGTACAAGTATGTCACAATCAGACATGAGGAAGTGTAGCATGGTTCTGTCAAAATTGGCAAAGATCTGCCTGCCGCCATACGAAAAGACGATTCAATGTCCATGAACGATAGGCTGAACTGGATCGGAAAGAATTGAGATGCAATAGGGAACTGCTTACACAGAATACACAGTAACATCTGTAGCTGTTGCTTGGCTCCTTCTCGGTCTGGAAACACGGGAGAAGCCTGTCAGAGAGGCTGTGCCCATAGATGCCTGTGGAATGGCTTTGAGGCAAAAAATGGCCCGTAACCTTTCCCATCATGGATCTATTCTCTTCTGTATCAGATATGAGCCGATTGTTTCCAGATGGCACGCGCAGAGAACTGCTGGCATAGAAAAAAACAGGGCGTCAGATAACGGAATTGCCCTGCTTTGAAAAGAATAGAAAGATGAGTACAGATTATTGAATGTGCCTGCGCACATACATGCAGTATCGCCTGGATCACGATCCACAATCCGGATGCATCAAAAGATGGTCTGTGCTTATTCTACGGTAACGGACTTGGCCAGGTTTCTTGGCTTATCGACATCCAGACCTTTGGCGACACTCATGTAATACCCTAACAGCTGCAGAGGAACGACGGCCAGTATACCCATGAACCGATCATCCACCTTAGGAATATAAACGGTAAAGTTGGCTGTGTCTTCCACACTGTAGTGTCCGAAGCTGGTAAGTCCCATCAGATAGGCACCGCGCGCTTTGCACTCCACCATATTGCTCAGCGTCTTTTCATACAGCTCCGACTGCGTGAGCACGCCGATAACCAGGGTACCCTGCTCAATAAGGCTGATGGTTCCGTGCTTCATCTCACCGGCGGCGTACGCCTCGGAGTGGATATAGCTGATTTCCTTCATTTTCAGGCTGCCTTCCAGGCTGATGGCATAGTCACAGCCGCGCCCAAGGAAGAAAACATCCTTGGCATTGGCATATTTGGAGGCAAACCATTGCAGGCGTTCCTTGTCTTCCAGAATACGGACTACCTTGTCGGGAATGGAGAGAAGTTCCTGCAGCAGATGGTGATAGGTGTCCAGGTCAATGGTCTCCCGCACCTTGGCCAGCTGCAGGGCCAGGCAGTAGACGGTCATAAGCTGCGCGGAGAAGGCTTTTGTCGTAGCAACTGCAATTTCGGGACCGGCCAGCGTAAACAGCACATGATCGGATTCGCGGGCAATGGATGAACCGACAACGTTCACAATGCCCAATGTGGGAAGCCCCATTTCCTTGGCTTTGCGCAGCGCGGCCAGACTGTCCGCGGTTTCTCCGCTCTGGGAGATGACGATGACCAGTGTGTCCTCGGGAAGGACCATATGACGGTACCGGAACTCAGAGGCGAGCTCGACGCGCACCGGAACATGGGCGAGCGCTTCTATCACATACTGCGCATTCATACCGACGTGCCAGGCGGAACCGCATGCGACGACACAGATGCCGGAATAAGAGGCCAGCATTTCGTCGGTGATGCCTTTTCCGGAAAGATCCAGTGCTGGTTCGCCCGCGCTTTCCGGTGCCAGGAAAGAGTGCAGGGTATCGCGGATGGCATGCGGCTGCTCATGAATCTCCTTCATCATGAAGTGTTCAAAACCGCCTTTTTCCGCGGATTCCACATCCCACGTGATCTCTGTCAGTTCCTTGGGGATTTCTTCGCCGTCCAGGTTGAAGAAGGTGACTTCACCGGGACGGATCCTTGCCATTTCCAGATTGCCGATATAGTACACGGAACGGGTATATTTCATGATGGCCGGTACATCGGAGGCAAGATAGGACTCTCCGTCGCTGATGCCGATGATCAGGGGAGAATCCTTGCGGGCTACATAGATTTCATTCGGATAGTCCTTGAACATTACTGCAAGCGCATAGCTGCCGCGTATGCGGACCATGGTACGGGAAAGCGCATCAATCGGCCCCAGCTTATACTTGTTTGCATAGTAGTCCACCATTTTAATGGCGACTTCGGTGTCTGTCTCTGAGTAGAACGTATATTCGTGACGGAGCAGCTTTTCATGCAGTTCCTGATAGTTCTCAATTATCCCGTTATGTACACCGATCACATTGGCATCGCTGGCGGGTTCTCCGCGATTGCTGCTCACGTGCGGATGCGCGTTCTGCTGACTGGGCTCTCCATGGGTTGCCCAGCGTGTATGACCGATGCCGCATGTGCCGGGAAGGGCACGTCCCTGATCGGTTTTTTCGGAGAGGTTGCGGAGCTTTCCGGTGGCTTTGACAATCTCAGTGCCGTGATCGCCGTCGCGTACGGCAAGCCCTGCGGAATCATAACCGCGGTATTCCAGCTTGGAAAGACTGTCGAGTAGAATGGGGGCGGCCAGATGTCGGCCTGTAAATCCTGCAATCCCACACATGGGTTTATTCACGCTTCTTTCTTTGCATTGCTGCGCTGTATGCACAATCTCCAGACAGTGCAAGTTGTATGATACAAGTTGTACGCGTTTTGTACAACAGGAAATTTCAGTTTTTTCGATTATGAAGCAGAAAAAAGTACAAACAGGATACGAAACCGTTCATGGCATGCGGCGTGTGCAGAAGAGGCGAGGCGCGGAAAGAAGTCGTATTCTCCTTTCCTTTATGACCGGAATGCATGGCTCCCGGGAGAGAAAAGTATCCAAGGAAAAAAGAGACACGGGAGGCGGCAGGCGACACATTCGGAATGGGATGAGAATGACTGTGAAGAGCGGATATGTCGGGTGAGGGGACACTTTGCGGTGAACAGAAGATCGTGCAGATACGATGCCCCTTCGGAAGCAACGGGACGGCTGCATTTGTCCTGATTCGGGCAGCGGCGAGGATCAGGGAGCGGTAGGCTGTCAGTTCTCATCAGGAAGGGAGTGGCGGATGCCAGTATACACATCCTCTGCCGTTGTGCTTCCTTGCGCAGATTTGGGACGTATCCCGACGGACAATGCGGGGCTTCATACCCCAACCAGAACGAAGAAAAAACAATATGGTTGAAATCTTTCCTGAATCGACAAACCATATTTTGCGTTTTAAAGCAAAGAATGCAAAGAAAATCGCAATAATTGCGCAGAAAACATATTGCGATGCTGCGCAAAAACGATAAAATGAGAACCATAAAGAACAGGTTCTTATGCCTGAATTGCACAAGGAGGATTCAACCATGAAGAAACTGCTGGCTATTCTCATGACGCTTTCGCTCCTGATTTCGCTGCTGCCTGCAGCACTGGCCGAAGGCGCCCAGGAACCCATTACGCTGACCGTGTTCATCGGTGAGCCTGGTGACCAGCCGACGGAGGACAACAAGATTTACAAGCTGATCGAGGAAGAGTTCGGCATCAAGTTCGAATTTGAATTCCTGGCCGGCGATCTGGATGAGAAGCTGGGCCTTATGCTGGCCAACGAAGACTATCCGGATCTGTTCAACGGCAGCAACAGTGCTGACCTGATTATCCAGGGCGGCGCGCTGATCAATCTTCTGGACTACATCAGCCCGGAAAAGACCCCGAACATCTGGGCGCACATTGAGCCCCAGAAGGCCCGTCTGATCGAAAAGGACGAAGAGGGCAATGATGTGCTCTACATCATCCCCAACTATGGCCTGGTCGACGGTCCGCAGATCGTGAATTCCGTCAATGGTCCCGCCTTCTTCGTGCAGAAGCAGGTTCTGGCCTGGGCTGGCTATCCCCAGATCAAGACATTGAATGAATACTTCGATCTGATCGAGAAGTTCATCGAAGCCAATCCTACCGATGAGAACGGCACCCCCTATACCGGGTTTGACATTCTCTGCGAAGACTGGCGTCACTTCTGCCTGATTAACCCCGTGCAGCACCTCATGGGCCGCCCGAACGACGGTGAAGTGCTGGTCGACGTTTCCACCAACGACTTCCACACCGAGACATTCATTGACAAGCCCTATGCCAAGGCATATTACAAGAAGCTGAATGAGGAATTCCACAAGGGCCTGATCAGCAAGGATACCTTTGTCATGAACTATGACCAGTATATCGCAGCGCTCTCCAGCGGCACCGTACTGGGCATGTTTGACCAGGCCTGGGACTTCGGCAATGCCACCAACGCCCTGAAGACCGCCGGTATGGACAAGAATACCTATGTGGCGCTGGGCCTTGTGTATGATCCTGAGTATGTGGACGGCAAGGAAATCGAAGAACACTATTTGAACGGTTCTCTGCCGAATGTCCGCCGCGGCTTTGGTATCTCCGTGAGCTGCCAGTATCCGGAACGCATTGTGGCCATGTGGGAAGAAATGCTGTCCGAGCGCTGGGCCATCATCAACAACTGGGGCATTGAAGGCGAAGACTATTATGTGGAAGACGGCCGTCTCCTGATGACCGAAGAACAGTATGCCATTCGCAGCGACAATGCATGGCGCCGCGCGAACCGTGCCTTCTCGATCTGGGATGGTTCTCCCAAGCGTCAGGGCTGGATCCTGGATGGCGAGTTTGCCGGCAATGCCTGGGAACCCGACAACCAGCCGGAAATCGTTCTGGGTCTCATGAACGAGTATGACAAGGAATTCCTGTCCGCCTACGGCTATTCCAAGTTTGCTGACTTTGTGAATCCGCCGATCGAGCTGGCGCCCTATGGCGAAGCCTGGCAGATCGACTATACCCCCGTGGAAGTGGATCATCAGGACTTCCTGAACATTCAGGACAAGCGCCTGCCGGAACTGATCATGTGCGAGCCTGACCAGTTTGACGCGCTGTGGGATGCCTTCGTGGAAGAAATCACGCCCTCTGCTACCGCGTTCGGTGATTACATGCAGCAGGCGATTCTGGCGGAAGCAGCCAAGGTACTGGGTGAGTAATCCATTTGAATCATTGTAAGAGGGAGGGAGTGCATCCCTCCCTCTCGTCTTTGGAGAGGGGCGTACCGTATGACAGTGAACAGAGCAAAAACCGGTGCCAAAAAAGGCGGTATCGGACACTTTTTCCGGATCCTCGGAGGACAGTGGCAGCTGATGCTCATGTCCATTCCCATGCTGGCCTATGTGATTCTGTTTAACTATGTGCCCATGTGGGGCTGGATCACGGCCTTCCAGGACTATAAACCCAAGCTGGGCGTTTCAGGGAGCGCCTGGGTGGGACTGAAGAATTTTCAGTGGCTGTTCGGACGCGCGGACTTTATCAACAGTATCCGGAATACCCTGGCCATGAGCGTCATTAACCTGGTCTTTGGTACGGTGTCCTCGATTCTTCTGGCGGTTCTTCTCAATGAGGTGCGTGTCCGGGGATTCAAGCGTACCGTCCAGACCGTGACCTATCTGCCGCACTTTCTGAGCATGGTCATTGTTGTCGGCATGGCGCAGAATATATTCTCCAGCTCTGGCGCCGTGAACCAGCTGCTTCTGTCCCTGGGGCTTGTGAAGGAGCCTGTGTTCTTCCTGGGAGAAGGCCGGTATTTCTGGTGGCTGGTCGGTGTCATCAATGTATGGAAGGAAGTGGGATGGAATACCATCATCTACATTTCCGCCATGACAGCCATTGATCCCAGTCTGTACGAGGCTGCGGTGATTGACGGAGCCGGGCGTTTTAACCGGATCATGCATGTCACGCTGCCCGGGATCAAGTCCACATTTGTGATCCTTCTGATCATGAACATCGGACATCTCATGGAGGCCGGGTTTGAGATCCAGTACCTTCTGGGCTCCGCTGTCGTCATGGACTGGTCCCAGACCATTGATGTGTTCGTTCTCCAGTATGGCATTTCCAAGCAGCAGTACGGCGTCGCTACCGCTGCCGGCATGTTCAAGAGCATTGTGGCCATTATTCTGCTTGTGGCAGCCAATTCCGTGGCCAAGCGCCTGGACGAGGACACACTGATCTGATGGAAGGAGAACAGCTATGACAACGGCAGGAAAGAAAGTGCGAACCGGCAGACGGCAGGATGTGGTATTTCCCATTGTCAATACGGTCATCCTGGTGCTGCTTATGTTCATTACCCTTTATCCGGTCATCAATACGGTGGCCTATTCCTTCAATGATGGAACGGACGCGCTGCGCGGGAATATCGGGCTTCTGCCCCGCGTATTCAGCGTCAAGAGCTATGAGTCCATTCTTACGGATACCGCTGTATATCAGGCGGCATGGATCTCTGTATCCAAGACCATCATTACCACGCTCCTGAACCTCTTCTGGACAGGCATGCTTGCCTTTACACTCTCCCGCAAGGAATATGTGCTCCGGCGGTTCATTACCACCGTCATGGTGCTGACTATGTATGTCAATGCCGGTCTGATCCCGAACTACCTTCTGATCTCCCGCACCCTGGGACTGAGCAAGAGCTACTGGGTCTATATCATTCCCACGATGTTCTCCTGCTTTAACATGATCGTCATCCGCACCTATATCACGGGACTTCCGGATGCACTGGTGGAGTCTGCGCGTATTGACGGTGCCGGGGATTTTCGGGTATACTGGCAGATCATTTTTCCTCTGTGCACACCCGTTCTGGCAACGGTGGCCCTGTTTGTGGCCGTCGGCAGCTGGAACTCTTGGTTTGATACACACCTGTACTGCGGCGGACAGAAGAACCTGCATACGCTGCAGTACCTGCTGAAAATGAAACTGGCGACCACACAGGCCAGTGCGAATGCCGCCAAGACCACGGCGGATGCCATGAAGTCCACCACGCAGACCACGCCGATCACCATTCGCTGCGCGATTACGGTAATTTCCACCGTGCCGATTCTGGTGGTCTATCCGTTCCTGCAGAAGTACTTTGTGACGGGCATGGCACTGGGAAGCGTAAAGGGTTAATCCGGACGATACACATAACGAGAACAGGAGGCAGCGGAAGATGGCGGAGCTGAGAAGCGGAAGTACCCAGTCCCGGTTTCAGGACGGGTTCCGGATCCTGCAGGGAAACCGGGAGTATATCACGTACATTGAGCATGCCAGTATCCGCATCTGGTATTCGGAGATTCCGTCCGCCTTTGATACACACCTGCATTCGGCGGTGGAGATCATCTGCCCCTACAAGGGGGTTGCCACCTATACTCTGCAGGACCGGGTCTACCATGTCAAGGCGGGTGAAATCCTGATCCTTCCTGCGGAGTGCATCCACTCCCTGGAGGAGCCGCCGGACATTCAGCGGCACCTGATCCTCTTTGAACCGGTGCCTCTGTCGCAGTTCCTGGACCTGCATGTGATGGACGGGTTTATGGTGCGGCCTATCTATCTCACACAGCAGTCGGAAGGCCATGACCAGGTGCAGGAACTGCTGAGCCGGGTCGTGGAAGCCTATAACCGGAAGGACCTTTTGTGGAACTCCCAGTGCTATGCGTATCTTCTGCAGATGTATGTGGTACTGGGACGCTTTGAACGCTACCGGGCGGACAGCCGGGAGACACATCCGACACTGCCCATTGACTCTGAGATCATGAACAGCGCGCTTACGTATATGAACCAGCATTATGCGGAGCCCCTCTCCCTGGAAAGCGTGGCGGAATTTGCGGGCTTTTCTCCCTCTTACTTTTCCCGCAATTTCAAGCTGTTCTTTGACATGGGCTTTCTGGAATACCTGAACCAGAAGCGGATCAGTGAAGCAACAAACCTGCTCTCGCATACCACGCTGTCCATACAGGACATTGCCATGAAGACCGGCTTTGGAAGCATTGCCAGTTTCAACCGGACCTTCCGGAAAATCCAGAACTGTACACCGTCCCAGTATCGGCTGATGTACGGTCCCGCGTCGCCGCGCAGCGGGAAGGAATCCATTTTCTAGGCGGCAGGAAGCATACAGAGCCAGAAAGGCAGCTATTCCGGGCCTTTTTCCCGGTAGGGCTGCCTTTTTGTCTGCCCTGCGCCAGAGGGCGCATAGCCGCGGTTTCCTGTATTCCCGAGCGTCTGTCAATAGAAAGGCGTATACAGAAGAGCGTGCATTCAGGGAAACCGGACAGTCCCGGGAACAGGCGGCAGACAGCCTCTAGGCCAGGATTGACGGGATCAGGACAGCCCCTGAACGGAAGGCAGAGGAGGAGCGGAGCGATCTTTCCCATCTGCAGGCGTATCAGGGAAGAGAACTCTTTTCACTGGGAAAGGCTGTGTCTGTGGATGAAGGCGGCATAATCTGCGCCTCCGTGGGAATGCAGACGGATATGGACCGGTACCGGTTTGATGACCGTACGCTGCGCGGCCTGGATATCTCCGTCAGGAATCTGAAGGACAATTCCGGGACTGACGGAACAGGATGCGCTGCGGGCATGGAATTCCTGTTTGACAGGCCAGGGAAAAGCTGATAGAATGCCCGTGCAATGAGGGGAACAGCGTCTGCGCCTTATGCCTGAAAGAGAGGAAGTCGTGGCTGAAAGCTTCCGGCAGCGGACAGACGGGGACATCCCGGAGCATTCCGGAGAAATCCGGACGCGTCCTCGCGTGACAGGGGCGAAAGGCAGAGCCCAGGCTCTGTAAAGCAAGGGTGGCACAGCGATTATTCGCCCCATGCAGTGGAAACTGCATGGATTTTTTCATTTTACAGGAGGGCAAGATGCTTACACAGGCACCAAGAGGAACCAAGGATGTACTGCCGCAGGAGAGTTACCGCTGGCAGTATCTGGAGAGCAGAATGCGCCAGGCGGCCGCCGAAGCCGGGTATCGGGAGATCCGTACGCCCGTATTCGAGCACACGGAGCTGTTTCTGCGCGGCGTGGGGGATACCACGGATATCGTGCAGAAGGAAATGTATACCTTCAAGGACAAGGGCGACCGCTCCATTACCCTGAAGCCGGAAGGCACAGCCGGCGCGGTGCGTCTGTTCCTGGAGAGCAACCTGTACGCGGACCCGCTGCCGGCGAAGATGTATTATCTGTCGGCTCCGGTATTCCGGTATGAGGCGCCGCAGGCAGGACGCCTTCGGGAGCACCACCAGTTCGGACTGGAGTGCTTTGGCGCCAGAGAAGCCACGGCGGATGCAGAACTGATTCTTCTGGCCTATCGCCTGCTTTCCTCTCTGGGAATCCGCAACCTGTCCGTGAACATCAATTCCATCGGCTGCCCGGAGTGCCGGCCGCGGTACAATGCGGCGCTGAAGGATTTCCTGCATGCGCATGAGAGCGAGCTGTGCGCGGACTGCAGAAGCCGCATGGACCGCAATCCGCTGCGTGTGCTGGACTGCAAGAATCCGCACTGCCAGGAAGTGGTAAAGGATGCGCCGCAGCTCCTGGACTGGCTGGATGACGGCTGCAGGGCACATTTTGAGGAACTCAAGGCGTGCCTGAGTGCGATGGATGTTCCCTTTGCGGTGAATCCGAAGATTGTCCGCGGTCTGGACTATTACACCCGGACCGTGTTTGAGCTGATTACGCATACCAAGGACGGAAACCTGACGGTCTGCGGCGGAGGACGGTACGATCACCTGGTGCAGGAACTGGGCGGACCGGACATCCCGGCGGTGGGCTTCGGCATGGGCGTTGAGCGCGTGCTGATGCTTCTGCAGCAGGAGGGCATTGAGCTTCCGCAGCCGCGGCTGTACGATGTGTTTGTCACCTATATGGGCGAAAACCGTCTGCATGCCTTCCGTCTGGTACAGGCGCTCCGCGAGGCGGGGATCCGCGCGGACATGGATCACTGCGCCCGCAGCCTGAAGGCACAGTTCAAGTTTGCCAATAAGCAGCACGCGGCGATCTGCGCCACCATCGGGGATGATGAAGCGGCTGCGTCCTCGGCCCGGCTGAAGTTCATGGCGGAGGGCCAGGAAGAGACGGTAGCATGGAAGGACTGCCCGGAGAGGATCCGGGCATACCTGAACACCATAACGGAATAAATGAGAGGGGATCATCGATTATGCAACATCGCACCCATACCTGCGGGGAACTCCGGCTGAGCGATGCCGGGAAGACCGTACAGCTGTCCGGTTTCATGGAGAATGTCCGCGAGGTAGGCACCAATCTGGCGTTCCTGATCCTGCGTGATTTCTACGGCGTCACCCAGGTAGTCATTGAGACCGAGGACATGATGCACGCCATTGACGGGCTGAACAAGGAATCCACCATCTCGGTTACCGGCGTTGTACGCGAGCGCGCCAACAAGAACCCGAATATTCCCACCGGGGATATTGAGGTGGTGCCCCAGTCCATTGAAGTGCTGGGACGCTGCCGCTATAATGCGCTGCCTTTCCAGATCAACCGCTCGACGGAAGCGGATGAGGCTATCCGGCTCAAGTACCGGTATCTGGATCTGCGCAATCCGCAGGTGAAAAAGCAGATCATCATGCGCTCTCAGGTCGTGGCCGCGCTGCGCTCGGCCATGATTGACCATGGGTTCATGGAGATCACGACCCCGATCCTGACGGCATCCTCTCCGGAAGGCGCCCGCGACTATCTGGTTCCGGCGCGCAAGCATCCGGGCGAGTTCTATGCGCTGCCCCAGGCGCCGCAGCAGTTCAAGCAGCTGCTTATGGCTTCCGGGTTTGACCGCTATTTCCAGATCGCACCCTGCTTCCGCGACGAGGACGCCCGCGGTGACCGCAGTCCGGGTGAGTTCTATCAGCTGGACATGGAAATGGCGTTTGCCTCGCAGGAGGATGTGTTCGCAGTACTGGAAGACGTGCTTCCACCGGTGTTCTCCCGCTACGGTACATACTCCCGTGCCTCTGGCGCGCCGTTTGTGCGCATTCCCTATACCGAGGCCATGGAGACCTACGGAACGGATAAGCCGGACCTGCGCATTGACCTGAAGGTGCAGGACGTGACCGAACTGATGCAGGGCATCGGTTTCGGACCGTTCGAGGGCAGTGTGGTCAAGGCTGTGCCGGTCACGGACATGACGTGCACCCGCAAGCAGATCGACAAGCTCTGCGCGGACGTGGAAGTCGTATCCGGCAGCAAGCCTTACTGGTTCCGGATGGACGACAAGGGCGAGCTGGTAGGCGGCATTGCCAAGTTCCTGCAGGAGAAGAAGGAAGCGGTCATTCAGGCACTGGACCTGAAGCCGAATACCTTTGTGGGCCTTTCCGCCGGCAAGAAGAGCGCTGCGCAGAAGACGGCCGGTGTTCTTATCAAGCAGCTGGGCGTGCTCTGCCCGCAGCATATGGACGCGGAGCAGTATGCCTTCTGCTGGATCGTGGACTTCCCCATGTACGAGATCGGTGAGGAGTCCGGCGAGCTCGAATTCTGTCACAATCCATTCTCCATGCCCAACGGCGGTCTGGAGATCCTCAGGAAGGCGGCCTGCGGGGAAGTGGATCCGCTGTCCATTACCGCCTTCCAGTATGATCTGGTGTGCAATGGCGTGGAGCTTTCCTCCGGCGCGGTGCGCAATCATGATCCCGAGATCATGATCGAGGCCTTCCAGCTGGTGCGTCTGGGCGAGGAGGACGTCAAGGCGAAGTTCCCCGCCATGTACAATGCCTTCTGCTACGGCGCGCCGCCGCATGCGGGCATTGCCCCCGGCGTGGACCGTATGGTGATGCTGCTGGCCGGTGTGGATACGATCCGCGAGGTCATTCCGTTCCCGATGAACAAGAATGCCCAGGACCTGATGATGGGCGCGCCCAGTGCCGTCGATCCCAGACAGCTGGAAGAACTCCATATTGCCATTGTGAAGGACGAGGAAAAGGCCGAGTAAGGTGCGGTTGTCAGACACATTGGGATCTGTTATACTTGGACTGGGCGCGTCTGCGCCCGGCCAGGGAATGATCCTACAGGAGGTGCAGAAACTTTGGCAAGCAAGAAAGATATCCTGCCTGTGAACACGGATACGGAAGTGGAACAGAGCAGTACGATTACATATGCTCCGGAAGTGATCAATATCATCACCAGCGCGGCGGTGAACGAGGTCGAAGGGATTGCAGGCATGAGCAGCGCATCCGGCGGTCTCCTCACCCGCAAGAGCAACAGCAACAAGGGCATCCGGGTCGAACTGAGCACGGAAGAGGTCTCCATTGATCTGTACGTGATCGTGGAGTATGACCGGCCTATTCAGAAGGTAGCTCAGGAAGTGCAGGAAAATGTGCGCAAGGCGATTGAGAGCATGACCGGACTGCATGTGGTGCGTGTGGACGTGCATGTGCAGGGCGTCAGCTTTGAAAAGGAAAACTCCGCACTGGCAGACGGCGCGAAGAATGCCGTGATCGCAGAAAATGACGAGGAAAAGCTGACAAGCGCGGCTGCGGAGACGGAAGCGACTGAGGAGACTTCCGAGGAAGCCTGAGTGAGGAAAGAGGTGGAACACCATGAAACTTCCCCTGGTGCATAGAATTCTTCTGGCACTGACGGCGCTGCTGCTTCTGGGAGGCATGGTATGCCTCTTCCTGGAAATGAGCTATACCACATCCATACTGCCGGCCGTGCATGACATTCTGACCCGGCAGAGCGTGCTTTCCACCGTGGCAGCGGTCATTGGCGCGCTGATTCTTCTGGTGCTTCTGGTGAACCTGATCCTTGTGATCCTCTACAGGGGGAACGCGCGGGGATATGTGAGCGTCAGAAGCGGCGGCGGACAGCTGCGGATTTCCGTGGAAGCCCTGGAAAACCTGGTGAAGAAAAGCCTGAGCGCGCACAGCGAGATCAATGTCTCCTCCATTGCGCTGTTTATGGAAAAGGACGGGCTGAATGTACAGCTTCACGGGACCATGCCCATCGGCATGGATATTCCGGAAGCCGTCAGTGTGCTGCAGGAGGAAATCAAGCAGTACCTGGCGGTCTGCTCTGGCGTGACCGTGAAAAATGTGAACGTACTGGTGGACGATACCCTGGGCACCATGCCCCTGCCTTCAGAAATGGCAGGAGAAAAGCCGGAGGCGGCCGCCGAAGCGCCTGCAGAGACAGATGAGGTGCCGGCCGCTGAGGAGACAGCGGAGCCGGAGGTCCCGGAAACCCAGGACGAGATGACGCTTGATCTGCCGCAGGAAACGGACATGCCGCTGACGGATGAAGAAGTGCCTGCGGAGGATTCGGAACCGGGCGAAAACTGACAGAGAACACAAGAAAACGGAGAAATAACATGGCAAGATCGGATGCGAGATGTGCCGCGATGCAGCTGATTTTTGAACGTCTCTCGGGAGGCGAAGGCGATGAGGACAGTCTGCAGATGATCTACAATGAGTTCCGGGACGAGGCAAAGCCCACTGTTTCGGAGGGGGACCCCGGTGTGGGGGACCGCGCTTTTATCCTGCGCATGATGGAAGGCGTTCTGGAACGGCTTGACGAGATCGACGACCGTATCAATGCCCACAGTCACCGCTGGTCCACCGAGCGTATGCCGCGGGTGGACCTGACCATACTGCGTGTGGCGGTCTGGGAAATGCTGTATGAAAAGGACCCGGAGATCCCGGTGTCGGTTGTCATTGATGAGGCACTGGAGATGGCCCGGACCTTCTCGGAACCCGAGAGCACCCGGTTTATCAACGGTGTGCTCGGCGCGATCTGGCGCGATCAGGAAGCGGCTCATGCAGAATAAGAAAGTGGTTTTGGGAATCGATACCAGCTGCTATACCACGTCTCTGGCAGCGGTAGATCTTGACGGACAGGTGCTGGGAAGCTTCCGCAAGCTTCTGCCGGTCGCCCCCGGACAGCGCGGACTGCGGCAGTCTGAGGCCGTATTTACGCATGTGAGACAGTTGCCGGACATGTTTGCCCGGATGCATGAAGCCCTGGGGGCTGTGGATATTGCCTGTGTGTGTGCCTCTTCGAAACCGCGAGACGACGATCAATCGTATATGCCCGTATTTCAGGTAGGGGATGCCCAGGCACGGATTCTCAGTTCCGCGCTGGGAATCCCTTATTTTACGTCATCCCATCAGCAGGGGCATATCGCGGCGGCGCGCCTTGGCACGCAGACGGAGCATGCGGCGCGCTTTCTGGCGCTTCATCTTTCCGGCGGGACCATGGAAATGCTGCGCGTGGAAAAAGACTGCCTTTCCCTGATCGGGGGTACGCTGGACCTGCATGCGGGACAACTGGTGGACCGCACGGGTGTGGCACTGGGACTCCCGTTTCCTTCCGGCCCGCACCTGGAAACACTGGCGCGCAAGGGACAGAGTGAAGCGCGGCTTCCGGTATCCATGGAGCAAGGGGATCTTTACTGCCATCTTTCCGGTGCGGAGACGCGGGTCATGCAGTGGATCCGGGAAGAAACGCTCTCCCGGGAAGACCTGGCGCGGGAAGTCTATGATTTTCTGGCGCGCACAGTACTTCGGCTTTTGCGCGGTGGCATGCAGGAGACCGGATTTACACAGGCGCTGCTTGCGGGCGGTGTCGCTTCTTCGGCGCTTTTCCGCGAACTGCTTACCCTTCGCGTGCGCAAAAGCCTTCCGGACATGCAGCTTTCCTTTGGAAAGCCGGAGTATTCCGGGGACAATGCTGTGGGGATTGCACAGATTGGGCTGCAGAAATACCGGGAGGTGGAAGCGTGCCTGTGAGCGAGGAAAGGCCGCTGACCATTGCGCAGCTGCAGCAGCGGATCAAGCAGGTGCTGGCAGGGGAAATGTTCCAGGGGCTTTGCGTGACCGGACAGGTCTCGGGGTTCAAGACCGGAGGACGTGCCGGGCACTGGTATTTTGATCTCAAGGATGAGGAAGGCAATGTACTGTCCTGCGCCATGTGGGCGACCTTTGCCATCGCGTCGCGGCGGAACTTTGCGCCTTCCGGCTATCCCAAGGATGGCGCGCAGGTGATCGTCCGGGGCTATCTCTCCTTTTATGAGAAGAACGGCCGGCTGTCCTTTGTGGCCCAGCAGATGGAGCCGGACGGGACCGGACGGCTGTGGATGCTGTTCCAGGAAACACGCGCCCGGCTGCAGGCGGAAGGGCTGTTTGACCCGGCACACAAAAAACCGATACCGCGCTTTCCCAGAAAGATAGCACTGCTGACAAGCCATACCGGTGAGGTCCGGCATGATGTATGCAAGGTGGCCTGCGCGCGCAATCCCATGATTCCGATCTGTCTTGTGCCAATCCCGGTGCAGGGGCAGAACGCACCGGACGGGATTGTGCGGGGACTGCAGATCGCCCAGGCGATTCCGCGTGTGGATGTGATTATTCTTGCCCGCGGCGGCGGGTCCATGGAGGACCTGTGGTGCTTTAATGATGAGCGCGTGGCGCGGGCAATCTATGAAAGCCGGATTCCTGTGGTCACAGGGATCGGGCATGAACCGGACTTTACCATTGCGGATGATGTGGCTGACCTTCGGGCGTCGACCCCGAGCAATGCTGCGGAACTGGTTGTTCCGGACCGGAATGCGCTGATGCATCAGCTGACACTTCTGCGGCATCGCATGGAGGGCGGCTGGGATATGCGGCTGAAGGCGTTCTCGGAGCGCCTGCAGCGCACACGTGCGCGCATGGCTGCACGATCGCCGCTGGTCAGCCTGCAGAAATGCAGGAGCCGGAGCGAGATGGTACGGCTGCGGCTTTTGCATGCCATGCAGGGTATGCTGGACGCGAGACAGAACCGTCTGATCGAGGATCAGCGTCGACTGGACCAGGCCGTGGACAGTCATATGCAGGCCGCATCACAGCGGGTCCTTCGTCTCCGGTGGCGTATGACAGGCGCAGTACCGCTGGACAGGGTCAGTGCCATGCTGAAGCAGCTGGAGGCTGCACGCACACGCATGTGTCTCCTGACAGAACATCGTCTGTCCATGGAGGATGCGCGCCTGAAGCGCTACCGTGAGCGGCTGCAGGGGAGTTCCCCCCGCCATATTCTGCAGCGCGGCTATGTCATGGTCACGGATGGCAAACGCGTGATTACGCGTCGCAGTCAGGCGCCGGAGGAAATGCAGCTGCAGTTCGCCGACGGGCCGCTGAAGGTCCGGAAATCATCATAAAGGAGCATGAAGGCATGAGTGCGGACAAACAGACTTTTGAAGAGCGGCTCAACCGGATCGAATCCATGGCGGAGAGCCTGGAGAGCGGAAAGCTGGGACTGGAGGAAGCCATGCAGCTGTTTGAGGGTGGCATGAAGGAACTGGATGCCCTGGAAAAGGAACTGAGCCAGGCCCAGCAGCGGCTGACCGTGATTCGTGACCGCGGGGACGGAACACTGGTGGAAACACCGGACGTGCCTTCTTCGGAGACATGAGGAGGAGGGGGAGCATTGCAGACAGTGAAAGCGTATCAGGAGATGGTCGAAAGCGCCCTGAAGGACTGTCTTCGTACACAGCCGGCAGCAGCGGCATCGCTG
This sequence comes from uncultured Eubacteriales bacterium, assembly GCA_902764915.1. Classification (GTDB taxonomy): domain Bacteria; phylum Bacillota; class Clostridia; order Christensenellales; family Aristaeellaceae; genus UBA2943. Next base: position 9,072 of record CACWXY010000051.1, on the reverse strand, counting down.
GTAGAGGCCATGGAATACTCCCTGCTCTCCGGCGGCAAGCGTATCCGGCCCATACTGCTGCTGGCGTCCTGCGAGATGGGCGGCGGCACCTGTGCGGAGGCCATGCCCTACGCGCTGGCGCTGGAGATGATTCACACCTATTCCTGCATTCATGACGATCTTCCTGCCATGGACGATGATGCGCTTCGGCGCAATCGACCCACGAATCATGTGGTCTACGGCGAGGCCATGGCGATCCTTGCGGGAGACGGGCTTCTGACGGAAGCGGGAGCCATGATGCTCAGGGATGCGATGCACCGCAGCGATCTGCGTGGAACACGTGCGGCGGAAGCGATCCTGCGAAGAGCCGGTATTGCCGGTATGGTGTCCGGTCAGGTCATGGACATGCAGATGGAAGGAAAACCCATCGACCGGGATGCGGTCACCTATATCCATACGCATAAGACGGCAGACCTGCTGACGGCGCCTCTGGAGGCCGGGCTGATCCTGGCCGGATGCGGGGACGAAGCGGTGGCAGCCGGCATATGCTATGGCCAGCACCTGGGGCTTGCGTTCCAGCAGATGGATGATCTTCTGGATGTGATCGGGGATACGGAATCCCTGGGCAAGCAGGTAGGCATGGATGCGCTGGAGGGCAAGCAGACATGGGTGGCTCTCCGGGGTGTGGAAGGTACACGTGAGGACATTCGGGAGGAAACACGCAAAGCCGTCGACGCGCTGGCATGCTTTGGTGAACGCGCGGCGTTCTTGCAGGAGCTGGCGATGGATCTGACGCATCGCGTGCGATAGGAAAAGGGGATGCGTCTGATATGCTGGGAATCCTGGAGAACGGTATTCTCCTGTGCGCATTGCTGGCCTGGTTCGCGGCGCAGTTCCTGAAAATCCCCATTACCAAGGCCGTAGGCGGCAAGTGGGAATGGTCACGTTTCTGGTCTGCGGGCGGCATGCCTTCGTCACACTCGGCCATGGTGGTCGCCCTGAGCCTGAAGGTGGGCTTTGATCTGGGGTTTGACACGCCGCTGTTTGCCGCATGCTTTGTGCTTTCTGCCATTGTCATGTATGACGCTGCCGGCGTGCGCCGGGAGACCGGACGGCAGGGACAGGTGATCAACCAGATCCTGCATAGCGCGATCTTTGAAGGCCGGCCGATTACGAATGAGGAAATGAAGGAAATTGTCGGGCATACCCCTCTGGAGGTGTTCGGAGGGTTTTTGGTCGGTACGGTATGTGCCGTACTGTGCAGTCTATAATATGGGAGGGAATCTATCATGGATCATTTTCGCGAGGAAGTAGTGGTTAAAAAAGGGCGTGCGGCGGAAGAAATCGCATTCTATCTGTCCTTTGCCATTCTTGTGGTCTTCGGATTTCTGGGACTGTTGAATCTTTCTGCTTTCCTGCAGTCCTTTTCCATGGGACAGCCCTACTGGTTCGGCCTGATCATCGGGCTTGTGGAAGCCGGGATTGCCGTGCTGCTGTTCCTGTTCCGTCCGCGTCTGCGCACGGAGTATGAGTATACGTTTACCAATGGCGCACTGGACTTTGCGCAGGTATACAACAACAATAAGCGCAAGAGCCTGGGCTCCCTGAACGTCAAGACGGTGGACGCTTTCGGCAAGGTGGCATCCTCTTCCTTCCAGCGCTACGTATCCATGCAGGGTGTCAAGCAGAGCCGCTGGTTCCTCAACCGCGGCGCGGACCTGTACTATTTCTTCTTCCAGAAGGATGGGAACAAGCGCATCATTGTTATGGAACCCAGTGCGGAAATGGTGGATGACATCAAGCATTATCTGCCCTTTGGCGCATGGCAGGACTGAGGTATGAGAGAAATATATCTGGACAACTCTGCGACGACACGGCCGACGGAACCGGTCATACAGGCCGTTACGGCCTGTATGGAGACGGAATGGTACAATCCCTCAGCTCTTTACCGGCCCTCCATGCTGGTGCAAAAGAAGATGGAGGAAGTGCGCCGTCTTCTTCTGAAAGCAGCCGGAGCAGACGGGGAGAACTGCACGTTTACCTCCAGCGGCACGGAAGCGGATAATCTGGCGCTGTTAGGCGCGCTGCGCGCAAGGCGCGGCGGTGGCCGGGTACTGATCTTTCAGAGTGAGCATCCTGCGATCCTCTCCTGTATCCCTGAGATCGAGCGCATGGGATATACGGTGGAAACGATTGCTCCGGATGCAGTAGGTGCCGTAGACCTGGACCGGCTGGAGACGCAGATGCGCGGGGATGTGGCAATGATCGTGGTCATGCAGGTCAACAACGAAACCGGCACGATTCAGCCGCTTTCCGAGATTGCGCGTCTGCGCGACAGGCTCTGTCCTGAGGCCCATTTTCATGTGGACGGCGTGCAGGGCTTTCTGCGGGTGCCTTTTTCTCTGCATGCGCTCAGGGCGGACTCCTATGCGCTCTCCGGGCACAAGATCCATGCGCTCAAGGGAACCGGTGCCCTCATCTGGCGTCGGAACCGGAAGCTGACACCGCAGATGCTGGGCGGCGGACAGGAAAACGGCATGCGATCGGGTACGGAAAACACTTGCGGTATTCTGGCCCTGGGGGAAGCTGTGCGCTCGTACCCGCAGGATGCGGCGGAGACCATGATGGGACTGAAAAAACGGCTGTATGAAGGCATCCGGGCGCGGATTCCGAAAAGCATGCTGAACGGTCCGGAAATGGATGATACCCGCTGCGCACCGCACATACTGAACCTATCGCTTCCGCCGGTGCGCTCCCAGACCATGCTCTTTGCATTGGAAGGGGACGGCATTTATGTATCGGCAGGCTCGGCCTGTGCGAGTCACAAGCAGAAGGTATCCCCGGTGCTTCTGGCCATGGGCCGGACAAGCCAGGAAGCGGACTGTGCGCTTCGGATGAGTCTGTGTCCGTTCCTTTCATCCGACATGATGGATGAGACGGCACAGCGTATGGCAGCGCATTATCAGCTGCTTTCCCAATACACACGCAGATAAGGCGGGAACAAACGTGCGAGAATTGTTACTGGTACGCTATGGTGAAATCTTTCTCAAGGGCCTGAACCGGCCCTATTTTCTGCATGCGCTGCTGGACCGTGTGAAGAATGCGGTCCGGGACTTCCATGCGGATGTATGGATGAATGACGGGCGGATCTTTGTCAGTGATGCCGATGATCTGGAAGGCTGTGCCCAGCGGGTATGCAAGGTATTCGGTGTGCACAGCGTGGGATTCGCAGTAGAAATGGAAAAAGCGGACTTCTCCGCTGTCTGTGCCCAGGCCGTTCATATGATGGAAGGACTGCAGGGAACCTTTAAGGTGAACAGCCGGCGCTCGGATAAGAAGTACCCGCTGGACTCCCCGAAGATTAACGCAGAGGTCGGCGCGGCGATCCTCAGAGCCTGTCCGCAGCTGAAAGTGGACCTGCACACGCCCATGCATACGCTGAATGTGGAGATCCGGGATCATGCCTATCTCTATGTCCGGATTGTTCCAGCCGTGGGCGGCATGCCGGTGGGGACCAATGGAAAGGCCATGCTGCTTCTGTCGGGCGGGATTGACTCGCCGGTGGCGGGCTATATGATCGCCAAGCGCGGGGTCAGGATTTCCGCTGTCCATTTCCATTCCTATCCCTATACCTCGGACCGTGCCAAGGAAAAAGTGCTGGACCTGGCGCGAATTCTGTCGGAGTATGCCTGCGGGATCCGGGTCTATGTGGTGCCATTTACCGAGATTCAGATGCAGATCCATGAGAAATGTCCGGAGGATCATACCACGCTGATCATGCGCCGGTTTATGATGCGCATTGCCGAAGCGTGCGCGCGCCGGGAAGGTGCACAGGCACTGATTACCGGCGAATCCATTGGTCAGGTGGCCAGCCAGACCATGGAGGCACTGCAGACGACCAATGCGGTGGTCTCCCTGCCGGTGTTCCGGCCGCTGATCGGGTTTGACAAGGCGGATATTATCGCGATCTCGGAGAAGATCGGGACCTATGAGACATCATCTCTGCCCTATGAGGACTGCTGCACCGTGTTTACGCCGCGGCATCCGGTGACGCGGCCGCGGATGGACCGGGTGGAGCGTGCCGAAAGCGCACTGGATATGGATGCACTGATCGAACGCGCGATGGAAGGCATTGAGATTGTGGAAACATGAATTCTGCGCGGGCAGGGAACCATCGGCAGCGACGGTTCTTCGGAATGACAGAAAAATAACAATTTTTGCCGGAATTCTTGTGAGTTGTGTATGAATATGATAAAATTTCCTTGGAATGGTTCCGATGGGAACCGATTCTTCCAAGGTTCATAGTTGATGAGACGATAAGGAGAGTGTGTTACCATGGCCAAGAAAACGATTGATGACATTCAGGTAGCAGGCAAGCGCGTATTGGTGCGCTGCGACTTCAACGTCCCCATGAAGGATGGAAAGATCACCAATGACAAGCGCATTGTGGCGGCACTGCCGACCATTGAAAAGCTGATCAAGGACGGCGGCAAGGTCATTCTGTGCAGCCATCTGGGCAAGCCGAAGAATGGTCCGGAAGCCAAGTTCTCTCTGGCACCCGTGGCAGAGCGTCTGTCCGAGCTCCTGGGCAAGAAGGTTGTCTTTGCTGATGACGACAATGTGGTGGGCGAGAACGCCAAGGCCGCTGTCGCTGCCATGAAGGACGGCGATGTGGTTCTTCTGCAGAACACCCGTTTCCGCAAGGAAGAAACCAAGAATGGGGAAGAATTCTCCAAGGAACTTGCTTCCCTGGCCGACTGCTATGTGGATGACGCGTTCGGCTCCTGCCATCGCGCACACTGCTCCACAGCGGGCGTAACGGCTTTCACCTCTCCCAATGTAGCCGGATACCTGATTGGAAAAGAACTGTCCATCATGGGCAAGGCACTGGAAAATGCGGACCGTCCCTTTGTGGCTGTCCTGGGCGGTGCCAAGATTGAGGACAAGCTCAATGTCATCAATAACCTTCTGGAGAAGGTCGATACCCTGATCATCGGCGGCGGCATGGCCTTTACCTTCCTCAAGGCCAAGGGCTATGAAGTCGGCAAGTCTCTTCTGGACGAAAGCAAGATCGACTACTGCCGCGACATGATGGCCAAGGCAGAGGAAAAGGGCGTCAAGCTCCTTCTGCCCATTGATACCGTATGCGTAAAGGCGTTCCCGGATCCCATTGATGCGGAAATCGAAACCCTCGTGGTGGACAGCGATGCGATCCCGGCCGACATGGAAGGCTGCGATATCGGACCCAAGACCTGCAAACTGTACGCGGATGCTGTGAAGAATGCGGCGACCGTTGTGTGGAACGGCCCGATGGGCGTGTTCGAGAATCCGATCCTGGCCAAGGGCACGCTGGCTGTGGCACAGGCCATGGCGGACAGCAAGGCTGTGACCATTATCGGCGGCGGCGACTCTGCGGCGGCTGTGGAACAGATGGGCTATGCGGACAAGATGACCCATATCTCCACCGGCGGCGGTGCGTCCCTTGAATTCCTCGAAGGCAAGACCCTGCCCGGTGTTGCCTGCCTGGACGAAAAGTAAGATAAACGGTGGCGTTCCTGCCTATATGACAGGAACGCCATGCTTAGAATAAGGAGGAGATTCCCATGCGCAAAGCCATTATTGCCGGCAACTGGAAAATGAACAAGAATCCGCAGGAAGCGGCCGCACTGGTTTCGGAACTGAAGCCGCTGGTTAAGGATGCTTCCTGTGATGTCGTCGTGTGCGTGCCCGCCACCGACTTTGCTGCCGTGAAGGCAGAGATTGCGGGTACCAATATTCATCTGGGTGCGCAGAATGTGCACTTCATGGCAAACGGTGCGTATACCGGCGAACTGTCCGCGGATATGCTGCTCGCGTCTGGCGTGGAGTATGTGATTATCGGCCACAGCGAGCGCCGTCAGTATTTCGGCGAGACCGATGCAACGGTGAACCAGCGTGTTCTGGCTGCGGTAAAGGCCGGACTGAAGGTCATCCTGTGTGTTGGCGAAAAGAAGGAAGAGCGTGAAGCGGGCTATACCGATGCGCTGGTGGAGTATCAGACACTGATTGCCCTGACCGGTCTTACTGAGGCGCAGGTCAAGGATGTCGTGATTGCCTATGAGCCTGTTTGGGCGATTGGCACAGGCCTTACTGCCACGGACGAACAGGCCAATGAGACCATCGGCGTGATCCGCAAGGCGATCGAACGCCGCTATGGCAAGAATGTGGCCGATGCCATCCGTATCCAGTACGGCGGATCCATGAAGCCCGGGAATGTCAAGGGACTTATGGCACAGCCGGAGATTGACGGCGGACTGATCGGCGGCGCTTCCCTGAAGGCAGCTGATTTCTCTGCGATTGTGAACTACGACAAGTAAGAGAAAGAAAACCCCTGCTCCGGCAGGGGTTTTTGAAAAGGGGCGATGGTATGCTGATTCGAAACGGGATTCTCTTTATGGATGACCGCTTTGTGACAGGGGAAGAAGTGCGGGTGCACAACGGGCAGGTCCGGGAAGTCGGACACCATCTGGAAGCCGGGCTGTATGAAACCATTGCAGATGTGCAGGGAGATTATATTCTTCCCGGTTTTGTGGATGTGCACATTCACGCATTCCGCGGCCATGACACCATGCAGGGGGCGGATGCAGTCCGTCAGATGCGTCAGGATCTGTTTCAGGAGGGCGTCGCTGCCTTCTGTCCCACCACCATGTCCGCCTCTGTCGAGGACACCTGTCATGCTATCGAAGGGATCCGCAGTGTCATGCGGGAGCCTTCCCAGAACGGTGCCAGAATCCTGGGGGCTCATCTGGAAGCGCCTTTCCTGCAGACAGACAAGGCAGGCGCCCAGCGCAAGGAGTTCTTTCTGGATCCGGACATCCAGGCATTCAATGCACTGACCGGGGGAAGCGATGAAGGCATCTGCCTTATGACCATGGCACCGGAAAAGCCCGGTGCGGAAGCGCTGATCAGAGAACTGACCGGACGCGGGATTGTCATATCCGTCGGGCATACAAGTGCGGACGCTCCGACCGTTCATGCCGCCGGTGACTGGGGCGCCAATCATGTAACGCATACCTTTAATGCACAGACGCCGATGCATCATCGGAAGCCGGGGGTTCCCGGTGCTGCGCTGACCGATCCACGCTTTTATTGTGAAATGATCTGTGACGGCATTCATCTGGATGCGGATATTGTTCGACTGATCGCCCTCTGCAAGGGAGGAGACCGTCATGCAGTTGCCATCACGGATGCCATGGAAGCAGCTGGTATGCCGGACGGGACCTATCAGCTGGGCGGACAGGCGGTATTTGTCAGAGAGGGCGAGGCGCGCCTTGCAGACGGCACACTGGCGGGCTCGGTGCTTCTGATGCGCAAGGCACTGGAGAATCTGATCCATCGCTTTGGAATTGATCCCGTTCAGGCAGTGCAGATGTGTACTGCCAATCCTGCAGACTCGATCGGTGAGAAGACAGCCGGACGTCTGATTCCAGGAAGCCCGGCACCGCTGACACGGTGGAGTGTGGACTGGCACTACAAGGGAATCCTGTTCTGAGAGAACAGAATCGGGGAGAAGCGCATACTCTACTCCCTATCGGATCGTCTGCCATGCACGGAGAGCCGAGCGTAAGGGAAGGATATAAACAGGTGCCGGCATACCGCAGCGGATAAAAGCAACTGTTTATCAGCGCCTGTTTTTGCAGATTCTGCTGAAGGAAGACCCGATTGGTGCAATCTCATATAGGCCGCAATGCGGACAGATACAGGCTCTGTCAAAGACTGGAGATGGATTCCTTCAATAATGGGCGCAAAGGCTGTTCCGCTTCGACATGTCATGGAGCATGAAAAAAACCACTCAGGCGAAGATGTCTGGGTGGGGTTTGTGCTTATTGATGAATGAGACTTTTTCCTGGCAACTGGACAACCGCCTGTCATGCGTCAGAAAGGGCATGTTCTCTGTGATTGCCTGGACCAGGAGGAAACGGTCAAAAGAATCCTTGTGTCCATCCGCTTCGGGAGGAAAACTGCCGGCTGATAGCACGTGTTTGTTGCGCATTCCCAGGGGCACAAAACCAGCGTCTATACAGCTATCAGAAAAGACATCAGCGGAAAATCCATGTTGTCAGGATGGCCGGAGTGCTTTAGCAGGACTTCCCACACGGAAACAACGCTGTAGTAGATGGTATGATCCGGATCGGTAATGCGCTGCCTTGCTTTCAGCGGCAGCTTGGGAGAATGGAGCAATGCCCAGATTGCCATGCGCTATCCAGAAGGATGTTCATCGGTCACTTTCCATACGCATTGCCGCGATTTCATCGTCGCAGACATCGAAATCTTCCGGATCATGGAACTTGCCTTTCGCTGTGCCGAGCCGTTTTGAGACAGGCTGTTCCGGATAAAGCGTCATGATGGCAACAGGCTTTCCGTTTCTGGCAATGGTGATTGCGCTCTCCCGTTTGGTTTCCAGAAGGCGGAGCAGTTTGAAAATTCGGTTTATGCTTTAAGGACATCTCCTTGCATATCGGCACCTCTTTTATGAGACCAGGGAGGCCATACTGGTCAATCTGACGAATGCATACTCGAAACGGGGGATGAACTGCAAGCGTTTTTCAAAAAAAGGTCTTTCACTTTTCGCGGGGAGTAAACAAAGCGAGCGGATGCGTGGCTGATTGCAAATCCGCTGGTACTGCAAGACCATCCTGCTTTGGGTGGGCAAGGCAGGTCGTAAGCTTTCTCCAAAAGCCCTGTCAAAGGCGCTGTTGATCCCTTCCACCATGGGAATCCATCCCCTTTGGCGTGAGCTTAATACGCGCATTTCCGTTGTTCGCATAACCTCTTGACAGCTCTTCACCCTTGCCGTTCTCTCCACGAAAAAGGAATGAGCCGGAAAAAAAAAACCAAACTAGGCGCCAGATGGAAAACACTGGCGGCAGTCTGAAGTCTCCGGTTGCCAGACAGCAAGCATATATCCGGACCTTTTTCTCAAGAGATAGTACTACTGCTGTACTTCAAATGGAAGTAAAGGGTAGATGGAGGGGTGCAGAGAGGCTGCCAGAATAAAATGAGGCCGTCTTCTTTCAGGATGGTATCTGATATAATGATCGGAGAAACTAAGAG
>CACWXY010000050.1 GCA_902764915.1 uncultured Eubacteriales bacterium | reverse complement strand
CGCCAAGATGCATTCTAATTATGAGCGAGATTCCTTTTTTGTCCAGCCCTACAATGTACTCTCTACTGTATCACCCCACAAACTTTTGCATTGATCCAACCCTTTTATGAACTTTTTGAATGTGCATTTATATGTCGGTTAGAGATTGTCGGAGAATGTCAGGGATTTTCAGCAATTTGGACTGCTAACGCTGGGCTACAGCCGTTTTTTTGGGTCGGTAGCCCCGTGTTGATCTGCTAACACTCTGCTAACACAAATGCCCATATACTGGCGATTTCTGACGATCTCAGAAGAACACGAAACAGTCCTCCAAGCCTTATACTGCAAGGCTTTGACGCACACAGACGCACTCTAAAAAATTCGCCAAAGTCTAACTCCTAAGCGGAACGTCACGCGTTCGAATCGCGCCGGGATCGCCATTTTGCCTACCGGATTTGACAGATTTGCCCCCAAAAGGCAGTTCTGAAGCTGGTGGGATTTTTGTTTTACGGAATGTCATCAAACATGAGAAATCTGCTAACAGAGGATCGACCCCATTAGCAGATTTCTAATTTTTTTGCCTGATTTCTAATCAGCCTTCACTGACGACAATCAAATGCTTTCATCATTCTCTCCAGCAGCATTTCTGCCGGCCTGGAAAACACCTGGTATTTTTTCCAAATCACCACGATTCCTGCTTCCAGAGGCGGATCGAAGGGGCGGAAACAGAGATCAGAGGTCTCGGCGGAGTTGATGATCTGATACAGCCAATGCCGGATTTCACCATCAGCGCACCGTTATACATTAAATTGTAGCCAGCAACGATGTTCAGCGACTCATAGGTTTTCCCGAACCAGTCGAGATAGTCGTTGCCGGCTTTTTGTGATGCCATATTCTGGCGGGATACAATCAGAGGAATGCCGGTCAGATCTTCTCTCCGGATATGGCTTTTCTGCGCCAGCGGATGATCCCGCCGCAGGATCAGCCCCCAGGTGTCTTTGGCGGGAAGACTCAGGCTGTTGTAGCGCGATACATCCACCGGTTCCACCAGAACGCCGAAATCCAGCAATCCCTTTTCCAGCCGCTCCATCACATCTTCCGCGTTGCCGCTGTAGATCTGGAAATGGATTCCGGGGTGATCCTCCCTTATCTGGGCCATCAGGTCCGTTACCCGTTTCAATGCAAAGGTTTCACCGCTGCCGATGAACACGTCTCCTGCTACGGCGCTGCCCATGGAGGAAAACTCCGCTTTCGTGCGTTCTGCCATTTCCAGGATTTCTTCTGCGCGTTTGCGCAGCAGCATTCCTTCCGGCGTCAGCACCATGGAGCGGGTCGTGCGGATAAACAGCTTTTGTCCTAACTCTTCTTCCAGCTCCTGGATCTGTCGGGACATGGTGGGCTGGGTCACATGGAGCACTTCGCTGGCTCCAGTCAGTCCGCCTTCCCGCGCTACCGTCAGAAAATAATTGAGTACTCGGAGTTCCATATGCATCCCTCCCACCAAATCATACCACATTTATTGTTGCCTAAAAAGCAAAAGTTACTTTAACTTTTAAGTATTTGCTATTTTAAATAGTGGTCTTTACAATATGATCCGGGAGGTGGAAATGTGATTGCCATGAGTGAGGAGCAGATATATGAATGTCTGGCGGATACGGGCTGTAACAAAGAACTGATCAAACAGTTTGAAGCGTGCCGGAGCTCCGGGCGTCAGAAGGAACAGCTGCGGCTGCTTGGGGATTATCGCCGCCTCCTGCTGGAAAGAATTCACGCGGAACAGAAGAAATTGGATCTACTGGATTATCTGGTCTGGACCGTGAAAACAAACGCTTCTTTGTAGAGGAGGGAACGTGAAAACAAACGCTTCTTTGTAGAGGAGGGAAAGCATTGAAAAGATGGATTCTCGTTCTGCTGGCTGCTATGATGACCATGCTGCAGACAGGCGCATTCGCGGAAAGCGATGATGAGATCAGGAACTACACCCGGTACACGGATTATACTCCGCAGGCTGTGGAGCCCGTCGGCCTGATTCCCGGAGAGGATCACAGGATATTGGTCGTCTGGTTTTCCCGTGTGGGCAATACGATGTTTGATCCGGATGTGGACGTGGTATCCAGCGCGACCCTGAACCGGGGTGAAGGCGGCGAATTGGTCGGCAATGCCCAGATGATCGCCGGCTGGATCGCCGAGGAGACCAAAGCGGATGTATTCCAAATCCAGACCGCCTACACTTACCCCTCTGATTATTATCAAACCGTGCAGGTGGGCGAAGGCCAGGATATCGACTTTGTGGATTTGACGCTTGCGACTCACTTGGAGGATGTCAGCGGCTATGACACAGTGTGGTTGGTGGCCCCGATCTGGCACTACACCGTATGCACACCGCTGCGGGCTTTCCTGGAGGAGACTGACCTCTCCGGCAAAACGGTCTATGTGGTGACCACTCACTGCGGCAGCCGTTTTGCAGACTCCGTGGAAAAAATACAGCTGATGCAACCGAATGCCACTGTAATCCGTGACGTGACGGTTTCCGGATATAATCCGGGCGGTGCTGAAAATGAAGTGAGAGAATTTGTGCAAAGCACGATGAAATAAGAAGGAGGATCTGATAATGAAACGTACTATGATGATGTTGCTGGCGATCCTGATGATGCTGTCTGTGTGTATGACCGCTTCTGCCGAAAGCGGAAAGCGCGTGGCGAAGGACGACGCGCAGATGCAGACCGACGATCCCACTATGCCGACCCGCCTGCCGCTGGAAAACGGCACGAAAATCCTGCTGCACTTCGGCGACACAGTGATCCCCGGTGTGCTGAATGACAGCGAAACCGCCCGGGCTCTGATCGCCAAGCTGCCTTACACCCAGCACATGAGCCGCTATTCCCATGACTTCTGCGGCGTGACCGAGGATCTGCCATACAATGAGGAAGAAGAGCATTACGGCTGGCTGAACGGCGATATCGACTATGCCACCGACGCGCCTTACTTCACGATCCTGTTTGAGGATCAGGACGAATCCGAGATCTACGGCAGCCAGGTGAACATTGGTGTGATCACCTGCCCGCTGGCGGACATCGCGGCTCTGAATGGCAGCTACGACGTGCTGATCGAGCTGGACGAAAGCGAAAAGGAGGAAGCATCCATGATGCAGATGAAGATCAACGACACTCCGGTCACGGTAGCCTGGGAAAACAATGAATCCGTCTCCGCGCTGAAGGACCTGGCGATGAGCGGCCTGACCATTCAGATGTCCATGTATGGCGGCTTCGAGCAGGTGGGCTCCATTGGCCAGCGTCTGCCGAGCCATGATGTGCAGACCAGCACTTCTGCCGGAGACATCGTGCTGTATTCCAGCAATCAGTTGGTGGTGTTCTACGGCAGCAACTCCTGGTCCTACACCCGGCTGGGACACATCACTGACAAGACCTCCGATGAAATGCGGATGCTCCTGAGCAATGGCGATGTGACGATCACAATTTCCATGAAATGATGATTGAAGGAGGAACACAGCATGAATCCCTTTATGTTTCTCAATCCTGTTCGGGTTTACTTTGGTGAAGGTGCAGCAAAGCATGGACTGAAAGCTGAACTGCCTCAGGTCGGCAGCCGCATTCTGCTGGCTTACGGCGGTGGATCCATCAAACGCAACGGTGTATATGACGAGATCGTCAGCCTGTTGAAAACAGCAGGAAAAGAAATCATCGAGTTTTCCGGTATTACGCCGAATCCGCGGTATTCTGAGGTGCAGGCATGTGCAAAGCTGGCCCTGGAACAGAAGGTGGATTTTATGCTGGCGGTGGGCGGTGGCTCCGTGATCGACTGCGTGCGCACGGCAGCAGTGCAGGCGATGCTTGACGAGGATATCTGGGAATACGAAACAGTGCAGCATAAGCTGCCCCGGGACGCCATCCCCATGGGCATCGTTCTGACCCTGGGCGGCACCGGCAGCGACATGAACTGGCTGGCCGGCGTCAACTATGAAGAGAAGCATGAGAAGGTGACCTTCGCGGGGAAACATGCTGTATTCAACATCATCGATCCTGCGTACACAGTGAGCGTTCCGACGAAGCAACTGCTGACCGGCGCCTTCGACACGCTGAGCCACTATATGGAAACATACTTCGGCAAGGGCAGCTTCGTCAGCGACGAAATCATGGAAGCGATCATGCGCAATGTGATCCGCAATGCCAGGACGATCAAGAATGATCCGAAGAACATGGACGCCCGCAGTGAGCTGCTGTGGGATTCATCCCTGGCTCTCAGCGGCCTGCCCGGTGCCGGGAAGATGAGCGACTTCCAGTGCCACAGCATTGAGCACTGGATCAGCGGATACACCGACGCTAACCATGGAAGGACGCTGGCTGTTCTGCATCCGGTAGTGTACCGGTATATTTTTTCCGCTGCGCCGGAGAAGTTTGCCCGCTTTGCCACCGAGGTCATGAGCGTGGACACCGCCGGAAGGAGTCCGCTGGAAACGGCGCTGGCCGGCATCGACGCGCTGGAATTATTCATCCGCGAACTGGGTTTGCCAACGAATTTCACTGAACTGGGGATTGACGTGGACGATGCCATGCTGGAGACCATTGCGGATCAGTGCAGGCCTAATCCCGGCTGCTGCAGGCAGCTCACCAGGGAAGATTTCCTCACGATCCTGAAAACCTGTGCCGGAAAGTAAAGGAGCCACGCATGCGAATACTGATTTTAAACGGCAGCCCCCATCCTGACGGAGCGACCGCTGATATGGTTGCAGCCTTTGAAAAAGGCGCAAAGGAAGCCGGACACGACGTTGTCACTTTCTCTGTGGCCCGCATGAATGTGAAGGGCTGCCTGGGCTGCGAATACTGCCATAACAAGGGCGAAGGCAAGTGTGTGCAGCAGGACGATATGCAGAGGCTTTATCCTGCGTTTTTCTCTGCCGACATGGTGGTGTTTGCTTCACCCATCTACTACTTTACGTTCTCCGCCCAGCTGCAGGCCGTGATCCATCGCACCTATGCCTTCGGTATTCCGAAAAACGTGAAGCAGACCGCGCTGATCCTTTCCTCCGGCGACGCCTTTGTCTATGGTCCAGCAATTACGCAGTATTATCAGTCTATTGTGGAATACTGGGGAGTGAAGAATGCCGGCATCTTTACCGCCAATGGCGACAAGAACAAATCCGAAGAAAAGCGGCAGGAACTGTACACATTTGGAAAAAACCTGAAAGAAGAAATCGCATAATGAAGCGAATAATCAGTATGCTGCTTATGCTCTCCCTGATGACCGCTTCCTGGGCACTTGCCGAGAAACAGCAGGACATGGAAAACTATACCCGGTATTTCGACTATCAGCCGATAGCAAATGAACCGATTGGGTTGGTCCCTGGCGCAGACCACAGTACGTTGGTTCTGTATTTCTCACGGGTTGGCAATACTGCATTTCCGGAGGATGTGGATGCGGTATCCTATGCCACGCTGAATCTGGATTCTGAAGGAAAGCTTATCGGCACAGCGCAAATGGCCGCATGCTGGATAGCTGAAGCAACCGGCGGGGATGTTTTCCCCATTCAGACGGCTTACACCTATCCCGAATCTTTTGAGGACACCATCACTGTGGTCGTAGGCCAGGAGGAAGACAACATTCAGCCTCAGATCGCTGCTTATCCGGAAGATCTGTCCGGGTATGATACAGTATGGCTTGTTTTGCCCGTCTGGGCTTATACAATTTGCAAGCCAGCCCGCGCGTTCCTGGAAAACATTGATCTGTCCGGGAAAACAGTCTATGTTTTCACCACTCATTGCGGCAGCGGCATGGCAGACGCTGTACAGCGTGTTCAGGATTTCCAGCCAAATGCCGATGTACGCCGGGGACTTGCCATTGCCAGTGACAATCCTCAGAGCAGCCAGGATGAGGTGCTTCAGTACATACATTCTGTACAGAAATGAAAGGAGAGAATACCTTGCTTTTCTACTTTACAGCAACCGGAAACAGTCTCTATGTGGCCAAGCAGTTGGAAAACGATCCGATCAGCATACCACAGGAACTGAGGAAAGCGAACAGACACTATATTTCAGACAGCATCGGCATCGTATGCCCGTTGTTTGAATTTGAAATTCCAAAGCTGGTGAAGGATTTCATTCAGGGATCTTCTTTCGAGACCGATTACTTTTATCTTCTCATCACGTATGGGTGCCATCATGGCGGCGTGGCGCAACGCACACAGGCCTGGTTGGAATCCATTGGCAGGAAAGCGGACTATGTGAATACGATCATTATGCACGACAATGCGCTGATCGTGTTTGACATGGATCAGCAAAGAAGCATCGAGGCGGAAAAACAGGTCGACGCGCACATTGCGGCAATCAAAGCGGATATTAGTGTGCAGAAGAGCTATGTGCAGGAAGCCGCTGCTGAGGAGATCGATTTTTATCAGCACTTCACTGAATGGATCCGGCAAACAGGTCCGATGTACAGCTTTCCGCTGTATCAGGTGATGGACAGCTGCATTGGCTGCGGCACTTGCGCCAGGGTATGTCCGAAAGGCTGCATCCGGATGGGCAGCGGGAAACCGGTCTATGATTATCAGCATTGCGCCAACTGCATGGCATGCATCCAGGCCTGTCCCACCAAAGCGATTCAGTTTGCAACGGTCAAGGAGCCCAATCCCCAGGCGCGCTACAGGAATCCTCATATCAAGCTTGACGAAATCATCAGGGCAAACGAGCAAGCATGAAAAGCATACAGATTCATCCCTGAATCAGTTTTGCCTTGACGCTGACCAGGGAAGACATGAGGTATCCGAATGAAACGGATGCGCCAAACCGCATGATCCGACAGTTTCAGCGATATGGGAAGATGGAATGAGGAGACAAGGATGCTGAGCAGCATAAAACGGAATGACGGGAAACGCTGGAGTAGGTTCGCTGCGCTGTTTGCCAGTTCACTTCTGATCATCTGCTTTACGGTACACAGCGCAAAAGGAGAAAGTACCATGCTGTTAAAGCCTGAAATTAAGCAGAACGGAGTATCGATCGAAGGCGTGCTGTATACGCCAAACGGAGAAGGCCCTTTTCCGACGGTAATCCTGACACACGGGTTCACAGGCAACTATACGTATATAACCGGGAATATCGCCAAAGAACTGGCGAAGGCAGGCTTTGCCGCCTATGCGTTCAATCTCCGCAATCCGGACACAAGGAGCATGCTGAACACCTCTGTGTTGACGGAGGCAGCCACTTTGGACACGGTCATCGACCAGATCAAAGCGCTTGATTGCGTTGATCCGGAACAGATATTTCTTCTGGGAGAAAGCCAGGGCGGATTTGTATCGGCCTACGTCGCCGCCCGGCGCGAGGACATTCAGGCGCTGGTTCTGTACTACCCGGCGTTCGTGCTGCAGGATGACGCGAAGGAGAGAAATCCCGGCTGGGATGAACCGGGGCACGTTTTTCAGGATGATCCTTCCTTTGGCGTGAGCGCCATCTATGCCCGGGACGCCTTGTCTTTCGATATCTATGAGGTCATTGCAAACTATCACCGGGATGTGCTGATCGTCCACGGGGACAGGGATACCGTTGTTCCGCTGACCTATTCAGAACGCGCTGTGTCTGTCTATGACCACGCGGAGCTGAAAATCATCCATGGAGCGGGGCATGGGTTTTATTCCGGCGAGCCCTTCCGGATTTCCACGCAGTACACAACAGATTTCTTGGCCTCGCACATCCAGTGATGGTATACCGAGAGCCCCAAAGCATCGAACTGCTTTCCGGCTGGCGAAGGGAGAATGATACGAGTGCGGTACAGAATCAATCAGAAAACGCAGGATAAATCAGCGAGATTGGCCTGGGCTCCGCTTATATGCCACAAACCCTGCTGAAGGAAGCCATCCCGGCCTTGCGGCAGGCCTATGAGGGCGGCATCAACTATTACGATCTTGCGGCGGGTGACGGAAAAGCCTTTCCCATGTATGGAGAGGCCTTCAAAGATGTGCGCATAAGCATCCTGTACCAGATCCATTTCGGCGCGGATTATTCCAAGGGCACCTATGGCTGGTCTCTGAACCTGGATACCGTCAAGCGATCCATTGAAAAGCAACTGAAGGAGCTGCGCACCGATTATATTGATTACGGGTTTATCCACTGCCAGGACGAGTTTTCCGATTGGGAAACGTACCGGAAAAACGGCGTGTATGATTATATCCTGAAGCTGAAAGAACAGGGTAGTCCAAAGTAAACATAGATGATACAATAATGCCAGAAAGTGCTCTGAAATAAGAACTTTCCGGCATTTCTCTTATCTATGAATGATTTGATTGGCGGTTCCTGCTGACAATCTATCCAACAGCTATTTCAGGCTTAAGTGAAGAAAAGTAAAGACGGAGTATCCTATTTAGAGTTTCCTGTATTTCAACACATTCTCTGGTCAGACACCACTCAAACACGCACCCTTTGACAATGGTGCAGACATCCATGGCGATCAGATGCAGATCCGCGGAGGCAGACAGATAACCTTGCGCTGCACTCAATTCGAGCTCCTTTTCCGACCGTGCCATCACTGTACCATCCGCAAAGCGACCGTCTTCCTCATCCAGATAGGCATACAGCGCCTGATTATCTGTGGTATAAAACCGCTTCATGAAGTCCTTTCCCAAGGCCTGATAGCGGTTGATCAGGTGCATATAAAGCTCTGCCTGCCTTCCTGCCACATCTTGAATGGACGTCTGAAGCGCAAACCCATCGAATGATTCTTCGCGAACAAAGGCCATCATCAGGTCATTCTTATCAGCAAAATAGTGGTAGAAGGTGCCGGTGGAAACATCGGCTTTTTCTATCACTTTCCGAACCGTGACCGCATCTGCGCCGATTTCCTCGATGAGGCTGGTAGTCGCTTCCAGAATTGCTTCCTTGCAGGCGCGATTCTCATCGTTCTTTCCGGGTCTTCCGCTTTTTTTCATACGCACCTCCTAATTAAAACATGTTCTAATCTCCTTGGCATCATATCACAGAAGGTGTAGAATTGCAAATAGAACACGTTTTATTGTTCGGGAGGTTGACAGTATGGCAAACAGAGCAGAGCGGCGCAGATTGATGCGAGAAGCAACGGCAAAAAACAAGGCTTTGATCGCAGACTATACGCAAAGCCAGTTAATGGCCGGAACAATACGATTCATAACGCCACCTCCAACGCCATCCTAACGCAAAGTTGCGTTAAAGCAAAGTTTTCAACGCATATTGATATTGCGTTGGAAATCAGTACGTAAAAAATCAGTATCAGAATCTGTTTTCGATTCATAATGTCCTTTTACAGGTCTGTCATGATCATTATGGATATGTTGTCAGTCACAGAATTCGTTACCAGTTCTCAGATCCGTAACAGACTCAGCAGTCCAAAGGCATCTGTTGCAAGACTTCTCAGCAAAATGTGTGATGAGGGGCTTTTGCAAGCAGTCGGTGCAGGACGTGCAACAAAATATCAAGAATCGTGCGACCAAAATGCAGTTCAGAGAATTGCTGCTTGATAAATTGCCCGATTCTCTTAATGAGACGCAAAAAGAACAGAAAGTTGGAAATCTACTTACTTCATTGAGAAAGCAAGGTACGATTACTATCGTTGATCACGAAGGAAGACAGCCTATATGGGCTTTGACAGACACGGTATGAATCCTCTTAATCTCTTAAATTGGCTAAAAAAGTAAGAGAATTAAAGAGAATTCAAAAGAGTAATTTTTTGACCCATGAAGCGAGGATTAGACGATGAGAACCAACGACAGAACCATCACAGATCTGATGAAGGCAGTACAATCGGGTGCTGCACAGCTCCCAGACTTTCAGCGCGGCTGGGTATGGGATGTTTCCCACTTTCCACCAGGAACATCCTAGTGGAACAAGATAGAACATCGCTTGTTTAGCCAGATATCCAAAAACTGGCGCGGAAGACCGCTGGAAATGATTCAGATCATTGTAAATCTAATCGCTTCAACTACGACGAAGGAGGGATTAACAGTTCAATGTACGGTTGATAGAAACGTCTATGAACGAGGAATAAAGATCTCTGATGAAGAGCTAAAAGCATTGAATTTAACCCCAAATGAATGGCACGGCGAGTGGAATTACATTATCGCCCCACAGCTGGAATCAGAAACATGAACGTTCATTTTATTAATTAACATTTCCTTATTCAATTTTGCAGCAAAGGTGTTTCACAGAATCGAGAATACTGTTGTTTATGAAATAAACGCAGGTGCGAAGGGACATATAGTGTTTGGGAGCAGGAAGACTTGAAACATCATGGGTTCCGACTTATTTCCTTCAAAGAGCGGAAAATATGCAGAGACTGGGAAAAATAGAAGAGAATAAAAAACGGGATCGGCCGAAGCGCCATCGACATGATTCCCAAACAGCAGAAGCTGCTGGCGGCCGTGTGTGAAGCAAGCCGGAACATGGCTGTCTTCCCGCTCACGAACAATCCCTGCGCAGTCAGCCGGATGCAGGCGTGCCGATCATCCTCACCAGTATTACCGGCTCCCTGGGCCCTGGAGGTCTGTACGGAATCCAAGGTCAGAAAGATCATCGAACCCGGCGCCTTTCTTCTCTGTACCGGAATTTCCTGTCTGTGCATGCACATCTCAGCTGATATTGAACCGGACTGCGCCTGCCATCCGGGAGGCCGCGTCATGAAAAAGCCGGAAGTCACAGGTTCACCCGCTTTCAGGTGCATGGACACATGGTCAATGCATAGACTGCCATGAATCCGGCGTGCTGGCTGCGGCTTCTTAACTTCTGTATCCATCATGGAATAAGAATACTCTCTTTTGGGCGCTGCAGCTGCACTGCAAAGGCCGTGCGAAAAAAACGGTACGCTGATGCGTGATCAGTGGCAAGACCGTTTTTCGATAAGGGCAGCCCAGTTGTGTCCCCCTTCCCGTGTGGATGATTGAAAACGGTTCCGGAATGCCCTGCTGCATCGCAAAAGTCCCTGTTGTACTACAAAAATCACCCGGGCACAGGCGGAGAAAGCGCTCCTGTGTCCGGGTGAATGATTCTCAGGTGCAGATATCATAAAGACCGATCCGGTTCCCAATGGCATCCGTGAAGATGGTCTTCCGCTTTCCCTGGCTGCATCCGCAGTCTGGATGTTATTCATTCAGCCGGTTCTTCCCTTCGGTCCAGCCGAAGTCGAGCAGCGCCGGGAACCCAGATATGAAACCCCATCTGTTCAGGGAATCCGTTCTTCCCCGGATGGGAAAAGCAGATCGTATGTCCAAGGCTCCGCGCTCTCCTCTTCAGTCAAGGCATACCGTTTTGCGGTCATCTTCCTGTCCTGGAACAGGAGAACCGTGCCGACGCCATTCGTGATATATCCCGCATTCAGGTAGACAAAACGGAGTGTTTCCGTCCGTGTGACAAGCTCCCTGTTTTCCTCGCCTTCATCCGCCGGAATCATTCGGACGCCTGTTGCTTTCTCCATCTCATCAGTCTCCCAGCTCTGGACCGTCAGCTGCTCTCCGGGCAGGCACAGATAATGAGCTCTTTCCGTTTCCCAGCCGTCTGTTTCGCCTTCCACCGTATGATTATGGCCCCAGAGAAAAATGATGTCATGCTCCGCAGCGGCAATATTCAGCGCCTGCGTCCATGTCCAGGCACCCCAATTGTCCCCCCTGTGTGCGTGAAGCGGCACATGTGACATCACAACGATCGGAAAATGATCCTCCAGACTTCTCACCCACGACAGGAACTGTTCGGAGGCGCGCCGTGCGGACACGCCGCGTACGTCCGCAAGATCCTTTCCGCTGTATGCGGAAGCCACCGCCTGCCAGTCCGTATCATAAACCATCTGGGAAAAGGAGATGCCATAGACATGCACGTCTCCGCAGGCCGCCGGGCCGGAGAAGAAGGCCTTCTCATACGCATCCACCGCATTCGCGTCATGCGAGCCGTAGGTATACAGCATGTCCGTTTCCCCGCCGAAAACCGCCTGGACCTGCGCATCCACCGACGTCATGGAGAAATAAGGTGCTCCCATCGGATACCCCGTTGCGTCCATACTGCGGTCCGAGCCGGAACCGACGAAATCGCCGCCGATCAGCACAAGCTGCGGCACGATGCCGTCAGCCCGGACCTGCTTCAGCAGATCCGTCAGGTTATTGTGCCAGATGAGGCTGCCGTCCTCATCATAGACAGGCATCTGTCTGGCCCGGGGCGGCTTCTTTCCCTCCGGAGGCTTTTCCCCTTCCTGAGGCTTTTCCCTTTCCTGTGTCTCGTCCTCGTCGGTTTTGACGGTCTCATATGCGGCATGGCGGTCCGTGGCCACAAAAATGACGGCTTCTGCCGCCGCGGACATCACGGATTCCGCCGCAGCCCCTTTGAACAGAAGCATCAGTATCCATAGGAATGCCAGTATTCTTTTCATTTTATACTCCCATCACATCTGCCCTGGGGCATGTTGCTTCATTTCCTGAATGATGCCATTCGAATGGATTGCAGACAAGACAGGAACCGTCCTGCGATATCGTTCTTCATTGAGAACAGGCATGCCATACAGTATGATGAGCCTGCCAAAGCCATTCATTATGCAAGGCAGCGCAGGCTTTCAGAGTGCGGCCATTCTCATGTCTTTTTCGTTCCCTTTGTAAGAAATAGAAAACGGATATACTCTTTCATCAGGCATACAGATTATCCGAATCTCGTGCCAGCAGTCAGCACCCTGGAATTCAACGCATTGCGCTTCATTGTCCCCATGTGCTTCGATCCGTCCCGCATCGTTTCGCATGGAAACCGTTACGGTTACTGAACCGGACACAGAAAACCACCTGTAGCAGCTCTCTGTACCATTGGCGATGCCGCAAATGATTGTGCCATCAGGGGCATGGCTCTTTCCCGGCATCATCTCTTACCAGCCCGGGGATCATATGCCGTTTGTCAGGTTCCAGCAAACAGCTGCCGGATAGATGCCGGAAAGCAGAGGATCGTCATGGAGTCCGCAGGAAGTCATTTCTGCCTGCGGGATGCGGAATTTGACAGAACGTAAGGCTGACAGCATGCGCCATTCACGCCGGCATGACACGCCCCGCCGGAAAACGGCATGCATATCCACTCTCCATGCGCCGAAAACCGCCAGAAACCGCCTGCGCCGAATTGGTATTTCCGAACGCTGGCAGCGCAGTTCCAGGGCATAACCGTTCATGCAAAAATGCCTGCCACCACGGCCGCGACAATCGCCGCACCACCGATCCAGATCACGCAGAGCACAGCGCGCTTTTTCAGCACCTGTTCCCATGTCTGCACATAGTTCACATCTTCCATGCCTGAAATGACCCAGAACCGGCTGTGTCCCACCCACAGCCGGTCGATGACAGCACCGTCATATGCATTCATGACCTCCAGGAACAGCAGAGCCTGACCATACGCCGGCCAGAACCCGCGCACACCGTTCCACAGTCCAATGATTCCCACCAGGGCAGCCAGCATTACAAGAAAGAAGGGTATCATAAACCGTCTCCGCTTCCGTTCTACGGTTTCCCTGTCTGCCAGTTTCCGGCGATATGCTTCCTCCTGATAAGGCTTGGGATAGAAATACAGACAGTGAAGCGCATGATTTCCTGCACCGATTTTCACCATCAGCGTAAACAGCGCACAGTACAGCATCAGCTGCAGCCATATCCGCATCATCTTTCACCCCAGCGTTACATCCAGAATCATCATCACCACAAAGCCCAGCGAAAAGGCAACGGTCCCGATATTGGAGTGCCTGCCCTCTGACATTTCCGGGATCAGTTCCTCCACAACCACATACATCATGGCACCGGCTGCAAAAGCCAGAAAATAAGGCATCACAGGTGTCACCAGCCCGGCTGCCAGTATCGTCACCACTGCTGCAGCAGGCTCCACAGCCCCGGACAGCACCCCCATCCAGAAGGTTCTGGATTTTCGCATGCCTTCAGCCAGAAGCGGCATGGAAACGATCGCGCCTTCCGGGAAATTCTGAATAGCAATGCCCAGCGCCAGTGCCAGTGCACCGGCAGATGTGATCCCGGCATCTCCCGACAGAAATCCCGCATAAACGACACCCACCGCCATTCCCTCGGGGATATTGTGCAGTGTTACAGCCAGAATCAGCTTGGTCGTACGCTTGAACCCGCTCCTGGGGCCTTCACTCTGCTGATCCATGTGCATATGCGGCGTAACCATATCAAGCACCAGCAGAAATCCTACGCCGATCAGGAAACCGGCGGCGGCAGGCACAAAAGCGAATGTTCCCATGTCCGCGCTGCTGTCCAGGGCGGGCTGAAGCAGGCTCCAGAAGGATGCCGCCACCATGACGCCTGCCGCAAATCCCGTCAGTGCCTTCTGAACACCGGACGAGATCTGCTTTCTGAGAAAGAATACCATGGCTGCACCCAGGCTGGTGCCCAGGAAAGGAATCAGAACACCTTCCGCAATCTGTAAACGCATCATCTTTTCTCCTTTCCGGATACACCGTTGTGTGCAGTATCGGACCTCTCCTTTCTGCACCGGCTTGCGCAGGACGGCTGACCGGCTTGTATTCCAAGGTTATTCAGAGACCGCCTCAATCAGCGCGTCTGATATAGTGGCAGCACGCCTCACCGTGTCCACATAGATCATGCTCCGGGCATCCGGTTCTTATCATCAGGCTTCATGACCATAGCCTTCCTTTCGAATCGTTGCCAGCAGTCCACCCATCATCCATAGATTGCCCACA
Organism: uncultured Eubacteriales bacterium; assembly: GCA_902764915.1. Classification (GTDB taxonomy): domain Bacteria; phylum Bacillota; class Clostridia; order Christensenellales; family Aristaeellaceae; genus UBA2943. Next base: position 14,223 of record CACWXY010000050.1, on the reverse strand, counting down.
CTGATCCATCCCGTCGCCAGAGCATTGGTCAGCGCATAATCCCCGATCAGCTGCATCAGAATCATAAAGACAATCCCAAACAGCAGGGAAAACACCCAGCAGCCCCGCGGCAGAGGCGTATGAGACGCACGAAACGCCCTGATCTGTACAATGACTGTCAGGAAAAAGAAAACCGCGAAAATCAGCGTGGCCGGAAGCAGAAACCAGCCAAGCCAGGGAGCAATTGCCTGGATCACTCCGTCGGGGTTTTCCTGATACGCGTGCTTGAACAGATAGACCGCCATGCAGCAGGGCACATGTACACCGCATCCGCCAAAAGCCAGACAGCCGAGAATGCCGGCCCGGAAAGCATGGGCATCGCTGTCAGAATAGGGCTGTATCATGCGATATATGGCAAACCAGGACAGACATTCCACTGGAATACCCACAAGTCCCAGCATGGCAGAGGCAAAAATCCGCCCATCCGAGACAGACAGATAGCGGGTAAACTTAGCCGGCAGGCCCGTGACTGTCGAATCCGATACGCCCCATCCCAGCAGCATGTCTCCCACCAGTACCATGAAGGCGGCTGCCATGCCGAGCTTCAGGAGATGAATGATCCGTCCCCAGTCCAGGCTGTTCTCTGCGGCAGCATTGTCTTTTCGCATTGTCATCCGTTCCTCTTCTTTCCTGTCACTGTGTAGATGAGACCCTGAACCTGCCGGGAGTCCTCGACGGAAAAGCCGGTCTTTTCCATCATGCGGGCAATGCCGTGACGATCAGTGGTATGACAATCACCGCTGCGCGCCAGCTTGAACAGGATATGATTGTCAATCCACCCGCCAATGCCGCCCAGACCTGTGTCCGACAGAATATACAGCCCGCCCGGTTTCAGCACACGGAAAGCCTCCGCCATGGCCTTCTCCGGATAGGGGTAATGATGAAAGCTCTGAGAGCAGGTAACGATATCAAAACAGTTATCCGGAAACGGAAGACTGTCTGCTGTTCCGCTGATGAATTCCGCACCAGGGATCGCCTTCTTCTCTGCCTCGCGGATCATTTCCGTGGAAAGATCCAGTCCCACATACCTGGCTTTCTGCTGCTTTGTCAGAAGATCAATCAGAAAGCCGGTGCCGCAGCCCACATCCAGAAGCGCGTCATAGGATAGGCCGCTGAGCTGTGACGCGATATCCCGGCAGCTGATCTTGCCTTCCCGGGAATAATAGACCGTATCCCGGGCGTCATATTTTGCCGCCTGGGCATCAAAGTGCTTTTTCGACAGTGCCTCGTAATCCTTCATGGTCCATACTCCTTCTCTGTCATCGCCGGATACGGCAGTCTGCACCAGCAGACGGTGCCGTGTCCTCTGCCGGACCCATCCCTGCATTCTCCAAAGACGGCCACGCTTCAGCCGGTCGAATGCCCTGCCGGCAGCCGTCCGGTTTGTTTCCTTCCTCTGTGCCATTTCTCCTGCGCGGAAAAGCAGCGGGATCGTATGTTAGTCATTTCTAATCACATGCCTGATAAATAGCCTATCCCTTTCGGAGGAATAGGCATATTCTCATGACGGTCCTGTCACTCTATGTGTTAGATAAACCTAACACCGCGTACTGTAACACCACTCGCATGCAAAGTCAAGCGCAGACTGCGCTTTTCCACGCAATGGAAACAGCATCATTCGTCCCCCATCAGTTCATCATAAAGCATCATTTCTTCCAACGTATACGGCTTCTGCTTTTCCCGCTTTTTCATTTCCTTATAGGTTTTCCTGTCTACCTCAATTATGCGCGTTTCCATGACTGTCTTCCGGCTGCCCAGGAATCCGCGCTTTTCGACAGGCACCTTTACCTTGACTCTGTACCTCATGCTTCCGGCTCCAGATAGGCAACTGTCTTGCCCGTCGCTTTCGCATACGCAATCTCCGCACGGGTGCTTTCCCCGATATAGCCGCCCACGTTCACGACATAAACAGCGTCGGCCATATCGATTTTCCGCTTGTGCATGTCGTCCAGCATTTCTTTCGTTCCCTCTGTCCAGGCCTCCTGATCGCCTGAATGACCGAACAGTCCCACGCTGATGACAATATTTCCCTCCAGTGTCAGCCGCTTCTGCGCTTCCATGAATGCGTCCTTGAAACGTGTACTCCCGCAGAGCGTGATCACTCTGTACTTCCCGACCATCCGCCATTCCTCCCTGTCCGGCATGCCGTCCGCATTCTTTCCGGGACATGCGCTGTCATGGGCAGCCCCCGTATATCGACTTCCGGCATGCCCATTATACGCCCTCAGGCGGTCTGCGGCGATAGCCTCCGCATTCCCTCCGCTGCTGTGACAGACCCGTTCCCTTCATCTGCAGGCACACGCAGGCTGGGTTACGGGGTTCCTTTGCAGCACGCTTCGCAGGGAGCATCCGAAAATCATCCGGCCCATTCCGATATCAGTGCACCGCTTCCTTCGCTGCATTTCGGGAAGCACCGAACCGCCGATTGGCCTGCCGGAACCAGATCAGGCACAGAATCACCTGCAGAATGGTGGAACATGGCGTTGCCAGACCAATATGGAACATGGACACCGGCACCTGCCGGCTCATGAGAAATGCCACTGGGATGCGCACCAGAAATGCCCCTATGATGCCCTGCAGCATGACAAACCGTGTCATGCCCAGCCCGTTGAAAAAGCCGATAAAGCAGAACAGGAAGCAGGTCAGCAGGCAGTCAATGGCATAGGCCTTGAGATAGTCCGCGGACGCGGCAATCACGTCGGCATCATTGGCAAATATGCCGGAGAGCATGTCGCCTTTCCAGAACGTGACAGCAAACATGACGACAGCAAGGGCCGCGGATACGCCGATGGCATAGGCAAGCGCCTTTCTGGCACGCGGGTACTGCCCTGCGCCGATGTTCTGCGCGACAAAAGCCGCCATAGCCTGCATGAAGGCCGCCGGAATCAGCATGATAAACCCGCATACCTTTTCCGCAACGCCTACACCGGCGGACGCAGTCACGCCCAGACTGTTGACGATTGCCAGCAGAACAAGAAAGGAAATGCCCACAAGAAAATCCTGCAGCGCGATCGGAAACCCAAGGGATGCCACCTTGCGGTTGATCCGGCCATCAAAGCGCAGATCGCGCAGGGAGAAGGAAAACGGCAGCCCTCTTCTGCGGAGAATCAGCAGAGAAATGATTACGCTGATTGCCTGCGCGCATACAGTCGCTGTCGCCGCTCCGGCACTTCCCATGGGAATCACCGCCACCAGCAGAAGATCGCCGGCGATATTGCATACACAGGCAATCAGCACTGTCATCAGTGGCGTTCGGGAATCCCCGATGCCGCGGAAGATACTGCCCAGGACATTGTAGGCAATGATAAACAGGGATCCAAGTCCGCAGATACGAATATAGGCCGAGGTCTGATCAAAGGCTTCCTGCGGCGCATTCATGAGCGCACTCAGCTGTCCCGACAGCAGGGGGATCATGACCGTAAAGACGCCCGCGATCACACCGAACAGACAGATGCTGCTCCCGATCAGCTGTCCGCCTTCCTTTCCCCGGCCCTCGCCGATCCGCTGCCCCAGAAGAATCGTGGTCCCCATGGCGAAGCTTGTCACCAGATTGGTCAGCGTCATCATGATCTGCGATCCGGTTGATACCGCAGAAACATCCACCGACTGTGCGAACTTACCCACGATCAGCAGGTCCACAGCACCATACATGGACTGAAGAAACATGGCCAGCAGCACGGGCACCATAAAACGGATCAGCGGAGACAGAATCCTGCCTCTGGTGAAATCGTTTTGCGTCTTCATCCTTTACCTCCATAAAAAAACCGGATAAGCATCCGGCATTCCAGCCCGACATCTTATCCGGTATGATTACTTCTTCTGAATAATCCACCCTCCGATGAACATCTCTATTATATGCTTCCTCCCGCACCTGTCAATTCGCAGAGCAGCCCGGGCACGCCTGTCAGCCCGTCTGCTGCCGGAATGCGCAGAAGGGCCGCTGCTCACCGGCTTTCGCCGTCTATTTTTTGAAGACAACCCAGTTATGCGACCAAGGTACCGGAAGCCCGAAGAGCGTCACCACCCGGTCATGCGCATTCCTGTACCAGGAGTAATTCCAGCCCGCGCCCATGTCCATATACATGGCATTGGTCACGCCCAGCCGGTGAAGCTCCTCCATGAAGTCTTCAAAATGCATCATATGCACGGAATCGATAATGCACAGGTTTCCGTTCAGTTCCGCCAGCGTCCGGTAGCAGCGGGCTCTGGGCCTACTGATGTTCATGACGGTTTCCCCATCCCGGATCAGACCGAACTGCATAAACCCGCTTCCGCCGGCGTCTGCCGCTTCCCGTATGGCCTCGGAAGGATTATCGAAGGCAAACGCAAACCTGCCGTCTGCGTACACAAACGCAGAAAAGCTGTCCTTGTTGTAGGGACTGATATACAGCGTACCGCTGACCGCATGATCGCCGTCAATGTTTTCATGGGTGAAGCCGAGACTGATGTCGTGCTGGAAAGCCGCTCCACTGCACCAGGTAATGCTTTCGTCCCCCTTTGACGGGCGGTTCCCGCACACCAGCGCAATCTCCGAGTACTCCGGGAAGATCACATAGACCCTGCCCGTATTGTACACCACGGTCTGCTCGGCTGGCAGGATCTGCTCCACCGGCATAGCCGCGGCGTCAATGCTGTCAGGAATCGCCACATGATACTGGGAGATCAGCCCCATGAAGATAAAGGAGAAGCAGGGGATTACCGCAAACGAGGATGCATACAGAAGCCGATAGACCATCTTCAGCCCTCTGGACTTCAGCTTTTCCGGGCCCCAGAGATAGAGAATCAGCGTCACAACCTGCAGTATCGCCAGTGTCAGGTACAGTGTCTGCAGAAGATTCAGCCACATCTGCGCCACAAAATAAACCGTGTACGCAAACAGGGACAGGAGCATCATGGAAATCAGCCAGATGCCGGACAGGCGCTGCTTCATGCTCATGCGTTCCTTCCCCCTTTCCGCTTCTGTTTCATCAGTTCATGGCGCAGTGCATTGAAAGTGTCAAACTGTGCCTCCATACAGACCAGGAGCAGCAGCAGCACACTGTCTGTGAGATACTGCAGTGCATTCTTCCATAGTACGCCGGAGGAAAACCCCAGCTGACTGTTGGACACAAGCAGGAGAATAAACACGGCAAACTTGAACAGAATCGCCATACGGTTGAGAATCACATTCTTCGGGTTTCCGTGGGCGGTGTAGTTGATGAAGAAGTGATTGATGGTAATAATCACGGTCATGAGAAAAGCCATGCCGGCAGCCGCCAGATACAGACTTCCCTGGACACCGGCCACCAGATAGGTGTCAAAGTTCTCCTCCGCCCAGAGAACATTGAATACCAGATGCGCCTCCTGATACATAAGGCAGAACAGAACGCCGCCCATCAGTCCCTTTGCCACATCCCACTTGACGCGCGTGAACGACAGATACATGGCTGTGGCCGTTACCAGTTTCGTTGCCACTTCAAATACGCTGAAGGAATCTCCGCCTCGGATGCACATGTACAGGGAAGCAAGCCCTGTCATGACTGCTGCTGCGCAGAGGACGGCCATAAACCGCTCATTGAGAAATATGGATTCACCGCGTTCCTTTTTTATGCTGTCTGACATCGTCATTCCCTTTCTCCGTCTACTCAGCATCCGGATTCCGGCAGAAGCGTCCCGCCTTTCTCCCTGTGTTCTTCCGCTTTCAGTGTGTAATCATGTATCGGGTAATGGCAGCACACCGCACAGCTGCGGCATGCGCAAACTCCGCATAGCTCATTTCCTCGGAATCATCCGCCTTGTCGGATATCGCGCGGATAATGACAAAAGGCGTACGGTTCAGACAGCAGACCTGTGCAATGGCAGCTCCTTCCATTTCGCAGCACAGTCCGCCAACGGAAGAAAGAATCGCTTCCTTCTGTGCGTGGGAAGCAATAAACTGATCCCCGCTGCATACACGCCCTTCATAGACGTGGATCTCCGGTGCCACAGCCCGGACCGCTTCGACCGCACTTTTTCGCATGGCCTCGTCTGCAGGAAAAACCGACAGCGCAGCGTACGGGATCTCCCCCGGCGCATATCCCAGTGCCGTCGCATCAAAGTCATGCTGGACAGCCTCTGTGGACACGACAATATCCCCGATGTCAATGTCTGCGTCCAGGGAACCGGCTACGCCTGTATTGATGACCCGATCCACCGCAAACCGATCTATCAGAATCTGTGTGCACGCAGCCGCATGTACCTTGCCCACACTGCACTTCACAACAACGACATCCGCACCGTCCAGCCGACCTTCATGGAATTCCATGCCGGCGACAGTCTGCACGTGATCCTCCGTCAGTGCTGCAATCAGAGTGGCGACTTCCTCATCCATTGCGCCGATAACGCCCGTTCTGTGCAGCGGTGTTCCGCCTGACTCCGCACAGCAGGAAACAGATAAAATCGTGAATAGAAGTACCAGAACCGCAATGATGCAGCCCCATCGTGTTTTCATAAGCCTGCCTCCTCTTGCGCCCAGGAAGACCGCCTGGGCTGCTCTCTGTTTTTTGCTCCGTATCTTTCTTCCGCCGTCCACCATACCGCGGCATGCCTGTCCGCAGCCAGCCGTTCCCTCATCGCTCACGGTTTTCCAGGCTCCATCCGTGTTCTCCGTGATATATCATAAGCCTTGTCATTCCGCCGTCAATGCAGATGTTTTCCCCTGTGATGAATCCCGCCTGGTCAGAGCAGAGAAACAGCGCCATCGCTGCAATATCCTCCGGCTTTCCGACCCGTCCCACCGGCTGCTGCCATGCGTCCGGTCCGTCTATGACCGCATCTGTCGTATCAATCCAGCCGGGCGAAATACTGTTCACCCGTGCCCGGCCTGCCAGCGTCACGGCCATCGAATGTGTCAGGGCTGCAATCCCGCCCTTGGCCGCCGTATAGCTCTCGGTCTGCGGCTGGCTCATGCGGTCCCTGGAGGAGGAAATGTTGATTACTGACGCGCCTGGCGCAAAATACGGAGAAAGCAGCTTCGTCAGGTAAAACGGCGCGGTCACGCCGACAGCAAGCGCATAGGAGAATTCCTCCCAGCTGCACTCATCCATACCCTTCATAAGCGGCAGCGCATTATTGATCAGACAATCCACATGCCCTTCCTGCTCTATGACCTGCGCGGCAAACCGTTCCAGGTCCTGCTTTTGGGATACATCACCCACAAACCAGTCGCCCGGTTTCTTATCAATGATATGCACCGATGCGCCTTCACGGGCAAATCCTTCCGCAATGGCTTTCCCTATGCCATGGGCGCCGCCTGTTATGACAGCCACTTTCCCTGCAAACCGCATACCGTATCCTCCCTATACACAAAGCCCGTAATCGGCAATGCACTGCTTCAGTCCGTCCCGTGTGTTCCGGAAAACAATCCCGCTGTCCCGTGCCTTCGTGCCGTCCATCCACAGGCTGTGACGCTTCTCCGCCTCCCGGAGTTCCACAGACAGGGACAGTTCCCGCTTCAGCCACCGGGCGGTTTCCATCATGGTGGCATCATTTTCGCTGCCATAGTTGTAGACACCGCCGGGGAGTGCCATGGCTTCCCGGATATGCCCGGCGACTTCCCGCACATAGGTCACGGCCCTGTGCTGCGAAGACGAGAACGCAAGGCTTCGGGCAAGCAGCATATTCATCAGAAAATTGCCCCGGTTGCTGACCCCGTATCGGGGCATGTCATACATCCACGTAGCCCGCAGCAGTACGGTCTGCGCACTGGCTTCCAGAGTGCGCTCCTCCATGGCAAGCTTGTGCCGGGCATACATGTTGGCCGGCACGGCCATGTCTTCCCTGTATGGTCCCTCGCTCTCACAGCCGCCGTATACCTGATCGGTGCTGAAGGCAATCAGCCTGACACCGGTCTGTGCCAGCCATACCGGGAGCAGTACGTTCGCATGCCAGGATGCCTCCGGATCCGCTTCACAGGCGGAGACATCCGATATCGCAGCAGTATGCACAATCACGTCCGGACGGACTGTTTCCACCATCCGCTTTACCGACGCTTCATCGGCATCCCGCAGAGAGGGTGCCGGAATCGCATCCGGCAGCACATCCATGATCCGCGCGCCGACAAAGCCGCGGGGACCGGTTACCAGTACTCTCATAAATCGCGCTCTTCCCTCCGCTCCATGTCATCCCTGATCGTTTGCCATAGAATCTCTGCGGCAAAATCGGAACCCGCAGGGGATGCATGCGCGCCATCCTGCGCATACATGGCATGCTCCGGAAGGCGCTGTACGGCATCCCACCATTTTTCGCCCACCGGTGCCAGCAGTGCATCGATTGCATCCGCTGTTCTCTCATGCACCTCATTCATCAGCGCCTGCTTTTCCCGCTCCCCTTCCCTGGCCCAGCACGCATAGATAACAGGTACCGCGCCGGCCGCACGGATCATCGCATTCAGCTTTTTCACCGCTTCCGCGAACCGCTCCTCCGGGCCGAAGGGATGCGCATGTTCCTGCAGCACCACATAGTCATACCCGCCGTATGCAATGTTGAAGCGCACATCGGGTTCCTCCGCATGCTGAGAAAGATACCATCCGCCGTGGGCGATCATGGTCACCTGGCATGCAAAGCCCTCTTTCTCTGCCCGCAGCTGCACGAGATGCGGCATATCGTTATAGTAGGTATGGCTGTTCCCCACAAAGAGAATGCGCAGTGTTTTCTTTCGAGACATATGGGGCACTTCCTTTCTGTAACATGCATAATCAAAGACACGACGTCCGTCCGCCTGGTTGTCTGCTGCTTCGGGAGCGTCCGGGGCATCAACTCCCTGATTCCCGCACTTGCCGGATTGCCCGCCCCGCAGCGCCTGTCGATTCACAGACCGCCCGGACCATGTTCTCATCCCGGCACTGTACGCGCTTTCTTCGGATGGCTCCTGATCAGGTTCACGCCCGGATGGTACATGGACTCACAGCCCGCATACACCCATCTGCCGCCCGGACTCTCCAGAGAAACTGACAAACTGAAAGAAACGGAAGAGAACAGGAGATGATGAATACTGAAGCAAGTGCAAAGGAACTGAATGACAGCGAACGGGAACAGGTCAACGGCGGCAACCTTCTCAAAGATGTGATGCACGTACTGAAGAGACTCCATCCCTTTCATCCTGAACCGATCATCCCAAGTTCCCTGCACCCTGACAAGCCTCTCCCGATGATTCCGGATATCGATATTGCCCATACAGAATCATCGCTCTGAAACCGGTTCTCCGAAAGGCTATGAAAGCAGCTCTCTTTTTTATTCCTGGTGTGTCCGCCGGTTCCTTGTGTCTGGAACATCAACCGCATAACAGCATGACTCAGCCGGCCAAACCCACTGGTCAAGTTATCAAACAGCCGGTTCATGCGTATCGCAAGTGACTGGCCCACTAGTAGACAAAACCGACATGCGCAGGAAGCGAAAAATAACGAAACGATTACAGCAAAAAGGCCAAAATGTTCGGAATTGAGTTGCATGGCTCAGTTGACAGTCCGAACTGCTGGGAACTACAAACCGAAGCGTGGTCTGTTGGCTCAGTCGGTTGACTATGTCTGTTTTATGTATTCCTGCAATGGTATGCAAATGCCAAAAAAGTGCGTACCCTAACGGGCGAGTCGTACACATCAACCATAGGCCGTTAGTCTGGTTATCTTCCGATTTTCCTTACAAACAAGTGTCCCGACCAACTGGAAGTTGTCTCTCAGATATGGATTTTAACGTCACCGAAGTCATACAATCCATTTCCCTGTTTCAGTTGCCCGTTCCGCTCAAGCTGCGAAAAATCCTCATTGATCTCACCAATCAGTGAAACGGGTATCGCCAATTTGTGATGGCCGGGGAAAACGCGGCTGACCTCTAGTTCCATCAGGCGCTTTACTGACTGATAAAAAAGCAACGGGTCAGTGCTCGGATAAAAGGCGTCCAGACAGCCTTTGTACACCAAATCGCCGGAATACAAATACCTTCTCTCCTGTTCGTAAAAACAACAGTGCCCGGGAGAATGTCCCGGCGTGTGCAGCACCCGGATTGTTCGTCCGCCCAAGTCAAAACAATCACCATCATGGAATAGAATCTGCGGTTTCCCCTGAAAGATCCGGTATAAGTCAAGATCGAACTCCTCCGGTAACGTACAGGGCGGTTTTGTCAACTGCTCCTTCACTTCATTCAACGGCAAAGGAAAACCTCCGTCGATCCAATCTTTTTCCGCCTCATGTACTGCAATGCGGTCAAAAAGCCCGTGCCCGCCTATGTGATCCCAATGCACATGCGTTGTCAGCACAGTAACAGGCAGTGTTGTCAGACGATCAACTACGCATTGTATGTTTGAAACCCCAAGACCCGTGTCAATCAAAGCGGACTTGTCCTGCCCGCAAAGCAGATAGCAATGCGTTTCCTCCCAATGACGATATTCACTTATTGCAAATGTTTGTGCGTCGATTCTCTCAACGGTGAACCAGCCATTCATATCATCATACGGCCTCCTGCAATCTCGGGCATCGAATCTGCTGTTCTGAATCAATCCAGCTATAAGCCAAATACAAGATCGTCCCCATCCAGTTCCGGCAGCAGCCTAAAGCCGAGCGACGTATACAGACACCGTGCTTTTTCGTTGCCCTTCTCCGTTGCAAGCTTTATGGGCATCTCGGGACTTGCTGCTTTCAGGATCTGAATCGCTGCTTCGGCAGCACTTTTTCCATATCCCTTCCCCTGATGGTCTTTGTCAATGTAATAGCTCCATGAAAAAGCATTGCCTTCGCCAAGCCACTTGGAGTCTGCAATGTAGGTAAATTCTCCGACGATGATATTCGGATTCCTGACAGCTGGTTTGACGTATATTTCTATGTCATATCCTGCAATCGGATGGATTACATCTGGATCTGGTTTTTCCCGTTCTTCATCTTTGGTCACCTCATCAATCTGGCCATTTCAGAAATCGTTTTTTCCTTCACTGATTCATCTGCGGATACATTCACATAGAACTTCCCGCTGCGATATGAAGAATACCGCATGAAAAGATCCTGCAAGTACAACGTTTCAAATCTGCGGATATCTTCATATTTCCAGCAGAATATTCTGTCCTGATAGGTTTCATACAGGAAAGGCGCTGTCGTGAACAGTCTGAAGTCCACTCTGTCATCCAGAGCTTTCAGCATCATAGGGATCGTTCCCATATAGCCGGATTCAATCACAATAATTCTGTTCTGTTTGATCGAGCTCAGCAGATCGAGAAGGATGGTTTTCAATTTCGAATGCTCATTCAGAGCCTGAAGTATTCTCTCTTTGCAGTAAGCAGAGTAGTCATCAAACTGGATGTGACCGGATTCCAGGGCTTCGTATAAAGGAAGGCGTATATCATCATCCACATATTCCGTTTCTGTTATGTCTTCCAGAAAGCGGCGGCTGATCAGCCACGGATGGATATTGTCTCTTCCTCTGCTGCGAAAGAATACATATGGCAATAATGCATCCCTCATCAGAAAAACATAGGCGGTATCTTCTTCATATTTGATCCATTCACAGTACCTGTATATTTCTTCAAGGAACGGATTGGCGGAAAAACTGCTGTGATTTCTGGCGTCTCCAATCAGATTTCCAAGCAGCTCCTCAAGTTCAAATGCATTCTTTCCGTAAACAGTATCTGACAACTTTTCATGATCGATAGGAAAAGGAACTTCTCCGAATCGGTGCAGAACAGCTCTCAGCCTTGTCAGACAAGAGAAATCTGCTTCCATCGTATCATTCAGATTAGTATATCCTTCATCGATCAGATCGTCCAGCACCTTCAGGAGTTGTTTTGCTTCGCGGATTTCTGCATTGGAAAGAATCTTATTTTCATATTCTTCCAGCTTTCTGCGGTAGTAGTTTTCATTGAACGACATAAATCCCATTGTTGACCTCACAAATGCCGATTTGTCGATGACCGTTTAACTCAAAAAGATATGTTCCGTTTTTGCGGGTTATCCCTTTTTCTTCAAAAGCACAAGATACTCCGATGTTCCATCTTCCGGTTTTTTCTCTCCGGTTGCAGTAAACCCATGCCTTTCATAAAAATGTATTGCTCTCACATTCTTTTCCAGAGCCCAGAGATGATCTGCGTTGTGTTCCTTCATTGCATATTCGAGCAATTTGGAACCGATGGAAGCGTTCTGAAGAACAGGCTCTACGAAAAGTCTCGCGATATACGTTCCTTCGATCTTGATAAAGCCTTTGACCACACCGTCATCATATACATACAGGCTGTCAAGCTCGGATTCATACTTCTGCATCAGTGATGGGACGGAAAGCTCGTCAAAGTAATATTCATCCGATAGAAAGATTGGATAAAAGTACAGGCGGTAGTTAAAAACCTGTATCTCTGCTATACGAAATAAATCTTTTCTGTTCGCTTTTCTTACTGTGAACTCTTTTCCCATTGTACTCTCCCTGTGCCAATAACTTCCAGCTTACCTTTTCAGGATCATCCTGATCTCTGATGCCGCAACAGTCGTACTGTATATTTCTTCCCCGTCCGAATCGAAACCACACTTCTGATAGAAGCGGATCGCCCGTTTGTTTTCCTTCAGAACCCACAGGCAGATTTGCTGATACCCCCGCATCTGCTGAAGGGCCGCTTTCATCAATTGCTGTCCAACGCCTTTCCCATAGTATTCTGATAAGATATACAGGGCAAAAATTTCTCCGATATCAGGAGCCTCTTCGCCACGGTCTCCATATCCAACAAAGCCAATGACACGGCCTGCGTCTTTCGCAATCATAAGATTATCCGGCCAATCGAAAGCGATCTTCTCACATTTTTCGAGTGTGAGCTTGTTAAGGTATTCCTGACTGACAAGTCCCGGATAAGCTTCGTGCCAGCCGCACCAGTGGACATAGGCTTTTCCCCTGGTTTCTTCCTCGGTTTCCATCTTTTTAATCTCTATGTCCATTCCATGATCCTCGCAAATTCCGAGTTTTCTTACCAACAGGTGCCTTGACAAACTGGAATTTAAAGTTTCAAAACAAGAATCGCTTCTCCGTCTTCTATCTCGCCCGTTTCCCTGAAGCCCGCCTTGTGGTACACGTGCAGTCCGACCTCATTCTCAGGTGCAGTCGACAGATAGATCGTGTCCACACCGTTCTCTTTGAAATACTTGATGACCTCATGAAGTGCCGCCTGACCGTAGCCCTTGCCCTGTTCGTTTTTGTCAATCATCAAACGCCAGAGACAATACCTGTCGACGGGATTCTCATCCTCGGGGTCCAAGGCGAGCATACAGAAGCCGACAATCTTTTCACCCGCATAGATCGCAAATGGCCTCGCCGTGCCGGGTGCCCTGGCATTGGCTTCATCTGCCTCGCTTAGTGAATAATCGTTCTGCGCGACAAAGGGTTGATCTTCGCGCACTGTGAGCGCCAGCACTGCTTTGCGATTAGTATCGTTAATCGGTTCCAGTTTGATTTTCATATCCGTATCGCCTCCATAAATCCCGATTTGACGAGTTCCAAGCAGACGGGAATATGTAAGATTAGTTTCCATCCTGCCGTTCTAATTTCTTAGACAGGAAAAGCACGAGATTATCATCATTTGCAATTTCCGTTTCGTATTGCGCACAAGGTTTATTCCGATACCAGACACCCGTTCCATCCGGGATATAGCCTCGTTTGACATACATTCGCTGGGCACTTCCATACCCGCTGTGAAGTCCGACGCCAAGCCATACCGTGTCGGCATATTGCCCAGCAATCTGTTCAGCGACATCCATCAGTTTCCGGCCGATACCCTTCCTCCTGTATTTTTCCAATACGGCGAAATCAACGATCTCCGGAAGCCCTTTTCCGCTGAACGCACCGCTGAGCCCTGTTATGTATATACTCACATACCCTGCAGGCTGTCCCTGATATATGGCTGTCAGTGAAAAACATTCCCCTGCAGACTGATCCTGGAGTCTTGTCAGATATTTGAAGATATCCGCATGCCAACCCTGCGCAATCTCTTCATCCGTTAAGATCCGCGCATCTGCTTCTTCCATATTACGAATTATCAATTCGTTATCATTGTAATAAACCATAGTTCCTCCCTGCAGTCTGACGAATCGGGAAACAGAATTTTTTCTGTTTATACAGAACGCAGTTATATCGAACAGCTGACCCGTCAGAATACTCAACCACAGTTTTCTCTTCAGAAAATCCGCATTTGCGATAGAAACCAATCGA
>CACWXY010000049.1 GCA_902764915.1 uncultured Eubacteriales bacterium | reverse complement strand
AAAGATGTTGGCAACGAGAGAGTGAAGCAGCATAGATGAAGCATATCAATTTGTCAAATCCGGTTGATACCCCACAAAGTTTTGTATTGAACCAAAAAAATACGAAACCGAAAAAAATACAGCTCTGCCCTGGGATATAATATGCTGGCAATGCTTCCTGCCAGGTTTTAGCTTAGAATCGCAACAGTTGACCAGCTGAAGGCCATGCGTTTCAGTGCCATTGCGAAAGATCTGGAAGACCAGATGAAAGATCTGGAAAGTTACCGTCAGCTTGGCTTTGAAGAACATTTCGGATTGTTGGTCAACAAAGAATGAAACCGCCGCCAGGAGAACAAGCTGAAAAAGCGGATGCATCACGCCAATCTGTGGTACCCAGCAGCAAACGTTGCTGAGATTGAATATTTTCCGGAACGGAGGCTTGACCGGGCAGAGATGGTTCGCTATTCTACCTGCCGCTATATTGAGCAGGGACACCACATTATTCTCAAAGGCGCAGCCGGATGCGGAAAGACGTACATCGCCTGTGCTCTTGGGAATGCTGCCTGCAGGAAGCTGAAAGCTGTTCGATATATACGGCTTCCAGCTTTGTTGGAGGAATTAATGATTGCCCGGGCAGAAAAGAATTTCTCCAAGGTAGTGAAGGGCGATTCCAAGGCTGATCTGCTGATTCTGGATGACTGGTTGCTCCAGCCTTTGTCTGTTGCGCAGGCTTATGATCTGATGGAAATCGTGGAAAACAGAGTTAAGCGCGGCGCCGTTATTTTCTGCACCCAGTATGATGAGCAGGAAGACTGGCACTACCGGATCAATACTGACCCGGAGAACGAAAGCCCTATTGCAGATTCAATTGTTGATCGGATCGTTAACAATTCCTATGTGGTTCGCATTGAGGGACCGTCTATGCGGGAACGTATTGGCCGTGCCGCTCTGAAGAGGGATGCTGAGATGCCATGATCCTCGATGGTGACTCCAATGATGACCTTCTATTCTGACTGGACCTTTGAGTAACGCTGGGCTCCGCCTAGATCCGAGGTTTATCGCTTTGGTTTTCCAGGGGTATGATGCGACCAGCTTGTCTTTAATTGGAGTTGTAGTTACGAGTCTACAAGTTTAAGGGGATGTGGGTATTGTGTTCGGAAACGTTGCTTCCTGCAGAAAAAGCAAAAGGGGCGATGCCAACATGACACCACACCCACGCAAAACCTCATGAGCCGCTCGGGTCGCTCCTCAGCGTTGCCCTAACCTGCACATGAGTAAAAACAAGATTCTATTACTGGGTAGGTGCTAAGCATGTCAATACATGTAATGGCGTTATTTTCTCGTGACATTGGACTTATTTCGCCAACATGGTGGCCTCGATGCTCCGTGACGATGGCCTTAAAAATCCGTGCACGATGGTCTTGTGATCCAAAATTTACAATTTGTTGACAGCTGATATTGTTGTCAACTAACCAGCCTGCCCCGCATCTGATTGAGCGGCAATCCCATAAGCCAGCTGAGGTGACTCCGTTCTCAATCCCCCGTGACAATCTTCCTATTTGACCGTGATGGTGTTCCTCAGAGGACAGAATTTTCGTAGTTCGAAGTTTATCCCGAAAATCCAAAATTATACAGAAAAAACTACTATTACTCTGCATGATACCTTGAAAACTAATACTTATAATTTTATATATATTAAATAGTGAAATATCAATATATTCTTTAATTATCTACAATTATATGGATTATTTTTGATTGTTTTGTTGTTCATTAATAAGTTACTCGAAAATTAATTCATTATTTGAAATATTAGAATTACATTCTTCTATAAATTTTTTCATTTTTCCATTTGCATTTTCTTGGTAAATATAATACTTTCGATCTGCTAATTGAATGTCTACATCACTTTCATCCGCACATGTAATAAAGGTTTGAACTTTTCCAGTTAACTCCATCATTTTTCTTCTTCTTTCCACATCCAATTCACTCATGACATCATCAAGTAAAAGCACAGGCCATTCACCAGAATGCTTTTTAAATAACTCCACTTGTGCCAATTTAATACACAGTGCTGCTGTACGAACTTGTCCCTGAGAACCGAACACTTTTATTTCCTTTGTATTCAATAAAATATCCAGATCTTCTCTATGTATTCCTTTTTCTGTTGTTCCCCTGAATAAATCATTTTGCAGATTGCTTAATAATAATTTTTTATATGCTCGACTGAGTTCACTATCAATCTTTAACGAACTCGCATATTGAATTGACAGTTTTTCATGCTCATTGTGACTAATCTGTTCATAATAATACGATGCGATTCTGTTCAGCTCATCAATAAACCTGGCCCTATGAGTAATTATCACAGTTCCATACTTTGCTAATTGCTCATCAAATATATCAATCATGTTTGGATCATATACATTTGTCTTCTTATATTCTCTGAGTATCGCATTTCTCTGATTTAAAGCGCTGTTATATTCCTGAAGAGCAATAAAATATTCCGTACTTATCTGAGAAATCATCATATCTATCAGTTTTCTTCTCAGTTGTGGCCCCTCTTTAATAACAAGCAGGTCTTCCGGTGAAAATATAACACACTGAAGCTGTCCAATGAGTTCATGAAATCGATTGATTCGTTTTTTTGCAATTGAAAAATTCTTTACTTTTTTTTCATTTGGTGAAAGATTCAGCGATATTTCAATCTTTGTATTTGCTTTTCTTACTGTTGCACTGCAAAAAGCAAATGATTCATTATTTCTTACAACATCTCTGTCAGAATTTGTTCTATGACTTTTTCCTAATGATAAATAATGAATTGCTTCAATAATATTTGTTTTTCCTGATCCATTCTTACCGTATATAACATTAATTCCTGGCGATGGAGAAAAACTTAATTCTTCATAATTTCGAAAATTTCGAAGCTGAACAAATTCTATATTCATAATGTAAAGGTGCAGGTCATAACACAATAATTTCTGAGCGTTATCACCGGCTTCTCCTTCCTGAAATATATACATTCAGAAATGTTATTATTGAGAATATTCAAATACCAGGACAAACTGTCCTGGTATTTGAATATTTCTGTCAATTAACTCTCATAGGTAATACCATATAAAGATAATCATTGCTTTCATTTCCACGAATCACACACGGAGAAACATTTGTATTGAAATTCATAGATATAAAATCATCAGGTATATTTCGAATAATATCACTTATATATTTCGAATTAAAAGCAATCTCCAACGGATCTCCTTCCAATTGTATATCTATGTATTCTACAACATCACCAACTTCAGCGTGCGAAGTAAGCTTGATGTGATCACTGTCTATTTTCATACGAATCGTATTATTCTTTCCTTCTTTTGCAAGAAGACTTGCGCGATCCATTGCCTCAAGATATTTCATTCTGTTTACTGCAATTGTTGTTTTGAAACTGGTAGGAATCATTTTTCTGTAATCAATATATTCACCAGTTAACAAAACAGATACTACTTCAATGTTGGAAAATTCAAACTTAATCTGTTTATCATTCAGTGAAATGGAACATTCTGTTTCAGTGTCCTGAAGAATTCGACTCAATTCTGTAAGAACTTTTCCTGGAACAATTGCACGTACAATTGTTCTATCATCAGGTAATTGTGTATATTGATTTAAAATCTGAACAGCAATACGAAAACCATCCAAAGCTACTAGACGAATTTCATGCTCTGTCAGTTCAAGAAGACACCCTGTAAATGTCTGTCTATTCTCATCTGTCGATGTTGCAAAGACTGTTTTACTGATCATATCCCGGAATTTATTCTGCGCAATATGAAACGAAACATTGCTGATCAGATTTGGCATCTGAGGAAACTCCATGGAATCGGAGCCAGACAATGTACTGTTTGAACTCATGCATCTTATATTGACTCGATCATTCTCTCCAGACGAAATGCTGATATCGCTCAACGGCATTTTCCGAATCAGTTCAGTGAAAAAACGACCGGGAAGAACAGTGGTGCCAGGTTCTTCAACATCAGCATGATATACTGTTCGAATAGAAAGTTTCTGATCAATACATGTTAAAATAACATCATTGTTAGCGTTGCACTGAATGAGGACACCTTCGAGAATCTTTTGCGCGGGGCGAACAGCAAGCGCACGTGTAGAAATAGAAAGACCTTCCTGCAGATCTGCGCAATTGATACTAAATTTCATTGGGTGTGCCTCCTTTTTCTTTCACTGAATTAATATATATGTAGTAGATATAGTAGTAGAGCCTGTGGAATTGTTGAAAAACAATTCTATGGCGATTACTGCCGATCAATTCCAAAGTGTAAACATTGTGAATACATCGCTGCAAAAGGAAAAAGTTTTCCCGCCATACCGGGATATTCAATTCTTCAAACCATGGTTTGATTCCTTCTGAGAATGCAAAAAGAATCGAAAGAAGAATCAGTCAGGAAAAATACTTATTCCATGATGCATGCAGATGTTATATTAGGTAAAAAACAGACATCTGTGGAAAAGTTATCCACAATTTCCACAGATGTTTAACTGAAATTGTGGATAACTTTTCCTTTACAATATCAGGCTTTTTGATAGGGGTTTTTCTTTTTCCACATGATTTACGCATCTTTATAGTCTTGTAAGCTGACTGAAACCATGCGTGACACTCCTTGTTCTTCCATGGATACGCCAAAGAGAGAATTGCAGCGTTCCATAGTTCCTTTGCGGTGTGTAACAACAATAAACTGTGTTTCTGAACTGTATTCTTTCAAATAGTCAGCGTAGTAACCAATATTGGCATCGTCAAGTGCAGCTTCAATTTCATCAAGAATACAGAATGGCGTCGGTTTCAGTTTAAGCATAGCAAACAGGATTGCAATTGCAGTGAGGGCTCTTTCTCCACCGGATAAGAGAGAGAGAAGCTGAAGCTTTTTTCCCGGCGGCTGTACATTCACTTCAATTCCACAATTCAGTGGATCATCAGGGTCTGTTAATTCAATTTCAGCATGCCCACCACCGAACAGCCTTACAAAAGTTTCACGGAAGTAATGTTGTAGCAAGGTGAAATTCTGTACAAATGTTTTTTCCATTTGCTGAATCAATTCAGCAATCAGATTGCGTATATCTTCTTCCGCTTTTTTTAAGTCATTTTGCTGTGTTGTCAGATCATCAAACCGTTCTTTTGTGGAGACATATTCCTCAATAGCGCCTACATTGATGTTTCCTAAAGAACGAATCTGTGCATTCAGCTCACGGCATCGCTTTTCAGCTGCAGATTCTGAAAAACCTTCGGCCTGGCGAAATGCCTCTGCGCCTCCGTATGTCAGTTCATAAGTGGACCATATACGTTCCTGCAGTGTCTTTAAATCGCTCTCTGTTTTGGATTGTGATAGTTCCAGTTTATGGAGATTGTCAGAATCACGGCTTAGAGCAGTATGCAGGTTTTCCACATTTTTTACAATTTCGTTTAGCTGACCCTGGAGATCAGTAAGCTGCTTTTCGTGATGTGCGACCGTCTGCTGCTGTGCATCACGAGAGAACTGTATGGTTTGAAGCTGAGATGATAATGAAGCAATCTGCTGATTGTCTTCAGTGTCATTCTGCTGAAGCCTTTCTATTGAGTCGTTTTTTTGTTTGTTTTCCAAAAGAATCTGATTAGATTCCTTCTGGTAATGGTCATCATCTTTATGCATGATGTCGATATCATGCTGCAAATCAGAAATGGAAAGCTTGGATTGCATGAATGCATCAGAAAGCTGATTCACGTAAGTACGCTTTTCATTTAATTCAAACTGCAGCTGTCTGATTTCTTCTTCAATTGTTTCCTGACTCACATTATTGGTTTGCGAATTATGCTGTGCGTTCTGTAGCTGAGACTGTATATCGGAAATGGAAAGCTGCAGTTGTTCCAAAGCTTCCTGTGTGTCGAGAATTGACTGATGATTGTTTGACAGGTTTTCGTTCGCATGCATTGCATGATCCTGTTCTCTGGCGATGGCAATCTCCTGCTGGTGCAGGTCATCGATTGTTTTTTCAATTTTGGCGGATACTTCCCTTTTATGATTCTGCATCTCTTCCAGAGACTGTTTCATGACATCGAATTCTGTTTTTCCTTTTTTCAGCTGTTCAGCAAGTTGTTTAATTTCTCTCTCACGTCCCAGGAGATTAGTCATTTTGGACTGGACAGAACCACCGGTCATAGAACCACCGGAATGCATGACATCTCCGGTGAGGGTAACAAGACGGAATGCGTGATGCCCTGCCCGCATAATCGCAATCCCATGTTCAAGGTTATCGGCAATGACAGTTCTTCCCAGAAGGTTTTCTATAATAGGTTGATAGCGTGTCTGATAAGAAATTAATTCAGAAGCAATGCCAATGCAGCCAGGCATGGAAAGAACAGAGCGTTCATTACTGTTCAATGTCTTCCCTTTTATGGCTGAAATAGGAAGAAAAGTCGCACGTCCCAGTTTGTGAGAACGCAGATAATCAATGATTGTCTTTGCTGTTTCTTCCTGATCTGTGACAATATTCTGAATCGCATTGCCGAGCGCCATGTCGATGGCTGTTTCGAACTGTTCTGGAACATGGATCAGGGTAGCCAATACACCATGCACACCGGTAAGATGGTTTTCTTTTGCATATTGAACAGCGTGCCTGACAGACTGGAAATAGCCTTCCATTTCAGAGGACATTTCATTGAGCAGATGATAACGGCTTTGCAATCCCTGCATTTCAGAAGATTTTTTTTCAGCCTGTGTTCGAAGAAGATAAATCTGCTGGTCGACTGATTCCAGTTTCTTCTGATCTGCGTCAAGTATTGATTTAATGTTCTGCAATTTTTGATTTTCTTCTGACAGCAGTTCCTGTGATGTTTCATAAATCTGTGTCAGTTCTTTTTCCTGTATCTGTAAGCCGGAAAGAGAATCCTGAATGGACTGCATACGCTCTTCCATCTGTGTCTGCATGGTAAGGAGTCGTGTCTGATCGTTCATGGAAGAAGAGGTCTGATTCATAACCTCAATCATAAGATGCTGTTTTTCTTCCAGTTTCTGAGCGCACTGATCGTGGTCCTCTTCGGCGGCATGTTCCTGCTTTTCAAGAAGCTGTAGCTTGTTTTGTGCATCAAGTAATTCTTTTTCCTTCTGATCAGCCTGTTTTGCGTTGAGTGAATGCAGTTCTTCCAGATTCCGTATTTTTTCTTTGTTCTGATTGATTTCAAGGAGCAGCTGATTCCGATGCTCCTTTCGTGTGTCAAGGCGTGTTCGAAGAATATGAATGGATTGTTCTGTTTGATGCAGGTTTTCTGTAATATGTGTAAGTTCTTCCCGTGTGGCATGAACTGTCTGACTGACCATGTCAATCTCAGAAGCTACCTGGTCTCTGGATTGAATCTGGTCATCAATGTGCTTTTGTGTTGTCTGTACAACATCAGTAATATTATTGATATTCTCCCGCAGTTCATTCAGACGCTTTTCATAACGGTCTGATCGGAGAAGAAAGAGATTCAGGTCAAGAGTTTTTAATTCTTCGGACCATTCCAGATACTGTCTCGCTGACCGTGATTGCTGTTCCAGCGGCTCAAGACGTTTTCCAAGTTCATCGAGAATATCATCAATGCGTTCAGCATTTTGCAAAGTACGCTCGAGTTTTCGATCTGCTTCTTCTTTTCTGGCCTTGAATTTTACAATACCAGCAGCTTCTTCAAAAACCTGTCTTCTGTCTTCACTTTTGCGTGATAGAATTTCGTCTATTCTTCCCTGTCCAATAATGGAGTATCCTTCTTTTCCGATACCTGTATCCCGGAATAGATCAATGACATCTTTCAGACGACAGGAGGATTGATTGAGGAAGTATTCTGATTCTCCATTGCGGTACACGCGGCGGGTAACCATGATCTCAGAAAAATCCATAGGGAGCGTCCGGTCTTCATTGTCAAAGATCAGAGAAACTTCACAGTAGGAAAGTGGCTTTCGAGTCTGTGTACCGTTAAATATGACATCAGACATACTGCTGCCGCGGAGAGTTTTTGCGCTCTGTTCTCCAAGGACCCAGCGAACCGCATCACCGATATTGCTTTTCCCGGAACCATTTGGTCCAACAATACCGGTAATTCCATCGCCAAAAACTATTTCTGTTCTTGAAGCGAAGGATTTGAATCCATACAATTCCAGCTTCTTAAGTCGCATAAAACCTCCCACTGTTTTCATTCAGAAGGAAAGTATAGCACAAATTAAGAGAGAAAGAAAAAACCTTCCCAAAGGAAGGTTTAATGCCAAATTGACTTATATGTACTGATGGTCATAAGTCCTGAACCGTAGTCCTTATGATATCCAAAGCCATGAATCAGTGCTTTCTGAAAGTGATCCATATTGATGATTTTCAGGGTTCCTTCCAGAGAGGAAGACACGACATAAGTATAGTTAATCGATTCCCAATGGGAGAGTATGGTGGAAAATGTGAGCGGAAGGAAACCGGACTCTTTTCCTGTTTCAAGAAACCACTCTCGAATTCTGGAAATATGGATTAAGGAATTATCCATGGTCTGCAGGCTATCAAAAGGATAAACGTGCAGACGAAAGTGATAGACAGTATTCTCTTCTAGTTGCTCCAGAAAATCAGAATAGTCCATAATATCCCAGCTGGGAAAAACGCCAAGAAATCCAATTTTTTCATGGAGCGGTCCATAATCAGGGCGAAGGGTACTGGAAAGAATCAGCCATAGTCTGCCATCTAAATGTTCGTGAGTCCACAGAAAGGAAGTGCAGTCCTTTGGAAAAAGAGATTGTACCATTTCTTTGGCAGCTTCTTTCGAATGCAGGAGCAACTGAGTGTCAGGTCTTGTGAGGTCCAAGGCCATTCGTGAAAGAAACATAGGTGCCTCCGTATGTTTCCAAGCTTACGCATGGTTTTCCACAATTTGTTGAAAATCTGTGTAAAACTCGTCAATATCCAAAGTGGAAAAGTAATCTTTCGGGGTTTCAGCGCGTCGGATCAGACGGAAATCTCCATTTTCTGTCCACAATACTTCACTGCTGCGCAACCGACCATTGTAATTATAACCCATGGAATAACCATGAGCACCGGTATCATGAATGACGACAATATCGCCTTCCTGAATTTCCGGAAGAGGTCTTTCAACAGCAAACTTGTCATTGTTTTCGCAAAGGCTTCCAGTTACATCATAGATATGGTCGCAAGGTGCGTTGCGTTTTCCACAGACAGTGATGTGATGATAGGCGCCATACATGGCAGGACGCATGAGGTTGGCAGCACAGGCGTCGAGTCCGATATAATGGCGATAGGTATCCTTGTGATGAATCGCGTGTGTGACAAGCCATCCTTCGGGACCTGTCATCCAGCGTCCCAACTCAGTTTTTATGCCGATACCGCCTTCTGGAAATATATCATTATACACACGTTGGACTTCAGCGCCAATTTTCATGACATCCGGCGCTTCCTGCTGTGGCTGATAAGGAATACCTATGCCTCCGGAGAGATTGACAAAAGCGGGGGTTAATCCGGTTTCATTTGCAAGATCTTTCAGGCAGCTGAGGAGTATTCTGGCCAGTGTGGGATAGTAGGCATTATCAATGGTATTGGAAGAAAGAAAGGCATGCAGTCCAAAGGACGTGGCACCATATTCTTTTAGTTTTTTCAGGCCTTCCCTGAGCTGTTCATACGTAAACCCGTACTTGGCTTCCCCTGGATTGCCCATAACAAATGTCCCGATCTTAAAACTTCCGCCGGGATTATAGCGACAGCAGACACATTCTGGAATCCCCCCGTGGGACTTCAGTATGTCAATATGCGTTATGTCATCCAGATTGACTGTGGCACCGAGTTTTCGCGCATAGGTGAACTCGTCATTGGGCATGGCGTTGGCGGAAAACATGATCTCATTCCCGGAAAACCCCAATCCTTGTGCGAGCATCAGTTCTGTTTCACTGGAACAGTCCACGCCGCAGCCCTCTTCTTTCAGTATGCGAAGAATGGAAGGATTGGGCAGAGCCTTGACAGCAAAGTATTCCTTGTAATCTTTGCACCAGGAAAAAGCCTGATTGAGAAGACGAGCTCTTTCACGAATACCTTTTTCCGAATAAAGATGAAAAGGTGTGGAGAATTGTTGAGCTGCCTGTTCAAAAACGGTATCCGGACAGGAAAAATTGGGCATATATATCACCTCATTCAAGAAGTAAACGGACTTTATGATTCACATCCTGAATCAGATCCTGCATGGACAGATTCTGACATCCGGCAATTGTTGTATGACATCGGTTGGAAGGAATTAGAATGCGATGAGCACGGCTTTTTCCAATTGCAATGGCAATACCGGAGGTGACTTCCCCCAACATGGCGTCAGCAAGTATCAGGCCAATCGGACAGATAATCAGATCTGCAGTTTCACAGCAGACTCGAATCGCGTTTTCACCTGTCGCCCCATGATCAGCGCCGGCGTGCAGCATGGCTGATGTGGCAAGTGCATTCGTACCCACGCATGTAAGCTGTAAAGAGGGAAAATTGCGTTTCAGGCTTTCTGTAATGGCTTTTCCCATGCCGCCGCCCTGGGCATCAATAATGACTACATTCATAGATTACCTGCTTCTTTCGCTAGAAGAAAACTTCCCATAAGGCCGGAATGAATTCCAAGGTCAGGGGATACGATATAATCCTTCAGCCCGTTTTCCATGTGCGGGTGTTGAATATACTGTCCTAGAAGCATCAGTGTTTTCTCGCGGACCAAAGGGAGAAGGAATTGCTGCTGCATAACCCCGCCGCCCAGGATTATTTTCTCAGGAGAAAAGGACATGATAGCATTATGACACATCTGTGCGATGTAGTCCGCTTCAATATCCCATGCAATATGGGTATGAGGAAGGTCCTTGGCGGACATTGCATAACGTTTTTCAAATGTGGGACCGGCAGCCAGTCCTTCCAGACAGTGTTTATGATAAGGACAAAAACCTTCCGGACATGGGTCCTGGGGATGGGGCGTCACCAGCTGATGCCCGACTTCGGGATGTACCAGTCCATGTACGGGTTTACCGCCAATGATTACGCCTCCGCCGATGCCTGTTCCGATGGTAACATACAGACAGCTATTCAGACCTTTGGCTGCGCCAAGTCTGGATTCAGCTAATGCTGCCGCATTGACATCGGTATCAATTGCAACCGGGATATGAAGGGCATCCATAAACAGTGTGCGGATGGGAATATGACGCCATGCAATTTTGGGAGTTGCTGTAATGGAACCGAATTGTGGAGAAACAGGGTTCAGATCCAGCGGCCCGAAACATCCGATACCAAGCGCCTGAATTGTTTTCCCGGAAAAGAATGCAATCATGGCGGGCACTGTTATGTCTGGCTCCTGTGTGGGAATGGAAACACGCTCGAGGATACTCCCATTCTCATCCAGAATTCCCATGACCATTTTGGTTCCGCCTGCTTCCAGTGCACCAAAAGTAACCATAATGAATGCTCCCGTTCAAGAAATACTGTGCAGAAAGAAGTGTAAGGATTTGCAGTGCACATGTCAATTTAGGGATGAGAAAAAGAAGAGATAAAAGCAGAAAAAGTGCACTTTGATTGATATTTTGCAGCGCTTGTCGTATTATGACTGCGTTCATGCCAACTGGCCGGGAGAGGAGGGACGGCATGAAGAAACTGCATCCAAAGACAGTGACTGTGTGGATTGTTACATGCGTATGTGCGTGTATATTGATGGGAGCAGTGTGGCGAATCACCAGGCTGTATCCTGACGTATCCAGGGAAATGCATACAACGCCCAGTCCTACACCGGTGTACGGCAATGTGAATCAGGTAACGCAGGATCCGTCTCAGGCTACTCCTTTTCCCGTTCTGAGCGTGGGTTCGAGCGGTGAACGCGTGAGGGAAATTCAGGATCGTCTGTTTGCACTTCATTATCCAGTTGGAAGCGTGGACGGACAGTTTGGCAATGGTACGCTTCAGGCTGTTCTTGCCTTTCAGGAAAACAATGGACTGTATGTAGACGGTATTGTTGGAGAAAACACGTATCGTGCACTGATGGATACGCAGGCAAAGGAATACATGGCGTCAACACCGACACCGATGCCATCCCCTACAGAGACGGCTACCGCAACACCTGCTGTGGAAACTGCAGCGGTCAAACGACGAATGTATGTAACCGAGGATGGATTTCCACTGCTTGTAAACAGGGAACATCCTCTGGCGGATAACTATGAAACCTATGAACTGGTGGTTATGAATGATGTGTGCCCCAGAGAAATTGTGAAAATCAAGTATGATAATACCCTGGCTGAAAAGGAGGCCGTGGATGCCCTGCTTGTCATGCTGAAGGCAGCGTCTGCAGAGGGCATCGAAAACTGGCAGATCAGTGCTGCCTACCGAACCGTTGCTGAACAGGAGAGATTGTTCAACAAACAGGTGAAGGCATACATGAATGAGAACAAACTTTCCCTTGCAAAGGCGCAGTCAGCTACCCGAAAGACTGTGGCGGATCCGGGAAGCAGTGAACATCATCTGGGTACATGTTTTGATATTACGGTCCCGGGAAAAACGTTTGCCGGAACGAAGCAGTCTGAATGGCTACAGCAGCATTGCTGGGACTATGGCTTTATATTGCGTTACACCAGTGAAAAAGAAAATATCACAGGTTTTCTGGCAGAAGCCTGGCATTACAGGTATGTGGGATATGAACATGCCAAGATCATGCAGGCTGAGAATCTTTGTCTGGAAGAATATTTGTCAGTCTATGCACAGGATACCCTGGCTGAAGATTTTTAAAGAACAGGAGTTTACAGAATATGGATATGATGATGCGTATTGCCGCGCTAAGCGAGGAAACCATGAAAGCCGTTTATCCGGAAGTACAGGGACTGCCGGATAAACAGGAGATCCGCGGGCTTCTTGCCGTACCGCCGGATCCTAAAATGGGAGATTATGCTTTCCCATGCTTCCGCCTGGCCAAGCCCCTCCGGCAGGCGCCTGTGAAGATTGCGCAGGCTATGGTGGACGGATGGATACATTCGGACGTAGCCAGAGTGGAAGCTGTGAATGGATATCTGAATTTCTTTTTGCAGCGGGAGAATTTTGCAAGAGAGACGATTACCCGTGTTCTGGAGGACGGTCTTCAGTATGGGAGCGGCGAGGAAGGAAAAGGAAAAACAGTCTGTCTGGATTATTCTTCCATTAATATTGCCAAGAGATTTCACATTGGGCATCTGTCCACAACCATGATTGGACATAGTCTGAAGCGGATCTATGATTATCTGGGCTATCAGACGGTGGGGATTAATCATCTGGGAGACTGGGGCACGCAGTTCGGGAAAATGATTTGTGCCTATAAGAAATGGGGTTCCAGGGAAGAAGTGGAAAAGGGCGGCGTGGATGAGCTCACGCGGCTGTATGTGAAATTCCATGAGGAAGAAGAAAAAGATCCTTCCCTGGCGGATGAGGGAAGATACTGGTTCAAGAAGATTGAAGACGCGGATGAGGAAGCCCTGTCCATCTTCAATTGGTTTAAGGAACTGACACTGAAGGATACAGCCAAGGTGTATGAACTGCTGGGTGTGTCCTTTGACAGCTATGCCGGGGAAAGCTTCTATAATGACAAAATGGGACGCGTTATAGAGGAACTGAAAGAAAAGCAGCTGATGACCATGTCGGAAGGAGCATCAGTGGTTGATCTGGAAAAGGAAGGTATGCCGCCTTGTCTGATTCTGAAAAAAGATGGAACAACGCTGTATGCAACCCGTGATCTGGCAGCGGCCATTTATCGGCATGATACGTACCATTTTGACAAATGTCTGTATGTGGTAGCCTATCAGCAGGATCTGCATTTCAGGCAGGTTTTTAAGGTACTGGAAAAGATGGGATATGAATGGGCAAAGGATTGTGTCCATGTTGCTTTTGGTATGATCTCATTTGAAGGAGAAGCACTGTCGACGAGAAAAGGTCATGTGGTCATTCTGGAGGATCTTCTGAAACAGGCTGTGGAGAAAGCCCGTGAAATTATCGAAGAAAAGTCTCCTATGCTGGAAAATAAGGATGAAGTAGCGCGCCAGGTCGGTATCGGTGCGGTAGTATACACAGACCTGAGCAATAACCGCATAAAAGATATTGACTTCCATTGGGACCGTGCACTGAATTTTGATGGAGAAAGCGGTCCGTATGTACAATATACCCACGCCAGATGCTGCTCGGTTCTGCGCAAGGCAGACATGGAAGAGCAGGAACTGTATGCGGAAGCACTCACGGATGATGAGGCACAGTCGCTTCTGCGCCTGATTTCCCGGTTCCCGGATGTGATCCGTGAAGCAGCCAGAAAGTATGAGCCTTCCATGATTACACGTGCTGTGACGGATATTGCACAGGCCTACAATAAGTTTTACTATGAACATCGGATTCTGGATGATGATGAGAGGGTTGCGTATGCACGTGTAGCCCTGACAAAAGTGACACGGTTGGTGCTGCAGCGAGGCATGTATCTGATCGGCATGGAAGCGCCGGAAAGAATGTAAATAACAAACAGAGGGAAGAGCGTCTCCGTGACGGTCTTCCTTTTTTTGTCATGAATGCGAAAAAAAATATGTATGATCGCTTCTACGGGTAATATACCGACCATGAAGGACAAATGCTATTTTAATGTTCGCCTTTTGTTTCTTGAAAAACACACACTATCACGCTATACTCTTCCATGCGAACAAAACAATGTTCGTGTTTTACACCAGAGGAGATCGGCCTGATGAAAGAGCTTGTGGAAGCCATCCGCCGGGAAGGCGTCGGAATCGGAACGGATGTTGTCAAGGTTGACAGCTTTCTGAATCATCGCATAGATGTGGCCCTGTCTACCAGCATGGGACAGGAGATTCATCGATATTTTCAGAACAAGACGGTGGATGTTATTCTGACAGTGGAAGCCAGCGGCATTGCTGTAGCGCTTACCACAGCACAGGCTTTTGGAAATATACCTGTGGTATTCGCTAAAAAGGGCGATCATATCAATGTGGGGCATGATGTCTACACAGCGGATGTATATTCATTTACACACCAGAAAATGAATACGATCCGGGTCAGTCGTAAATATCTTCCGGAAAAGTCCAGAATACTGATCGTTGATGATTTCCTGGCGAATGGAGAAGCTATCGAGGGACTTTTGAGCATTGCCCGTCAGGCGCGATGCGAGGTCGTTGGCGCTGCCGTATGTGTAGAGAAAGGTTTTCAGGACGGCGGAAAGCGTTTGCGCGCGGAAGGACTGGACGTTCTTTCTCTTTCCACAGTGCAGGCCATCGAAGACGGAAAGATTATTCTTTCCGAATAAACCATCTGCGTGATCCGCAGCGACCTTGCCGGTAGCATTCATGAAATATGGGTGGTCGGTGACTGGAACTGCGTATCCATATGCCCCGACCTGGCGAATAGCCATGTCGGGACTTTTTCTTTACAAAAAAAGCGCCGGAGCGCTTTTTTTCTCAGATTGAAGTTCCTTTTCTGGCGCGCCGTTTTTTCACGGGTGCCTTGGACGGATCCTGAGCCTGCTTCATGAAGGTCGAGGGCGAAATACCCACGATATTCTTGAATTGCTTGGAGAAGTGGTATGGATCTTTCATACCGACTTCTGCTCCGGCTTCACGCACGGAGTAATTCTGATCACGAAGCAGTTCTTTGGCACGTTCCATCTTACAGTGGAGTACATAGCTCAGCGGGGGCATGCCCACCTCACTGACAAACCGCTTGCGGAATGTCTCCATAGGCATATGTGAAATCGCAGCCATCTGCGCCAGGGAATAGTTATCCTTGTACTGACCTGCGCGCAGTACATCCACAACTTTGGCGATTTCGTGGGAAAGCATGGCATCAATGGCAACGGGCTGTCCCCACTGGCTGGCAAGCATGCCGTACATCAGATGCTGCAGCTGGTAAGTGGCATGGCTCGTACCAGAATGCCGGGATATGACCTGTACGATCTGCTGGGCCACATAGATCTGGCTGGGAAGCACATGTTGTGTAAGCGGAATATGCAGAAGTGCACCCATCTTTCGAACAACTGTAGCGGCCAGAGGACCTTCAAAGGACATCCAGAGCACCATGGTGTCACCGGATACAGTGAGTACCGCTTCCTCATTTCCTACCGGAATAATACAGGTATCGCTGGACTGCAGCGTCAGACGCTGATCCTTCCAGGTGAGATCGGCAGAACCGTTTTCAACGGTAAGCCAGACATACTGTTCATGAGGAATCAGTCGATGCTCCCCTTCTTCCAGCATGGCGCGACCTGCTGCATGGATCCAGGCACCGCTCGCAACGGTGAGACTTCCGGGTTTGTGGTAACCTTCAACAATAAGGCTGTCAGGTTCTGCTTCCATTCCATAAAACAGATAAGATTCCATGTCCATTCCTCCTCAATTCATGCGGACCATGGATTGCCCATTGGCAGCTGGGATCATCAATGTCCTCACAGAGTAACTATCATTATGATAGATAATGGCAGTATATCAACCATAAAAGACAAAGTCAATAGAAAAAAGTGCTTATTTTATCCGTTTTTTAGGTATTATTTCATATTTTCTGAACAAGAAGAAACTGCCGCCCGTTCAAAAAAAGTGCGGGCGGCAGTGCGAATTACCAAGTCGATTGAAGGGATTGATAAAGTGCGCCTTGTCCAGAGAGTGTTGTCTGTGGGCTGCCTGGAAGATTACCCGGATTATAAGATACAGTAAGCTGTACCAGTACAGCAATTACGGAAGAATCCGGCCAGACGATTCCTGATCCCAGTCCTGTATGAATACCATGGAAGTTCTGTGTTCCCAGAGACTCTACTTCACTGCGTGTGCTGGCAACATATACGGATGAGGAAGTAATCTCACAGTCTGCCAGAGGATCCGTAGAGGCATTCACACAAAGCTGATTTCCGGAAAGGGAGAACGTTACGTTTCCCAGCGTGACATTGCCGCTGGCATGCAGAGGTGTTGTTACGGGGCCCGAAGAGAGTGTATTCCAGTCGAGGAGCGTGACACTCTGCCAGGAAGACCGACCGTTGAGCTGAGAAAGCGGAAGACCGACTGAACAGGCTGTATTGTCCTTCAGGCGCTGTACTTTTTTTCTGACAATGAGATCATAAGCGGTTGCGCCGGAGGAAAGATGAATGCTGTAATCGGATGCGCTGTCTTCCATGCGCAGGTAAATATTCTCCGAAGTGAACAGTCCAATACAGGGACCGTAATTTCTCTGATATACCAGTCTTCCGTCAGCGTCGGTAACGCTGAGCATAACATCGTTTTCTTCCGCGAGCTCACACTGCAGACACAGATAGCCTTTTTCAGTCTCTACATAGGCGACAGAATCAATCCGAATCTTCAGAACATCATCGGCTGATGCCGTGGTGAACACAAGGCAAATCGCAAGCGCTAAAAGCGCAAGCCATTTCTTCAAATACCATCACCAAGCTTTCAGATGAATCACCTGATTTGTCTCAGGCTTGGCTTATTATACTTTATTTCACAACAACGTTCAACAGACGCCCTGGAACGAACACAACTTTTACAACCTGGCGTCCATTAATCAGTTTTTGTACATCCTCAAGCGCGAGAATCCTTTCGGTGTCATCCTTAGTCAGATCGGCGGGAATCATGATGCGGCCGCGGACTTTTCCGCTGATCTGAATGGCGATCTCCACTTCCTGATGCTTGAGTGCTTCCTCATCCCAGGCAGGCCATGCCTGATGATGAATGGGTTCCTTATGCCCGAGATTCTGCCAGATTTCTTCACAGATATGCGGGGCAACCGGAGAGAGAATGAGAAGCAGTGCCTCAAGTTCCCCACGGGTAACCTGACCGCGGCCGTAGATTTCATTGACGAGTGTCATCATGGCAGCGATGGCGGTATTATACTTCATCTTCTCATAGTCTTCGGAGACCTTTTTGATGGTTTCATTCATCAGTCCGTTGAGGGCGGAAGAGAAGCCTTTTTCCTCTGTGACGATATCCTGCAGTCTCCATACGCGGTCAAGGAACTTGCGGCAGCCCTTGGCACCGTTGGTAGACCACGGAATTGCTTGGTCAAAGGCACCCATGAACATTTCATACAGGCGGAAGGCGTCTGCACCGATCTCGCGGATGACGTCATCGGGATTGATGACATTGCCGCGGCTCTTGGACATCTTTTCACCGTTTTCACCCAGAATCATGCCATGGCTGGTGCGCTTCTTGTAAGGTTCTGGAGCGCTGACACAGCCAATATCGTGGAGAAACAGATGCCAGAAGCGGGAGTAGAGCAGATGCAGAGTGGTATGCTCCATGCCGCCGTTATACCAGTCAACGGGCATCCAGTAGTCCAAAGCTTCCTTCCCCGCAAAGGCGCTGGAATTATGCGGATCACAGTAGCGCAGGAAGTACCAGGACGAACCGGCCCACTGAGGCATGGTGTCTGTCTCTCGCCGGGCGGGCTTTCCGCAGCAGGGACAGGAAACGTTCACCCAGTCGTCCATACTGGCAAGCGGACTTTCGCCGCTGTCACTGGGTTCATAGTTGCTGACCTTGGGGAGTACCACTGGAAGATCTGCCTCGGGAACCGGGACCATACCGCACTGATCACAGTGAATGATCGGGATGGGTTCGCCCCAGTAGCGCTGACGGCTGAAGACCCAGTCGCGCAGTTTATAGTTGACCTTTTCATGACCGACGCCCATTTCAGTGAGCCGCGCAATAATGGCTTTCTTGGCTTCGGCGACATGCAGCCCATTGAGAAAATCGCTGTTGACAAGAACGCCTTCCTGGATATCTGTATAGGCTTCTTTTTCCACGTCACCGCCGGCAACGACCTCAATAATGGGCAGGGAGTATTTTTTGGCAAACTCCCAGTCCCGGGTATCATGGGCAGGAACCGCCATAATGGCACCGGTACCGTATGACATGAGCACATAATCACTCAGCCATATCGGGATATGTTTTCCGTTAATGGGATTAACAGCATACAGGCCTTCTACCGGAACACCGGTCTTTTCCTTGTTCAGCTCAGAGCGTTCAAAATCACTCTTGCGGGCTGCTTCTTCACGATAGGCCATGCACGCATCATAATTGGTGATGCGGTCTTTCATCCGATCGATCAGAGGATGCTCCGGAGAAAGCACCATGTAGGTAGCGCCGAAGAGCGTATCGGGACGGGTGGTATAGACGGTAAACTTCTCATCGGAGTCATTGAGGCAGAAATCAATCTCTGCGCCGGTGGAACGTCCGATCCAGTTGCGCTGCTGCACTTTTACCCGGTCGATAAAGTCCACATGATCAAGACCGTCCAGAAGCTTCTGCGCGTAAGCTGTGATGCGCAGCATCCACTGGGTCTTTACGCGACGGATGACAGGTGTGCCGCAGCGTTCACATACGCCGCCGACGACTTCCTCGTTGGCCAGGCCGCATTTGCAGGAAGGACACCAGTTGATGGGCATTTCTGCTTTATAGGCCAGGCCGTGCTTATAGAGCTGAAGGAAGATCCACTGGGTCCATTTGACATAGTTCGGATCGGTGGTATTCACCTCACGGCTGTAGTCAAAGGAAAAACCAATCATCTTCAGCTGGGAACGGAAGTGATCAATATTGGCCTTGGTAACATCCGCCGGATGCACCTTGTTCTTGATGGCGTAGTTTTCCGTGGGAAGACCAAACGCGTCCCAGCCAATGGGAAAGAGAACATTATAGCCTTCCATACGGCGCTTGCGTGCAATGATATCCATGGCGGTATTGGAGCGAGGATGGCCGACATGCAGCCCCTGTCCAGATGGATACGGGAACTCAATCAGGCCGTAAAACTTGGGCTTGGAATGATCATCGGATGCTTCAAAAGCATGGGATTCCTCCCAGATTTTCTGCCATTTGGCTTCAATCGCAGCAGGATCATAAGAACTGACGGGCATGTGCATAACCTCCTTGTAATGAAAAAAACTGTTCCGTCTTCATGCACTTTTGCGCATGCAAAGACGAAACAGGTGTTTCGCGGTACCACTTTGCTTGCCTTTTCCCGGAAGGAAAAGACCTCTCCTGGCATGATATCGGCTGCCAACCGCCGTTCATACGGCTCGCTCCCGGCTGAGAAGTCTGAGGGAAGACGGCTGCGTTCCACCGTATTGTCGCAGCTCTCTGTGCATCTTCCGCAAAAGACGCTTCCGTTCATTGCGGTGTGGAGAGTATAACACGGAAAAAAAAGACTGTAAACCCCCGGAAGAGAGTGAAAAATCGGAGTGGATACGGTTGTTACGATGTGCTCATATTCTTGAAAAAGGGATCGTGACTTGATTATAATCTTTGTTGATGACTGTGATGCATGGGAGGCAATAAGGGTTGGCGCGCAGAGAAAGAAATCAGTATATTTTTTATGAGGATCCGAAGCGTCATCGCGGAAAAGGAGTCGGAAGGGCGGTTCTGATCCTTCTTTTTGTGCTTTTGCTAGCCTGCGGGATCTTTGGAACGGTTCTGTCAGGAAATATCTCCTATGTCAGGCTGCCTTTTACGATTCCCAATCTTCCCGCGGACATGGAAGGCTTTGCAATATTACATGTTTCAGACCTTCACGGCGCTAATGATGCCAATCTTCTTGCTAAATTTCAGAAATATATCAAAAACCGTACCTGGTCGTGCATGATCATGACCGGAGACATGATTGGAAAAAACGAGGAAATTGAAGGCGTGCTTGCACTCTGTGCGCTGTTTCCGCCGGATATGCCGAAGTATCTGATCCTGGGAGATGAGGATCCGGACTATCTTATTCCCTACCCGCATGAGAATCTGACGCCTTTTCCGGACTGGATGAACACGCTTCTGGAAAATGGCGTGACACTGGTGGATGAGCCGATTCTCATTACCCGCGGAAAAAAGGAAGAGGCACGGCTGTGGCTGGTGCCGGAGGAACTGTATCATGTGGATCTGGACACCATGCAATGGGCGTATGAGGGACAGCTCAAGCAGTATGAGAAGCTGGAAAATCTTACGCCTGCACAGGAAGCTCAGAAGCGGGTGGTAACCTATCAGGCGGAACGGATGGCACGGATCCGAGAAAAGCTGGGGCAGATACGGGATACGGACCTGCAGTTTGCACTGACACACGTGCCGATTACCGAGGAAGAGGCCAAGGCGGCGATACAGAGTGCCGGAAACGGACAGCTGCAGTACAGGAAAATATCCATGATTCTAGCGGGGCACTACTGCGGAGGACAATGGGTGATACCGGGGATCGGGCCGATCTATATTCCGGAAATAGGATGGTTTCCCAAGGAAGAAAGGGTCAGCGGTATGAGTTATCCGGGCGGCATTCCGCAGTACACGAGCCCGGGTCTGGGAGCCAGTGGTTTCTATCCCTATCAGCCGGGACGGTTCATGAATCCTGAATGTATCACCAGTATTGAACTGACTTCCCAAATGCGTGCAAACTGAGGAATGCAGAAGAAAAAGAGGAAGGGAATGACAGTATGGCGCGCACAGGCGCAAGACGATATGAAATGGACATGACGAAAGGGGCACTGCTTCCGAAAATACTGATGTTTTCCGGTCCCCTGATACTGACAGGTATTCTGCAGCTTCTCTACAATGCGGCAGATATTGTGGTGGTAGGCCGTTTTGCCGGCGCTACTTCCCTGGCAGCCGTGGGTTCCACGGGATCCCTGATTAATCTGCTGGTCAACCTGTTCATGGGGCTGAGCGTAGGCGCGAGCGTTGTAGTTGCCCGGGAAATGGGAGCCGGGAATCACGGCGGTGTACAGAAGGGCGTGCATACAGCGATTACCACAGCCGTGATTGGCGGCGTAACGGTGGGAATTATCGGTTTTTTCGGTGCACGTCCACTTCTGGAAATGATGGACAGTCCGGAGGATGTCATTGATCTGGCAACGCTGTATGTCCGAATCTATTTCCTGGGGATGCCTGCCAATATGCTGTATAACTTTGGTGCAGCTATTCTGCGTGCGGTAGGCGATACGCGGCGTCCCCTGTACTATCTCTCCATTTCCGGGTTTGTCAATGTAGTTCTGAATCTGATTCTGGTCATTGTGTTTCATATGGATGTGGCTGGTGTGGCCATTGCGACAGTGGTATCCCAGGTGATATCCATGGTACTGGTGCTGATATGTCTGATGCGTTCACATACTTCCATTCATCTGGACTGGAAGAAGCTGGGAATTGACGGGAAAAGCCTTCGGGAGATTACCCGGGTGGGACTCCCCGCCGGACTGCAGGGGAGCCTGTTCTCCATATCCAATGTACTGATCCAGTCTTCCGTGAACTCCTTCGGTTCCATTGCCATGGCAGGCAATGCGGCTTCCTCGAACCTGGAGGGGTTTGTGTATACGGCAATGAACAGTCTCTATCAGGCGGACCTGACCTTCGCCAGCCAGAACTATGGCGCAGGTGAGAAGAAAAGGGTGCGCCAGGTCATGTGGACATGCGAGGCAACCGTCATTGTAGTCGGGATTGTGCTAGGACAGCTGGTCGTGTTCTTTGGTCCCCGCCTTCTGTCCATATATAATGCGGACCCTGATGTCATCAGATTCGGGCTTCTGCGCATGCATATCATTCTTCCTACCTATTTTCTCTGCGGAATGATGGATGTCATGGTCGGACAGATGCGGGGTATGGGCTACTCCATCGCACCGATGATTGTCAGTCTGACCGGTGCCTGTCTTCTGCGGATCGTATGGATCATGACGATCTTTTCCATGCCTGCCTATCACACGCTGACGATGCTGTATATTTCCTATCCCGTATCGTGGGGTGCCACATTCCTGATTCATTTTCTGAGTTATTTGCTGGTCCGGAAAAAAGCGGAAGCGCGCATGGATCAGCGGAAAGGGGATACATACAATGCGTAACGCATGGACCATCTGTACACAAAAGAAAGGCGAGGTTCTGGACTTTACGCTGGTTCAGCTGATCCTGCGCCTAATCTGTCTTCTGCCGCTCCTGGGACTTATTTCACCATCTTCCCGCTTTGTGGCGCTTCTCTCCCCTATTCTGATGCTGTTTGTGTGGTGTCCCGCTCGGGTTAATGCCGCAGCATGCATGCAGGAAAGTCTTGCGGGAGGACGGCTTTTTTCCAGTGAAATGGTGACAGGCAGCGATTATAGGCGAAAGCTCCTTCGCAGTATTCTCACGGGAGTCAGGCTGGGGCTGTGGCTTTTGCCGTTTCTGGGCGTTACGCTGTTCCTCTATCGTGTGCTTTATGGTGAAGCTGTGGTTGGACAGACGGATGTTTTTTCGGTGCTGATGTTCCTTTTCAGACTGGGAGGCGGGGATATTGTCCGCGGGAGCGGGATTGCCCTGGCTCTGTATCTGCTGCTACTTCTGCCATTTGCATTCGGGCTTTCCCTGCATGCAGGTGACAGACATCTGACTGTTTGCGGAAAAAACCGGCCCCGCGGCTATAGAAAGCATGTGATGGGCGCCTTCTGGAAGAGCATGCTGGGATACATCCCCTTTCTGATTGTATGCGGAATTTTTGGGGGAGAATATGTAGGAAAGCTTCTTCAGGCGATGAACAATCTGGGAAGCGGTGGATTGCATCTTCCTCATATGGACGCGGGACTTTATTGGATACTGGGCGCTTTTGCTGTTCTGGTTATCCCCTATCTGCCGCTGCGATCCCTGTATATTGCACAGGCATGCCG
The DNA here is from genome assembly GCA_902764915.1 of uncultured Eubacteriales bacterium. Lineage (GTDB taxonomy): Bacteria > Bacillota > Clostridia > Christensenellales > Aristaeellaceae > UBA2943. The sequence goes on along the minus strand of CACWXY010000049.1, from coordinate 4,163 downwards.
GGAAAAGCTGGAGGAGACACATGCGGCTTGATCATCTTCTGGTGACATTGGGACTGGGTTCCCGAAAGGATATGCAAAGAGAGATCCGAAAAGGCGCAGTTCAGGTCAATGGCGATGTGATCCGGGATCCAGGCGCGCATGTGACACAAGAGAGTGAGATTCTGGTGTCTTCCCGGAGGATCGATACACGTCTGTGCCGGCATGTCATGCTCTATAAGCCTTGCGGGGTTCTGACGGCCGCCCGGGACAAAAAGCAGAAAACGGTCATGGACCTTCTCCCGCCTGTGTTTGCAAGCATTGGATGCATGCCATGCGGAAGACTGGACAAGGATACGGAAGGTCTGCTTTTTCTCACGACAGACGGGGAACTGTCCCATCGTCTGCTCTCGCCGGCGCGGCATGTGGACAAATGCTATGAAGCCAGAGTGGAAGGTCGGTTAGGCGAAAAAGAGAGAGAAGCGTTCGCTTCCGGTTTGGATCTGGGGGATTTTGTGGCAAGCCCCAGCAGTCTGACCATCATGTTTTCATCGGATGCGTATTCTCTCGCCCGGGTCGTGATTCATGAGGGCAAGTTTCATCAGGTGCGCCGAATGTTTGACAAGGTCTCCCATCCGGTGACAGCGTTGAAGCGTCTGCGCTTTGGTCCGCTGCTGCTGGACGAGGCACTGCAGCCCGGCACATGGCGTGAATTAACACAGGAGGAAACGGAGGCCGTCTATGCCGCCGTCGACAGCAAGCATGAGTGAAATGTATTTTACCCGCCAGCCCCAGAGCGCGTCCCGTCCGCAGAGCACTCTGTTTACCTATCGCGGGCAGACGCTTTCGTTTATGACAGACAGCGGCGTTTTCTCCAAGGGAGAAATGGACAAGGGAACGGCACTGCTTCTGGACAGTCTTCCGGAGCAAATGCAGGGGGATATCCTGGACATGGGGTGCGGATGGGGTGCGATTGGGGTTACATTGGCCAAAGCCTTTCCCATGGCGCATCTTACCATGGTGGATATAAACCTTCGGGCATTGGACCTGGCGCGGGAGAATCTTTCCCGGAATGGTGCCACAGGCCTGTGCGTGGAAAGTGATGGCGTCAGCGCGCTTCACGGAAAAACCTTTGACTATGTGGTTACCAATCCCCCGATCCGTGCCGGAAAGCAGAAACTGTATACACTGCTTCTGGATGCGGGGAAAAGCCTGAACCCCGGCGGCATGCTGTACCTGGTGATCCGCAAGCAGCAGGGTGCGGAAAGCTGTATCCGCTTTCTGGGAAATGTCTTTACAAGAGTGGAAAAAGTAGCCAGAAGTGCCGGATTCTGGATTGTGTGCGCCAGTGAATGGAAAGGAGAAAACGAATGATACATCCGTCGTTTTTTGATGAGCCCCTCAACCGCAGAGAAACCCGATGCATCAAGTGGGATGTGGCTTGCCGGGAAAATGCAGACTGCGTTCCCATGTGGGTCGCTGATATGGATTTCCGTTCCCCGGATTGTGTCGTGAATGCATTGAAGGCGCGCGCAGCGCATCCGACCTATGGCTATACCGGGGTCAAATCTGACGACAGGACCGCCATGATCGATTATTACAGGAGACGTCACGGGATGATCATGGAGGAAAAACAGATCCTGATGCTTCCCGGGGTGATTACCGGCATGCGTGTATGTCTGCATGCTCTGACGGAAAAGGGTGATGGCGTGATCCTCCAGCCGCCGGTCTATGGACCCTTCCGGGAGTCCATTGAAAAGACCGGAAGGAAGGTTATGAAAGCGCCGCTTCATTGGGAAAACGGGCATTATACCATGGACCTGGAAGCTGTGCGGGCCGCACTGGAAGCCGGGGCCAGAATGATGTTCCTGTGCAATCCGCATAATCCGGTGGGACGTGCCTGGCATCAGGAGGAGATCGAAGCGCTGCATGCATTGCTGTCGTCCTACGGTGCGTACCTCGTCTCTGATGAAATCCATGCGGACTTTGTCTATGCGCCGCGGACACATTATTCAGCGCTGCGACTTCCAGATGAAAAGATTGTGGTGCTTCTGGCTGCCAGCAAGACCTTTAATCTGGCAGGACTGCAGCAGGCCAGCCTTGTCTGCCGGGATGCTGGAATGATGGCGGGCTTTGAGGAGGAAATGGCTGCGCACGGAACTATTGCCGGGAATGTGTTTGCACTGGAGGCGACACGGGAAGCCTACCTGCATGGTGATGAGTGGCTGGATGCGCTCAAGGCATACCTGGCAGAGAATATCCGTGTGGCGCAGGCGTTTATTGCCAGAAACATGCCTCATGCCATACTATCGCCTATGGAGGCCACATATCTGGGATGGCTGGACCTGCGGGCCGTGGAAGAAAAAACGGAGACATGGATGCACGCATGTGAAAAGCATGGGGTTATGTTTACTTCCGGGACATTCTTCGGGGAAGAGGGAGAAGGATTCCTGCGGCTGAACCTGGCGTGCCCGAGAGAACAGATGCTGGAAGGTCTTCGCCGACTGCAGGCAGCATATGAGGAACTGAGCGGTGAAGCGTGAATATATACCGGAACTGGACGGTTTTCGGGTTCTTATGGTTTATCTTGTCAGCTGGTTTCATTTTTGGCAGCAGAGCTGGCTGACGCCATACCTAGGGCCGATATCGCTTGATTTTATGGTGCGTGCAGGCTATATGCTGGTGGATGGGACGATTCTGCTCAGTGCCTTTCTTCTGACCCTTCCCTATACAGGCGAAGGCGAACGTGTCCCTAAAGCACAGGCGTTCTATCGAAAGCGCGTGATGCGGATTGTTCCCAGCTTTTATGCAGTGACCCTGCTTATGCTTCTGTTTGTCGTACTCCCCTATCATCTGTATTCGTCAGCTTCCCAGTTGGGCTATGATCTTTTCATGCACGCACTGATGATCTTTAACTGGGACAAGACGACCTACCTGGGAAGTCAGCTGGGAGGATCCTCTTGGACGATTGCGCTGGAAATGCAGTTTTATCTGCTTTTTCCGCTGCTGATGCGCTGCCTGCGAAAAAAGCCGCTGGCAACGCTTCTGGGCATGGCTTGCATAAGCGCGTACTTTCGGGGATGGTGCTTTTTTGCCATGGATGAGTTTTCCATGGTGGTTAACCAGCTTCTGTCCTTTCTGGATGTATATGCGCTTGGTATGGGTATGGCGCTTGTCTATCATCCGCTGAAAGCGTGGATGAACGGGAAAAAGCGCCAATGGCTTCCGTATGCAGCGACAGCATGCCTGATACTGAGCTTTTATCTTCTGATTCTCATGCTCAAGCGGCAGGCAGGCAGTCAGGGCTATCCGGCGATTCAGTCCGGGCAGATGCTCAGAAGACCGATTCTTGCGATGATCCTGGGTCTGATGATGCTTTCGCTTCCCTGCTGTGTACGGCCGATACGCCTCCTGTTCGCGAACCCTATTACACATTTCCTCAGCGTCATATCTCTGAATTATTATCTGGTGCACCAGAATGTGGCGGTCTACCTGCGTCGGCTGGGGATTCCGTATTCCATGTATGAATATCCCAATCAAGCTGGAGACAGACACTGGCAGTACTGCTACAGCTTTCTTGCCCTTGGCTGTTCAATTGCTCTGGCGGTTCTTCTGACGTATCTTGTGGAAAAGCCCTGTGCCCGTTTCCTGTCCTGGCTGTTTGTGAAGTGCGACAGGAAAAAAGAGAATCTTCGAAGAGAAAGAGCAGGCAGAAAGAGTAAGAATGCGAATCAGAAACTGGATCAGAAAACTGCAGAATCAATGGAGAGGAATGATGCGCGTGAAGGATGAAAAGAAGAAAAACAGGAAATTCGGCAAACTGCTCAAGCACCTAACGGAAGTTTCGACATAATGCAGAGCAGAAGGCTCAAACCCTTGGATTTGTAAGGGCTTGAGCCTTCCCTAAGGAAACGCTGATTTAATCGGTCAAGTTTTGACATATGATGTAAAATATGGCATAATAACGATGGTAAATCACACATTAATTTTACGGGGTTGGGCACATGAATCAGATGACCTTCAGCGACATGGAATATAGCGGGCGGAAGAAGGTAACACAGAAGGAGAAGTTCCTCCGCCAGATGAATCAGATCATTCCATGGGATGAGTGGGTCAAGAAGATTCAGCCGCATTATCCTGCCGGGAAACGCGGCCGCCCGCCACGTGGGATAGAGGTTATGCTCCGC
>CACWXY010000048.1 GCA_902764915.1 uncultured Eubacteriales bacterium | reverse complement strand
TAACCAGCCTCTTCCGCCAGATGTCGAGTATGAAGCATCTCACGTAAAAGAGTCGCCATCTCATCCGCCCATTCACTTGCATACTGAAAAAACGCTGACCAGATCCATATCATTCACTCGAGCCAGTCCCTCTTCATCCGCTCCACGACCATCGTCCACCCCTCTTTGGCCTCTTTGACAATGGGAAACACGGGATAACAGTGAAACATCCCCTCGCCCACAAACATGTCATAGGGAACAGCATATTTCTTCAGGGCCTGCTCAAAGGAGGGCGCACAGGCATACAGCGTTTCTTCGCTTCCATAGATCAACGTAATCCGCGGAGCATTCGTAAAATCTGCCTTCTGCAGCCAGATCATATAATCCGGGACGCTGCTGTCCCCATGCCGCATGATTTCCTCGGCGCGCTTCATATACACAGCAGGAATCGCAACGTCTTTCCGATCCAGTTCCAGCATGCGCTGCCATTCTTCCTCTGTGGATACACAGGTGCCCGGAGACAGCGCCATAATGTACCCAGGCATTGGCGTATCCCCATGTCCGTCATTGATATACGGCACCATGCCCAGAGCCAGGTTACCCCCGGAAGAAGTTCCCAGAACAGAAATGTGGTCCGCAGGGTAGTCCTTCAGCATTTCTCTGTAGGTTTCATGGATCATCTCATAGGCTTTCGTCAGAGGATACTCTGTGCAGAGCGGATAGTAGGGAACATACAGGTCAAGGCCTGTCTCCCTGGCGAAACGCAATGCCTGCCGGATGGACGCCGGCCGCGGAGCGCTGATCATTCCGCCCCCGATAATAAACAGGTTGGCACGATCGGCTTTCGTCCTGTGAATCAGCTTCAGCACGGGAAACCCCTGTACCCGAATGCAGGTGATCTCAAAGGCATCATCCTTCAGCGCAGGAATCCTGTTTTTTGCATTCTGCCGTCTGCGGTCCTCCAGCAGGGCCTCCGTACTCTTCCCCGACCATCGTTTCTTTATGTTTATCAGGCGGACAACCCGCTTCAGCAGTTCATATCGAACAGACATGCTCTCATCCCTTGTCATTTCCTCGTTTTTCATGCTGCTATGCAGAAGCATCCGGCATTCCCTTGCCGCACATCATCCAGCGGCACGATAACTGGCAGCGAGTTAGTTTACCATTACTAATTGTAGCCCTATTTCTGAAGAATGCAAGGATTTTCTGCCATGCCGGACGAAATGCATCTTCGCATATTCGCGCTCTGCCCACCCTTTATCCTCAAGGAAGACACAAAAAGGCCGGCTGCCAATTACAGCCGACCACACACAATCATCTGTTTCTTCTGTGAACCGATATGCCTTTTTCCGCATGAAGTCCAGGCACATCGAAAGAGCATACAATCGGGCCGAAAGGTTCGCCGTTCCGTCATTTCTGAAAGTACTGACGGATTTCATGCATGCGTTCACTCTGGCGCACCCTGAAAGGGCATCGTTTATCGCAGTGCCCGCAGGATATGCAGTCAGATGCCTTTTTCTCCAGGTTCAGGTAATGCTCTCTGGCCAAAGTATCCCCTATCCTGGATAGATCGTAATACTTGTTGATCAGACCAATATCCAGCCCTGCCGGACATGGCTTGCAATGATTGCAGTAGACACAGCGTCCACTGGCTTCCGGTGGAGCAAACGTGCCAATGATGCTGTAATCCAGTGCTTCTTCAGGCTGATCAGAATAGGTCAGCAGCCGGCATACATCGTCCGTATTACGCACACCGCACAGCGCCGTCAGCACACCAGGTTTATCCAAGCAGTACCGGATGCACTGGAACGGCGTCAAGGCCTGCCCGAAGGGAGACTGATCAGAAGTCAGCAGCTGTCCGCCGGAGAAAGGTTTCATTACGCTAATCCCGATCCCTTCCTTTTCACAGCGGCGATAGATCTCTGCCCGCTCATTCACCCCGCCATTGGCATATTCACCCTTTCCGTAATCATAGGCAGGGTTCACGGAAAACATAAGCATATCTATCGGCACATCATCCAGGATGCGCTGGATCACCCGGGGTGTGTGAGAAGAGAGGCCAACATGTCGCACTACGCCTTCCGCCTGCAGCTGCCGGATATAATCATATACACCATTTCTGCGATACGTTTCCCAGTCGGCTTCCTCATCCTGGCAGTGTATGAATCCATAATCAATATAATCGGTCTTCAGCTTGTCCAGCTGCCAGGCGACAGAACGCTTGACGGTATCCAGCTTCAGCGACCATCCATAAGTTCCCTGGCTGTAATCTGCGCCAAAATGGATCTGATAAAAGACATTTTTCCGCACATCGCCAAGAGCCTCCCCCCAGAGAGGAAACGCCTTTCCATCCCCCGCAGCCAGATCAAAATAGTTCACACCGCCCTCATAGGCCGTGCGCAGTGCCCTGACGCCCTCTTCCCGCACCGCGTCAAACAGATATGCCGAACCGATTCCGATGACGCTTACCCGATCACCGGAATGCTGATTGGTTCTGTACTGCATGCAAATATCCTCCATTTCCCATCACACATGCAATGATCAAAGTGTGCAGCCACATGCCTCGTCATCTCAATGACAGGCAGACGCTGCGGCATACGCTTTCACACCGGCCGCAGCCAATGCAGTCGCCTGCCTTTCTGAAATACTCCGTCAACTTGGCATGGTTGATACAGTTGATGGTCTACGCTTTATGCGCCATGTCCCCCGCATATCTTCGTTACAGAGGGAAAATAGCGCGGTATTGTGATTTTCCTCGGAAAGCCCACGGTTCAATACGAGCCTCCGATACAGGGCACCGCGATCTGTCTGCTGATGATGGACGCTACCTGATGGTCAGTGGTCTGAAATCCTGCATGTATGACAAGATTATCCTGCTGTTCCAGGCTGCTCATGCCAGAGAATAACCATTGCGTGACCCAGAAGGCAACTGATATGTCCGGTTCCCGGGCTTTCAGCAGCTGTTCACTGCATACACGATCCCGCTCCGCCAGCGAGTGAAAAGAAGTATTGTGCAGCTTGGTCGCAAGCCTAAGCGACGCCCTGGGATAGCGGTCTGCCAAGGCCTGCCCTGCTTCTCATTCTCAGTACAGTCCTGCGCCTTGGGAACATTTTTCCTGGATCCGCCTTCGCAAAAGAGCGCATGCCCCGCTCCCACAAAAGCGGATATGCGCTCTTTTGCATACACAACATGCAACATTCAGTCAATGGAAACAGCTCCTGAAAAAGGAATGGTCCTCACTGCAGCATTTTCTTTCCACGCATATACAGATGTCCTTTCATCACGAAACCGATACAGCGGGATTATTCCCTCTCACTCGTTCGGCGCATGTGGGTATCGGACAGGATCATCACTTTCCGCCCACATCTGCTGCATATGATCCAATGCATCCTGGTCCACGGGCACATGATGGAAATATGTCGTCCGGTCTGCTTCCGTAATCCTGCGAATTATTCTGCAGGGATTGCCGGCCGCCACACACCAGGCAGGGATATCCTTCGTCACCACACTGCCGGCACCTATTACTGCATTATCGCCAATATGCACGCCCGGCAGAATCACGGAATTCCCGCCGATCCAGACGTTATGGCCGATTGTCACACCGATACCGTATTCATAAGCCGTATTGCGGGCAGCAGGATGAACAGGGTGCCCTGCCGTGTAGATCGCTACATTGGGAGCCATCTGACAGTTATCGCCGATGATGACCGGAGCCACATCGATGATGGTGCAGTTGTAATTGGCAAAAAAGTTTTTGCCCACATGAATATGGCTTCCGTAATCGCAATAGAACGGCGGGTTCAGAAACGCGCCATCCGAAGACCCGAACAGTTCTTTCACCACTGCCGAAATCCCCGCAAAGTCCGCCCGATCCATAAAATTCAGTTTCTGCAGAATCGCACGGCACTTCTTCTGCTCCTCAAACACCGCATCATCCGAAATGTACAGAATTTGACGGTCCCGTCTTTCTATATGATTCATCCTTCTTCGTCCTCTCGTTTTATTCCGGAGAGTAATACCACCTCAGCCTCCTGCTCCGGGCATGGGTCAGTGCGCGCTACGGCATCCCAAAGCTTGAAAAGGCAACTGTACTCTATGCATCAATGACAGGTTTCCCGTGCGTTCTCGGCATAGCATCCTTTTTACACCGCATTTTCCTGCATAGTTTTCTGCATATCATACGCGATAAACATAAATTTCTTTTCGGGGCGACGCCTTTCCTGCAAGCGCAGCGGCATATCCCAGAGCCAGATTTCCGATTCCCTCATAATTGCCTTCAATGCCAAGTTTGCTCAGAACAGCTCTGCCTTCTTCACTCTCGAATTCTTCCTTGGACCTGTGAATCCAGCAGCTCGCCACCCCGAGATCTGCCGCCGCATTCATCCTGTTTCCCATAACGAGACTCCCGTCATAAAGATAAGGAACATCCTTGTTTGCCAGCACCACCAGCAGCTCCGATTCGCCATAGAAGAGATCCATATCAACACCCATGACAGCAGCATTGCATTTCTTCAGTTTGTCTCGGATTTCCTGATTCTTAATCACCAGAAGTAAAGGAGACTGTTTTCCCATACCGATAGCAGTATAGGTTCCCGCCTCAATGATGGCGTTGCGTTTTTCCTATTCTACAGGATCCGGTTTATAGGCACGAATACTGCGGCGTGTTTTCAGGACAGTCAAAGTTTCTGCCATGGTCATTTGCTTCTTTTTCCCTCTCTGTGAATACGATGTTTCTTTGATCACAGTCAGAGGTCCAAAGTCCGAACGCAGAGCATAAAGGCGTAAGAAACACTATACCCTGTATACAAGGCGGGATGCTCTTGCCGTCCGCAGCCATATTACAGATTGGCTTTCAGCTTCTCAATCATCTCTGCATATGCTTCCTCAGAAAGCTTGGTCTGCCCGGGATTCATGGCAAACACGCCGCCCCATTCGTAACCGTCCCGATACTTCGGTACAAGATGAACATGCAGGTGACAGCCGGTATCCCCATACGCGCCATAGTTCAGTTTATCGGGATGAAACACTGCGTGAATAGCTTTCGCTGCACGGGCAATATCCTCCATAAAGGCGGCTCGCTCTTCCGGGCTAATATCTACAATCTCACTGACATGATCCTTATAGGCCACAATACAGCGGCCCGGATGGCTCTGCTCCCGAAACAGAATAAGCTGACTCACGGACAGTTCACATACGGGAATACCAAAAGCATCCAGCAGTTCGCCGCCCATGCAATACCCACATTGGCAGCGCGGGGCTTCCTTTTCAGTCATGGTACATTCCTCTTTTCTGTTGGTTTTTTCCGATTCACGGCAATCTCATTATAGAACAGATGTATCTGTCTAGCAATCACCCGTCCTGAAGCATGGCTTCGCAGACATGACCTGGAAGAAGGAGCCGATGAAAAACCTTTTTCGTCAGGCTGTCTCATACAATATCATCCATAAAGAGCAGCACCATTTCGTGGTTCTTTTCTATGGCATGCACTTCAGCAATGGGATATCTGCATTCCATCCATCACAGACTCCGACTGCACGTCATTCCGGTACTTTCTCTCTCCGTAGAGTGCATTGTTGGGTCTGATAAGGGGTCAGGGACTATACTCCCTATTGTCCCATCCATGCAGTTCGCGCTGCGCAGACTGCATGGAAACGTGAGAAAAAGCAAGACTCGAATCATCATTTGTCTGGCATATGGCGAGATCTGCCCCCTGTATTCGACAGAATCCTATGCGGCATCCGCTTCCTTTCAAGACATTGCAGCATCGTTTTCTTTTCCGCACCAGAAAAATGCCAGATGGAGCTTTCTGCAAGCCATTCCCGGTATTCCTGCTTTCACGATTGATAGAATCTGCCGCCTAGCAGACAGAGGATCTGCACACATTGCTTGATCTGCTTGAATCCAGATAATACCGTGCATCAGCGCTTCCTGCGGTACAGGACTCCTGTAAGCCGCAATCACTGCCTCTACATTAGAAGGCACGGTGCACCGTTCAGCAATCTGGTACTCTCCGATATTGCTCCAGCCAAGAGGCGGCCCATCTGAGGAAAGCACCTTGTCAATCACGGCTTCAGCAGCTTCCTCGCTACAGGTGTTCCGGGCAGTGTTACTGCTGGTTTCGCAGGCGGCAAGGGGGTGTATTGCAGGATCTGTAAGGTCCAGAAGACATCCTGTTTTCCAACCACACTACCGACGCTTTCGATGCCTTTCTCCGCATCCAATGTGTTATGCATCCCGATCTCCGACTGTACTGTATTCTTCTCAGCTTTCATGTAATACTGGAAACCGGTCAGGCCGCCAACAGCAGCATTGGCTTCACCCACTGCCTTTTCAATGCTGACTTCAGTCCTGGCAATCACATTGCTGCCGGTCATCGAGGTATCAAAAGCCCCAGACCGCCCACATTCACTATGTGCCGTGGCTGAGTCATAATCTGCTCAGACATAAATGCACGCCCAAACAGACCAGCCCTCCCGCAATGCGGGAGGGCTGGTATCTGTGTTGCTCAGATTTCAAAGGGCTCCAGCGGCAGACCGCTGGCCGCGAAAAGATTCACACTTCCAAAGTCCGTCCAGGCGTAGCGTGCCCGCAGGGGCCGTTCCACTCCGGCGGCAGTCAGATGAAGCAGGGATCCCTCCAGCACGGCCCGGGCCGGACAGTATATTCCATCCCCTCCTGCCAGCTCCAGCAGGGCCGGTTCTCTCCCGTCCCGCGTCATCAGAGGCTGGCTGGTCTGCAGAGTCATCATGCTGCCTTCCACTCTCCGTTCCATCACCCGAGGTGAAACATCCCCTGCCTCTCCGTAGATTTCCTTCCGGGCCAGCTCAAAAAGCCGCTCCCCTACCACCCGCTTGTTTGTCGGGTGAAGATTGTTATATTCTCCCTGATCCAGCAGACAGACCATGCCAGTGTGGCGGACCATATCCCGAACGGTACTCTGGCAGAGCCGCAATACCGGCCAAGTCTTGCTGTCCGGCTGCCCGCCGGCAATCCACATGGGCAGCTGTACAAAGAGGAAGGGAAGCTCCCGGTCTTGAAACGCTTCCCGCCAGCGGTGGATCAGGCATATCATAAGATCGTCATACCGGCTGTTCACAGAGGTGGCATCCGTCTCCCCCTGATAAAACAGAATGCCCGTCAGTGCCAGCGGGGACAGGGGCGCGATCATGGTCTCATAGAGGCCTCCCGGCCGATAGGGCGAAGCAGGGCCGTCCGGCGGATTCCAGGGGCATTCACCCTCCGACGCCACGACCTCCTCCCATGCACACCCCGGATGCGCCACCTTGAAAGCCGCCACCCCCGCATTCCATGCCCCGAGGGTTTCCTGAAAAACCTTCTCCTTTTCCAGATAGCTCTCCAGCGTCATCCCCCGGGTCTTCTCCGCGTATGCCTCCAGAATCCGGGCTCCTTCCCCGGTTCTGCGGAGCCAGCTTTCCTCCATCCAGCAGGTAATGGAGGTGCCGCCCCAATAGCTGTCAATCACGCCCACCGGCACCTGCAGATGCTGCTGCAGCTTCATCGCGAAGAAATACGCCACTGCACTCATATTCCAACCCCGTCCGGGCTCAATGGCCTGCCACCGTGCCCCTGCCCAGGCATGCTCCCTTTCCGGGCTGAACCAGGCACACTTGGGCACATTGAAGTACCGCAGCATGGGATTTACATGTTCGGCGATCAGCTCCGTCCCCTCGTCCGCATTCTGCAGTTCCATCTCCATGTTGCTCTGGCCACCCGCCAGAAAGACCTCTCCAATGGAAATGTCCATCGCACACCAGGTTTCTTTTCCGTCAGAGATCACAAGCCGACAGCCTGTGCGTGCTTCCTGGGGCGGCAGAAGAATCAGCCATCTGCCACCGAACGCGATTCCGCTTCCCTGGCAGAGCAGACCATCTTTTTCATCCCGCAGTTCGCAGTGAATCCGGGCCCCATTTTCCGCTTCACCAAAAATCCGTATCTCCTTACGGCGGCAAAGCACCGCCCCATCCGAAAATAAGGGAGAAATCCTGATCATCCCCGTTTTCCTCCATCTTCCTTTGTGCTCAACGTTTGCCCGGGACTGCCGCCCATTCCTCGCTGAAAGCCCCTGGCGCGATTCCGCGCCAGGGGCAGTTTCCGCTGTTTATTCTTTTCTGCCCAGGAATGCCAGATTTCTTTCAATCAGCTCCATCCGCTGCTTCACACAGTCCACAGACCGCAGCGCGTCCTGCGGGGTATGGAAGACATAGTCGCACAGCCGGTCCAGGTCCATGCTGACCACGTGCATCCGCGTATCGGAGGAAGCATAGTACAGATAGACCTTTCCGTCATCGTCTGCGATGGCGCCGTTGGTAAAGACCACATTGCTGACATCTCCGAGGCGTTCCCGTCCAAGGGGCCCCAGCAGCATTCCACCGGGCTCAGCGATCACCCGGGACGGATCTTTCAGATCCGTGGCAAAGGCATACAGCACATAGCGAAGGCCTGCCGCCGTGTTCCGGACCCCATGAGCCAAATGAATCCAGCCTTTTTCCGTCCGGATCGGCACAGCCCCTGCGCCATTCTTGCTTTCGGTAATGGTGTGGTATCTGCGGCGGCTGATGATTTTCTCCTCATCCACCACAGCGTTGGTAATATCCTCACACAGCCCGAATCCGATGCCGCCGCCGCTTCCCGTCTCAATAAAATCATCCATCGGGCGGGTATAGAACGCATATTTCCCTTCCACAAATTCCGGATGCAACACCACATTGCGCTGCTGGGGAGACCGCAGGGTCCGCAGATTAGGCAGCCGCTCCCAGGTTTCCAGATCCTTTGTGCGGACAATTCCCGCCGCGGCTACCGCCGCCGACAGATCCGGATTGGCCGTATCCTTGCTTTCCGAGCAGAATACACCGTAGATCCAGCCATCTTCATGCCGGGTCAGCCGCATGTCATAGACATTGGTTTCATTCGGTTCCGTATCCGGCAGCAGAATCGGTCGGTCCCGGAAACGAAAGCCCTCTGTCGGCCGGTCACTCTCCGCCACCGCAAAAAAGCTTTTCCGATCCATTCCCTCCACACGAACTACCAGACAGTATTTATCCCCCACTTTCAGCGCGCCGCTGTTAAGTGTGGCATTCACACCCAGACGCTGCATCATGTAAGGATTGGTCTCAGGGTTCGCATCATACATCCAGAAGGGCGGGATGTGCTCCCGGGTCAGAACAGGATTGCGATACCGGCTGTAGAGCCCGTTATAGAAGTGTTCATCCACGGGATTCGGCCTCGATAAAAGCCTCTCGTAGGCTTCCATCAGAGAATCAAAACTGCGTGCACGCATATTTGCTTTCTCCTTTAATCCAATTAAGAAATATCCACTCAGCCATTGATGCGCGCCGGCATTCGCAGTACCTGGAAATTAGGCAGCCGCCCCGGGCTGCACAGAAGCACAGTCCGGGGCGGAGTGCATAAAGCCCGCATCGGCTGAATCATTGCTTTAATAGTGGTGTACCGCTTCTCCGTCTCCAGGATTCAGCACGCTGTGGTCCTTGATATACTGAACCACCTCGTCCACCTTGGTAAAGGCCAGACCCACATGAGTGTCCGCGCATCCGTAGTAGATGGCAATCCGGCCTGTAGGCTCGTCCTGCAGCGTTGCCACCGGGAAAACCACGTTGGGCACAAAACCCGTTACCTCATAGGGTTCTTCCGGCGTCAGCAGATAGTTCTCGCACCGGTACAGCACCCGGCTGGGCTCGTCAATATCCAGAATTGCTCCACCCATAGAATACACAAATCCATTGCATGTGCTGGACACGCCGTGGTAGAACATCAGCCAGCCCTCGGTGGTCTCAATAGGCGCGGCACCGGCCCCGATCTTCACGGATTCCCACCACTCGCTGCCCCTTCCCATGACATGGCGGTGGCGGCCCCAATAGATCATATCCGGGGATTCAGACAGGAAGATATCGCCGAAAGGCGTGTGTCCGCTATCCGAAGGCCGGGACAGCAGCTTGAAGGTGCCGCCGATCCGCCGGGGGAAGAGCACTGCGTTGCGGTTGAAGGGGATAAAGGGATTCTCCACCCGGGTAAAGGTCTGGAAGTCCTTCGTTTTGGCCATGCCAATGGCGGCACCGAAGAAGTCCGTACACCAGATGATATAGTACGTGTCCTCCACCTTCACCAGCCTGGGATCATAGGCATAATGCGGCAGCATGGGCTCGCCCTTCTCATCGGTGAATGGCACCTTTTCCCGCTCCACCTCCCAGTGAATACCGTCTTTGGAGTGACCCAGGTACACGTGGGGAATTCCGTTGACCTGCTCTCCCCGCAGCACCGCGATGAAGCCGTCCTTCCATGGCGCTACCGCGCTGTTGAAGATTCGGGCAATCTCCGGTGTGGGATTCCGCCCCAGAATGGGATTTTCCGTATAGCGCCACACCGGCGCAGCCGTCTTCAGGTTCGTGGGCTTCTCCTGCCAGGGGATATTCGGCAGGGCGCCCGCATTCAGCATTCTGATCTCGCTCATTATCTCTGTTCCTCCTGATTCAATTCGGATATCTTTCCACCATCCGCAGGCACATTCTTCCGTTGTGATAGGGACATTTCCATTCCTCCACCATGGGGCGTTCCGTCAGGCTGCCGTCCTCATAGACCGACCAGTACCATTCTCCGTTCGGCCGGGGATCCACGATCATCCGCTGAATGGTCTGCCACTGGATGGCCACATCCTTTTCCCAGGACGGATCCTTCGTCATCTCCCATCCACATTCCAGTCCCAGCATGGTTTCCGCCTGCACCCACCAGATGCGCAGCTCGTCCACCTTTCCATCTACCCACTCATTCTTCAGGCCGTGGTCCGTAAAGGCTCTCCGCCGTACGCTCTGCAGCAGATCCAGGCACATGCTCCGGTATGGCGCCCACTCCTCCTCCGGCAGGAATTCCTGCACAGAATCCCACAGAAGCCAGCCGCTTTCGATATCATGTCCATAGCTCTGCATATCCAGCAGCGGCCGGTACTCGTCATCCATGAATACCTCCAGACGGTGCTTTTCCGGATTATACATTTTTTCCAGCAGAATCTGCAGCGCCTGCCTTCCCGCCTGGCTCACCCGGTTCTCCGGCTCGGCGCGGTGAAGCTCCGTATAAGCCTCCAGCACATGCAGCAGCGTATTCATCGTCCGCGTGGCCATCACGCCGTTCTCGCTGAGCTTTTCATTGCTCTGGGGAGAGAAGTCCGCCTGATAGGCTTCGCCATATCCATTGTACACCCTGCATCTATCCTCGATTACCCGATAGAGCGCCTGGGCTTTCTCCAGGGCTTCCCGCTTTCCCGTCAGTCGGTAATACGCTGACAGGCCATAGATGGCAAAGGCCTGGCAGTAGGTATGCTTCGTCGTGTCCGCCGGTTTCCCGTCAAAGGTCACACTCCAGTATACACCGCCGTGCTCTCTGTCCTCAAAAGCGCTCATTGCCTTATAGGCCCAGTCGGCATACGAGCGGTACTCCCCGCTTCCCAGGATTCTGGCCGCGGTGGAAAAGGTCCACAGGATCCGGCTGTGCAGGATGCATCCCTTGTCCGCTTCCTGTAGTACGTTCAGCTCCTTGTCCACATAGCCGTAAAACCCACCGTACTCACTGTCCTTAAGCCTCTCCCAGAAGGGAAGAATCTTTTCCTTCAGATGTTTTTCCAATTCCTGATGCAGCATATTTCATGCCTCCCGGTGTTGTTTGCTTATCCCTTCACCGAGCCGCTGGCCAGCCCCGCGTACACCTGTCTCTGGAAGATCAGGAACACGATCAGCGAGGGAATCAGCGTCAGCAGCACGCCCGCGCAGATTATATTGTAGGAGCTCTTAAACGGACCGGAGAAGGAATACAGCGCGGTGGAAATCGTCCGCCAGCTGTTGGACTGCAGATACAGATTTGCATTGTAGTACTCGTTATAAACGCCCACGCCCTTCAGTACAGCAACTGTAATGATGGCGGGCTTTGTCAGCGGAAGCAGAATTTTGAAGAACACCCCGAAATAGGTACATCCCTCCAGCACCGCACTTTCATCAAGCGCACCGTCCAGGTTCTCAAAATACTGCAGAAAGATATAGATGGAGATCACGTCCGTGCCGCTCATCAGAATCATATATCCCACAATGGAGTTCAGAAATCCCAGTTGCCGCATGATGTCATAGGTCGTGACCTGCATGGCGATTCCAGGGATCAGGGTGGCAATCATGAACAGGTTCCGGATCAGGCCGTTCCCGGGAAAGCGGAAGCGGTTCAGAACATAGGCCAGCATAGAGCCCATCATCACGGAAACTGCCACCACAACAACAACCACAGTGGCAGAGGTCAGGAAGGCCCGGAGCATATCCCCTTCCGTCCAGACCTGAATATAGTTGTCAAAATTCAACCAGTTCCGGGGAAGATCCATCGCGTTGGAAGAGCCGTATTCCTCCGCCGTTTTGAAGGAGGTGGTGAAGGAGGAAATCAGCGGAAGCAGCGCAATAAAGCAGGCCAGCAGCAGCGCGGCATATTCCAGTGTTTTAATGACAGCCCGTTGAACCTTCGCCGCCGTATTGGATGTCCTTACGGACAGGGTGGTGTTCGACATTTTTTCGCGCTCCTTTCTTACCACAGCGCTTTGGCCTTGTTGGCCTTGGCGTTAAAGGTATTTTCTGAATCCTTCATCACATACCGGAAGAACAGTCGCTGCAGCACCGTAAAGATCAGGATCAGTCCCATCAGCACCATCGCCATGGCGCAGGCCTGGCCCACCTTCTGGCTCACATGAGCCATCTGATGAATCTTGATAAAGAAGGTTGCGGTTCCGTTGGCACCCATGCTGCCGACCACATAAGCCGGTTCAAAGGCTGACAGGGAACCAGTGATGGACAGAATCAGGTTCAGCATAAACACCGTCTTGATGCCCGGCAGAATAATCGCCTTAAACTGCTGCCAGCGGTTTGCGCCGTCGATAGTCGCCGCTTCATACAGGGTGGGATCAATCGAGGCAATCGCGCCGATGAACAGCACCATGTTCTGCCCGCAGTATTTCCAGACGCTGGTAAAGACCAGGCTCCAGTTGTTTACATTCTGGTCTCGCAGCCAGTAGGGCAGGCTCTCCAGTTTAAACCCGATTGCCTGCAGAACGCTGTCCAGCACAAAACCCCGGGTGTAGAAATACTTGAAAATATAACCAATGGCAATGCCGTTGACCAGAAAGGGGAAGAACAGAATAGCCTTGAAAACGCCGCCCCCGCGGATCTTTTCCAGGCTTAGGATCGACGCAAAGAACAGTGCCAGCGCCAGCTGCACCACTGCGCCAGCCATGTAATACAGGCTCAGAAGCATCGCGCCCACATACTCCGACTTGGAGAACACCCGCAGGTAGTTGTCCAAGCCTACATAGCCCTTGTTCTTGGTGTAGCTCATGTTGTAGAAGCTGAACTGAATCATCTTCACAAAAGGAATGTAGGTAAACAGGATCAGCAGGAACAAGGGAACGATGGCAAAAAGAGTGATGACCGCAGCTTTTTGCCAATTGATCTTTTTCTTCCGTAAATCCGGTTGTATCACTTTGACTGTACTCATGGGCAGCACCTCCGCTATCATCTGAAAAGGCGGGGCCAGGAGCTACTCCATGGCCCCGCCGCTGGGGGTTGAACGAAAGGGCCTTCCTGGCCGTTCGTCCTTTAGTTGCTTACTTGACTTCCACCTTCAGAGTTTCCTGGGCTTCGCTCCACGCAGTGTTCCAATCGGCCATGATGTCGTCAAATTCCTTGTCATGGTTGAAGCCATGCTCCACGATTTCCTGCACCTTGGTATTGCCGCCCGCGTTGATGTTCAGCTCGGACTCGCTGTTCAGATCGCTCAGCAGGGTCTCTTCGCCGGCCAATGCGTCCGCATCCGCCACCATGTCAATGCCGTCAAACGCCGCATACAGGTCCGGATATTCGCCCGTCTTGTCGATCGGCACACCGCCTTCGCTGTAGGCGAAGCCACTCTTCTCGGTCAGCCACTTCAGATAGTACAGGGAAGCCAGCTTCTCGTCGTCGGAGGCCTGTACGTTGATGCCGAAGCAGTAGTCAGGACCGGCAGGAGCATACTGTTTGCCGTCGATGGTGATCGGGAACGCCATGTAACCTACATCCTCCGGATGCTCGCCGCCCTCGGCATCGCGCATCTGGGTGAAAGCCCAGGAGCCGAGCACCATGGTGGCAATCTGGCCGTTGTTCAGCATCGGCTTGCAGCCTTCCCAGTCGGTGGTGGTGTAGTCTTCTTCGATCAGGCCTTCCGCCGCCGCATCGTACAGGATTTTGTACACAGCATAGGGGCCGGTACCTTCATCCGCCTGCTTGGCGAAAGGATCCTTCGCATGAGGCAGGATCTGGTTCGCATATTCCGCCTTGCCAGTGGCCGCCACGCCAATGTACGCATCCCAGGCGCCCATGGTCCAACCTGCTGCATAGTTGGTATACAGCGGAATCGCATCGGTCTTTTCCTTCACAGCACGCAGAGCGTCCATGAATTCAGCGGGGGTCTTGGGCAATTCGGTCACGCCGGCTTCCGCGAAGATTCGCTTGTTGTACAGCACGCCGTTGGCATTGCCCGTGGACGGGATGCCATAGCACAGATTGTCATAAGCCCAGTTGCTCATGAAGTTGTACAGGGGATCCAGCTTCTCCAGCGTGCCCAGCGGGATGAAGTACTTGCTCAGCTCATCCTTGTCCACGGTGGGGATGCCCATGATGGTCCAGTCGTTGTTGCCAATTCGCAGCAGCGCGTTCTCGGCAAAGTCGGTAATCAGTTCATATTCCACTTCGATGTTCGGATAGAGCTCTTTGAATTCCTTCACGTAGCCAGCCAGCTTGCCGTCGTCTCCGGCTAAGTCGGTCCGATGATAGACAAAGTGGATTTTCGCCGTCAGATCCGTGTTTTCACCCAACACAATCTGATCCAGGGTCGTCGTCATTTCTGCGCTCGCAAAGGACACCATGCACAGCATCATGCACAGGGTCAGCGCCAAAGCCAACATTTTCTTCATCCCAGTTTTCCTCCTTTTTTGTTTGGTTAACAATGTTGTTAACCTGTTAATCTTTATGAACGGATTATAAATCTCAGAAATTGTTCTGTCAATACTCATTATTTGCTAATTTTGGGAAAATTGCTTCCTCACAGTATATTACTGCTTTCACCCCTTTCCATTTTTATCTGCCAGCCTTGAAGTTTGTTAGCCTTTTCTGTTAACTAATTTTTTGCCTGTGCAGATTCGTTCTGAAAAAGCGAACTTCCATACAAAAAAACGACTTCATTGCTCGAAGCCGTCTCTGTTCTACACATGCACCAGCGGTCCCTCCGATTCCCGGTAAATGGGATGTCCGCTGATCACTGTTCTGCCCGGGGATGTCTTCAGCCCAGCCCGCCGATCCATCAGATCCTTAACCGCAGTTTCCACCATGGCATCCAGATCCACCCGGAAGGTGCTGATCCCCGGACCCGGCGCCGTTTCCGTCTCAAAATCGTCGTATCCCGTGATGCTGATGTCCTCCGGCACCCGCAGGCCTTTCTTTTCCATCTGGCGTATCAGCCTTCGTGCCACCACGTCGCAGTTGCAGACGAAGGCCGTCGGCATCTCCTCCGGCAGAGAAAACTCCTCCAAAAGCCGGTTGTCCAGATCACGGTCCATCACCACCCAATCCTGCCGCAGGGGCAGCTGGTGGGACAGCATAGCCCGGTAAAACCCGAGATACCGATCCATGATGGAACTGGTAGCCCGGTAATTTCCAACAAAGCCAATCCGGCTGTGCCCGTTCTTAATTAGATGGGATGTCAGCCGGTAGCACCCGTAGCTGTTGTCCCCTACCACCGCGTCCGCGCTGGCCTGCTCGTCGTAGAAGTCCAGAAAAACCACGGGAATCTCCTGCTCGGCAATAGACCGGTAGTACTCCTTCCGGGGCTGACCCAGCAGGATCAGTCCGTCCACCCGGCGGTTTTGCAGAATTTTGGGCAGTTCCAGTCTTTCCTCCGCACCGCGGTCGATCAGTTCCAGCAGTGCGTAATGCCCCGCCTCGGTCATCTGCTGTACCAGGCGCTTGTACAGGTTCGCGTAGAAGGAATTGGCGTCAAAAAACGCCTCCGGAATCAGGATGCCAATATCCAGGTGCTGATTTGAGGTCATTCGGGCCATGCCGGGATACACATACCCCATCTCATGCGCTTTTTTTTCAATCCGCTCCCGCATAGCCTCGCTCATGCCAGACTTTCCCGCCAGCGCCTTGGAAACGGTGACCGCACTGACGCCGACTGCCTTTCCAATATCCCGCATGGTTGTTTTCTTCATATCCGATTCATTCCTTCTTTGGTGCAGTTAACGCGTAACTTAACTGTTAGGTTGATGATACTCAGAAAGCAGTGTTCTGTCAACCTTTCCTCAAAAACTGACTCTTTACCCTGGTGCGATTATACTAATCTCAAATCAGATTGGCAATACTAACGATTCCGTGGTATGATTATGGCATATCGCATCGCAGAGGAAGAATATCAAGCAATCAATGTGAAGGGTAAAGAAACAAAAGACAAGCGGATTTCGAAGAAGCTGAAAGTTCTCATGCTTCGATATGAAGAAAAAGTCCATTATGTTATTGGGCCAATATTCCTTGACAAAATTGAAAATCCAGCATACAATAGTTCGTGCAATCGGTTGCACGATGGAGAACAAGGAGGTGGATGAAGTATGGCAGTTACGATTCATGACGTGGCCAAACTGGCTGGCGTCAATTCATCCACCGTTTCTCGTGTAATCAACGGAAAAGCCACCATCACACCCGATACAAAGGAACGGGTCTATGCCGCCATGAGAAAGTTGGATTACCATCCAAATTCTTTGGCGCGCAGTCTGGCCAGCGGTTTAAGCGGCGCAATCGGCGTGGTGGTCAATGCCCGGGATGCCGAAGCGTTCAGCAACGTGTTCTTTAGCCGCAGTCTGTTCGCTATTGAGCAGGCGGCTCAGGCCCGCGGATATCAGGTGATCATTGCCAACGGCGCGCAAAGCCGAGGCAGCGCCATCGAAAACCTGATGAAGGAGCATAAGGTGGATGGGCTGATCCTGCCCCCCACCACGGTGAAACCTGCCCTTATGGAAACCATTGGGGATTTCCCCTATGTGGTGCTGGGCACGCCGGACACATTGCGCAGTGAAACCTGCTGGGTGGATAACAACAATGAGCAGGGCGCGGAAATGGCCGTTCGCCATCTGCAAAAGCAGGGATACCAGCGCATCGCCTACCTGGGCGGGCACCAGAAACGAGGCTTTACCAAGCGCCGTATTCGGGGCTACCAGAATGCCAACAATGGAACAGAAACGATCCTGAGCACCGATGGCACCGCGGAAAACGCCTATACGTTGGCTTTCGACGCGCTGAAAACAGCCGATCATCCCGACGCCTTTGTCTGTAATGACAATCTGGCGGCTTTTGGTTTGCTGAAAGCCTGCAAGGAATTGCATCTGCCTGTGCCGCAGGAGATCGGCATTGTGGCCTTCGATAACTATCCCCTGGCAGAATATATGGACCCACCGCTGACCATTGTGGATATCGATACCGCCATGCTGGGCGAACAGTCCGTTCAGCTTTTGTTCCGGCGTATTGAAAATAAAGTTGGAAACCAGCAAATCATGCTGTCCACCAATTTGGTCGTTAGAGCATCATCAGAGAGGAAGGCGAAATAAATGAACATATCCGCCGTAAGGCACCTTTCTTTTTACCCATTTGTGCAAGCGCTTGCACGATCGAGAGCACGCTTCTCCTTGAAAGCCGCCGCTGATGATTTGTCTTCCTGCGAATTGGTTTGGTGGAAGCGGAGCATGCCCGAGAAAAAGCAAACTGCGCCTATGCATATTTCCATCAGCGATCGCTGCACAGATCAATGGGTGGCGGAGGTGTCCCTTCTGGAGGAAGCCCACTACATCAAATACGGTTTCCGGCTGACAGATCAAGCGGGAAAAACTGCCTGGTATAATGCCTGCGGCTTCCATGCAAAGGAAACGCCCGAGGGCAGCTTTGAAATCCTGCAAATCAATGAAACAGACGTGCTACACATTCCCGCCTGGAGCCAGGGCTGCATCTATTATCAGATTTTCCCGGAGCGCTTTGCGAAATCCGGAAAGGTCCAGGGGATCTTCGATACCTGGGACGCCGCGCCTACCCGGGAAAACTTTCTGGGTGGCAATCTGCGTGGCATCATTGAGCACTTGCCCTATTTGAATGATCTGGGAATCGAATGCATTTATCTGAATCCCATCTTTCTGGGGGATTTCAACCACAAATACGCTACCACGGATTATTTCAAAATCGACCCCATGTTTGGTACCGAACACGATTTGATCGAGCTGGTGGAAAAAGCCCATACTCTGGGCATCCGCGTAATTCTGGATGGCGTGTTTAACCATGTAGGCATTCATTTTGCTCCATTCATGGACTTCATGGATAAAGGCGAAAAGAGCGCCTATCGGGACTGGTTCTATCCCAAACAATATCCCATCCGCATCGATCCGGCCTGCTATGAATGCGTAGGCGATTATCCCTATATGCCCCGGCTCAACGGCGCAAACGCGGAGGTCAGAAGCTATGTGCAAAAGGTGATGCTGTACTGGCTGGAGCACGCACATATTGACGGCTGGCGCTTTGACGTGGCAGACGAACTGGATCATCATGCGGTCACGATCTGGCGCGAAGCTGTAAAGCGGGCTTATCCAGACGCCCTGATGCTGGCTGAAACATGGGGCGATGCCTCTCGGCTGCTGGGACCGGACAGCTTTGACAGTGCCATGAACTATCTTTTCCGGGATGCAACCATCGATTTCTTTGCGAAAGGCGCGATCACTGCCGGCCAATTCAAGGATCGCCTGGACAGCATGCTGATGCGGTATCCGAAAGAAATCAATTTGGCCATGTATAACCTGCTGGGCAGCCACGACACCGCTCGCTTCCTGACAGAAACCAAGGGCGAGGCCTGGCGTCTGCGGCTGGCCATGGCCTTCCAGATGCTGTTTCCCGGCGCGCCTGCCATCTATTACGGCGATGAACTGGGCATGACAGGAGAGAACGATCCCGGCTGCCGGGGCGGCATGGCCTGGGATGCACCTGATAAAGCGCTGCATGCATGGCAAAAGGAGCTGATCGCCCTGCGAAAAAAGCATCCCTGCCTGCGAACCGGCGCGTACCGCGTGCTGGCTGCAAAGGATAACCTGTTCGCATTTCAGCGGGCAGATCAGAAGGATTGCGTGATCGCTGCTTTCAACGTCGGCGATAAGTCCCAACAACTGGACTTGACGGAAGTGGAGGAACCTGTGCACATTCCGCCGCACTCCGTAAAGATCATAGAAAGACCATAAGGAGGAAGAACCATGCGTACCTTTACAAGAATCCTGGCAGTCATGCTTGCCTGCATGATGCTGGCGGCAGTCTGTCCTGCCCTGGCCGAAGAGACTGTAACCATCAACTTCTGGCATCATTACAGTGCCCAGTCCGCTGAAAACGAAACCCTGATGAACGTGCTGATCCCCGCATTTGAGGCGGAGAACCCCGGCATCAAGGTCAACGCCGTTTCTCACGAGTGGGCCGAGCTTCATGACAAGGTGCTGGTCAGTGCTAACTCCAACGCCCTGCCCGATGTGGCCCGCTGCGATATCGCCTGGCTGCCCGAATTCCAGAAGATGGGCATCCTGGTTGCCTTGGATGAAGAAATGTCCGATTTCGCAGACGTCAGCAGCCAGCTGCTGGAAAGCGCCATGTCCACTGCCTTGATCGGTGGTCATTACTATGCGCTGGCCCTGAACACCAACAGCAAGATCGTGTTCTACAATACCGCCATGCTGGAAGCGGCGGGTGTGGAAGTGCCCGCCACTATGGACGCCTGGGTAGAAACTGTTAAGAAGCTCTCCGGCGAAAACGCGAATGGTCAGCAGGTGTGGGGCTGGAACGAGCCCGCACTGGCCGGCTGGAACATCTGCCCCTTCATCTGGAGCTTTGGCGGCAACCTGACCAATGAGGATCAGACTGCAGCCACTGGTTATATCAACAGTCCCGCTACAGTGAAGGCCATCGAGACCTTTTCGGAGCTGGTGAAGGCTGGCGGCATCACCGGCTTCAACGCCGGCGATATTCCCATGACCGACGGCTTCGGTACCGGTCGCTATGCCATGATGCTGGAAGGTCCCTGGAAGTCTGCTGAGTTGGCAGGCGCATACCCTGACGTGGCCTATGGTACCGCGCCTATCCCGGCCGGTGAAGGTGGCAGCATTTCCGTGCTGGGCGGCGAGGATATCGCCATGTTCAACAGTGCCAACATGGAAGCTGCCTGGAAATTCATGCAGTTCATGACCAGCGAATATGCCGAGACTGAAATGGCCAAGTGCGGCCAGATCCCGGTAAACAAAGCTGCTTTGGAGAGCGACACCGTAAAGGCTGCTGATTACGCTCCCTTCATCGACGCCATTCAGACCGCGAAGGCCCGCCCCACTGTGGCGGCCTGGAGCGAAATGGACAACGATCTGCAGGTGGCCATGAACGCCGTCGTCACCGGCGAAAAGACCGCCCAGGAAGCCATGGATGAACTGGCCGCGGCCTGGGATCTTCTTCTGAAGTAAAACAAAAAAGGCAGCGGGGATGGATATGTCTCCTCCCTGCTGTCCCTTTGGGAGCGTGGAAATATGATCACAAAATCGCGTATCAATCGGGCGCAGATCATGGGACTGCTGCTGCCGGGGCTGCTCATTTTCGGCATGTTCACCGTCTATCCGATCATTCGCCTGTTCTGGATGAGTTTGTGCGATATGAGTTTTTCTTCCATGCTCATTCAGCCCTTCGCAGGAATCATGAATTACCGGGAGGTATTCAATGATTCCACCTTCTGGACGGTTTTTGTCAACAGCATCGTCTATACGCTGATAACCGTTCCTGGCCAGATGGCACTGGGGCTGTTCATCGCTATTCTGCTGAACGGCATCAAGCGTTTCAGCGTCACCTTCCGGGTGATCAATTATCTCCCCGTGGTCACCTCCTGGGTGATCGCGTCCCTGGTCTTCCGCTATATCTTCAACACGGAAGGCTTGCTCAATTATTTCCTGTGGAAAATTCTCGGCGTCACCTCCGGCAACATCCGCTGGCTGGATACCCGCTGGAGCGGATTGTCCGTTGCCATGATCCTGGGGATCTGGAAGGGCATCGGCTGGAACATGGTGATTTTTCTGGCTGCTTTGCAGCAGGTGCCCCAAGATCTGTATGAAGCCGCGGAGATCGACGGCTGCGGCACATGGAAAAAGTTTGTGAACGTGACCCTGCCTGCCATCCGGGGCACCATCCTGTTCGCCCTGATCGAACTGACCATCGGTGGCTTCAATGTGTTTACCTCCATCAAGATGATCACCGGCGGCAAGCCCGCCCACCAAACCGATACGCTGCTCACCTGGATGTACTATAAGGCATTCAGCACCGGCAAGTTCGGCTACGCGGCGGCGCTCAGTTTTGTGATGGCCCTGTCTTTGGGGCTGCTGGCCATCGTGCAGTTCCGTATGATGCGGAACAAGGATGCATAAGGAGGGCAGCAAGATGAAAAGCAAAAATGCCGCCAAGATTCGCGCCGCTGTCATCCGTTATCTGCTGCTGGCCCTGGGCACAGTGATCTTCACCTTGCCCATGATCTACATGATTTCGACTTCACTGCGACCCAATGGTGCGCTTTATGAATATCCGCCGCGCTTCTTTCCCAAGTGGGAAGCGCTGACAGTGGAAAACTATGATTTTATTCTGCATCAAAGCAAGTTTTATCTGAATTTTCTCAATTCTGTGATCGTATCCGTTTCCACCATTGCACTGGCGGCCGCAGTAGGCTCGGCCATGGCCTTTGTGCTGGGCAAATTCAAATCGATTGGCACCAATCTGCTGTTCGCCTTCATCATCATCACCATGATCATTCCCGGCACCACCATGATCGTGCCGCAGTTTGAGCTGGCCACCAAGCTAGGCATGGTCAATAAGCTGTGGGGCTTGATTCCTTTTTATGTGGCCTGGGTGATTCCCTTCTCCACCTTCATGATCAAGGGCTTTATGGAGAATATTCCTGGCGAAATCATGGAAGCCGCCTGGATCGACGGCGCAGACGTCTGGACAGTGTACACAAAAATCACTCTGCCCCTGGCTTCTCCCGCCATTGCTTCCGTCAGCATTTTCAACTTTCTGACCGCGTGGGAAGAATACCCCTGGGCTAATACCGTGATCAATGACAGCAGCAAGCGTACCCTGCCTATCGCCATTGCGGGTTTCTTTGGTCAGCATCAGTTCACCCAGTGGGGCTATGTGTTCGCCATGTCGGTGCTGACGCTGATTCCTGTAGTACTGACTTTCATTCTTTGCCAGAAATTCTTTGTGCAGGGGCTGACGGCTGGAAGCGTGAAGGGATAACTGATAGTGGTTATCCCGAAAAACTTATTATCCCGAATAAAGTGCCAGAGCCCTTATAAACATTGGGTTTTGTCTTCCTTTTTTCGGGATAATATTCCAAGACTGCGTTACTGAGTCGCACTTGGATAAAGCTCGAACCGTACAGAATTCGGGATAATACTCTACTGTTCATTCTGCATGATCTTCCCCAATGCGCTGCACAAAAAGGTGATAATACAAAGTGTTTTTCACAGGCAGAGATCTTCATGTTGTATTAGATGCCGGAAATTATTATCCCGAGTTTTCAAGTTTATCATTCTGTTTCTAGTTTCAATGAGCCTGATCACATAGAAATATTATCCCGAAAATTCCGAGGCAGAATGCAGATCACGCAAGGGCTTTCTTCTCCTCTTCGGGATAATATTTTTTTCGGGATAACAGCTATTATCCCGAATTCGGGATAATAGTGGCAAGCAATGCAATCCGGGCCGAATTGCAAAAAGCTTGTTGGTAGGCTCCGCCCCCAAGCCCCAGAAAATAGAGCTTGCGCTGTATCGTATTCCTGCGTCATTCGACCCGCTGGCTGCGCCTGAAATCCCAAAAAAGAAAAGCCCCTGTCCCAGTTTTGCTGCTGCGAACAGCGTCTGACACAGGGGCTCTGTTATCGTTCTGTGTTCTCTTCTCGTCGGAGATCTTTCTCTTCTGGCAGGTAGTCGCGTTCCAGAACATCCAAATTATACTTGATATTGTGATTTTTCGAAGGTTTTGTACTAATAATTATGGTTCCGGTTTCAGTCCTTTGGAGAGCAGCCAACCGGGACTGGAATATGCCATTTGGTCTCGCCCCTCGCAAACCCGCTGCGGCGCTCATGTCGCTTCCCAGCGTTGCACTATCCTCCGTAGCGGTAAAGCTATTATATTGTGTCTGAATACCCAGCTGATGACAACCCAAAAAACTCAAATTGTCCTTGACATGGGGTACACATCAATTCGGAACAAAATTTAAGTTCAGTTTTCGTCAATAAGGAATAAAAATCAAGTTCAAAACACATGCACTGAAATTGGCGGCCTTGCAAAAAACGATAGAGGATTTTCAGCGGGAGTCTGACCATTCGCCTTTTTTGCATCGTCTCCCGCCAAAATTTGCTGAGATAATAGCTGCTCACAGCGCTGACAATTAGAAATCCAACAAAACTCCACGATATCCAGGCAGGTATCTGTCTTTCGGCACACTGGCAAAAGCCTATATATGTTGCGATCAGTGTTATCGAGGGATGGGTTCTGCCAGCCTCTTATCGCTTCTCGCCGGTTGCTTCTCAATGTGATTCTTGACCTCCTTTGACACGGTCGTCTGATGCTTCTGAATCCGTCGTGCAATTGGTTTGAATGCCATGCCGACATTCAACCCAGTCTGGATCTCCTCCCGATCTTCGCTTGTCAGATGCTTGCAACGCTTCTCGTGGCCTGTCATTATGCAGACCTCCTTTCTGGGATTCTTCCTAAACTAAGGTCTACCGCAAAAATTCACCAAAGTAAAATCCACAGCTTCTTCCACTGTGGACGTTACTCTGGGAATTTACTTCACATTTTTTGCGCTTTTTTCTTGGCAGAGAACCACTTGTCATTTTGTGATTTTTGTGATATGATTTTCATTAGATAAAGTAACATCTGTTTTGTCCCAGTCAAAATCAAACAATGAGGAGAAATTCCAATGAAAAAGGCAATTGCTGTACTTTTGACCCTTATGCTTGCACTTGGCATGAATCCGGTTTCCCTTGCGGCGGAAGCGCCGGACGCGCTGATGCTGAAGGCGCTGCTGGAGGAGGACGCGTTCTATGTCCAGCAAGGCGTTTACCGGGAGCTGGACACAGTGAAGGAGGCCTCTGCCGGCAGACTGCTGAGCTGTTTCGGCAACAACGCAGGTTCGGCGTACATCGTTTTCAGCCTTCCGGCAGCGCCGGAGCAGGACACCTCTCTGGGCTCGGAGAAGCTTGGCTGGCCAGATGAAATCGTCTCCGCCTATGATGATCCCGCGATCGAAAACGCTCCGGCCAACCCCTATTTTGCGCCAGGCGGCTGGGAATTCAAGCTGCGTCAGGACGAGGTAATCATCCTTATCACACCGCTGCCCGGCGAATGCAAGTACTATTCCTTTATTAATTACGTCATGTTCACACAGCATAAGCCCGGCAGAATGTACGACGGTGTCCCGGGCATGTTTACCGTCGGAAACGAGGAGACAGGCCTGTATCACCCCATCTTCGGCTCCATCGGCAACACTCTGAATATGATGAATATCCGCAGTGAAGCTGTCTTTGACGCCATGGCAGTGATTGTGATTGGGGCAAATCAGGATTCCGTGAATCAGGTCGTTGAGAACCTGCGGGAGTCTGGATATGACGACAGCATGATCAACGTCATGCCGATCCCGGCGGATACCTACAAAATGGGCCTGCAGAAGGGTGCGGATACCTTTTCCTTTCTCCAGCGCATCTCCCAGGCAACGGACAAGGAAGCGTACCGCGATTATCTCGACCACATTTCCGATCGTGCGACCGTGTACCGCGTGACGCCCAGATCCGAGACAGCGGCCCATCCTTATCCCAACGAAACCGTGATCCCGCGCGGCAATGGGGTGCATGAGGCGGCTGTGCTGGACCGGGCGGAGGAAAAGCTGGAGACGATTCGGGAGGCTCTGATCGCGGAATACGCAGATGGATATGATTATGAGGAGCTGCGCGGTGAAATCGCGGTCCCGGAAGGACTGACGGCCTACTTCACGGATTTTAACGCCAAGGGCGACAACCGCGACGCCATGTATCTGATGACGCCGGAATTCACCCTGAACAGCGACGAGGACTTTATCGTCGTCTATGGCGTGAACCACGCCAAAACCGGCAAGGCTCTGTATGCCAACGCCGTTCTCTATGCAAAGCCGATGCTGAACGGCGTCACCAGCATCTACGACTCTCTGTTCGAGGGCAGTGCGGAGGCCTGGCTCGGTGAGGACTGCGAAGACGCGGATTCCTATTATGTTTACAAGATGGCCCGGACACCCCTGGACGAGCACACCGCCGTGATTGAGTACTCCACCGGGAATGAAAGAGGAAAATATTACGGCGTGGACAACGGTAATCCCGTGCTGGTGGCCTTCCGTTCTTATCTGGACAAAACCGGCGCCGGCGCGTCCTACTATGAAGTGATTTATGACCGGACGATTGTTTTCCATAAAAAGAAATAGTACCGCTTGTATTCAATAAAAGAACAGGGGGATTCTTATGCGTAAAAGTATACAGGGTATCTGCATCCTGATCCTGACACTGCTTATCGGTCTGGCGCCGGTCCTGGCATTGGCCGCCAATCCGGCGACAGAAACCACCGCGCGGCTGAACGCTGCCTGGTTTGACACGCTGGACTTTGACGATGAGTCCGAAAAAGAAAACGCCCTGCGCGGTCTGATCGAGGCGCCGGAGAGCCTGGTAATCCTTGATGATGCCGGGAAGGAGGTCTGGAACGTCGCAGATTACGCGTTTGTGAATGAGTTGGAGGCCGTTCCCGACACCGTCAATCCCAGCCTTTTCCGCAATACGCTGTACAATTCCTATGCCGGCCTTTTTGAGGTTTGCGACGGGATCTATCAGGTGCGCGGTTACGATATGGCAAACGCCACCTTTATCCGCACGGACAACGGCTGGATCGTTTTCGATGTGCTGATGTGCAGGGAGGATATGGCCGCCGCCAAAGCGCTTATGGAGAAGCATTTCGGCGGGCTTGACATCAGGGCCGTGCTATACAGCCATTCCCATATCGATCATTACGGAGGGATTTTCGGCCTCCTGTCGCAGGAGGATGCGGCGGACGCCAGCCTGACACTGGAGGAGCAGCTTGCTTCCGGGAAGACCGTGATCCTTGCTCCGGAAGGCTTTCTGGAGCACGCCGTGAGTGAGAACGTCTATGCCGGATCCGCCATGGGAAGGCGCGCGCAGTATCAGTACGGATCGCTGCTGGAAATCGGCGAGACCGGCAGACTGGCCATGGGCATCGGCCTCGGGCAGTCTGTGGGCAGCACCGGGCTTCTGGCTCCAAGCTATGAGATCCGCACGGATGAGACGCTCATCATTGACGGGCTGGAGATTCAGTTTCAGCTCACTCCCGGTACTGAAGCGCCCGCCGAAATGAATGCTTTCTTCCCGAAATACCGCGCGCTGTGGCTTGCGGAGAACTGCACCGGCACCATGCACAATCTCTATACGCTTCGTGGTGCGCAGGTGCGCGACGCAGCAGCCTGGGCCGCCTATATCCTGGCGGCGGAGCAGCGTTTCGGCGACGATACGGACGTTGTATTCCAGTCCCATAACTGGCCGCACTGGGGGAACAGGGAGATCAGAACCTACATGGAGGATACCGCGGCGGTCTATCAGTTCATCCATGATCAAACCCTGCACTATATTAACCTGGGTTATACGGGAGAGGAAATCTCCCGCATGCTGGTACTCCCCGAAAAGCTCAACAGCGTCTGGTACACGCGGCAGTATTACGGAACGCTGAGCCACAACATCAGGGCTGTTTACCAGAAGTACATGGGCTGGTATGATGCCAATCCCGTCAACCTGAATCCGCTGACGCCGGTGGACACGGCCAAAAAATGGGTTGAATACCTTGGCGACACGGACAGAGTGCTGGCGCTTGCGCGCGCGGATTATGAGAAAGGCGAGTATCAGTGGGTGGCGCAGGTCACAAAAGAGCTGGTTTATGCCGATCCGGCCAACCAGGCGGCGCGGGAGCTCTGCGCGGACGCGCTCGAGCAGCTCGGCTATCAGTCCGAGAGCGGCACTTGGCGCAACGCCTACCTGACCGGCGCGATGGAACTGCGTCAGGGAAACCTGTCGGAATTCGCCGGGAAGGCGAGCGGTGGCCTCGCCGTCCGGCAGGCGATGACGACGGACATGATCCTTGATTTTATCGGCATCGCCACGGATTCCGCCGCTGCGAAGGACGATGATCTGACGATCAATCTGTGCATCACGGATACAGGCGAGCATTTCTTCCTGAAGAGAACTTCCGGCGTGCTGCTGGTATATCCGGATGCAGAGAGAGAGAACGCGGACAGTATGCTCAGCTGTACGCGGCTGCAGCTTCTTGGGCTCATGATGGGCAGCGAGGAGGTCATGGCCGCTGTGCATGTGGACGGCGACAGTACCGCGCCTGTGCGCCTCGTGAAATATATAACGCCGTTTTCACAGACCTTCAATATTGTGGAACCCTGAAACAATCCAGGGGCTGTCTCAAAATGATCTGAAAGGATCATAAGAGGCAGCCCCTCTTCAATTGCTGAAAAAACATCGACAGCATGAAATTCCAGGGTAGCTTGAAAAAAGAAAAGCGCCCGCTTTTGTTAACAGGCTACCGTTAGCAGCACTCTGCTTCCAAAATCAGGCAACTTTGGCGATCCCGGCGCGATTCGAACGCGCGGCGTTCCGCTTAGGAGACGAAAACAGGGCTTTCCTCCTATACCCCTCGAATGCCCGCAAACGCTTGCTATTACTGCATTTCTAACAAATTCGATTGTCCC
>CACWXY010000047.1 GCA_902764915.1 uncultured Eubacteriales bacterium | reverse complement strand
TACACAACAATGGGGCATCGATTGAGGGAGTTCTCTCGATGCCCCATTATTGCGCATTCATTACATGTGCGGAAGGTGTGGTTCTATTTTACGCTTACGCTTTTTTCATGGAGCGCTGCGCGTGTGTCGGTTCGCGGGGGCGACCTCCGCCCGGTATCCTGCGGCGTCTGACCGGTTCACTGACTGAAAACCCTGGACGGGGTACTGGAACGGTCAAATCCGCAGGACGGGGTGATATTTCCCTGGGCTTGCTGACGCGCAGCATCTGCTTGTACTGGGTAAAGGTCATGCCAATGTGTCGGGAGAAGATCTCCGGCAGACAGGAGCGATGCACAAACCGTGCATCGGCGACCTTGTCCAGGGGCCGAGAACGGGTGAAATGTGCATCTATGTAGTGCATGGCTTGTCCTATCGGTCATCCGGATACAGGCGAGGCGCAGGCTTTGCCAGTGTCTGTCCCATCCGTTCGCGGACCTGCTGTCCGCCAGTGGTCTGCGGATGGATTTGAATACGCCGGCCGGAAGTGCTTCGCACACATACGAGAACCGGGCATATCCGCTGACAAGGATGATGCGGCTGAAGGGACAGTGTGCCTGGCAGCATCGAGCTATGCATGCATCGCTGAGAATGATATCGGGTGTCCGGGGAAGAATGGCTTGCACAGCGCTTTCGCAGGTGCCTGTGACATCCATTCCATGGTCTGCGAAATGAAAGCGCTGCAGGACATCCCGGATGGCCCATCGCCAGTTACGATGGCTGTATACATGGTGCCCCCTAACACGAAAGGCCAGGGACTGCCTGTACGACAGCGCATGCAGGATAGTCTTGTATAGGGCCGAGCATATGCGCGGCCAACCGGAGAATGCCAGCGGAAAAGGAATACGCTGTGGGGTTTTCTGGCGGTGCATGAGCGCAAATGCTTTCCGGGCACAGGGAAAGCAGGGGCGGAAGACAGAAGGCATGGAAAGGGGCGGCTCAATGGCCGCCCCGCATTTCTTCCAGCAGATCCTCCAGGGGATCGGTGAGGAACCGTCGGTAAATACCCGTGAAACGCGGGAGCTGGGCTTCCGCCCAGGGCGTGCCCTCCTTCTGGCGCACGGCCACGGCCAGCTTCAGCATGGCCTTCCACTCCCGGGATACGGCCCCCAGGGCCGTGTTGGCAGTAGGATCACTGTAACGCATACGACTACCTCCTTCAGGCAAGGGGTGAAAAAAACCACCCGTATGTAGACAGACTCGTCCCCGAGCTGTCATTCATAAGAGTGGTTTTGCATGCGTATATGAGGCTCTCCCGCGGGAGAGCATGGATACTTTATCGCAGGATGGCATGTTTGTCAAGCATCCGGTTTTCCTTTTTTCCGGGATAGAAGAGCGGTGCTGCGGAAAACCGCCCGGGCGCTTACTGCGAATCCAGTGATTCCGGAAGCAGGTCGCCGATCAGGTCCAGGCAAACGATCATTTTCAGGCACCACTGTGCGACAAAATTGGTGGAGACCCACGGGATTTCCTCGCGTGCCGAGCCGCTGGCGTTTTCCGCGTAGGCAACCGGCGTAAAGCCTTCGGCACCGTACTTCTGATACAGCAGTGCTGCAAGAGACACAAGAATGCTCCGTCCCATGACCGGATCACGGAAAGCACGGGCCGCGTAGGCCTGCATGTCGCCGGAATAGATCACGCCGCCGAAGCGCCGGTCTTCCACAAGTCCTTTCGAGCGTTCCAGGCGCTTGTCCGGCGGGAGAAAGAAGTACAGTCCGTTTTCTGCGACCATGTCGGCAAGCTGCGTGTCCCCCAGATAGTCCGCCGTTTCGATCCATATCTCCGGGGCAGCCATGCAGGCCTGCAGATGCATGTTAATCGTGTCATTGCACTCCCCGAGATAGACCATGTCCCCGCTTTCGGGATGGAACCAGAAGTCCGGACCGGAGGTGAGGCGCAGCGGTGCGGCGGCGATGCCCCGGATGCCGTGCTCGACTTTTTCGCGATAGACAGGATCCAGCGTACGCTCATAGGCTGTCATATAGTTGGATACCAGGGAGGACCAGTCGGGACCGGTGCGCAGGCGGATCATTCCCTCCTCCGTGCCGTAGTAAGGCGCAGCAGGGAATGCGGTCGCGGCCTGCAGCGCGTCCGTCATGCAGTCGCCGATGCGGCGGTCACCGGTCAGGTAGTACAGCACCCGGTGATGCCCGGCCATGGATACCCGTGGTTCCTTGCATGAACAGCCCCAGTGGCGCACATTATGCCGGGAGCCGAACCCTGCCAGCGGCCCGAAATGATACATGTCCACGTCCGCCGTATGCCGGCACAGGGCTTCGCCCAGACGGAAAGCGGTCTCGTCCCCCGTGCGCAGGAACTGCAGCCACAGCCAGTATGTGGGCGCCAGCTCCGTATTGTCCCATGCAAACCCGCCTACGTCATATCGCCAGGCGTGCCGTACTGCCTCATAGGTGTGCATGAAATCGCCGTAATCGAACAGGCCGTACCAGGCCCGCGCATCCTGCTCCCGGGCATAGAAGGCAACGGCCTTGTTCAGCTGATCCTCAATCCACTGCCGTGCCGGGGTGTCCCGACGGGAAAGACTCCAGGGCCCGAAAGCGCTGACGGCATGGTAGTCTTCGGGCTGTGCCACGTATACGGGCGGATACTGGACAGCACGGCTGAACGCACGCAGCGCACTGTCGGTGACAGGCGTGCCCAGGGCACGCAGGCAGCAGCGGCTGGTGACCGCGATGCCGTTGGGGTCCGCGCGTACCGCATCAAAGCCTTCATAGCACCCGTGCATATAGGAGCGGTCATCGTAGTGCCGGAAATCAAAAGGCGTTGCATCCGGTGCATAGAACCAGGCGGTCAGGGTAGCCGTATGGCCTGCAAGCGCTGTCGCGGAGAGTGCAGAGGGGCATTTCTGCCAGAAATCACGGATCCCCAGCAGGATACACCCGTCCGGATCGGACACGGCCATGGTGCCGGGCGCCCGCCGGCCTTCCATGCCGGTCAGGGAACAGAAGCCATGGCGTGTGCGCTTGCGAACGGCATAGTGGAAACTGCTGTCCTGGGTCAGCGAAAAATCGTTCCAGAAGGGCACATCCGCCGCCACCTGGTCCAGAACAGCAGAGGCGGGGACTGTCTCGCCCTGCATCTGTCTGGCCAGCAGATCGTTCTCCCGATACTTTTCCCGGTGATAGAGCTGTGTGGGGCAGTCGTGAAAGATCTCCCGGTCCGTCACGAAGCGCACATGCCGCTGATAGGATGTGCCCTGAAGCGGCACACGGAAGCGCAAGCCCATGGATGCGAGAAAATCGGTGTCGGGATTTCCGCTAAAAAAGAAAGTATGATCCATATGCAGGGAGCCGTCCGCATGAACAGAAAGGCGCACCTGAAACGGCATGACATCCCTCTCGCCGTCCCTGTGGCAGCCCCTGAACCGGAATACGATCTCGCATATGCCGGCGTCTTCCACACAGCGGTCTGTGATGACGGCTTCACAGCTGATCGTGCGCGCCGCAGCCGCATCCGGGGTTTCCTCCCGGTGCATGAGCGAGAGCACGACCGTGGCGTCCTGCACACGCAGACATCCGTCTGCGGACAGGCGGGTCATAAGACAGTTGCCTTCCCTGGGAATATCCAGTGAAAAGGACGGGCCTTTCACATGCCAGCCCCCGGCATTCTCTGTCAGGGCCAGCCCTGTCTTCAGGCTTTCCCCGCCCGGATGCAGCGTAACCACATCGCCCATGCATGCGGCGTCCGCGGTATGCGCGGCCCAGCGTACGGAACCGTCCGGCCAGTAGGCCGTAATGCGGCTCTGCACCGGGACCGGAAGGCCGGAGGATGAGAGCAGGGTAAAGTCAGTGCTCAGGACCTGTCCCCGGGGCCAGGGCGTGCCAAAGGTGACAAAGCCGTTTGGTGTACGGTTCTTCAGCAGATGCAGCTGCATAGTATCATGCCTCCTTGTTTCCGGTGGATGTAAGCGAGAGCGCCTGAAGCGTCAGGTTACGGACGTTGTGCATGACCAGGGCGGTGGTGCCTTTGGCGGTGATGCCCTTCATTACCAGGTCCTCCACCGGCTGTTCCGGGAGTCCGCAGACATAGACGGCACAGCCGGCCGTGGTGTCCACGGACAGGTTTTCCAGCAGAATATGGCGTATGGCGGGCGTGCCTTCGTCTATGGGCTGTGCCCTGTCCAGGTCCACCTTGTCCACGCCGTAGAACTGGTCGATATTGATAGCGCCGCGGAACCACTTGCAGTCCGTAAACTCCGGGTCCCGGTTGCGCAGTGTACAGTTGCGGACCGTCACATGCGCTATGGCGCTGCCGCGGCCCCGGCAGTTCTTGAGACTGACAATACTGAAGGAATCCTGGAAGGTACAGCTGTCCACGGATACATCGGATATCCCGCCGGACATTTCACTGCCGCAGGCAATGCCGAAACCGTGGAAGA
This sequence comes from uncultured Eubacteriales bacterium, assembly GCA_902764915.1. Classification (GTDB taxonomy): domain Bacteria; phylum Bacillota; class Clostridia; order Christensenellales; family Aristaeellaceae; genus UBA2943. Next base: position 24,566 of record CACWXY010000047.1, on the reverse strand, counting down.
ACTGACAGTCTGTAATCCGCACATGCCGGCAGGGTACCCCGAAGGCGCGCCCCGCGGCGTCACGTCCGGACTTGAGTGCAATACAGTCGTCCTCGCTCTCAATCAGACAGTCGGAGATGACCACATCCGTGCAGCACTCCGGATCGATGCCGTCATTGTTGGGAATCCCGATGACCGTGCCGTCCTCCCGGTACTTGTTGCGTACCGTTACATGCTGGATCCGCACCTGTGTGCAGTGGAACAGATGAATGCACCAGGAAGGTGACTCCCGGACGGTAATGCCGCGCAATGTCACGCCGTCCGTGTTCTCCAGGTACAGTGCCCGGCCCCGGGCGCCCAGGCTTTCGTCCAGTTCCTTTATCCCCAGGGCGGCGCCCATGGCATGAATGCAGCCTTGCCCGTCAATGAGCAGGTTTTCCGCGCGCGTGTCCGCAGCGCACAGGTTCAGGAGCGAGGCATAGCAGGGCTTGCGCTTTCCCTCAAACTGCAGGGGGAGTACCGGGTAATCCGCGGTGTTATCACTCCCCAGCAGTACAGCGCCTTCCTCCAGATGCAGGTGCATATTTCCGTGCAGGAAAAGCGCACCGCTGCGATAGACGCCCCGGGGGAATACCAGGGTATCCATGCATCCGCATGCGTCTATTGCGCGCTGAAGTGCCGCGGTATCAAGTGTTTTCCCGTCGCCTGCCGCGCCAAAGTCCGTTACAGAGAGCGTACGCGCCTGCAGGGTACGGCGCATGCGCCGCGCAAAGTCCGCCTGATACGCGTCCCGGAATCGGGATACGCTTTCCATGGCCTGCACCGGGTCCTCTGCGTCAGTATAGAAGCAGCCGCTGACGGCATGGAAGGTACCGCCCCAGTGCGCATCCTCCGGTTTTTCCGGATTACCCGGCGCAAAGGGCAGAAGATATAGGAAGGATGGCGTGTCGCCTTCCTTGACGCCGTGCACTTCGCCCAGGGGATCGTCGCCATGACAGACGGGATAGCATGCGGCGAGCGCGCTGCCGCAGGCCTTCAGATGCGATTCCACCCATGCGGCGGATACGGTGTCCGCTTGCCCGCCCCGGTACATGCCGCGGAAAGCGTGCCGGTTCAGGATATAGACAAGGTCCGGGAAGTGTTCCCGGATCCAGGGTCCGCAGTCATCGTACTGGTCCGCGATCGCATACACGCGCACATGCGAGAGAAGGCGTGGGAGGGCTGTCTGCGGGACCGTGTCCGAGAGGAAACGGAGCGCAGCGGCTAGGTCACAGCTTCCGCCCCATACCAGTATCCAGAGCGGCCGGGGGTCCGGTTTCTGCATGGCTGCAGCTATCGCCTTCGCCCCGGGGGAGAGCGGGGCGGACAGGGCCTGCTCCAGGCCAAAGCCTGAAAACCCGGAGAACACGCGTGCCTGCAGTGTTTCCGGGGCGGGATAGGCCTCGTCCCAGGCAAGCAGCCGTGCATGGCATGCGGCATATGCGTTCAGCACGGAACGGATGTACTCCGGATGGCAGGCATGGTCATGCCCGGTGCAGGTCGCAATCAGCGCTTCGGTATCGAAATGACTGCTGCAGAGAAGATAGCGGACCAGGGACTGGGTGTCATCCGGTTCGCCGTGGTCTGCGGTAAGCGTGGAAATATCGGTCAGTATCAGAACGCGTGTCTGGGGCATGGCTGGATTCCTCCCGGGCATGGATTGGTCAAAGGATAGCAGAAATCTGTAATCCGGCAAGAGAAAAGGTGCGGCGAATGCCGCACCTCTTTCAAGGAGAGATTATTCCGCAAGCAGGCGGTTAATGGCTTCCTGATAGATGCTCACATATTCGTCCACGCCCATGCTGCTGAAACGCTTGACGAAGGTATTCCAGCTGTCATCGGTGACGCCATGGGCTACAAAGTCCGCGGCGGCCTCGGCGACGGCATTGTTGATGTCGGTTTCCAGAAGCGCGAAGGTGGCGAGCTGATCCGCGTCCAGACCGCACATGTTCAGATACTGACTGGAATAGGTGTTGATAATGCCGGCTTCGTCATACATCTGGCAGTAGGCGATCTTTTCCAGACGGGCCGGGGACAGGTTATAGACGTTGTCGATATAGGCGCCGGGCGCAAAGAACTGGGTATTGCAGTCGATGGCATGCTTGACGGTCAGTTCGGTTGCGGTGTAGGTGTCGATCTTGCCGTTCTCCGCATTATACCGCCAGCCCGTGCCTTCTGTGGCGTTCTGGGGGCCATAGTAGAGGTCAGCCTGCATTTCGGTATCCATCATGGCGTCGAGGAAGCGCACGGCTTCTTCTACATGCTGGCAGGACGCGGTGATAAGGCCGCAGGGACGCACGAGCTCCAGGTAGCGGTCCATGTAGGCGCCCTGGCCGTCAACGGACGGGGGCAGAATGCATTCGGAATTCTGATACATGCCGTTGCCCCAGCCCATGTTGCTGATACGCCAGGCGGAGAAGAAGCCGACATTGCCTTCGGACAGCTTGGCCTGCAGGGTATTGATATCCTGGGACAGGGCTTCCGGATCCAGCAGGCCTTCCTCATAGCAGGCATGCAGCCATTCCACAGCCGCGCGGAAACCGTCCTGCACGGGGCCGAACTTCACAGTCGGATCCTGACGGAGGCGGGTTTTCCGGGCAATCTTTATAAGCGTCCGACCTTTGCGGATGGGATCCGGGAGGCAGATCATCTGTTTTTTCGGAGGTGGATCGGCAAGCGTTTTCCGCATGCCGTCTTCTGAAAGGTATCAGGAGAGGGAAATATAGATGCAATCATATAGGCATGGGCAATGTGCATCCAATCGTTTATGGTGTCCCCCGGAAACCGTGAAATCTGCATGCATGTTTATTGCAGTGCAGCCTTCTTTCTTATAATTTATTACCGGAACTTATGTCAATCACGGCGGCCTTGGGCATTCCGCTGACCTGCGGCAGACGATCCATAGATTCTTCTCTCACGGCATGGATTGCATCGACAGCTATCACGTTTGCACAAGATTGCGCATGAACCAGATTTCGGCGCTGCTTCGCGTGATTGCGGGAATTATCCCCTCAAAATCAGACAGTGTTTTTTCGGCACCGCTGATGAGGCGGGCTTTGCTGGAAATGTCTCCTCCCGGATTGCGCACCTGGGTTTCATTGCTCTGCCCCTGTAGAGGTTGATGACTGTTTTCAGACAGCATATTTCATCGCAGTCATAGAAAAGCGGAGACAGTGCTGTCTTTTCCGAATTCAGCAGGTCAGTGCCAGCCTGAGCTCTTGTCTGAAGCGTTCATGTTGAGGATCAGCAGGCATACAGAGGATGTCTGAATGCTCATGGCAGAGGCGGCAGTTTTCCCAGCTTTTTACGGAATTCGCTGGGCGTCATATGGGTAAAACGGTGAAAGACGGAACTGAAATACTGAGGATTGTCACCAAACCCGGTCTGCTGTGCGATCTCCTGGATCTGCAGATAGGGCGAACGCAGCATAAGACGCATAGCCAGCATCATTCGCTGACGCACCAGATATGCCGAAAACTTTTCCCCGATTTCTCTCTGAAAAAGTTTGGACAGATAAGTCTCATTCAGATACATGCGCTGGGAGGATATCCACTTGAGCGATAGCTCAGGATTGGCGATTTCTTCATTGACCAGTGCCAGGATCTGCACGACTGTCGGCGAATACGCGCTGTCAATGGTGGAAGTGTGTTCTGGAAGCTCCAGCCCGAGCACCTGCAGACTCTGAGAAAACTGCCGCTGCTCCCAGGCTTCCTGTGCTTTGCGTATGGCACTGAGAAGGGAGACCGCATTAAGCGGCTTGAGTAAATAGTCCAGGGCGTGGGAACGCATGGCTTCGCGCGCATACTCAAAGTCAGCATAACCGCTGATCATAATAAACTGGGTGGCGGGATAGGTTTTATGCACTTCCTTCACCAGTTCCAGTCCGCTGATCACGGGCAGACGGACATCTACCAGCATCAGGTCCACGGAATGCGATTTCAGATACTCCAGTGCGTCTACTGCGCTTCCTGCGGTATGCACCAGTTCCATCTGATACCGGTCCCAGGGAATCTGACGGGCTACAGACTCGCGGACGATTGCTTCATCATCCACGACCATGACCTTATAGCTCATGTGCTATGCCCCCTTCCTCATGCCGCATTGGACAGGGCATGGCGGGAAATGACAGGTGCGCCACGGTAACTTCCCGCTTTTCATTTCTGTAAAGCTGCAGACAGCTTTTCTCACCCAGGAGTGCTTTGGCACGTTTTTCCATATTCAGAAGCCCGATACCACTGCCTTCACCGTGCTTTTCCCCGCGCCTGAGCTTGTCCATCAGATCGGATTCCGGGGCCGGGCCTGTGTTTTCGACAACGCAGTGACAGATGCCGTCCGAGACATAGAGCGCGACACTGATCTGGCAGGGGGTCAGCATCTGGTCTGCACCGTGATGAATCGCGTTTTCCAGAAGGACCTGAAGGGAAAATTTGGGGATAGCCAGATCACTGACGTGATCCGAAACATCAAAGCTCAGCTGCAGCCGATCCCGATAGCGTGTTTTTTCAATAAGCACAAAATAGCGGAGAATTTCCAGTTCCTTATCCACGGTTACCAGTGTTTCATGCACATCGACGGCTTCCCGAAGCAGATGACTGAGTGCTTCTGTCATGGATGCGATGGGTGCCTGGCCGCTTTCCTTGGCTTCCCAGTAAATGGTGTTGAGTGTGTTGTAGAGAAAGTGCGGATTAATCTGTGCCTGCAGAAGTGCAAGCTGTGTCCTGGTCTGCCACAGGGCGTGCCGGTAGTTTTCGTCTACCAGCGCATTGACCCGGCGGGCCATGTTGTTGAAGGCATCCGTCAGGTCGCGCATGTCCCGGTTGCTGTGCGTTATGTCGGTGAGCAGCGGAATAGTATCCGGCTCGTCACCATGTATCTGCTTCATATGCGCAATCATGCGCTGCAGCTCTCCGGTGGTCCGGCGGGTCAGGAACAGGGCCAGGAGAAAGGCCAGAAAAGAAAACAGTGCAAGCATTCCCATGTAGCGCATGAAAACCCGGTACTGATGAAGAAACATATCGTTATAAGGCGTTACTACCGTGGCAGTGAGATGGGAACCAGGAATACGCACGGCAAAAAAAGTGCGGTCGGATGCCTGGATGAGCGCATAACCCTTTTCTCCGTCGAAATGTCCGGCGAGCGTTTCCTCCGGGGGCATACCTTCCAGATTCTGCCCCAGTTGGTAGGTTGTACCGGTAGTGGACAGAGAGAGCAGATAAGCACCGGAAGGCTCGCTGGGCAGGAAGGCCTGCAGGCGGTGCATATCCACGCACAGCACTACGACACCAACATGCCGCATGGAAAGGTTGCGCTTTTCCCGGAGCTGTTTGACGACAAAGATCCATTCGGGGCGGGAAGGCAGGGAAGCGAGTAACGTTGCGCCTTGGGCTTCCCGGCCCATCCGGTCCAGCATATCCGCCTCGTCTTCATCCAGACGCAGAAAAGAACGGGCTGCCTGTACACGGACAGTGCCTCTGTTGTCAATCAGATTGGCGCAGGCTATGGCACTGCTTTCCTGCAGCACCGGGCTGATCAGAGTGGCAATGGCATCCAGGTTCCGGTTTTGGGCCGATATGCCTGCCGATGCGTCTACCGCGTCCAGGTAGGCACTGCATTCTGACTGTATGGCATCCATGGTGACAATCGTATAGGCGAGCTGCTGAACATGTTCAATCTCCTGCTCCAGGGTATGAACATCAAAGCTGATCAGGTCCAGGGAGCGCGCATAGAGAGCATGCAGGTGTTCCGACTGCAGCGACTGCATAACAGCAAGGCTGGTCAGAAATGAAAGCAGACAGGTCAGCAGAAGAATGGCGCAGATCTGCCGCACAAGTGTCCATCGTCTTACCCGCATGCCTCTCACCTCCCAGGGATCATTATGCTTTCAATCCTGACATGGCAATGCCTTCCACGATATAGCGCTGGGTAAACAGGAACAGCACAATCACGGGCAGCAGTGAAACTACGCACATCGCAAACATGGCGCCGTAGTCGGAGACAGCCGTCGGATCGCAGAACAGTTTCAGTGCGATGGAGACGGTATAATTATTGGGGGAGTTCAGATACAGAAGGGATCCCATGAAGTCGTCCCATTTCCAGTAGAAGGAAAAGATGGCAGAGGTTGCCATGGAAGGTACGATCAGGGGAACCACAATCGTGGAGAACAAACGGATTTTACCACATCCGTCAATTTCTGCAGCCTCATCCAGTTCCTGCGGGATACCGGCAATGAACTGCATCATCATAAAGATAAAGAAGGCACGGCCGCCCCATTCCGGGACAATCAAAGGCAGAAAGGTGTCTACCCAGCCTATGGAGTGGAAGATGACATACTGAGGGACTACCAGCACCTGACTGGGAACCATCATGGTAATCATCATACACACAAACCAGAATCCGCGTCCGCGGAACTTCACCCGGGAAAAGCCATAGGCGGCCATGGCGGAGGCAATTACATTGCCGATGACGGTAAGAATGGTGACGATAAAAGAATTGGTGAAGAACGTGGTAAATGTGGTGCCGCCAAATCCGGACCATCCGTTTACATAGTTGTCAACGCGCCACTCGGAAGGAAAAAGCTGGCCTACTGTGGACAGTACAAGCGAGCTTTCCTTGAACGAAGAGAAGATCATCCAGATCAGAGGATAGATCATAATGAACCCAAGCAGTCCGACAAACAGATGAAAACAAGCCATATGAAGGGCTTTTTTGCGCTGCATTCTGATCACCTCACTTGATCTCGTTCTCGTAGAAGACCCATGCCGAGGAGGAACGGAACACCAGAAGTGTAAAGAATCCGATGATGACCATCAGGACCCAGGCCATGGCGCAGCCGTACCCCATCTTATAATAGGCAAAGGACTGTCTGTACAGGTAAAGTGCATAGACCAGAGTACGGTTCATAGGCCCGCCGTCAGTAATGATCATTGCCTGAGAGAAGACCATAAACCCGCCGATCATCTGCATGACCAGATTAAAGAAAATAATGGGAGTGAGCAGCGGAAGTGTAATTCGGAAAAAGCGCACCAGCGGACCGGCTCCGTCACATTCTGCAGCCTCATAGTAGCTCTTGGGGATCTGCTTCAGTCCGGAGAGAAAAATCAGCATAGGGGAGCCGAACTGCCAGATGAACAGAAGAATAAGGCTCCACAGCGCGGTGTCCTTATTGGATATCCAGCTGATGTTGCTGGCGATTCCTATGGCCTGCAGTGCCGTATTCAGGACGCCTGTTTTGGAAAAGCAGTACCGCCACATGACCGAGACAGCCACAGAACCGCCCAGGATGGAGGGAAGGTAATACACGACCCGATAGACCGGCACCATTCTGGACTCACGGTTGAGGATCATGGCGACAAGAAGCGCAAATGCCAGACGCAGAGGAATGGCAATGAAAACAAAGCGGAAAGTGACCCCCAGGGAGGTCTTGAAAAGCTTGTCTCCGGTAAAGAGCTTGACATAGTTGGCAAGTCCTACAAATGTGGGATTGGACAGCATGTTGTAGTCCATGAAGGACAGAACAAAGGAAATGAGGAACGGAATCAGGTTAAATGCCAGAAAACAGATCAGCCAGGGCCCGATAAACATATATCCGACACCGGTTTCCCGCCTTCTGCGGCTGCGCATGGCAGGGGTCAGTGTGACAGCTTGACGCATAGAAATACACCTCGATTGTCTGCGCAGCGATTACGCAGAAAGATGAAAGGGAGGGCGGCAGAGCCGCACCTCCCTGATAAAGGTTATCGCATTCAGTTCGGCAGAAGCGCGGTGGCCTGTTCCACAAAATCGTTGACACAGTCTTCAGCGCTCATTTCACCGTACATGACGGCAGTATAGTCATTCTTAAGAACACTGATGGGTTCTGCAGAATGTGCCGGATCGGCCGGGTTGACAGCGGCCACAACACCGGTGACATCAGAGACATAGTTCAGTACGTTGGCGGTGTAGGCATCGGTATCTTCAGAGGTGGCCAGGAAATCGCGCACAGCGCTGCTCAGGGAAATACCGCGGTCCGTCTTGATGATGGCGGCAGCTTCGGTGGAGTTAATCATGTAGTTGAGGGCGGCAGCGGCAGCCTCAGGATTGGCGGAGTTGGAGGAAATGCACCAGTACATGTTGGAGTTCAGATACATGCCGCTCTTTTCGCCGTCGTCCATCTTGGGCAGCATGGCCATGCCAAGCTCTTCGCCCAGAGCATTGCAGTATACACCGTAATAGTTGCTCAGAAGGAAGGCCATGGCGGACTTGCCCTGCACAATGTAGTTCTCTTCGGTAGTGGACCAGGCGATCTGGACTTCCGGATCAATGAAATAGCCAGCTTTTACACCGTCAGCGATATCCTGGATCGCAGAGGCAACACCGGCCTTGACCTTTTCATCTTCCGCCCAGGGCAGGGACTGACCGTCCTCGGAGAAGAAATCATAGCCATAGCAGCGGACCCATGATTCCACGACCCAGCGGGCTTCCGACAGGAACGGGATATCAGACTGGATACCGGTGGCTTCATAGATCTTCTTAACTGTGTCGATGTACTCGCTCCAGGTCCAGTCGTTGGACGGGTAGGCGACACCGGCCTGATCAAAGATCTTCTTGTTGTAGATGACGGTGACAGTGTTGGTGCCGGTGGTGAAACCAGCAAGCTGACCGTTGACCATACCACCGGACAGGGAACCCTTCTCGATGTTGGTCAGGTCAATAATGCCTGCATCCACAAAGGGCATAAGGTCGACAATCTGACCGTTGACGGAATAGTTGATGATGTCGGTAGTGGACATCTGGAGCATGTCGGGCAGATTGTGGCCGACGGCCTGTGTGGCCAGGTTCTCAAAGTAGCTTGTCCAGCTGGTATATTCGTATTCCAGCTTGACATCATTGGCAGCGCCGTAGGCGTCCAGGGCTTCGATGGTCTGATTATGACGTTCCTGACCGCCCCACCAGGCAACGCGCAGGGATGTTTCCGCGCTGGCAACGGCGAGCATGCTCATCAGAAGAGCAGTACACAGAACCAAGGCAAGAAGTTTCTTCATGGGTGTGTCCTCCTGTATTGTTTTGTGAGTGCCAATCTTTGGGGAGAACGGCACGTGTTACAAACATTGTACGGATTTGGAAAAACGGCTCAATGCAAAAATCTGTCGAAAAAGTTTAAAAAAGTGACATGTCACATCGACAGCCCATGCTTGTTCGGAGCGTTCCAGTGTACTATGATGCAGGATGGAATGCAGGAAAGATGGAGAGACAGCGGAGGTGCGGCGCCTTTCCGGTTGGATGCTGATTCGGCAGAAGAATGATACAGGGATCCGTCTGGAACGGAAGGTCATGCAAACGCCTGCCTTTCGCGCTGCCCGGGGAGAAACTGATTTTACTGCTGGCATGGAAGAAAGGAATAGCGCTTTCTGACAGGGGGTGCGTCGGAAAGTACGGGTCCTTGGGCTGCCGCCGCGTTCTCAGATACAGAGAGTCATATTTCGGTTAAGGGGAGTCCTGCGTGCTTCTCAATGAGGCGGTGCTTCTACCGGAGTCCGGGAAGATACGATGGTTCGGATTCTGCATGCAGGCGAAAGGTCTCATGCATTGTAACAGGAAACGGCTTTCCCTATGCGGCAAAGAAAAAAGGGAGAGCCGATAAGGACAGAACGATATGCGAAAGCATGAGCGGTACAAGCCAGGAGGAGAGAAACGGAATGCATGAAAAGCACGCGAGACTGATCGCGGCCATGATCGGGTATGAAACGGGAAATCCCCACAGAGTCCAGCACCTCCTGAAGGTCCATGGCTTTGCTGCGGCTATCGGGCTGCTGGAAGGACTGGATGAAGAGACACAGTTTATTCTCGAAACAGCAGCGATTGTCCATGATATCGGGATTCGGCCGGCAGAGGAAAAATACCATTCCCATGCTGGGCCGCTGCAGGAAAGGGAAGGTGCACCCGCAGCAGAGAGAATGCTGCGCTCGCTTGGTGAATATACGCCTTCCCAGATCCGGCGGGTTGCGTATCTGGTGGGACATCACCATACCTACACAGACATTGACGGAATGGACTATCAGATCCTGGTGGAGGCGGATTTTCTGGTCAATCTCTACGAGCATCAGGACACTGCGGATGCGATCCGGGAGGCAGACCATGCGATTTTTCGCACCGCGACCGGGAAACGCTTTCTGCATGCCATGTTTCCAGCGATGCCGGGAGAAGACACCAGAAGAGAGACCTGAAGGAAAGCGGTTCATTCATAAGCGGTCTGGAAGGGTGCGCATTGCGATGAAAGGAGGGCCTTTGCATGAAACGATCCGCACACCGCCGGGCGATTCTGGCCCTGATACTGGTGACCGTGATCTGGGGCAGCGGCTTTATTGCCACTGCGTATGCGATTGCGTCGCAATTGCATGTCGGCTGGATAATGATGATCCGGTTTTTTGTGGGTGCGCTGCTGATCGGCACAGTCTTCCGGAGACGCGTGTTTGCGGCGGGAAAGCGCGGCATGCTTCACGGGATCGGCGCAGGCATCATACTCTTTGGTGCTTTCTATACCCAGACCCTGGGACAGGGGATGACGCGGGTCAGCCATGCGGCGCTGATTACCGCGACGAACGTGGTCATGATCCCTTTTCTCCTCTGGCTGCTGACGAAAAAAAGACCGGGGAAACGGGTTTTTCTGCTCAGTCTTATGACCATGCTGGGGGTGGTACTGCTCAATATAACGGAAGACATGCAGCTGACCTTCGGAAAAGGAGAAGCCCTGGTGCTGCTGTGCGCGCTTCTCTTCGCACTGCATATCACCTATCTGGATCTCGTATGCGCCGGGGATGATCCGGTTCAGGTGGCTTTCTGGCAGCTGGCGGCAGCCGCGGCCTGCGGCGGTGCGGTGCTCCTTCTGACAAGACCGGCAGTCAATGCCTCCCAGTTCCAGAAGGGGCTTGCGCCGGTTGTGTACCTGGGCCTTTTTTCCACAGGGCTGTGCTATTTTCTTCAGACATGGGCACAGAAGCATGTGCGGGCCTCGGAAGCGGGGATTGTTCTCAGCTGCGAAGGCATGTTCGGGACGATCTTTTCCCTGCTGCTGGGCATGGAGCATCTGCGTCCTGCAATGCTCGCAGGCGGTGGGATAATCACGCTCAGCGTAATCCTGTCCGAGACATGGGGCAGGGAAGGCGGGCCGTCCTGACAGCCTGCGCCATTCGGAAATGGTGCAGGGACTGTCTGCACACAGTCATGGCTTCACAGCCTGGCTTATGGCTGCTTGGCGCAGGCCCGGACAAACAGAAAGGCGTGGCACATGCCACGCCGCGAAAAGGCAGTCCGCTTCTGTCCTATCCCTTATGTCCGCCGATTTGCAGATTCCGCTCACGGGCGGTCCCGGCTTCACAGTAATTGATGCCCCGAAGCACAATATTCGTGCCGTACTTGGCGCGCAGCGCCTGCAGGGTACACTGCAGTTTCCGCTCCTTCTCCTCGTCCGCATACATCTCCAGAAAGCTGGGCTGGCAGGGATCATGTACATCGCACAGGTCTTCGGCGGCTACGCCGAGCCGGCGCACGAGAAGACGGTGGTCCACGGCATGGTCAAAGTGGGCGGTAAGCGCATCCCGGATCTGACGCGTGCCGGATGTGGGCGTGGGAAGACGCACGCTCCCGGCGGCATGCGCCGGATGCAGACGCCCGTAATAGTCCAGGGCCAGGAGCCCGGTATAATGGCAGACCTCCAGCGACATCGGATCAAAGCCTACATAGTACACGAAGTGCCGGGACACAACCCCTCTGACGTGCATGTCATAGGTGAGGCCGTCAATCATCTCCTCCAGAATCAGCCGGGCATCACGGAAGGACGTGGGATGCGCCAGCACCTGACCGGAGGAGAGACTGTGGGCTTTGGGCAGATAGCTCTTGATATCCCGCATGGTACAGTTCTCCCTGCCGAAGGCGTGGTCAATGAGAAGCTGTGCGTTGATGCCGAAATTGCGGTAGAGAAGCGAGGGAACACTCTGGGAGAAGGCGGCCAGATCACCCATGGTGCGCACGCCGTAACGCGCCAGGCGCCGCGCGGTGCCGGGCCCGACCTGCCAGAAATCGGTCAGGGGTACGTGGTCCCACAGCACTTCCCGGTAATCCGTTTCCGTCAGGCACGCAATGCGCACGCCGTTCGCGTCCGCCGGTTTCTTTTTGGCAACGATGTCCATGGCTACCTTGGCCAGGTACATGTTGCTGCCGATGCCGGCGGTGGCGGTGATCCCGGTCTGGGACAGGACCTCCCGGATGATGGTCATGGCCATATGATGCGCGGCGCTGACACCGCTGGGCGGCGAGTACAGGTGCAGGTAGGGCGTGATATCCAGGAAACACTCGTCAATGGAATAGACATGCAGGTCTTCCGGCGCCACATAGCGCAGATAAATCTCGACAATCCGCGCGGAGATGCGGATGTAGTCATTCATATGCGGCGGCGCGATAAGCACGGGGAGGTGCGTGCGATGGGCGGCCTCATAGCGGCCTATGGCCTGCCTGGCTTCAAAAAGCCGGGGACGGGAGGGCACGCCCATGGCCTTGAGGGCCGGGGAGACAGCCAGACATATGGTCTTGTCGGTGCGGCTTTCATCAGCGACCAGCAGCAGCGCCTGCAGCGGGTCCAGGTGACGGCGCACGCATTCCACGGAGGCATAGTAGGACTTCAGGTCAATGCACAGATATGTGCGCTCGCGCTGTGTCATGGCACATCCGCCTCATCCCATGGCGTGCCGGGGGCCGGCTTTCCAAGAAAATCGGATGACGGCTGTGGCAGAAGGCCGCGGGATGACGTTTCCATCCGTCCCAGGCGCATGCATGCCGTCTGCAGAATCTCCACCATTTCCACGGGCACTGAGAAGGCCGCGGCGATCTGCGCGTTGGCGTAGCCCTCGCGCATCATCTCCTCCATCTGTACGGGATCGATCAGGAAACGGGCGGCAAACAGATTGGCCTCATACTCCAGCTGATCCGTGACCTGAAAGAGCGGATGGCGCAGTATCCAGGCCTGGCTGTTCCGGTAATAGGCACGGTGCATGAGAAGATGCCCGATCTCGTGAAGGATCAGGATCCGGCGGTTTTCCTCCGATTCATGCCCGTTGAGGATAATGACGCCCTGCCGGAGCACCAGGGCGGAGGCTGCCCGCTGCACCTTGAGGTCCTGACGGATTACCAGATGAATGTGCAGTGCTTCGCACAGCCGCACCGGGTCCCGGCTGCGGCATGTCTTCAACAGCTTTTCGGCGCATGCGAGCGCGTCTTCCGTACAGGGAAGAATGGCCAATCTCTGTCACCTCCTCCGGCCGCGGCATCGGCGCGGGTCAGTCAGCGGAATTTCCGGGGCACAAACTTGCGGTTGGTTTTCTTGACGGCCCAGTAGGCTTCCTGCAGGGCCAGGTTCATGGCCTCCATATCCTCCTCCGCCAGATCGCCGCCAGCATAGAGCTGACTGACCTGGCGCACCAGCTCGGCGGCCTGCCGGGCGCCGCGGGCGCCGTACCGGTCCCGGGCTTCCAGGGAAAAGGCGGCATTTTCATCCATCAGGGCGTTCACATCCACGTCTAGAACGCGGGCCAGCGCGGCATAGCTTTCGCGCTTTTTGGGCATGCGTTCGCCGCTTTCCCAGTTCTGTATGGTGCGCAGGGAAAGGGACGCGGCGTCGGCCAGCTCGCGCTGGGACAGATTCTTTTCCATGCGGAGAGCGCGGAGCTTTTCGGAAAACAGCATGGTTACCTCCATTCTCGCAGGGAATCCCTGCCATCGAAAAAGGGCATAAACGCAACATGCGACCTTATGCTAGCGCAAGTTGCCGCTGCCGTCAAGCGGATTTCTGTAACAAACATGCGTCATAACCATGCGCATGTTACGTGCTGCGGATACAGAAAAGGGCCTCTGCCGCAATGGCAGAGGCTCTGTTCATGACTGCAGACTGGCGAGATAGTCCGAGGGCAGAACCCCCGTTTCCTGGAAAAAGGCGCGGCGGAAAGTGCGGATATTGGTAAAGCCGCAGGCGTAGCATACGCGGACCAGTGTCATTTCCGGATTACGCATGAGCATACGCGCCTGGTCAATGCGTATGGCATTGACAAAGCGCCGGAAATTCACATGCAGCTGCTGGGAGAAGAAGTGGGACAGATAGGACGGACTCAGACCGAGCTCATGAGACGCGCTCTCCAGGGTAATGGGGGAGAAGGCGTGCTGGGAGACATAGTGGATGATCCGATAGCCCAGATCCTGATCAGAATAGTCGTAGACGGGACGATAGCACAGATGCCGGAGAAGCCCGGCCAGGAGCAGGTGCAGGTATGCCAGGGAATAGGGTGAGTCCGGCTCTGCAGGAAGGGCTGTGAGCTTGGCAATGGCTAGGCGTATCTCCTCGTCGGTCTGTCCGGCCTGCACCACCGGACAGAGAGGAACCATGCTGTGCAGTGTGCCTGAAAACTCGGCAATCGTATCCGGAGAAAAGATGCAGGCCAGTCCCCGGATATCCGGGGACAGGGAATCATAGCTGTGGGCAATGAGCGGGAAAATGGCCGCCACGTCCCCGGGATGCAGCGTATATTCCTTTCCGTCAATATGCATGACAGCCTGTCCGGAAATGATCGCTACGACTTCCATGACTTCATGCACGTGAAGCGGAAACGGATAGTGCGTGACTTCGCCGATAAAGAACTTTTCGTCTCTGGTTTCAAAAAATGTGCTGGGCATGTCAATACCTCCCTGAGCATGCATGCAGTATATCACGGGAAACGCAATCCAGATACTTGCGCAAACAAACGCAGCTATTTTTGTCCCTTCTCTTTACGAAAAAGTGTCTGTTCTATCCGGCGTGTATGTGCTATAAAAGAACAAAAAGAGAAAACGTAAACCGAATATCGCCTGAAAAAAATCGCTCCGCCTGAGCAGGAAGGAAAGGATTCCGGATGAGTAAGAAAGCGCGGTCGTATGTTGAATTTCTCTATATTCTGCCATTTCTGATCCTCGTAGCCCTGGTTTCCTACTATCCGCTCTATGGATGGATCTATGCCTTTCACGACTACATGCCGCCCAGACCGATATCGAAGGACACGTTTGTGGGACTGAAATGGTTTGCCTTTATCGTAGAGAATCCCGTGCGTCTGGCGGACGTGGGAAGGGTGCTGACCAACACCTTTGCCATGAGCGGCATATCCCTGCTGTTCTCCTGGTTTCCCATGATATTCGCGGTCTTTCTCAATGAAATCCGTTGCCGGCCCTACCGGAAGTTTGTACAGACCGTCACCACGCTGCCCAATTTCATCAGCTGGGTGCTGGTGTATTCCATTGCGTTCAATGTGCTCTCCTCCACAGGCGCGGTCAATACAATTCTGCAGAACCTGGGGATGATCGAAAAGCCTGTGGCCTTCCTCAGCTCCAAGGAGCATGTGTGGTTCCGCATGTGGCTGTGGCTGACATGGAAGAATGCCGGATGGGCGGCCATCATGTATCTGGCAGCGATCTCAGCCATTGACGAGCAGATGATTGAGGCGGCCAAGGTGGACGGCGCCACGCGCATGCAGATTATCATGCACATTACGATCCCGTGTCTTCTGCCCACCTATTTCGTGATTGTCATGCTGAACCTGGCCAACTTCCTGTCCAACGGCATGGAGCAGTACTATGTCTTCATGAACAATTTCAACAAGAAATCCATCGAAGTACTGGATCTGTACGTATACAATATCGCCACCTCCGGACGTGGCAACTATCCGCTGTCCACGGCCATCAGCATGCTCAAGAGCCTGGTGAGCGTCGTTCTGCTCTTCATCACCAATACTGCGTCCCGGCTTGTCAGGGGCGAAGGCTTTATCTGACGGAGGAGGGAAAAGTCATGCGCGAAAACTCCAGAGCGCACATCGCCCATCACAGAGGTCGCAGTCCCATGGACCGGCAGAGCGTGGGCGACCGCGTGATCAGCGTGATTACCTATATCGTCTATGCCTTTTTTGCCTTCGTATGCGCGTATCCCTTCTATTACATCATTATCAATTCCATCAGCGCCAACAATCTCAGTGAGCGCGGTAAGGTGCTCTTTATTCCCAAGGAAATCCACTTCAAGAACTATGAACGGATGGCGAGCATTCCGGGACTGATGGACGCGGCGAAGATCTCCGTGCTGCGCACACTGATCGGTGCCGCACTGACCGTGTTTATCGCCGCGTTTCTGGGATATATGTTCACGCGGGACACACTGTGGAAGAGGAAGCTCTGGTTCCGGTTCGTGTCGGTGACCATGTATTTCAATGCGGGCGTGATTCCATGGGTGCTCAGCATGCGGAACCTGGGGCTTGCGAACAATTTCTGGGGCTACATTTTCCCCATGGTCGTCCAGCCCTTCTACATTATCCTGTGCAAGACGTACTGCGAATCAGTGCCCCGGGAACTGCAGGACGCGGGCGAGATCGACGGCGCAGGTACACTGCGGATCTTCTTCTCCATCATGCTGCCGGTTATCAAGCCGATCCTGGCGACGATCGCGATCTTTGCGGCAGTGAACCAGTGGAACTCTTTCCAGGATAACCTGCTGCTGATGACCAACCGGCCGGACCTGAACACGCTGCAGTATGTGCTCTACCAGTACATTACCCAGGCCAACAGCCTCAAGGCACTGGTCAGCAATACCACCAATGCCAGTGCGGTCATGGCCGGACTGGCTACGGCGGCGACAGCCACGTCCATACGCATGTCAGTGACCGTGGTGGTCGTGCTGCCAGTCATGCTCATCTATCCCTTCTTCCAGCGCTTCTTTACCAGGGGCATCATGATCGGTGCGGTGAAGGGCTGAGAAAACCATTGGATAAAAGCACAGATGTGCTTTATGTCATTAACAAAACCATGAAGGAGGAACAGGAAATGAAACGGTTTTTGTCTCTTCTATTGACAGCGGCGCTTCTGATGAGCCTTCTGTCGGTCGGCGCGGTGGCGGAGGAGAAGCCTCTTCTGACCATTGATGTCTACAATGATGCAGCCAATTACAACGGCATCCAGACCGGCTGGTTTGCCAAGGTCATCAAGGACCGGTTCAATATTGAGCTGAACATCATCGCGTCCCAGGTCGTGGGCAATACCATCTATGCCACCCGTTCCGAGGCGGGCAATCTGGGCGACATTATTCTGGTGGACAAGGCCAAGTTCCCGGAGATCGTGGAAGCAGGGCTTGCCAGAGACATCAGCGACAAGCTGCCTGCATGCGAGAACATCATGCAGTTCAAGAATCAGATCGACGTCTACAACAAGGGCCTGACCGGACAGGACGGCGTGTACTACGGCATTCCGACAGAAATGACCGATACGTCTCCCGTGACGCTGACCGATGACGTGATCTATTCCAGCCCCATGCTGCGCTGGGACCTGTACAAGAAAATCGGCGCGCCGAAACTGGAAAACCTGGATGATCTGCTGGACGCGCTGGTCAAGATCCATGAGATCCATCCGACCAATGACGACGGCGATCCGGCCTATCCCTTCACGCTCTGGCCCGACTGGGACGGCAATGACAACATGATCGGCATTGCCAACGTGGTGCAGCTGACCACCTGGTACGGCGAGAAGATCAAGGGCAGCGCCATTCTCAAGCCCGACAACACCTTCTCTGAGATCTACAACCGCGAGAATGCGTACTACACCATCACCAAGTTCCTGAACAAGGCGAATCAGCTGGGACTGGTGGACCCGGACTCCGGCACGCAGACATGGGATAACGTCAGTGCCAAGCTGTCTTCCGGACGCGCTGACCTTATGTGGTACAGCTGGGAAGTCGGTTTCTGGAACAGTGTAGACCGCCTGAACCAGGGCAATGCCTTTATCTTCATTCCCGTAGGCGATCAGAAGTACTATGCGGATGCGGACCGCTATTTCGGTTCCGACCGTATGTTCGGCGTAGGCGCTGGCGTGGATGACGAGAAGTATGAACGGATCATGGAATTCCTGGACTGGTATGCCAGCCCCGAAGGCGCAACCTTCCAGCATGACGGCATTGAAGGATTGAACTACACCGTCAATGAAGAAGGCAAGTTTGTGCCCTACAAGGACAATGCGCTGATGGATAACCTGCCTGTGCCGGACGAGTTCGGCGGCGGCGGATACAGCGACGGCAACAATGCCATCAACCAGTGGATCGTTTCCTCCATCTGCGTGAACCCGGTGACCGGTGAGCGCTATGCACAGAAGTTCTGGCAGTCCTACAAGGATATGACCATGACCGAGATGAAGAAGGAATGGTCCGAAATGTTCCAGGCAGAAGATCCTGTGGATTACATGAAGAAGCAGGGCATGCTCCTGGCCAGCCCCAGCGTGGACTTTACGCCGGCTGCGGACAACAATGATATCATTGCCATCCGTTCTGATGTGAACGCCACACTGTGCGAGTATACATGGAACCTGATCTTTGCCGCCGATGATGCGGAGTTCGAGAGCCTGTGGGATGAGATGATCACCCAGATGGACGGCTTCGGATACAAGGATCTGTATGCCTATGACTGCAGCGTATGGCAGCCGGAAGTGGATGCCAAGGTAGCAGCCGCCGCCGCTATGGAGTAAGCCATAGGGGTAAAGGGAGGAAGGGATGCTTCATGGGGAAGCATCCCTTTTTATGAATCGGAAAGGCGGAATCAGTATGAGAAACAACGCGGACATGAGCGCACTGCTTCCGGACGGCACGTTTTTTCCGTTCTGGGAAAAGCCGTGCGTATGGACGCAGGAGATTCATGTCAATACACAGGATCCTCTGGCCTCGGACACGGCAGAGGGCACCATGGCGCATCCGCTGAAAACCATTCAGGCGGCGGCGGACCGGACGCGGCCGGGAACCCGCGTGCTGATCCACGCCGGGATCTACCGTGAACAGGTAGCGCCGCCCTGCGGCGGTACGGATCCGGAGCATATGATTGCCTATGAGGCCTATGGGGACGGGGATGTCATCATACGGGCCTCCGAGGAGGTAACGGACTTTCTTCCCAGTGAGGGCTGGCGTATCGAAAATGAAAGCGCCAAGGTCTATGTGTATGCCCTGGAGAAAGAAAGGTTCCAGGGCTACAATCCCTTCTGTGCCGTAAACCTTCTCCATGACCGGCTCTTTATCGAGTATGACAAGACAGACATGACGCCGTATCTGAACCGGCGCGGGTGTGTCTTCTGCGACGGACAGCCGCTTGCGCAGGTGCCGCTGTACCGGGACATGGGGGACAGGGATGGCACGTACTGGGTGGAAGCCAATGGCATGAAGGTGCATTTCCGGCTGAAAGGGGACGCAGATCCGGCGGCGCACCGGATAGAGGTCACTGTCCGGGAGCAGTGTTTTGCGCCGCGCACGCCATTTCTGAACTATATCAAGGTCCGCGGGCTGATCTGCGAGCACGCGGCCATGGGCGCGCCGGTGCCGCAACGAGGGGCGATCTCCGCCTATCGGGGGCATCACTGGGTGATCGAGAACTGTACTGTCAACTGGGCCAATGCCGTGGCGATAGATGTGGGCAATGAATGCTGGCATCACACACACAGGGACGGGGAAGTGATCGGCTGCAGTGTGATCCGCGGCTGCCATATCAGGGATGCCGGCGTGTGCGGGATTGCGGGACTGTTTGCCGAGGGCATGCTGATTGAAGACAATGTAATCGAAGGAACCGGCTGGCAGAAGATGGAGCTTTCCTGGGAAGCCGGCGGCATAAAACTGCACAACAGCGTGAATGCGCTGATCCGCCGGAATCAGTTCCTGCACACGATCCGCGCGGATCATCTGTGGCTGGACTGCGGAAACGAGAACAACCGCATTACCGGCAATCTGTTCCTGGACGGCATGGAACAGCGGGAAGCGATCTTTATCGAGTGCACCCGGGACGGTGTGAATCTGATTGACAACAATATCATCTGGAATGTGCCGGGCCGCTTTGATCCGTCCCGGGTGCCTGTGGAACCGGGCTCTTCCGGGTGGTACAAGCTTCGGGAGGACGATACCGTCAACGGCTATGCCATCTATGGGGAGGGTACGGACCGTCTGCATATTTCGCATAACCTGATCGGGCAGATCCGCCACAGCGGGTATTATGCCAAGCCTGTAAGCTTTCGTATGCATGGCAGCGACCGGGGCGGGACCAGCCGGAATGCCTGTGTGCGCAACAATATCTTCTATGCGTGCCGGGAAGCCGCGATCGATTTTCCCACCCGGGACAATGAAGCGGACGGAAACCTGTATGTGCGGGAGGAAGGCGGCTATCTCCGGATCATGTACCCGGCACCGGAAGTCTGCCTGAACCTTCCGGCCTGGAAGGAGTTTTATGGGCTTGACAGCCATGGACAGAGCGGATGGTTCGATATATCGCTGTGCATGGAGGAAAACCGTGTGATCATGGGAAAAAGCCAGGACGCGCCTCCCGGCATTCCGTCACAGATCCGAAGGCTGGGTCATATCATGGATCCTGGGATGGTGAAAAGCGTGCCGGCGGATCCGCTTGTGCCCTGTGATCGTCTGGGAAAGCCCTGGACGGAAGGTCATGTGCTTCCCGGACCGTATGCGGAGTGGAGCGAGAGCATGCGGCTGTTTGCGGACAAAGACGGGGCAGGGGATGGCAGAGCCTGAGAAAACGCGGCGTTCCATGCCCCCGGAAAGCCTGGCGCTGTCCGTGCACATCCTTAGACCGGGAGTGACATGCCTGGAAAGCGGGCAGCGGAACATGCAGTGCTGCTAACCAGCATCTTGTATACAGGCAGAAAAACAGCCTGACGGCTGTACGCCGCCAGGCTGTCTCTGGAAAACGAAACTCTGACTTGGGGCACCATCGAAATCCCGGCGGTTTTTCGCCGGGATTTTCCTTATCACCAAAGGAACGCATGGGCTGGAGATGCGGTGTTCATTTCTGCCTGCCCGCTTTCCGGCAAGGAATGCCTCAGATATGCCGCACTGGTCTATTGAAAACACAGTCAGACAGTGCGGTCGGAGCCGGCAATGGTGACGGTTACGATGGTTCCGCCGCCTTCCCGGGGGCTGATCTCCAGTTTGCCACCGCTCATCAGACGCAGTCGCTGGCGTATGTTCGAAAGGGCAATATGCGGGTCATCATTGCTGGTACGGTCAAACCCCACCCCGTCGTCTTCCACAATGATTACACTGCCGGCATCTGTTTCCCGCGTACGGATGACAATGTGCAGGGGTCCGGCATCCGGGTCCATTCCATGCTTGATGGCGTTCTCCACAATGGGCTGCAGTGTAAGGGGTGGCAGGCGGAACTGCGTATGCGGTGTATCGAAGGTGATGAACAGCGCGTCCTCGAACTGCGCCTGTTCTACAGCCAGGTAGGCACGGGTATGCTCCAGTTCTTCGGAAAAGGGAATGGTATTCTCGCTGGCAATGGCATAGAAGTTTTTCCGCAGGTAGGTTGTGAAATTCAGGATCACCTGCTGGGCTTTCCGGGGATCCTGTTCACAGAGGTAGTAGATGGTGGTCATGGTATTGTAGATGAAATGTGGGCGCATCTGCAGTACCGTGACATTGGCGCGCTGCCGGACAATTTCCCGCTGCTGCCGAAGGTACTGCTCTACCTGGTCCAGCATGATAATGGCGAACATGGCCAGCATGGAGATCGTCATGCCGATTTCAAGGACAAGGGGCCTGAAGACAAAGGTGTGGACGACAAGAGCGACTGTCAGCGGGAGCAGATGAAGCAGGAAGGCAATGAAGTATCTTCTGGCAAGTCTGTCCCGCCAGAGAATGACATGGGTCAGGTTCAGAAGCAGAAGGCCAATCAGAGGAGCGGCTCCGACAAAGTACAGAGGGCCGCGGACATAGCGGCTGTCAGATGTAATGCGGAAGAACCAGGGGGTAAGCTGTGCAATGACGAGTAAGGAAAAAAAGAGGATCCACAGGATATGCGCACCCCAGACCAAACCGCTCTTCCGTATGGGCTTTCCACAGCAGTGCGGCAGGTAATGGGCAAACATGAGCAGCGGAATGGAGATGAGCAGGGATTCGAAAAACCAGATTTTCTGATTGGAGAATGAGGCATCCGAATGCCTGTAGAGGATAAAGTCAATGATGCAGGAGCCGCAGCACAGAAGCTGCATGGAAAAGAGTGCGAGAAAGAAGCGTCTGCTCCACCGATCCATTCCAGGCATGAATATGGTCATGACCAATCCCAGAAGCATCAGTGTGGTCATCGCACTGATCATGAGGAAACCGAGATGGATTTCCCATGTGTTCATTGATTCGCTCCTCCTGAAAAGAACGGATAGCGCAGACTTTTCAGCTGCGCCTGCACACCTTCCTCGGAAATCGGCTTAAGCATGAAACCACTGGCGCCTGTGCTCCAGGCATCAAAGGAGTACCGGACGAAGGAAGTCAGGTATACCACATTGGTCCGCGGATAGATTTCCAGCAGCTTCCGGCAAAGGTCAAGTCCGCTGCTGTTTCCCAGCTCAATATCCAGAAACGCCAGGGAAACCCGGTGAGAGTTTGCATACTCGATGGCTTCGGAAGGACGGGTAAAACCTTCGATGATCGCGTACGGCACGGCCTTCTGCAGAATGGGCAGGCCTCCGGAGAGAATGATCTTCCGGTCATCCACCATAATCACATGGGGCGCTTCATCCGGAACGGTGACTGTGCTCAGCAGCGTGTTGACATCCACGTTCAGGCACTGGGAAAGGCGGGATATCATGGCGGCATCGGGTAGCCGGGTGCCGTTTTCCCATCGGGTAATCGTGGAACGGGTTACATAGACAAGGTCGGACAGCTCCCTCTGGGACAGTCCGTGCTCTGTTCTCAGTTTCCTCAGAGTCTCTGCGAAAAGAATGCTCATGCGATGAATCTCCTATTTATACTCCCTTCCCACGATAGTTTAATCGTCTGCATCATATATTGCAAGAAATAGCATAGGAATCCATGTGACACTCTGGAACAATTACTTGATATTACAAAACATTCAAAATTAAAATAAAAGTCGGATTGCCGGAGTAAGTCAGTTCTGTCCCCCCCCGTAGTAAGGGAACCAGCGAAAACCAGCAGCGATCTGTGGTCAGACTCCTGTTCTTTCTCTGGCCCCCAAAGCACACTTCCTCTTTCTGCTGAAAGCGTTTCATCAGCCGAAAGGGGAGGTGTGCGTTTTATGATACATAGGGACAAGGCGGCATGACTGCATACGGGCACGCACTGGGCTGCGCGGCAGGTGTGATACCAAGTGCCTGATATTCTGCTGACAGGCTTTGCCGGAGCATGCCCCGGGATCAGAAAAATCAGAATGGCATGATTCAGCCGGGATGCATTCTCATTGGACCGCAGTGGAATCACGCATGTGGTTCTGCTGCATCGGGACAGCATGCAGCGCTGAATGACATGTGCAATACAGAAAGCTTCGAGGGACGATACCGACGCGTATCGTCCTTTTATTCGCTGGCATCAGGAGCTTTGGAAAAAAAGCGCCGAAGACCAGAATAAGCCAACAGAGGACAGCTGACTGCGATAATGAAAGAAAAATGAGTCCACGGCAGGCGATTCGCTGCGCGTCTCATCTGCGGCATGCGGACAGCTGCTTTCTGCAGAGGCGGAGACGGGAACGATGGGGAATAGACAGCGACTGTTCCTTTGGGGGACGGTCTTTTTCGGCAGCGGAATGCGATCAGCAGATTACATGCAGAAGAAACAGTATGCAGTACCTATGGGAATGATGCGGATCACGTCTACCATTTCTGGGAGCAGCAAACGCAAAAAAAATGTTGCCGGGGCCATTCGAACATCAGAAAAACATTTTTTGATCATGAACGCTGTGAAAACTGCTTTCATTGATAAAATGCAGCTGAGAATGCTTATACATATATAATGAATATGTGCATAGGTGCGTGTATGCCCCCTGGGGGATTGCAAACCATAGAAGTCCGGTATACATGCAGATTCAGGTGCGGCATGGCAAAAATGAAGGTTAGTCTTACCTTTTTCTGCTGCATTACAGACAGGTGACATCTGAACCGTAACAAGCGGCCATATAGTCATGGAATCATAATGATTTTTAGAGGATGTCGGCATGCAGACATTGCATGAATGATATGATTTTGTGCGGAAGGGTAACTTGTAATGTAACCTGATACATATAATATGTATGTACTGGGAGAAAACTGCTTCCAGCAAACAGAAACGACTGTCCTCCGAATCCTATGATTCGGGATCCGATAGAGACGCTTTCCTGAAAGGAGGAAAGGGTATGAACCACAACCAGAGACACGATCCTGTGGCTTCCCATATCGAAAAACGCAAAGCAGCCAGCCGTATCACGGCGCTGATAACGATACTCTGTATTCTGGCAGGCGGCCTTACCGTCCATCTGACATCCAAAACAGCGGTAACGATGGAGCGGATACCGACGTGCGGCGTGGAAGAGCATGTGCATACCGCGGAATGCTATACGCCTGTTGCGGATCATGAGGAGTATGCTCCCGTGTATGAGACACGGCGCGTGTTTGAGCTGGGCGTGACGCCCCATGTGCACAGCGATGCGTGCTATGACTGGGACGGAAACCTTGTGTGCGGATATGCGGAAATCTACTTCCATACGCATAATGCG
>CACWXY010000046.1 GCA_902764915.1 uncultured Eubacteriales bacterium | reverse complement strand
TTATGCGAAGCCCAATTACACAAAACACCCTGCCATTAGGGCAGGGTGCCAAAGAACCATTTTAGATATTTCCTGTGTCTACTTGACAAGGGCGGATCAGACAGAGGCTGCTGTATACTTTCTGCTGCTCCTCAGCGCAGTTCTTCTGGAATCCACCACATGCCAGTATTGTTTTCCTCCATATACGCCTTGAACGCGTCGGAATGATAGGCATCTACAATCGCCTTCGCCCAGTCTGCATCCTTGTCCTGTTCCTTGACAGTCACCTGCAGCACCAGATGCGGCAGAATGTCTTCCTGCGCCAGTGCACTGGCAGGGTCCACGATTTCCCGGGCATTCCAGACAATGGAACCGGTAATCAGCCCGAAATCATAGTCCGAAAGACTGGTAGGGATCGTTGTATTCAGCACCTGAATGATTTCCAGGTTATAAGGATTTTCCACAATATCATCCACCGTAACCGTGGTCACGTCTACATCAGGATCAAAGGTAATCCAGCCGATCTTCTGCAGAATCAGCAGGCAGCGGGCCGTATTGGACGCGTCATTGGTGACGGCTACTGTCATGCCTTCCGCGATTTCATCAAGGCTCTGATGCTTTGCGGAGTACAGGCCTGCAGGTACGGTGGGAATCGGGCTGATGCCCACCAGATGACCGTCATTATTGGCATTGAAATACGTCTCAATGTATGCCGTATGCTGTTCCACGTTCACATCCACGTCGCCGGCCTCCAGCATCTTATCCGCTACCAGCAGATCACTGGCTTCCACCACTTCCAGGGTATAGCCCTCCGCTTCCAGGATCGGAATGATGCCGTCTTCAAAAAGCTCGGTATACGGGCCCTGTGACTTGGAATAACGGATGACGGTCTTTTCTTCTGCAGATGCCATCGCTGCCAGAGACAGAAGAAGGCTCAGCGCCAGCAGAACAGAAATCAGTTTCTTCATGATCTTTCTCCTCTCATATTCCACTTTTGGTCATATATGTTTCATCCCCCTTCCGGACGGGGGAAGAAAACCGTTACCGGTGCTGCCGCATTTTTCCGCTGACGCGGTTGCCCAGCAGCTGCAGCAGCTGCACAAAAATCACCAGAATCACAATGGTCAGAATCAAAAGCGGGAAATTGTACCGCTGATATCCGTATGTCAGGGCCAGATCGCCCACACCGCCGCCACCTACATATCCCGCCATGGCGGTAGCTCCCAGCAGGCCCACCGTACCGGTCGTCATCGCCAGTACAATGGAGGGCAGTGCTTCCGGCAGAAGAAAACGGGTTACGATCTGCCATGTGGTTGCCCCCATAGCCTGCGCCGCTTCAATAACGCCCGGGCTTACGTCCAGAAGAGAATTCTCCATCAGACGCGCCATATAGGGACTGATATAGATCACCAGCGGCACCAGCATGGCCGTCGAACCATAGGTCTTGCCCACAATCAGCCGCGTGACAGGAAACACAAACACCAGGGTAATGATAAACGGCATGGATCGCACAATATTCACATACACATTGACAATGTCGTATATTGCCCGGTTCTGCTTCAATCCATCCTTCCGGCACAGCACCAGCACCAGCGCCAAAAGAAGCCCGATCACTGCGCCGATCAGTAGTGCCCATCCCAGCATGTACACGGTCTGTCCCAGGCTTTCCAGCAGTTTGGGCCATTTGATCCCAAAGGTTTCCTTGAATAGTGCCTGCCAGTCTGTCATTCCTGAAACACCATCCTCTCCCGCAGGGCCCCTGTTCTGTCGATTCTTTCCTCCGCCTGCGCAATGCACGCCGCATCTCCGATCAGCTGCAGAATGAATACGCTCATGACACTGCCCTGCATTTCCTGTATGGTAGCGCCAAGAATATTCACTTCCAGTCCTTCCATCCGGCAGAGATTGGCGATCAGCGGCTCCTTCACGGAAGCACCGATGAATTTCAAGAGTTCCACCTGCTGGCTTCGCTGCTCGCTGCGCACGACGGAAATGAATGTATCGGGGATCCTGTCATTGATAACCGTGCGGACAAAACGTCTGGTTACTTCCTCCTTCGGTGTTCCGAACACGGAGAGCACGCTGCCCTCTTCCACGATTCTCCCGTGTTCCATCACGGCTACCTTGTGGCAGATCATCTGAATCACCTGCATCTGATGAGTAATGAGCAGGATCGTAACCCCCATCTCCCGGTTCACCTTCTGAAGCAGCCGTAGAATGGATTCCGTTGTCTGCGGATCCAGTGCCGAGGTTGCCTCATCACACAGAAGAATCTCCGGCTGGGTCGCCAGCGCCCGTGCAATGCCCACCCGCTGCTTCTGACCACCAGACAGCTGGCTGACATAGGCATTTTCCTTGTCTTCCAGTTCCACAAACCGCAGAACATCCCGGACCCGCGCCTCGATTTTCCTGCGGGGCATGCCGGCAAGTTCCAGCGGAATGGACACATTGTGCTTCACAGTCTTCCCTTCCAGCAGATTGAACTGCTGGAATACCATACCGATATGGCGTCGCAGATCCCGCAGTTCCTTCTGTCCCAGCCGGGACAGGTCCCGCCCCGCCACAACGACGCTTCCGCTGTCCGGCTTTTCCAGTCCGTTCACCAGGCGCAGCAGTGTGGATTTTCCCGCTCCGGAAAAGCCTACAATGCCATATATATCCCCTTTTTCCACCCGCAAGCTTACATCGCGAAGCGCATGCACCGCCTGATGGCCCTCCGCAAAAGTCTTGACTGCGTGTTCTATCTGAATCATTGCTCTGTCCCTTCCGCCCAATTCCATAGAAAAAAACAGGCAACGCACTGCTGCGCCGCCTGCCTATGCCGCCATGAATTGTGCAGCGGCTAAAAAACGAGCACAGCAAACACACCCATGGGACAACAACACATCATTTCTCTGCGCATGGTCACTGCACTCGCCTCCTTCCATTCTGTTCGGACTGGATTGTAGAATATTTTATCTACTTAGTCAATTGATATATTGTATTTTGATTGTATTATTGCTGTTTTACCGCCTCGGCATGCTCTGCCTTGATTTTTGCAAGCAGTGCAGGATTTTCAATCAGATCCAGTGCGGTGAGAGCCAATGCCTTGGCGCCCAGTGCAATGGAAGCCAGTCCCTTTTCTGACTTTGCCGCCGCCTTGGACTGTTCCGTATGCCAGGGCGTAGGGCCGTCGGTGATACAGATCGTGGGCTGAATGGTGAGAACCACCTGAGACACATTGCCCACATCACTGGAGCCAATCCCACAGCCTTCCTCCGGAAGATGCATGGTTTCCCCCAGCAGCGCCAGTTCCTGGCCATACACAGCGTCAAACGACGCAGTGGGCACCATATTATCGATACGGTTCTGGTAGGGCTGCATATGGCTCTTCGCGCCGGTCATCAGAGCTGCGCCTTCCACAATCCTTTCTACGCGCTGGTACAGCGCCTCCAGCCGCGGAACCGTCGCCGCTCGGAGATAGAACTTCCCGGCGGCGTACTCCGGAACAATATTAGGCGCGTCACCGCCATGGGTGATGATCCCATGAATGCGCACGTCCCCTGTCACATGCTGGCGCAGGGCATTAATCCCGTTGTATGTCAGTATCAGAGCATCCAGGGCATTGATGCCCGTTTCCGGTGCAGCCGCCGCATGGGCAGGTTTTCCCCGGAATGCAATGTCGATCGGCAGACAAGCCAGGTTTCGACTGGACGCTTCATGCCGGTCGCCCGGATGCACACACAGAGCTGCGTCCACATCCTGCAGGTATCCTTCCCGCACAAAACTGCCCTTGGCGCTTCCGTTTTCCCCGCCTTCCTCCCCGGGCGTACCATAGACACGGATCTCGCCGCCCACATGGTCCAGCACCTGCCGCAGGGCTGCAGCCGCAAGCAGAGAGGTCGGCCCGAACAGATTATGTCCGCAGCCGTGCCCCAGGCCTGCCAAGGCATCGTACTCTGCTAAAAACACCAGTACCGGTCCCGGCTTTTCCGCCCTGTACACCCCGGCAAAGCCCGTGCGGTGGCCAGCCACATCCACCGTCACCTGAAAGCCTTCCTCCCGCAGCTGCTGACTTAACCGGTCGCAGGCATAGAATTCATAATTACTGACCTCGGGAC
Organism: uncultured Eubacteriales bacterium; assembly: GCA_902764915.1. GTDB lineage: Bacteria > Bacillota > Clostridia > Christensenellales > Aristaeellaceae > UBA2943. Next base: position 28,217 of record CACWXY010000046.1, on the reverse strand, counting down.
GGGCATGAATGTCCAGGGCGATCTGCCGGTACACAGGGGACTGCTTTTCAACGTATGCGATAATCTTTTCTCTCACAGCCATACGAATACTCCTTATGAGGTCCACACATAGTGCTCTGCTTCCGCTTCCACAAGCGTGCCGCCTTCCTCCTTCTCTGCCGGCACATAGGGAATGCGCCGGCGCTTCCTCTCCCCTTCCGGATCGGGCAGAGGAATGGCGGAGATAAGACTCCGGGTATAGGGATGCAGCGGATTCTCATACACCCTTCCAGCGGGTCCTGTCTCCACAATACGTCCCCGGTACATGACAGCAATGCGGTCGGATATGTACTTCACCATGGAAAGATCATGGGCAATAAACAGGTATGTCAGATTCCGCAGGCGCTGCTCTGCTTTCAGCAGATTAACCACCTGAGCCTGTATGCTTACATCCAGGGCAGAGATGGGTTCATCGCATACCACAAACCGCGGCTGGGTCGCCAGGGCTCTGGCAATGCCGATGCGCTGTCGCTGACCACCGGAGAACTCGTGGGGATACCGGGTCAGATGTTCTGGCCGAAGCCCAACGGAAGCCAGAAGGCGGGACACCTGCTCGTCCCGTTCCTGCCTGTCGCTGGCCAGATGATGAATATCGATCCCTTCCGCAATGATATCCTTCACCTTTTTACGGGGATCCAGGGATGCATAGGGATCCTGAAATATGATCTGCGCCTGTCGGCGATAGGAAAGCAGTTCCTTTCCCTGAAGTGCCGTAATATCCTGCCCGTCAAAGGCAACAGAACCGGATGAAATATCCAAAAGACGCACCAGCATGCGCCCCGTGGTGGTTTTCCCGCAGCCTGATTCGCCGACCAGCCCGAAGGTTTCCCCTTCCCGGATGCTGAAGCTGATATTGTCCACAGCCCGTTTCCCGCTGCTGCCGGGATATATGTGCGTCAGGTTCCGGACCGTGACCAGTGCTTTTTCGCTCACAGAGCAGCACTCCTTTCCGACAGTTTTTTCCGGAAAGCCTGTGCACGCAGGGCAATGTTTTCCGGTGGTTCCACATGCGGCGCACGTGCATCCAGGAGCCAGGTAGCCGCCGCATGCGTTTCTGACACGGGAAACAGCGGCGGCTCTGCCAGCCGGTCCGCCTCCAGTGCCCATGGGTTCCGCGGTGCAAAGGCGTCACCAGGTGCCGGATCAATCAGGGTCGGCGGCGTACCCGGAATCGCATAGAGGGTTTCATCCTTCGCAGCCAGCGTGGGCATGGATGCCAGCAGCCCCCAGGTATAGGGATGGCGGGGATCGTAAAACACCTCATCGGAAAGACCGACTTCAATAATCCGTCCGGCATACATAACCGCCACCCGATCCGCTACATTCGCCACCACACCCAGGTCATGGGTAATAAAGATGACAGATGTATCCGTTCTCTTCTGGATATCCTTGATCAGGTCCAGGATCTGCGCCTGCATGGTTACATCCAGGGCAGTCGTGGGCTCATCGGCAATCAGCACCCGGGGATCGGCTGCCAGCGCAATGGCAATCACGATGCGCTGTCTCTGCCCTCCGGAAAACGCATGCGGATACTGATGGTACCGTTTTTCCGGTTCCTCAATGCCCACCATTTCCAGCAGTTCCACAGCCCGAAGCTTTGCCGCGGCGCGGGTGACCGGCCTGTGAAGCCGTACCGCTTCGGCAATCTGCCGGCCGATTTTCATGGTTGGGTCCAGACTGGTCATGGGATCCTGAAAAATCATGGCAATCTTTCCGCCCCGGATCTCCCGCATGGCGCGATTGCTGAGATGCAGCAGATTTTTCCCTTCAAACAGGATCTCTCCGCCTTCCACCTGCGCGTTTTTTGCCAGAAGGCCCATGATACTGCGGCAGGTAACGGATTTGCCGCACCCGCTTTCCCCCACCAGTGCCAGCGTTTCTCCTCTGCCAAGAGAAAAGGAAATATCCCGCACGGCCTGCACCCGCCCTGCATAAGTGGAAAAGGACACTGTCAGGTGCCTGACGTCCAGTACGCTTTCCGCCATCTTATCCCTCCTTCATTTTGGGATCAAATACGTCACGCAGGCCATCGGCAAACAGGTTAAAGGAGAGCATGATCACGCACAGAATCACTGCTGGTATGAACATCTGATACGGATAAAGCCGGAACACCTTGTACCCGCCATTGAGAAGCGTGCCAATGGACGCATTGGGGATCTTCATGCCCACCCCCAGGAAGGAAAGAAATGTCTCAAAAAAGATGGCACTGGGAATGGAAAACATGGCCCGCACAATCACGATGCCGCTGATATTGGGCAGCACATGGGACAGCGCAATCTTTGCGTCCGTAGCTCCCAGGGCCCTGGCCGCCTGTACATATTCCATCTGTTTGATTTTCAACGTCTCTGCCCGCACTACCCTGGCCATGGGAATCCATGAGGAAATAGTCATGGCCAGAATAATGGAGGAAATGCCCGGTTCAAAGATCAGCAGCATCAGCACAACCAGCACCAGAGAGGGAATGCCGGAGAGAATTTCCAGTATACGCTGCAGAACATGGTCCCATCTGCCGCCTTTCATTCCGGAAAAAAGCCCGTACGCAATGCCAATGGACAGATCAAGCAGGGCGGCAACCAGCGCAATCATGAGAGAAATCCGGGTGCCCCACAGACAGCGGGACAGCAGATCCCGGCCAAACTCATCCGTGCCGAACAGAAAATACTGTCCTTCCGGTACCTTAGCCAGCGCATAGCTGTCTACTCTTCGCCCCCGAAAAAGCGTGGTGCCGTTCAGACCGTCAATACTGACATGCGGCCATTTGGGCGGGAGATTCTTCCAGGACAGGTGCTGCTCGTTGGGATCGAAAGGCGCTATCACCGGTGCCAGAAAAGCAAGGGCGGCAATCACCAGAAGAAGAATCATGGTAACCACCGCTGCCTTGTTTCTGCGAAGCTTCCGCCAGCTGTCCTCCAGAAAGGAAAGCGCCCGGGGAAGCGGAGGCTCTGCTTCCGTCTCTCCCGGCTTGCAGGGAACAAACGCACTGTCCGGCACCAAGGACACAGCCTTTGTCATTTCTTTATTCCGCTTCATCATTTTGCTCCCTCCGCCCGTATCCGCGGATCAATGATCTGATAGAGGATATCCGTCAGAAAGATCACGGTCACCAGCAGTGCCGAAAACAGGATAGTCACCGCCATGATTGTGTAATAGTCATTGCTCAGTATGGATTTGGTAAACTGCTCACCGATGCCGGGTATGGCAAATATGTTTTCCACCACCAGCGATCCTGTCATCAGCGACACCGTCATCGGCCCCAGCACGGTAATCAGCGGAATCAGCGCGTTGCGCAGGCCATGGGAAAACGCAATGCGGATCTCACTCATTCCCTTGGCGCGGGCCAGCTCAATATAGTCAGACGACAGTACTTCCACCATTTCCGTACGAATAAAACGGCAGCTTTCCGCCATCGGTGAAATGGACAGCGCCAGTGTGGGCAGGACAGTGGATCGGAACCCGTCGTTCCACAGACCAATGGGCAGCCAGTTCAGCGCAACCGCAAAAATGTACTGCAGAAGCACAGCTACCACAAAATTGGGTACGGACCGTCCCGTGATCGCAAACAGCGAACAGAAGACATCCAGAAAGCGGTTCTGGTGCATGGCAGCGAGCACGCCCAGAAGTACACCCATGGCTGTTCCAAAAACAACCGCCTGCAGTCCCAGCTGCATGCTGGGACCGATGCGCTGGGAAAGCAGCATACTGACAGGCTGATCAGAGAACTGCAGGGAAATGCCGAAATCCCCATGCAGAATATTTTTCAGATAGCTGACATAGCGCTGAAGCAGCGGCTGATCAAATCCATATTTTCGGTTCAGCATGTCCAGCTGCGCCGCTGTCAGCCGGTCCTGATTGTTGTAGGGGGTTCCCGGCAGCGCGTTCATGAGAAAGAACGTCACACTCGCAATGATTCCAATCGTCAGAACCATATGCAGCAGACGTCTTCCGATGTACAGGCTCCATCGCTTCATCTCTCAGCACCCCTTTCTATAGAAAGGACTCCCGGTAAAGGAAAGAACCGGGAGTCCCTTGAAACTGTCCTGTCATTGCGCGAAAGCTGCTCTCGACAGATCAAACACGGAATAGCCCAGCTGGTGGGTGATATATCCCGTGAGGGAAGGATTGATGAGATACCCGTTGACCGCCTGCTCCAGGGGGATCACAACCGCATTATCCACCAGATACTGATTGGCCTGTCTCAGATGCTCCCACCGGGCTGCATAATCATTTCCGTCCTCATTGTTCAGTGCATTGATCAGTCCTGTCAGCTCCTCACTCACCCACTTGGCATGGTTATGCTCATAGCTGGTTTCGAACTGATTGGGATAGGATGTAGGATCATAATCACCGGTCCAGCCGCCCAGAGCCAGGTCAAAGTTATAGCCCATCATTTCGGCAAAGCGCACTGAAGATGGCACATTGGCCAGATCAATGATAATACCAGGCAGGTTTTCCTGGATTTCGCTCTGCAGATAGGTGCCGATCTTAATGGATTCATCGGTGTCCGAAGTTACCAGACGAAGCTTGACGCTGTCTGTGCCAAGTTCTTCCAGTCCCTTCTTCAGATAGTCCTGAGCCGCATCCAGGTCAAAGCGCACCAGCACGCCGAAGGATTCTGCCACGCTCTGTCCATCCGGGGAGGACGCAATGCCGTTGGGAATCACACCCACAGCCGGCGCCGCGGCACCATTGAGCACTTCCGTGCAGAGTTCTTCACGATCAATGCCGTAAAACAGCGCCTTGCGGATGTTTTCGTTGCTCAGCACCGGATGCGGCGTATAGGTGCCGTCAGCCTGCAGCTGATTCACGTTCTGCTCCAGATTGGTCATGCGCAGTGTGCTGATCTTTACCAGATCCGGCTGCCCCTCATACAGCGGAATGAAGTCACTGGATACATTCACGCCGTCCAGCTGAAGCGCATCATACAGATTCAGCGCGGTATTCTGATCCTTCACTACCTGATAGACGATTTCATCAAAATAGACATTGTCTGCATCCCAGTAATAAGGGTTCTTCACATAGCTCCAGCTGATTTCGGTTCCCGTCCAGCCCTTCAGAACAAAGGGGCCGGCGCAGAGCAGTGCATCTGCGGTCAGAGCATACCCCTCTCCCTTTTCCTCCGCAAAAGCTCGGGGAATCGGAGAATAAGCGGTATCCGCCAGTTTCTTGGTAAAATAGGGATCCGGTGCTTCCAGCGTAATCTCCAGCACGGTATCACTGACGGCCTTCACGCCCAGTTCCTCCAGCGGAAGCTCTCCCGAGCGCACTTCCAGGCGGTTCTTTATGCCTGTGACCGACGAATTCTGAGAGCCTACGGCAGGATCGAACACGCGCTGCACAGCATACACCACATCCTCCGCCTTGACCGGTTCACCGTTGGCATAGCGGGCATCGTCCCGGATCGTAATCGTGTAGACTGTCCCGTCCTCGCTGATCTCCGGCAGAGCAACAGCCAGATTGGGCTGAGGGTCCGCATTCTGATCCAGACGGTACAGGGGATCCGCGAACAGAAATACTGCTTCACCGGACAGCGTATCATACACCTTGGTCGTATCCATGGTGGTTATTTCACCGGATATAAACCAGTGCAGCACCTTGCTGTCCGTCTCCGCAGACGCAGGCGATGCGATGGAAAAAACAAACAATAATGAAAGCCATACAGAAATCAAACGCTTCATAGGATCGAACCTTCTTTCTACTTTCCTGCCATTCAATGGTCAGGTCTGTCTTTCCTGCATTGCGAAAAGAAAACACCCGTATCCTGCGGGTGTCATCAAATATGACAGAAACGTCACATTCGCATTTTCCCGCACATGAAGAAAGGACACATGCTCCCGCGCATGATCCACGTGCGAAACCAGAAAACACAGTATGTGCTCATTTCCCGTACCTCCTCATCAGCATCACTGGCGTCTCGCGCCAGTGATGGCAGTGTATCCGATTAATTATATAAAGTCAATCGATTTGCTATATTATTTGATTTGTATTTTTCTATAGTCTTACATAGAGAAAAGCTATCATTTGTCGTCAAATGTGCTCATTTTATCTATAATATTGATAGACTTTATATTGTTTATTCTGTTCTGCTGATATACAATGCAATTTGCGTGGCCTGCAGAGCCGATGCATCTCATGCCGACGATATTTCCATGGGATCACAGAGAACAGCGTGCTCCCGACAGAGTCATAAGCCGATGACTGTCAGCACATCGCTTCCCTGCACATGCCAAAGCTGTTAGCTTCATGAAAGAGGCGTACAGATCCATCACACCAGAAAACCGACAAATAGAAAAAGGGGGCCATCCTGTGATACAGGGAATCATTAAAGCCGTCTGCACAAGTCCTGAAAAGGGAACAGAGAAAAGAAATGTCCATGCCGCAGTCTTCAGAGCGGACTGGGGAATAGACGGGGATGCGCATGCCGGCCACTGGCATCGCCAGGTCAGTCTGCTCAGCTATCAGAAGGTACAGCAATTCAACCTGCTGGGGGCCAGTGTCAGTGACGGCGCTTTTGGGGAAAACCTGCTTATAGACGGCATCGACTGTGCATCCCTTCCCGTGGGTACCGTTCTGCAGTGCGGTGATGTGGTGCTGCAGGTAACGCAGATCGGCAAGGAATGCCACCAGGCATGCGCCATCCGCCAGCGCGTCGGCACATGCATTATGCCGCATCAGGGGATTTTTGCCCGCGTCCTTTCCGGCGGCGTCATCAAGGAAGGAGACATCATTATAGTACAGGGCGCAGGACAGAAGGAATAGCATCCTATGCTCCTGTCATTGCCCACACGCAAAGGAGAGCGCAGTATGCTCGATCAGTTTTCACGCACCCAGCTGCTGTTCGGGGCGCAAGGCATGGAAAAATTAAGACGCAGCAGAGTGGCTGTGTTCGGTATCGGCGGCGTAGGAGGGTACACGGTGGAAGCTCTTGTCCGCAGCGGGATCGGGGCACTGGACCTGATTGATGACGATCGGGTGTGCCTGACCAATCTGAACCGTCAGCTGCACGCCACCCGGAAAACCGTGGGGCATTATAAGGTGGATGCCGCATTGGAACGCATTCATGACATCAATCCTGCATGCAGCGTCCGGACCTATAAAACTTTTTACATGCCTGACACCCAGGATCAGTTCGACTTCTCAGTCTATGATTATGTAGTGGACGCCATTGATACTGTGAAAGGGAAACTGGCACTGGTGGAAGCGGCACGGAATGCCGGAAGACCCATTATCTGCTCCATGGGTGCCGGCAATAAAACCGACCCCTCGGCTTTCCGTGTGGCAGATATTTACCAGACATCTGTCTGTCCTCTGGCACGGGTGATGCGCACGGAATGCAGAAAGCGCGGCATTCCGCATCTGAAAGTGGTTTACTCCACCGAACAACCTGTTCGTCCCCTGGAAGATCCATCCATCAGTTGCCGCAGCCACTGCATCTGTCCGCCCGGTGCCCGCAAATGCACTGTACGTAGGGATATTCCTGGGTCTACGGCCTTTGTTCCATCGGTCGTCGGGCTGATTATCGCCGGAGAAGTCGTAAAAGACCTGCTGCAGCAGAATTGATCCCTCCATTTCCTGTGCTCTCATGAACGCCCCTGCGGTTTTCATGCAGTATCACAAGGAATCAGCCATTCTTCACCAGACATTCAGCCATTGCTGTGACTGCATTCACATGAGGGTAGCAGAATATGAGTACGCTTTCCTCAAAGCGTACTGAAAGCAAAGGATGTGATATCCATGAAATGGACTCTGCTCGCCCTGCTCGTGTCCTGCGCCTTGATGAGCCACGCACTGGCAGATACGCTCTACAGCGCTACGCAATCGGACCAGAGTGCCCTGGACATCGGGGGAACCCAGAGCGTTGTACTTTCCGATGTGAAGGTCCAGAAAACTGACGGTTCGGCATCCAGCGCGGACGATGCAGGCTTTCGGGGAGTCAATGCGGCTGTCCGCGTATATGATCAGGGGCAGCTGACACTCTCTGATGCTGTCATCGTGTCCAGTGCCCCTCATGCAACCGGTCTGTTTGTCTATGGCAATGGCACTGCAACCGTTTCCGACACAACCGTTACCGTTTCCGGCAGCGGGGCGGGTGGCATCGAAGTAGCCGGTGGCGGGACACTGTACGGGAGCAATCTGACTGTACAGAGCGCCAGCAAAGCCGCGATACGTTCCGATAAAGGCGGCGGTACGCTTGTTCTCGACGGCGGCACCTATACGTCCACCGGCACCAACGGCTGTCCCGCCATCTACAGTACAGCGGATATTACTGTAAGCAATGCCGTATGCACTTCCGAGAATTCCAGGGCGGTCATTATTGAAGGGAATAATTCGGTTTTCCTCCGCAATGTCGTTCTGGAAGGCAATGACCAGTCCACCAAGAGCGGGAGCATTCACGCCAATATTCTGCTCTATCAAAGCATGTCCGGCGATGCCAGAGAAGGCACCAGTGAATTCAGCATGACTGGCGGTACAATGACTTCTCACAGCGGTGCCTTGTTCTACTGTACCAATACTTCCAGCGTTATTCAGCTGTGCGACGTGTCCCTGAACCTTTCCGACGACAACACGCTTCTGATTGTCTCAGCGGGACGCTGGGGCAGAGAAGGAAGCAATGGCGGTCACTGCAGTCTTGAGGCCAAAGAGCAGACCCTGACCGGTTCCATCTGTGTAGACAGTATTTCTACGCTCTCGCTCACTCTTTCCCAGTCCACCTTTACAGGAAGCATCAACTCTCTGCAGGAAGGCGGTTCGGTCCGCGTGATCATGGAAGAAAACAGCAGCTGGACACTGACAGGTGACAGTTATATAACAGACATTACCGGAGACCTCTCCGGCATTGACCTGAATGGGTTTACACTCTATGTAAACGGTGTTCCAATGATTCCGTAAAACAGCCGGGCAGACATCTCTGCCCGGCTGTTCGGTTCACGGTTCAAAAAAAATGCTTCCGGTCACCCATATCGCGGTCTGCCCATATAGGTCCTGACACATCGCATTTTCGAAGATCATGCCATGCGTGATCGGATCGTCTGCTAATCCTGCCTGATCCACTCGCCAACTGTCATGTCCGCATGACCCATGGCAGGTTTCTGATACTGGTTTTCCGTCACAATGACTCCCTCAAACCGCATGTCCCGCAGTGTCGCCATCACTTCCTCAAAAGGACCTTCTCCCTCGCCAAGGCATGTGCTCTGATCCGGGCCGCCTGCCTTGACATGCACATGGCTGCCGATTCGATCCGCAAGGGTTTCCAGGACGTCCACCGTACAGTTCTTTCCTGCATGATAATAATTCTGGCTGTCAAAGAGAAGATACAGCGCATCCGAACCGCAGTCTGAGAACAGCTGCTTCATTTCCTGCGCTGAGAGTACATTTTCCGTGTACACCCGAAGGCCCAGCGACTGAGCATATGCACAGGCAAACTGCAGCGCTTCCACGGTATGCACATAATGTTCAGGCGTGACAATGCGGTTTTCCCCGAAACTCGGCACCGTAATCCCTTCGAGCCCCATGGCGGATGCTGTATCCAGTCCTGCCTTGAGAATATCCCGTGCTGCCTTTCCCTCGACGGAATGGAACCCCTGTGTCATCGGGTGCCCGCCAAGCGCATTCAGTGCCAGCGGCAGAATACAGAGCCCGTGTTTTCTGCTCTGGGAAAGCATATATGTCTGCCAATGCTTGTCCAGAAGCGGACATCCCTTCTCCCATGTTCCGATCTCCAGCTGAATCGCACCAAAGCCCATCTGTGCTGCCAGAGCAGGACTGTTGATTCCGCTGTCAGGAAGACACCACTGGGTAACACCGATCATCATTTTTTCATCCCAGCCTCTTTTCTGTGTTCTTTATCCCTCAATGACGGGGTCGTTCCTTTTCCCAAAGCCTGTGCATGCAAAGGCCGTCACGGTATCTGATGAAAGCAAGGACATGCATCATCCAGTCCTCTGTCCAAAGTACAGGTATCCGGATATTCTCGAAGTCTGTGTGATTCACGTTGCCGTCGAACTGTCCCTGTCGTTGTTTCGGTAATCCTGTGCTGTCATGCCATGCTGCTTCTTAAACGCATTGCAGAATACGCTTTCACTGGAAAAGCCCGTCTGCTCGCAGATCTCCCGAAGGCTCAGCTGTGTGTGTCTGAGAAGATAGCGTGCCGAAGCCATTCTGCGGCTGACCAGATATTCATGCGGCGTATAGCCCGTCTCTTTCCTGAAAACCCTGGAGAAATAATAGGTACTCAGGCCAACTGCGCCTGCAATCATGTTCAGCGAAAGGTCCTCTGAGAAATGTTCGTTCATATAGGAAGTCGCCTGCTCTGCAATCTTGCCTTCACTGCGTACCGGAGCATGCGACGGCTGATACAGCATGCACTCTGTGAGAATGTCCGTAATATGCCTGTGCAGCAGTGCTTCCTGAACAGGGCGTTTCCCTTCAAACAGTTTCAGTATACTGCGCATTCTGCTCAGAACCGGATATGCGTCCTCCATAGAGAAGACCGGTCCCAGACGTTCCGCAATCATAGCATAATAGTCTCGCGCCATGTTTCCATCAAAATGCAGCCACAGGCACTCTGCACCGCCCCGCGTCGTATAGCCATGGGGCCGGTAGCAGTCCAGAAGCACCAGGCTTTTTTCCGGGATCGTCTGCATCTTTCCCTCATAGTCCAGCTCCATCTCCCCCTTCTGTATATACATGAGAAGGAAACTGTCAAACGACTGTCGGGAAAGCGTGTATCCAGGCTCATAGCAGAAGAAACCGCACTGAAGGGGATAGAGAAAAATCCTCTGCGCTGTCCGGCTGGGCACAAAAATGTAATAGTCAGAAGCCGAAGATACTTTCCTTTCCTGTGACTTCACAGCACTTTCCCCCTTCTGTTTTCTTGTCTTCAGACTACCAGATTCCCGTTCTTCCGGCAACTGGCTGTCCTCCTTCTGTCTGCGCGGAACGGAGACTGTGCCTTGCGATTGCTCCCCGAGTATGTCGTCCGGGATCACTTTTGCCGCCCTGGCAGCTACCTTTCCCTGACGGTAAGGCACAGGACGCTGCTGTCCGGAGTCATACCATTGCACCCGGGAGCCCGCCAGTGTCTGTCCTGCCCATTCATCTGCGCAAAATCTCGCAACTGTAGTTTCCCATGTTTACGCACAAACCCGATGTTTTCCTTTTCTTCGTTCAACTGTCCTTTCTTCACAAGAGCATGAATTCGCAATAAATGGGCAAGTATCCTCAATGACTTTCCGCGAAAAATGCAGTATCCTCTCTATGACTGATCCCATCCCGGAAAAGGAGTGAACAAAGCATGGAACCGACCCTCTATGAAATCAATCTGGCATCCTTCACCCCGCAGAAAACTCAGGATCTGGGCGATGACTTTCGCGGACAGAGTGCATCAGGAGAAAAGCTCTCCTTTAACAGTGCCTTTATGGAAAGAAACGGAACGCCCTTCTTTGGCATCTCCGGCGAGTTTCATTACAGCCGCATGCATGAAGCGCGCTGGGAGCGAGAGATTATCAAGATGCGCATGGGCGGCATCAATATCGTCTCCACCTATCTTTTCTGGAATCACATGGAAGAGACCGAAGGCGTCTTCGACTTTACCGGGAGCCGGGATCTCCGGCACTTTGTGGAACTGTGCCGGAAGCATGGATTATATGTTATTCTCCGCGTGGGACCGTTTGATCACGGTGAAGTGCGAAATGGCGGCCTTCCCGACTGGCTCTACGGAAAACCCTTTGCGGTGCGCTCCACACAGGAAGGCTTTCTGCATCTGGTCAGACGGCTGTATACGGAAATCAGCAGACAGGTACAGGGGCTATTCTTCCGCGACGGCGGTCCGATTATCGGTATACAGCTGGATAATGAATACATGCACTCTGCCGCTCCCTGGGAAATGACCACCGGCATCTCCAATGAATGGGTACCGCAGGGCACGGAAGGCGAAGACTATATCCTGCGTCTGCGTGCCATGGCGCTGGAATGCGGCCTTGCTCCGGTCTTCTTTACCGGCACTGCATGGGGCGGAGCCGCCTATTCGCCTCGTGTCCTTCCGCTCTGGGGCGGATATGCCTACCGGCCCTGGATCTTCTATCAGCATACGGGGGAGCATCCGGCCACGGAAGAATATGTATATGAGGACTATCACCACAACGGAAAAACCGTTGCAGATGACTTTGCCCCAGCGTATCTTCCCGAGGAGCGGCCATATGCCTGCTGTGAAATGGGCGCCGGCATGATGTGCTGCTATTATTACCGGTTCATCTATCCCTACAAGTCCGTTGACGCACTGGCCAATATCAAGCTGGGCTCCGGATGCAATTTCCTGGGCTATTACATGTTCCAGGGAGGCACCAATCCCCTGGCCCGCAACGGTACCTATCTCAATGAATCCCAGGTGCCCAAGCGCTCCTATGATTACCAGGCGGCCCTGGGCGAGTTCGGACAGATCCGGGAATCATACCAGCGCCTGAAAGCCCTGCATTTCTTTACCCGCTTCTTCGGTGACCGCCTCGCGCCTATGGAGACTGTCCTTCCCGACGGCGCTTCCCAGATCGATCCCCGGGACACGAAGACACTGCGCTTTGCAGTGCGTACAGACGGTGAGAGCGGATTCGTGTTCGTCAATAATTTCCAGGACCACCTGACCCTGCCGGATCGGAAAGGGGACACACTCTGCGTCAGGACCAGACAGGATACCTTCACTTTTCCGATCCGCCTTGCCTCGGAGGAGAACGCCATCTATCCCTTCCATTTCCTTATGGACGGGATTATGCTGCTGTCCGCTACAGCCACACCGCTCCTTCGCACGGTTGCAGACGGCCGCATCACCTATGTCTTCCTGGTACCGGACGGGTCCGAAGGTACGTTCGAATGGGAAAACGGCACTGTATCCACGCCCTTTTCTGGCTCGCAGGATTTTTCACTCGCCACGGTCACCAAAGGAGATGTCTGCATAGATGTCATCCGCATCAGCCGCGGAATGGCCAATCAACTCTATCTGCTGCGTGACGGCAGTCTGCTGTTTACAGAAAGCGCACTGCTGGAGGACGAAAGCAGTGCGCTGCGCCTGGAAACCACGTTTCCCGATGGTGTTCTCATGACATATCCGCCCAAACGTCTCATGCAGGCAGACGGACTGATGCGTGACGCGGACCGGGACGGTCTGGGCATATACCGCTATCATATACCCGCACGCACAATCCCGGTCGCTGTCGAAAACACTGCACCATTCCGGTATACGCTTTCCCTTCGGCCGGAAGACCTTACCGGGCTTTGGGATGTCCGACTGCAGATCGAATATGAAGGGGACATCGGACACCTGTTTCTGGGCAACACCCTGGTGCATGATCATTTCTGCAATGGGGACATATGGGAGTTCGGGCTTTCGGAATACAGGAATCAGCTGGACCAGCCGCTGTGTCTTGTGATCTCTCCTCTTCGTGAAGGAGCCCATGTCAATGTGGAATCCGGCATGGCCGCGCGAAGCGAGGAAGTCCGGCAGATCATCGGCCAGCTCCGCTCAGTGCGCGCATGCCCGGTCTATGAAATCAAGCTTTGAGGAGGAAAACGGCTATGAGCCACACCAAGGTCTATGAACAGTCTGTTGTTTTTCCCACCTATCGTGCCGGTGAGCCGGAAAAAAGCCCGCTGTTTATCGAAAAGCGTGCCTACCAGGGTTCCACAGGCAAGGTATACCCGGTGCCAGTGACAGAGACCGTTTCCGACACCCGGGAAGATGTCGCCTACAAGGCTGTGATTCTGGAGAACGACTACCTCTATGTCATGATTCTCCCTGAACTGGGCGGTCGGATCCAGCGCGCCTATGACAAGACCAACGGCTATGACTTTGTCTATTTCAATCATGTGATCAAGCCAGCCCTGGTAGGGCTGGCCGGCCCCTGGATCTCCGGCGGAATCGAGTTCAACTGGCCGCAGCATCACCGGCCTTCCACTTTCATGCCGGTAGACTATACCTTCTGTGAAAACCCGGATGGTTCCGCCACGGTCACACTGGGAGAAACAGACCGCATGTATGGAACCAAGGGGAACGCCGCCATCACACTGTATCCGGACAAGGCCTATATTGAGATCCGCGGCCGGCTTTACAATCCCACCGACTTTCCTCAGACCTTCCTGTGGTGGGCGAACCCTGCCGTGTCCGTCAATGACCAGACCTTTTCCGTGTTTCCCCCGGATGTAAACGCCGTCATGGACCATGGAAAGCGCGCCGTATCCACCTTTCCCATTGCGACAGGCGAGTACTACAAGGCTGATTATTCCGCAGGCGTAGACATCTCCCGCTACAAGAACATCCGGGTGCCTACTTCCTATATGGCTGCCCATTCCGATTTTGATTTTGTGGGTAACTTTGACGAGGGCCGTGACGCCGGGCTTCTGCATGTGGCGGACCATCACGTGAGCCCGGGCAAGAAACAGTGGACCTGGGGCTGCGGGGACTTCGGAAAGATGTGGGACCGGAATCTCACCGATGACGACGGACCCTATATTGAGCTGATGACCGGCGTTTTCTGTGACAATCAGCCGGACTTCACCTGGCTCAAACCCCAGGAAGAAAAGACATTTGTCCAGTACTTCATGCCCTATAAAACCGTAGGCCGCGTCTGCAATGCCACCCGGGAAGCTGTGCTGGGCGTCGATTATCTGGATCAGGACGGAAACGTTCTTCTGCCCGATCCCTTTGCCACTGGCCGTGAAGCCAATGCGGCTCTGGCACAGAAAGCCAGCTGCAGCCGTATCAAGGTCTATGTGACCGCACCCTATCCACAGTCCACGATCCGTGTCACCTGTCAGGGCAAGGAATGCTATCGGAAAACGGTGGATCTCTCCCCCATCACTGCTTTTGTGGATACGCTCCCGCCGCTGCACGATTTTGTGCTGACAGTAGAAAGTGCATCCGGAGAAACGCTGTGCACCTATACGGAATACGTAAGAGAAAACCAGCCCATTCCCGAGCCTGCCCGCGTCATGGATCCGCCGGAAGCCATGGGCTCTGCAGAAGAACTGTACCTGGCAGGCCAGCACCTGGAGCAGTACCGTCATGCCACCTTTCTGCCCTCGGATTATTACAGGGAAGGCCTGCGCCGCGATCCTACGGATATCCGTCTCAATGATGCGTACGGCCTGTATCTGCTGCGCAATGCCAGGATATCGGAAAGCATTCCTTATTTTGAGGCAGCCATCCGTAAACAGACATCCCGCAATCCCAATCCCTACAGCGGGGAAGCATACTTCCATCTGGGACTGGCAAGGGAGTGGAACAGCGAGCCGGAGAAAGCCTATGACGCGTTCTTCAAGGCAACCTGGAGCGCAGAAACTGCCGGAAGTGCGTTCTTCCATCTGGCATGCCTGTGCTTGAAGGCGGGCGATGTCAGAAAAGCCCTGCAATTTGCGGATGAGAGTCTCTTCCGCGGCTGGCACAGCATGAAGGCCCGGGCGCTTCGCGCAGCCATTCTGGCACGTATGCCTGCGCGCCAGGAAGAGTATGCCGCTTTCCTCCAGGAAAGCCTGGCGCTGGATCCGCTCTGCTTTGCCCTTCTCTACCGTACCAGCACTCCGGAGACTCTGCGGAAAGCCATGGGAGAGGAAGCCCGCAATTATCTGAACCTGGCTCTGGAATTCCTGGCCTATGGCTGCTATGAGGATGTTCTCTCTGTGATTCGTCTTTGCCCCCGGGAGAACCCGCTTCTTCTGTATCTGACAGGATATGTGGAAAACATACTGGGCCACCGCGAGAAAGCCCTGGCCGCCTGTATCTGCGCCGAGAAAGCCTCCCCGGATTATGTATTCCCCAATCGCGTAGAGGAAGCCCTGCTCCTTAAGCGGGCCATAGAGATCCTGGAGACAGCCGGAGAAAAGGCGGGTATGGCGCATTACTATCTGGGGGAACTCCTCTATGACAAAAAGAACTATGATGCCGCCATCGCGCACTGGGAAGACAGCCTTACGGCACAGCCCGGGTTTGCGCTGGCTCACCGGAATCTCTCCATTGCCCTTTACAATCACGGAGACAGAAGCCAGGCAGCTGCTCACATTGAAGAAGCTGTGCGCCTGGAGCCGAAGAACAGCCGTTTCCTTCTGGAACAGGAGCAGCTGCTCAGCCGTCTGAACCGACCTGTACAGGAGCGACTTGCCATACTGGAAGCGCATGCCGAAATCCTTCCCGAGCGCTATGCCCTGATGCTTGCCTATATACGCCTGCTCAATCAGGTCGGGCAGTATGAAAAAGCGCTTTCTCTGCTCTCGTCCTATACCTTCCATGTCTGGGAGGGCGGCGAAGGCAAGGTCGCGGATGAATACAAAACAGCGCTCTTTGCGCTCTCTGAAAAGGCGCTGGACAAGGGCGAGTGGGAAAAGGCATTCGATCTTGCAGAAAGAACCTGCACATATCCCGTCAATCTTGGCGAAGGCAAGCTGGACAATGTACCGGACAACCGCGCCTATTACATGATGGGTCTGGCCCGCAAGGGACAGGGGGATGCGGAAGGCGCCGCGCATTATTTCCGTCTTGCCACGACGGGCTCCCCGATCCCGGAGCCTGTGCGCTATTACAATGATCAGCCATCGGATTATATCTACTATCAGGGGCTTGCCTTCCATGCCCTCGGGCAGGACGCACAGGCACTGAAGAGCTTCCATCAGCTGATCATGTTCGGAGAGCGGCACATGTTTGACAAGGTCTCCTATGACTTTTTCGCCGTATCCATGCCGGAACTGGAAGTCTATCAGGATGATATTCAGAAGCGCAGCGATGACTACTGTGCCCGTTTGATGCTTTTGGGACGCAGAGGCCTGGATCTTCTGGAAAAATAAGCCTTTCTGCCGCAGATGTGCTCTGCGGCGATTTTTTTACTTGCGCTTCCCGCGCTTCCCGACTACACTTTCCGCGAAACAGACACAGGAGGATTCCCTTATGATACAGCTGCTCACATGGATCATGGCTGCCGGCGCACTGCTGGGCGGACTGGACCGCATGCTCGGAAACCGTTTCGGTCTCGGCAAGCCTTTTGAAGAGGGCTTCCAGATGCTGGGGCCGGTAGCACTGAGCATGGCCGGCATCATATGCCTGGCTCCGATTCTGTCCGGAACACTGGGGCACCTGATCGTCCCTGTCTATCACGCGCTGCACCAGGATCCTGCCATGTTCGGTTCCATACTGGCCATTGACATGGGCGGATATCAGATGGCGCTGGGACTGGCAGACGATCCGCTCGTCGGCCGGTATGCCGGTATTCTGGCCGGTTCCATTCTCGGCTGTACCGTTTCCTTTACCATCCCTACCAGCATGGGGCTGTTCCATGGAGAAGACCGGGAAAACTTTGCCAAGGGGCTGCTCTACGGTCTCATCGCGCTGCCCTTTGCCCAGGTGCTTGGCGCGCTGCTGTGCGGCATTTCGCTTCTTCCTGCTCTGTACCTGAACCTGCCGGTCCTTCTGCTCTCGCTTTTTCTGATCTTTGCGCTCTCGTGCTATCCGGACAGGACACTGAGAGGCTTTAGCATCTTTGCCGCTTTCCTGAAAATCCTGACCACGCTGGGACTGGCCGTCGGTGCTTTCCAGTATATCAGCGGCATTACACTGATCCCTGCCATGACGCCCCTTGAGGATGCCATGAAGATCATCTGCGGGATCTGTATTACGCTCCTGGGGAGTCTGCCTGTTGCAGAAATTCTCAAGCGTGTACTGCGCAGACCCATGGCACGGATCGGTCAGCGCATGGGTATCGGGGAAGAAGGTGTCATGGGCTTTCTGCTCTTTTATCTCAATGCCACCCCCGGTCTTGTCTCCGTTCCGCAGATGAACCGCCGGGGACAGATTCTCAACGGCGCTTTCGCAGTGGCATCTGCCTCCTGTCTGACCGCGCACTTTGCCTTTACCATGCAGTCAGAGCCGGCACTGGCCATGCCGCTTCTGCTGACCAAGCTTTTCGGCGGCATTCTTGGTGCTGCCATTGCCTATGCGGCCACGAGTCATGCTGCGTCCCGCAGCAGGCACCCATAACCCGGTCCGGGCAGGCGCTTTCTCGAAAAATGAAACGCATATATTGACAGCGTATATGTGCCTTTCTATAATAGGCACCGAACTTCATAGCAAACGTTCTTCAGGGCGGGGTGCAATTCCCCACCGGCGGTATAGCCCGCGAGCCGAAAGGTTGATCCGGTTGAATTCCGGAGCCGACAGTACAGTCTGGATGGAAGAAGACAACGATGCTTCTGTGATGCAAGCGCATTGCCTCCCTGAAGACGAACGTCTCGGGAGGTTTTTTTCGTGTCCGCTGTTACCCGCCGTGCAAGACGCACGCTGCTTCCCTATCTGCTGCTCAGCCCCATGCTGCTCTTTGCCGCTGGGTTTGTGTATTTTCCTTTCCTGGAAAGTGCCATTCATGCGGTGAGCATCGTCAATGCCCGCGGTGAGATCACAGGCTTCGCCGGGCTTTCCCAGTTCCAGTATCTCTTTTCCCGAAGAGAGTTCGGGATCGCCATCCGGAACACGCTGAAGCTGACGCTGATCAATGTACCCATTACACTGTGCCTTACCCTGACACTCAGCTATCTGTGCATACGCCGGCGTACACTGTCTCCGCTTCTGGAAGGGCTCTTTGCCCTGCCCATGGTCGTCGCCATGTCCTCCATAACGCTGATCGCCAAGGTACTCTTCAACCCCACGGTAGGCTTCATCAATCATGCCCTGCACCTGAGCCTGGGATGGTTCGAGGACAGGCATACCGCGATGGCCGGTATCCTGATCCTCACTGTATGGATGGGCATCGGATTCAACTTTCTTCTTTTTCTGGCCGCTTTCCGTGACCTGGACGCCGGTGTTCTCGCCGCAGCCGCGCTCGATGGTGCTTCCCGGGGAAGACTGCTCGTCTCCATACAGCTTCCGCTGATGCTGCCGACCATTTTCTATGTCCTGTGCACGAACATGATTCAGGCCATGATGACCAATGGCCCCATACTGATCCTGACACAGGGCGGACCGTCCCGTGCCACCACAACGCTCATCTATATGATGTATACGGCAGGGTACGCTTCCTCAAATTATTCCATGGCCGCCTGCATCAGCCTGGTAACCTTTGCCCTGACCTTCCTCTTTACCGCACTGCTCTTCCGGCGCGACCGAAAGGCGGTGGTCGAATGAAACGCAAAGCACTTTACTTTCTGTCTGACCTGATTGTTCTCTGTATGGGGCTTCTGGTCTTCTTCCCCATTGTCTACGGTTTTCTGGGGGCCTTCAAGGCGCCTTCCGAATTTGCCAAACAGCCGCCTGCGCTCTTCCCGGAGAGCTTTCGGAACCTGGCCAACTTTGCCGAGGTCTTTCGCCTGATACCGCTGCCGCGTCTGTTCCTCAACTCCCTGATTGTCGCATGCTTTTCCGCTCTTGTGCGCATTGCCTGTGCGGCACTGGCGGCCTATGCCTTTGCCTGCTTTTCCTTCCGGGGAAAGCATGTGCTGTTTCTGATTCTTCTGGGCACCATGATGCTGCCGCCGGAAACGCTGACCATCGGGAACTATCGGACCGTCGCAAGACTGGGGCTTCTGGACACCTATCTCGGCATCTCCATTGTCTCCTTTGTCGGTGCTTCACAGATGTTCATGCTCCGACAGGCTTTTCTGCAGACAGATCCGGAACTGCAGGACGCGGCCTTTCTCGATGGCTGCGGTGACATGAGCTATCTGCTCCGGATCCTGCTTCCCATGAACCTGCCGATTCTGACCACACTCTTTCTCCAGGCGTTTGTCGCACAGTGGAACGCATATCTCTGGCCCCTGCTTGTGACAAACACGCCCGGCATGCGCACGGTACAGGTGGGCATCACCATGCTGACCACTGTGGAAGGCACGAACTATGAGACGATCCTCGCCGGCGTTTCCCTGGCACTGATCCCGTCCTTTCTGCTCTTCTTCCTGCTGCGCAACCGTATGACCGGATCCATGAAGAACGGATCCCTTGCCTGAAAGACTCTCAGCGAAAGCTGCAGCGGTTCTTATTGTTTTTTTTGGAGGTAACCTTCTATGAAACGCATGTTTTCCCTCGTCCTGACCCTGTGTCTGCTCCTCAGCGCCGCGCCGGTCGCGCTGTCTGAAGGCAATGCCACGCACATTGTTCTCTGGCACTCCATGTCAGAAAACGCAGGCGCTCTTCTGACTTCCTATATTGACACCTTCAACGCAACCATCGGTGCGGAGAAAGGGATTACGGTAGAGGCTGTCTTTCAGGGGACCTATGCCGAGTCGGTGCAGAAGATGAACAGTATGCTCTCCACAGGGACTGTGGCAGATCTTCCGGATGTCATGCAGCTCGATGCCACGGGAAAGACCGCCTATCTTACGGCAGACTGCGCCTATTCCGTCACCCGGGCCATGGAGGAGCACCCGGAAATCGCAGAGACAGTAGCGGAAATGCTTCCCCCGGCACTGAATAACTGGAACCTGGCCGGCACCCAGCTGGGGCTGCCCTTTGCCACCTCCACCACACTTACCTATTACAACAAGACCGCCCTGGACAGCGTGTCCGCCGCCGCACCGGATACACTCAGCGATATTGCTGATCTGGCACCGCTTTTTGCAGGAGACGGACGCATTGTCTATGCCGCGCTGCCCAATACGCCTACCCTGGCCAACTGGCTGGGGCAGCTGGGATCCTATCTTGTCAATGAAAAGAACGGGAATGAAGGGAATGCGACCCAGCTGGACTGCCTGGAAAACGGCGCGCTGGTTGCCTTCCTTACCCAGTGGAGAGCGCTGTATCAGTCCGGTGCACTGTCCAATACGGCCGGTTCCACAGATGCCTTTGTCGCCGGTCAGCAGCTGATCATGACCGGATCCTCTTCCAATATTGCCTCTGTCCTTGAAAAGGTCGGGGACAGCTTTGAAGTCGGGATTGCGCCCTATCCCCGCGTCTCGCAGGACGCTTCCTACGGCGCCAGTGTCAACGGCAGCTGTCTTGTCATGTTTGACCATGCGGATGCATCCCGCAAAAGCGCCGCCTGGGAGCTTGTCAGGTATCTGACCGGGAAAGACATCCAGTCCGACTTTGCCAGCCGGACCGGATACCTGCCGTCCCATATGGCTGCCTCGGAAAGCGAGGCCTGGCAGGCACTGATTGCCGCACAGCCCGCCTATGATGTGGGCTTTGCGCAGCTGAAAAACACGCCGGATGCCATGCGTTCCGTGACGGTCGGTCCGGCAGCCGACTTTTACTACAGCATCCAGAATGACATCTCCGATTTTCTGGAGGAGAATATGCTGCCTGAGGAAGGCGCCGAGCTGATGGCGGACGACCTGGAGGGGCTTCTGCATCAGTATGCCCTGGCCAATCCCTGAGACAAGAAAAGCGGGCGAAGCTTATTCAAGGCTTCGCCCGTTCTTCTGTGTTTCCCTTACAGCGGCCGGATCAGAATCAGAGGGGTCAGTTCCCCGCCCTGGCCGGAAGGATTGTCCCGCATGGCATCCTGGATTTCCTCATCCGTCAGAGGGAAATTCCTGCATTTGCCCAGCTGGTTCTGGTCAATATCGTTGGCATCCATAAGGACGACCGGAATCCCGGTGTCCTTTTCCAGCTGATCGCACAGTTCTACCGGATTGTCATTATTGATCAGTGCCAGATCCTTATACCGCTCAAATGAGGAACGGTAATAGAATCCGTCAATCCCGGCCACACCCTTGCCGCAGATCTTATAGAAAAGACCGTGCACGCCGAACGGCCGTGTAATGGCGGATACAAACGCCGCAAACACGACCCGCGGTGCGCCGCAGATATCGATTGTCAGCTGCATCTTATAGGGTTCATGCATGCCGATACCGGTGGAGTTTTCCCCGGCAAAAGGCGCCAGCAGCTTGGCCCAGAAACCTGGATGCACCTGATCCTTCGTGCGCACGTTACCCGTGCACATGGCCATAACCTTTGCGCCAAAAGCCAGTACATCGCCCTTCTGATACAGTGGTGAAACGTACTTCTTTACCAGTTCCGCCTGGCTTTCTCCCACTTCCACAAAGTGTGTCTGAATCGCATAGCGATCATATTTCCGGCCGTTCTTCCCCTCCAGGGTTCCGCGGTCAAAATACACAATTCCGTTCTTTTCCCGGCGCTGCTCCGCCAGATTGCGGTCTTTTCCAGCCATGGGCTGTTTCCTCCTCGCTCATTCACGTGTCCCAAGGATTGTACTGCGCCCCTCAGAGCCTGTCAAACCGGGGAACCAGGGCATGCAAACTTCGTGACCAAAAGTTGGCAGTACATCCCGCTTTGAGTATAATGAAATCCGTTCCGTCAAAGCCCTTGGAAAGGAAGGAAGCCCATGAGCAAACCTGTCAAAACCAATGTACTCCGCCATCTGGACGCGGCGAAAATTCCTTATGAAACCATCTCCTACACGGTCGATGAGGAGAACTTTGACGGAAAACTGGTCAGTCAGAAAACAGGGCTTGACCCGCAGATGGTCTTCAAGACACTGGTGCTGTGCGATGACAGAAACGGACACCTGACCTGCATGATCCCCGTGGAGCAGGAGCTGGATCTGAAGAAAGTCGCCCGGGCCAGCGGGCATAAGAGTGTTTCCATGCTGCCCATGAAGGAACTGCTTCCTCTGACCGGTTATGTGCGCGGCGGCTGCAGTCCCATCGGAATGAAAAAGCATTTCCCCACCTTCCTGGATCAGGCAGCGCTCTCCCAGGAGACAATCTCTGTCAGCGCCGGGGTGCGCGGATGCCAGGTGATTCTGCGGCGCGAGGATCTGATTGCCTGCAGCGAGGCCACCGTGGCAGACCTGACACGGGAAACGCCATGACGCGGTGCCTGGCCGGCCTGACAGCCGTGCTTATTCTGCTCGCCGTCATCTGTCCGGTATGCTGCGAAGCGCCTGCAGAGTCATCCCGGCTTCTGGACATGTCGGATGCGCTGGACGATATTGCTGTGGATCTCACGTTTTCCCCGGACACGGAAGACGCGATCCAGGCGGAACAGACCCTGCGCCTCACCAACCTGACAGGAGACGATCTGACAGACATTGTCCTTCGCTCCATGACCGGTGCCTATCTGACGCAGGCCACAAGCCCGGCCGCATCCGCGGAGCTTATGACCGCCTGTTATCCGAAGGGCTTTGATCCCGGCGGCGTCAGTGTTCTCAGCTGTCTGATCTTAGAGGAGGACTGCACCTGGGCATGGACAGACGCAGCCCGCACCGTGCTTACCGTAACCCCGGCCCATCCATGGAAACAGGGGGAAACCCTGACACTGGTCCTCACCTGGAAAGCGCGCATTCCCTGCTGCCGCAGCCGTTTCGGGCATACGGACGGCGCGTGGGTTCTCGGCAACTGCATTCCCCTGCCGGCAGTCTATCAGGACGGCGCGTTTCGCACGGACCCATTTGTGTCCGTCGGTGATCCCTTCCTTTCCGCCTGTATGAACTGGCATGTGCGCGTTCATCTGCCCGACGGATATGCTGCTGTCGGCTCTGCGATCCCCCGTATGCAGGCCGGCACGACCATTTTTGAAGCCCATGGACTCCGGGACTTTACGCTGGTCGTCTGTGCATCACCCGCACATATGCAGGGCACAGCGGAAGGGATATCGATTGACTGCTACGCCTCGGATACAGCACGCGCACAGTCACTCCTGACACTGGCTGAGAACGCTCTGCGTGTGCATACCGCTGCCTTTGGTCCGCTGATCTATCCCGGTGTCACACTGATCGAAACGGATTTTCCCTTCTCAGGCATGGAATATCCACGTCTTGTGCTGATCGGTCGCGATGTTCTGGATGCCGGCGGCGACGATCTGGAAGAAACCGTGGTGCATGAACTGGCGCACCAGTGGTTTGCCATGCAGGTGGGTTCCGACAGCTTCTGTCACGCCTGGCAGGATGAAGCGCTGTGCGAATATGCCTATCTGCAGTACCTGAAAGCCTGTTATGGCGAAGCACGCATGCAAAAGAAGATCACGTCCTTTATCGCACCTTCGCTTCGCATGCGTCTTTCCGCTTCCCTGACCCCGGAAAGTCCGCTGGACGCGTTCCGGGATCTGCGGGAATATTCCCTTGTGGTCTACGGACGCGGTACCGCATTGTTTGTCGCACTGGACGAAGCGCTCGGCACCCAGGTGCTGTGCGCAGGCCTGTCCGATTACTGTGCAGACTGCGCCCTTCGCATTGCGGATCCTTTTGATCTGATCACTGCTCTCAGCCGCGCAGCACAGACGGATCTGACACCGTTATTTTCCGAATATCTGGCCACACCGCGCCGCTGAATCGTATTCTCTCCTGACAGGTCCCGCCTGTCAGTGTCTGCATACAGAAAGGATTTCCCATGACATCAACCCTGCAGGACGTCATTGTCCTGATCCCCGCTCTGGATCCCGATGACAGACTGATCGCCTATCTGGATGTGCTTCGCACCACCGGTTTTGCGCACATGGTTATCGTGGACGACGGCTCCCATGAGCAGAAACAGCCCATCTTCCAGCGCATTGCTGAAATGGACGGCTGTGCAGTGCTTCATCACCCGGTCAACCGCGGCAAAGGCGTCGCCCTGAAGACCGGATACCAGTACATCTCCGAGCATTTTCCTCAGGCGCACTATGTGCTCACCGCCGACAGCGACGGGCAGCATACGGCCAGTGACTGCCAGAAGGTCTGTCAGGCCGCCTTTGCCGGGCAGGAAGGTCTGTACCTGGGAAGTCGGGACTTTACACTCGACTTTATTCCGCCCAAGTCCCGGTTCGGCAATAAAATGACCAGCCGTGTCTTCCAGCTCTTCTACGGCACCTATCTTCCCGATACGCAGACCGGACTTCGTGTCTTCCCGCACAGTGAGCTGGCCTTCATGATGGATGTGGAGGGCGAACGGTATGAGTATGAAATGAACGTACTCATTGCCTGTGCGCGCCGGAAAATTCCCATGATCCCTGTGACCATTGAAACGATCTATGAAAACAACAATGAAGGCACGCATTTTCATCCCATCCGCGATTCCTACCGGATCTACAAGGTCATTCTCGGAAACTTCTTCCGTTTCATGGCCTCCTCCTTTTTCTGTGTGCTGGTGGATCAAGGGCTTGCCGCCTTCCTGGCGGAATTCCTTCTTCCGCGCCTTGGGATGACAGATTCGACCGGCATACTGTGGGTTTCCGGTTTCCTGGCACGCATTGTGTCTGCCGTAACCAACTTTTTCCTGAACAAGGAGTTTGTCTTTAAGCTCAAGGGCGCTGCCGGAAAAGCCGCCCTGCGCTACGGTGTGCTGTGCATTGCCGTGATTGTACTGTCCAATCTGGGCGTAACTCTGCTTACTGCCATCTCCATTCCCCGATGGATCGCCAAGCTTCTGTGCGATACGCTTCTCTATTTCTTTTCCTACCGCATGCAGCGGAGCTGGGTATTCCGGGAGGAGAAGGCATGATGAAGACTGTGCGTTCCCTTATGTGCCTGGTTCTGACCCTTGGTCTGCTCCTGTGCCTGGCACTGGCCGTGCCCAGTGCCTCCATTGAGGAAGAGGCGCAGATACGATACATGGAGGAAAATACTGATGACGAATATGATTTTCTGTAAACGCCTGTGTGCATGGCTCCTCCTGAGCGTCATACTTTCCGGGCATGCGCTGGCGCTGGATGCATTGCCTGTTGATTTTTCCCCGGGCCCCGTGCCCGCCGAGGAAAACTTTACCGAGGACGGGTATGCAGACGAGAGCATCACTGTATCCATGCAGAGGCTAAGGAAGGAAGACTGCACATTTCATGTGGCGACGGTCACCATATCCGATCCCAGTCAGCTGCGCACTGCTCTGGCAGCGCCGTTCGGCAAGAAAAAGACCAATAAAATTTCCACCATGGCCCGTGACAATCATGCGATCGTAGCGATCGGCGGAGACTATTACGGAAACGAAGAGGGCGGATATGTGGTCCGTCAGGGGGAAGTGGGCCGGAAAAAGCCGCTGCAGAGCCGGGATATGCTCATCATTGACGGCAACGGCGATTTTCATATTCTCATTTCCTCCAACGCCGATGAACTCCGCACCCTAGTGGAAGGCGATATCCCGCTCGTCAACGTCTTCAATTTCGGCCCTGCCCTGGTCAAGGACGGCGTCCTGCAGCCTATGCCGGATAAATACAATTACAACATCGACGGACTCGAGCCCCGGTGCGCTATCGGCCAGACAGGCCCGCTCTCCTATGTGCTGGTGGTAGCAGACGGACGCGCCGTTTCCTCCTCCAAAGGCTGTACCGTAGAGACACTGGCGGAAGTCATGGCTGAGCTCGGCTGCCAGCAGGCCTATAACCTGGACGGCGGAAACAGTGCGCTTATGGTCTTCCATGACGAAAACTATTCCACCAAGTCTGTGAAAGCGGAGCGCTCCGTCACCGACATTATTTACTTTGCCACCCTCATCGGCACATCGGAGGCGGAAGACGAATGACCATCACTGCCTATGGTCTCGGCATTGCCCTGAGCGCAGCCCTTGGGCTTGCGGTATGCGGAGTAACGCTTCGGCGCGCAGCCATTCCCGCAGAGAAGATTCTTCCCCTCGGTCTCTTTCTTATGCCCCTGGGCTTTCTTTTCTCCCGCCTGGTGTTTCTTCTGGGCAACTGCACCTATTACCTGACTACGCTTTCCTCACTTACGCCGGCGCTCTACTTCTGGGACGGCGGATACGCCATGACCGGTGCCATTTTGGGCATTGTCCTGGGCGCTCTTGCATACAGCCGCACCTTGCGCGTTCCCCGGAGAGCCGTCATGGATGCCCTTTCTCTGGGACTTTCTCTCTTTATTCTTATAGCGCGTCTGTTTGAGCGTGGGACCGGTCTCGGTGAAGGCCGCGAAGGTGCACCGCTGCTGGGCTTTTTCCCATGGCAAGGCATGCAGCCGGTCTGGCTCGCGGAAGCGCTCGCCGCACTTCTTCTGTTTCTCTATCTGGTTTTCCGCATGCGCACATCCGCGCACCAGTCCCTTTTCCCCCGCTTTCTGATGCTCTGGTGCCTCAGTCAGGTCTTTCTGGAATCCCTGCGGGATGACGGTCATCTGGTGGTCCACTTTGTGCGCATCCAGCAGGTACTGTGTTTTCTGTGCGTGCTCTGTATGCTGATGATGGCACTGCACCGCATGAGAAAAGAAGGCAGGCCAGGCCTGGCCTGTGGACTGATCGCCGCTGTCTGGATGCTTGCCGGCCTTGGCATCTTCAGCGAATTCGGTGTCGACCGCTGGGGTGCTCCCTCCCTTGCCTATGCGGTTATGCTTGTATGCCTTTGCAGTCTGGGAAGGATCTGGCTTTACGCCAGGCGCAATAAGGAGTGATTGTATGGAACATCAGAAAATTCTTCGCATCAATGAACTGGCCAAGAAGAGCAAGACTGTCGGCCTGACCGCACAGGAAATAGAAGAACAGAAGGTACTGCGTCAGGAGTATCTGGCCGATTTCCGCAAAGGCATGGAAAACATGCTTAAGGGCGTTGTGCTCAAACGGCCGGACGGTACCCTGGAACCGCTCACCAAAAAGCAGGTACAGTAAACCCGGTTGTTTTCTCCCCCTTCATCCTGTATAATCGCACAGGAATCCGAAAAAAGGAGTGAATCACACCATGGATCAGGAAATGGAAAGAGATCTGATTGAACTGACTGATGAAGACGGAAACACGGATACTTTTGAAATCCTTGACTATTTCTTCTATAACGGTCAGGAATATGCACTGGTCGGCGAATATGTAGAAGAACCCGACCCGGAAAACCCCGAGGATATCGGCTGCTTTGTCATGAAAGTGGACACGGTGACAGACGAAAATGGAGAAGAACTGGATGAGTTCAATCCCATTGAGGACGACGCCCTGGAAGAGCGTCTTTTCGAGATTGCCACCACACGTCTGGAAGAAGACGAAGAAGCGGACGACGAGTAAGCATCCGTCAGAATCAGAAAATGGCATCTGGTTTCTCCCTCTGTGCCTGCAAAAGCACTGGTCGAGAAACCAGGTGCCGTTTTTTTATCGACGCATCCATTTGCTGAAGAAATCCTGCGGCCCTTTTGTTGGGAATCGTGGAATCTTCATGACAGACAGGCGTATGCAGGACACCACGAACCGTCTCACCTCCACCCGATTTTGAACTAAACCGCCTCGCGGAGATAGCTGAAAACCGTGGTGCCAAAATCATATAGATGCAAGATATTCTTCTGTCATGAGCAGATCGCTCCGTCTC
>CACWXY010000045.1 GCA_902764915.1 uncultured Eubacteriales bacterium | reverse complement strand
GAGTGCTTCAAATCAGAAAAGTTGCGCCACTGAGTGTATCAGTTTAGCGCAACTTATTTGTTTTGGGTCTATCACGGCGCAACTTTTCTTTTTATTTTTCAGTCACATGTCTGCCATAGTCTGCCAGGTCATGCCCGGAGAGGATTATACGAAGACGCGTAAAGCGAAAAACATGCATCAGCTGCTCACCAGAAGCAAGAATAGATCCTGTCATCTGCCGCATGGCATATTCAATATTGGATACACAGAAAAAAGGCGCGACAAGCGTCACGCCTCAATCAGCTATGTAAAACTGGATTCCATAAGCGCGTCAAAGCGCGCTTTTCTCTCTCCGATTACTGCAGTTTGGTTCCGCAGTTCATGCAGAACTTGGCATTGGCATCTACAGGCTGTCCGCACCCGGGGCATACCGGCTGTGTATTGAGTTTCTGCCCGCAGTTGGAGCAGAATTTGGCGCCTGCTGTCAGGGGCTGGCCACACGCAGGGCAGAAACCGGCTGTCTGCGGAGCGGCCTGCGCGGCAGGCTGTGCAACAGGCTGCATGGCCTGATTAAACATCTGTCCCATCGCCATGCCCGCACCCATGCCGATTCCGGTACCCGCGAAACTGTTCCCATTCTGTGCAGCTTCCCTCATGCTCTCCGCTGCCTGATACTGGGTATACTTGTTCAGATCGCCAACCACACCCATGGACGTCCGGCGATCCATCGCCTTTTCCACTTCTTCGGGCAGGGAAATATTCTCTATTACGAATGCAGTCACCTGTACGCCAAGGTTTGCAATCTTGGGATTCACCATCTGCATCGAATAATTCGCCAACTCATCATAATTGGCTGCCAGATCCAACGCCGGAATCTTGCTCTCCGCAATCGCATCGGACAGAGAGGAGACAACCGTACGCTTGATCTGATTCTCGATATCAGAGACCGAATAGGTGGACGCAGTCCCGAAGCATTCCTTCAGGAGTGTTTCCGGGTCTGTAACGCGGAACGCATAGTTGCCAAATGCGCGCAGACGGATGACACCAAACTCCGTGTCACGCATCATGACCGGATTCGCGGTTCCCCACTTGCAGTCCAGGAACTGACGGGTATTGATAAAGTAAACGTCCGCTTTAAAGGGACTGTTAAAGCCATACTTCCAGGACTTCAAGGCAGTCAGGATGGGCATATTGCTGGTTTGCAGCTCATAACGGCCCGGCTGGAAAATATCCGCCAGCTGTCCTTCGTTGACAAAGATCGCCACCTGGCTTTCCCGCACGGTAAGCTGTGCGCCCATCATGATTTCCTTGCCGTTCATGTCGTACTTATGAACGATCGTGTCCTTGGAGCTGTCGGTCCACTCGATCACATCGATCAGCTGGCCTTTTACCATATTCAGAATGCCCATACTTGAATCCTTCCTTTCCCAATAAGACTCATGTCATTATGCACTGAACTGATCCTGCGCGTGCATTTTCCGTGTCGCAGCAGGCAGTTCCAGTAAACTATTCAAAATCACAGTATCCTTTTTCCGAATTCGCAGCCCGATATAGTCCTCCACATGGCTGATCCCGCTGGCAGTATGTTCCTCCGTCATCTGAAGCAGAGCTTCATCTTCAATCGAAGGCGTTCCCAGCATGGGACAGGCGACAATATAGGCTGTATCATCATTGGACATGGACAGCAGCATACGCACACCATGTTCCTGCGCACCGAAGATATTACGGATCGCCACTTCCAGTCGGTCTACGCCATAATGCCAACGGCTTTCCAGATAATCGGCGATACCTTCCACTTCCAGCTGTATCACCACGCACCTCCGGTCAGGATCCATCCGAGATCGCATAAGACGCAGTTTTCTGCGAATCTTCGCCTCGTCTGTACATCCCTCGGCAAAGAAGTGCCGGAAGAAGTCGTGCCGTGCCAGAAGCATTTGAGTTTCCATATCCTGCGGATCATTGGAATAATCCAGATGAAGAATGCCCAGTACCTGTTCAGCTTCCTTCAGATTGCGCAATGTTTCCTCAGGGTTCTCACTGGCCATCATAATAGGCAGATGCGGATAAGCGTCCAATGCCTTGAACAGTCGTATTCTTTCCTCTTCCTCCAGATTCACCGCAATCACATCTGCATGATGCCTTGAAAGACAATCCATAGCGCTCTCACAGCTATCCATCATACGTGGCACCTTAAATCCCAGTGCCTCCCATGATGGAATTCCGGAAAAGGTATCCCGCACCGCCTGGCGGTCGGTCACCAACAAGAGTCGATACATCCTGTCCCTCCATTCTCCCATTCGTCGTTCCTGATAGGCAGACCGGTGGAGATGGTATGCCTCCTCAGCGTCGAATGATCGGTAAAATTTTAGCAAAGAGCATGCATTCTGACAACTGCCAATCGCTTTTCCCTATATGCATACCGGAAAAAAACATCCATGCGTTCACCACGAAATTCATCACGAGAGATAATACCTGCGGAGTATCCAGCTGTTCAGCCGGCCAGGAAGAAGATCGTGCAGGACAACCGCCAGATGCTGATCCGGCTTGGCAATGCACCGGCGCATCGGCATATGCCGCTTTTCCAGAATACTGATGACTTTACGCCCAAGCTTTGCCGGATCCGAACCATGCGTTTCATCCCAGTGAATCCTGTCTGTTCCTTTCTTGGCCATGGCAGCATAAGGCGAGCTGCTTTCAATATCCGCGCGCAGCCGGGTATGCTGCGAACCGCTCCTGTGATCCCCCGGTTCAATCAGACAGACCTGAACCCCAAAATCATGGGTTTCCATCGCCAAACACTCCGCATAGCCTTCCACGGCATGCTTCGCCGCCGTATACGCGCTCTGAAACGGAATGCCCAGAAGTCCGTTAATGGAGGAAAACATAATAATGCGTCCCGCTTTCTGTGCGCGGAAAAGCGGAAGCAGGGCCTGATTCAGACGAACCATGCCCAGAAAATCCGTATCCAGGACTTTCTGGTAGGCTTCCACTGTCGTCTCCTCCGTACTGCCAAGGACCAGAATTCCGGCACAGTGAATGACCGCATCGATATGAGAGGACAGGCTTTTGGCATAATCAGCAAATGCGCTGATGCTGTCTGCGTCCGTCACATCCAGAGGATAGGTGTACATGCCATTCTTTTCGCCCTTTGCAAAGGAGCGGGCACCGGCGATAACCGTATGCCCGCAGTGCACGGCAGCACATGCTGTATGGTAACCAAGACCGGAGGACGCGCCGCTTACAAGGATTGTCATTACATACCTCTAAGCAGTTTCTCTACAACCTGCTGCGCATGAATGGCAGCCAGGTTGGCAAAGGTGGGATAATCCATCTCAGACTGTCCGTTCGCGCCGTCAGAAATGGAGCGCACAATCCCGCATGGAACGTGATGCATATAGCAGGCATGTGCCACGGCGGCCCCTTCCATTTCCACACACTTGCAGGGGAACCGGTTATGAATACGCTCCCGCACTTCACCGGAATGAATAAACTGATCGCCGGTCGCAACAAGTCCCTCGACCACATGCAGCCCATCAATCGCCTCAGCAGCAGCTACCAGCCGCTCATGCAGCGCGGCGTCGCAGGGAATCTCAACCAGCCCAATCTTGCTCACAAAGCCCAATGGATCACCGATTGCAGTCGTGTCCATGTCATGCTGCACAGCCGCGGATGCAATCACCATATCGCCGATATTGACGCCGACCTCGCCGGAACCGGCTACGCCCAGGTTCAGAATCCAGTCCGGATGATAACGCAGAATCATATGCTGCGTGCTGAGTGCTGCATTGACCTTGCCAGGGCCGCAAACACACATGACCGTATCCTGTCCATACAGCTTGCCACAGGCAAAGCGATCCATGCCTTCTTCTTCAATCACCGGGTTCTCCATCTCGTGCAGGAGCATTTCCAGCTCCACCTTCATTGCACCGATCAGACCAATCATAGTGCGTTCCTCCTGTTTCTTTCCTGCGTCGGCAGACTTTGATGTACCCTGCCACGACGCGACGCTTGATCTGTACCCATCTTAGCATGAAAAACCAGGCTGTGCAATCAAAAAGGCGGCACACTTGTCAGTCATGCCGCCGATGTTTATGCATTTTCCAGGAGACTCAGTCCCTGCTCATCCTGGAACTGGTTTGTATAGAGTGTATAGTACATGCCCTTTCTGGCAATCAGTTCCCGATGTGTCCCGCTTTCGGCAATTTTACCGCCCTCAATCACCAGAATCTGATCCGCCGAACGGATTGTGGACAGCCGGTGAGCAATGATAAAGCTTGTACGTCCCGACAGTGTGGTCTGAATTGCTTTCTGGATCATCATTTCTGTCTCTGTATCCACTGACGAGGTCGCTTCGTCCAGCACAAAAATCCGCGGGTTTTTCAGAATTGCCCTGGCAAAGGAAATCAGCTGTTTCTGACCGGTTGACAGTCCACTGCCACCCTCACCGACTTCCGTTTCATAACCCTTGGGAAGAGCCTCGATAAACAGATCAGCGCCAACAGTACGCGCCGCTCTTGTGACTTTCTCCAGGGAAGCCTCCGGATAGCCGTAGCGGATATTGTCCGCAATCGTGCCCGAAAACAGGTGCGGTGACTGCAGAACATACCCCAGACTGGACTGCAGCCACATCTGACTGCGCTCCCGATAGTCCACCTGATCAATCCGGATTTCTCCCTGCGTCGGCTCATAGAACCGACACAGAAGATTCACAATGGTGCTTTTTCCAGAGCCCGTTTCCCCGACCAGCGCAATCGTCTGTCCGGCATGTACGGAAAGGCAGAAATCATCCAGTACTTTTTCCCCTTCTGTGTACTGAAAGGATACATGGGAAAACTCTACATCACCACGAATGGGCTCCCAGTTCTCGCACCGGGGGTGGAAGACATCCCCGTACTTCTCTATAACATCTTCCCTGTCACGGATTTCGGGCTCGGTCTCCAGGAGTGTCAGAACGCGTTCTGCGGCCGCCTGTGCTGACTGCATTTCCGCAAACACGCGGGCAATATCGCGCACAGGGCCGAAGAAGTTTACGGAATAGTTGATAAATACCTGCAGTACACCGACTGTCATTCCGCCAAGTCCCGCTTCCAGCGCAAGTACCTGTTCCCCGCCTTTCCACAGCACCACAGCAGTCGCCAGACTTCCCAGGCTCACTACCAGCGGCAGGAACAGCGCAGACAGGCTTGCCGCCCGCACGGAGGATACGCGCATGCCGTCGGCAATCTCATGAAATTCTTCACGGTTCATTTCTTCACGTACCAGTGTCTTTGTGGTTCCCGCACCATGAATGCCTTCATTAAACGCGCCAGTCAATTGACTGTTGCGCCTGCGCACCTGGCGATAAGACGAAAGTATCTCCCGCTGGAAATAGAACGAAAGAAGAGCCAGCGGCGGAAGCACGAGAAGCACCACCACGCCAAGCATGGTATTCAGGCGCAGCATCTGGATCCCGCAGGAGACCAGATAAAACGCGCCATAAAGCAGGTCCAGTATAGACCAGGCAATCGTATCCCCCATTCGCTGGGTATCATTGGTCAGCCGGCTCATCAGTGAGCCGACTGGCATCCGGTCATAATAGGAGAAGGAAAGCTCCTGCAGTTTCTGAAAGCCCAGTTTCCGTATACGGTAGCAGACACCTGTCTCCACAACCCCGCATAAAAGAAGAAACGCAAATATGGTAGCTACCTGCAAAAGTACCAGTACAATATACTCTATGACAAAAGCGGTCAGCCCATCCGTTGTCTTTCTGGCAATAAACTCATCTATCGCCCTTGCATTCATCATGGGGAGATACACGTCCAAAACAGCACTGACCGCCATCAGCAGACCGATCCCGACCAGGTGAATCCAATAAGGCCTGGCCAGCAGAACCAGCCGCTTCCACAGGCCCATGTCCAGTCGTTTGGTATACTCCTCTTCCTGAAACGCCTGCATGCTTACACACCTCCTTCCGTCTGCTGTGCAGCGCTGAGTTCTTCCTCCAGCTGCGTCTGAATACTGAAAATTCGGGCATAGAGACCATCCTGAGCCACCAGTTCCTGGTGCGTGCCTTCCTGGGTAATCCTGCCTTTCTCCAGCACCAGAATTCGATCTGCCTGGGACAGGGTGGTAATACGGTGCGATATGATCAGTGTGGTTGTATGGGAGGATACATGCTTCAGCGAAGCACGGATCTTGCTGTCCGTCTGGGTATCGACAGCAGACAGGGAATCATCAAAGACCAGCACCTGATTCTCTTTCATCAGCGTCCGGGCAATGGCTATCCGCTGTTTCTGCCCGCCGGACAGCGTCACCCCACGTTCACCGACCACGGTATCATATCCCTTTTCGGCATGCTCAATAAACCCGCTGGCACTGGCCAGATCGGCCGCCCGGCGTATATCCTTCATCTGTGGATTTCGCTGTGCGATGCCCACATTCTCGCGTATGGTCTTGGAATAGAGAAACGGCTCCTGAAGAATCAGTCCCACATGGCTGCGCAGGTATGTCCTGTCAATCTTTCGTATATCCACACCGCCAATGGTGATCGTCCCGGAATCCGGTTCATAGAGCCGCTGCAGGAGCAGCATCATCGTACTCTTGCCAGACCCTGTCGCTCCCAGTACGGCTACCGTTTCCCCGCCATGAATCGTGACACACAGGTCCCTGAGCACCGGCACATGATCATCCGGATAGGCAAAGCACACATGGTCAAACACAATATCCCCGGATAAGTCCGGCTGCAGCTGACCTTCCTCTTCCTTTTCCGGAGGCTTCCGAAGGATATCCAGGATACGCTCCATGGCAATCATGCTCTTTCCTGTATCGGAGAGTGTCCGACCCATCTGTCGGATCGGAAACAGCAGCTGTCCGAGATAACTGGTGAATATGATCAGGGTGCCCACACTGATCCGTCCCTGAAGCGCAAAGAATACGCCCACAAGAAGCGAGATCATCTGCTGCGTCATGGTAATGGCATCGCCGCCGCCCCAGTAGATCGCCAGCAGATTGTTGAGATGCAGGTTCTTTTTCCGCAGGTCCTTTGACGCCTCATCGAATTTTTCGACTTCCCTGGCCTGCTGTGCAAAAGCGCGCACGACACGCACTCCGCTCAGGTTTTCCTGCAGCACCGCACTCATACGCCCCTCACTTTCATCCGCCAGACGAAAGCCCTTATGTACCCGCCGGAAAAACCACATGGCAAATCCGAAAAGCAGGGGAACCAGCATCAGGGAATACAGTGTCAGCCATGCATCACGCCGCAGAAGTATCACCAGTGCAATCCCGACCATCAGCAGTGCATTGACCACTTCCATCAGCTGCACCGAAAGAAATCTTCGAATGGTGTCCACATCACTGGTGCACCGCTGAATTAGATCGCCTGTCTGCGCATGCACATGCTCGGCATAAGGCAGGCTCTGCAGGTGTGCGTACAATGATTCCCTCAGTGTCTGTGCGATCCCTTCTGAAGCCTTGGCCATGGATCGTC
The DNA here is from genome assembly GCA_902764915.1 of uncultured Eubacteriales bacterium. Lineage (GTDB taxonomy): Bacteria > Bacillota > Clostridia > Christensenellales > Aristaeellaceae > UBA2943. Next base: position 25,056 of record CACWXY010000045.1, on the reverse strand, counting down.
CTTTGAGATAGGAAAAAATGCCATTGAGCAGTTGCAGCACAATCAGTGCAATACCCAGAATCCACAGATGCTGCATCAGATAAGTGCGGTTCCACCCGATAGCGCGCAGCGGCCCCAGAATCCAGTCGGGCAGCGAAGAAGCTTTTCCTCCCAGAATACAGTCAATGGTCTCCCCCAGCAGAAGCGGTGTCGTGTAGCCAAGAATGACAATGAGTACAGTTGACAGACCAGAGAGCAGAAAAAGACCGCCATACTCCCAAACCAGCTGTTTCATGGCTCCGGACGGTTTCATCTTTCCCAGGTCCCGTCTTATATATGTCTGCATGGTTGCAACATTTCCTTTCAGCACTAATATGACAAAGAAAAAGCACCGTATGCCGATCCGAATGGCAGACGGTGCTTTGAAAGCGCGCAAATAGCACTATACAGGCAGACTGCCACCTTTTCTTCTTCTATTTCCATTGATCCGCATAGTCTTCATAATCATCGTGGCAGCCTCCTTTCTTTTTTCATTATTCAGCGCAAGCGCCGAAATGCATCATATCAGATGCACACTGCCTGCGTCAAGCATTTATTTGTGCCATTTCCCTTGCCATATCCTGCAGCAGACGTTCTGCCTGTGGCACATCCGTTTTTTCTGACAAAAAACAGAAAACAAGCGGATGTGCTGCCTGAATCAGGCCTACATCATGCGTAATTCCGTCATCCTCCCCAGTCTTATGGGCGCAGGCTATCCCCTGGCTGTGAAGAAAAAAGGGCATTTTCCCATTCAGCCGCTGGTCAAAGAGAATCTTCAGCATATCCGCAGAGGCTGAGGGTGAGATCACCTTTCCCCGATACAACGCTTCAAGAAACACTCCGCAATCCGCGGCTGTCAGTGTATTGTCAATCCCCTGCTTCGACAGTTCCGGCTGAAATAGCATGCGCCGAATATGCGTATGGGAAAGGCCCATCTGGTCAATCCGTTCCTGAATCCGCTCGATTCCCAGACGCTCGATCAGGATATTCGTCGCCGTATTGTCCGAGAGCGTAATCATCAGATGAACCAGATCCCCTATCGTAACCACGACGCCCGTATGCATCGCCTTCAGCGCACCGCAGGAAGGAAGCCGCTCCTTCTCCTTCAGCACATGCGTCTCCTCCAGGCGCAGAAGACCCTCTTCCTTCTGCGCAAAGACCTCCGCCATAATGAAAAGCTTGATTACACTGGCTGCGATCACTTCTGCATCCGGCGCATATGTATACATTTCACCATTTTCCAGATCCTTCACATAAACACCGATGGTCCCGGGAAGCGCTTTCAGTCTTTGGTTCCATGATACTTCACAGATCATTACTCGTTTTCATCCTCCGATACTCCCGGCGCGTCACTGTCTGATAATTAGCCGCTTTCCTGCGCATATAGGGATTCCAGTAAGGATCCTCTATCTGTCCCCAGGCATCCCTCAGCGCTTTCAGATCCGCGGCCTCGCGCTTTCGTCCCAAAAGCAGATAGGGAGTTTTCCTGCCTGTGACCGCACCATGCGGCGTATAGACCATGAGATAGCCTTTGTCCCGCATGCAGAGACACCAGTCCACCATCTCCATCGGTCCAGAGCATATACTCCTGAAAGGCAGGAAATGATCTTTGCGGACCATAAAGCAGCTGAGACTGACCGCGCTGACATTATGTGTCTGCAGCAGAAGCTGATGAAATCCTCCGGCCTTCTGCAAAATGCCTTTTGACAGGCACTGTGCCATACCATCCATGCCCAGGGCAAAGCCTGCATGCAGCACGCGTCCTCTCCGATCCAGGATAGGAACGGTCACAGCGCCGACATCGGGACGTTGGGCATACATGAGCATCTCCCTGACCGTGGAGTGATCAACCTGCTGGATGCCGGCATCCAGAAAAAGAAGTACGTCTGCCCGGCTCTGCTCGGCAGCGCGGTTCATGCTTTCCAGCCGCTGTGAAGCCGGTGCTGTCACAGTACGCACATGCAGCCTTGGATAATCGCTCTTTCTCAGACTGCGCACACAGGGTGCTCCGTCGCCTGCTTTCTCTTCCATCACAATGGCTTCCACCTGCAGGTTGTCCCGGATATCATAGTCAAAGCGCAGTGCTGCCCCTTCCACGGTAACCCTGGCAGGAAATCCCATTCGCTGTGTATGCTGCTGTGCTGCCCGCGCCGAGGCTTCCAGACAAGCTGACAGATTGACATGGCTGGCAGAACTGCGCAGCGTACGCCAGTGGTAGCCTATACCGGGGATATGCCGTATCCGTGATGTCTTTTCCATAAGCCGCAGTGTCAGATCATGATCCTGTGAACCATCAAACTGCGGATCTTCCCCGCCTACGGTAAAATACATGGCGGTACGCATGGCCAGAAGATGACACACGTAATTACTGGAGCGCAGGGTATCTGGACTCAGGTCCGGTTTCCAGTGGGCATCGGTATGCGTTCTCCCGTTTTCCGTAACTTTATCCTCGTCGGTATAGATGACATCCGCATCGCCCTTCACCATCTCCTGAGCCAGTCGATAGAGCGCATCGGGCGGAAGAAGATCATCATGATCCATCAGCACCATCCAGTTTGTGCAGACCTGCTCAACCGCACGGTTTGTATTCCCGGAAATACCGTAATTATCCGGGGACAGAATAATGCGAAAACGAGAATCCGTGTCCTGCACCGTATGCAGATACCTGCGAATCTCTGGCAGACCGCCTGCCTCAAACAGAATGACTTCAAAGTCTCCATAGCTCTGGTTTCGCAGAGAATTCACCAATGCCTCCAGATGGGAAAGGCGCGGCTTATAGACAGGAATCACCACCGAAATCGTTCCAGCAAGCGGCGGATGCGCCTGCTGCCATCGGAGTTCTTTCTGTGAGGGCGAAAGATACGCCCATTTTCGCTGGAACGTACCAAGGTATGATTCCATGGCTTTCTGTATACCGTGTGAAAAAGTATAGCGCAGACCATGCATATGCACATAGTCATGGATTTTCTCACACATATTCCGAAATCTCATATTCTGTCAGGCGCTTGGGCACCTTTTCCTTTCCCGTTTCTTGTGATACGATATCTGCCGAAAGGGTGATATCATGCAAAAGCTTCTGACGCTTCACTACTATAAAGACCAGGGTCAAACCCATTGCTGTCATCAGGATACCAATGAGGTCGCAGAACTTCAGTTTGAAAAAGCTGTCATTTCCGACAGCCGGGAAGAAAACTGTGAACGGCTTTGGGTAACCTCCCGTCCTTTGTTTCAGGGACTGGTTTCTCTGATTTCCGGTCCGGAAGAAACATTCTCCCAGACACTGGGGCTTTGCCGCTCTCAGGTGCTGGAAGAATACTGTCTGATCGACGGACAGCCGGTCGAGGAAAGCGACCGCTTTACAGCAACTCCTCTCGCCGAAGAAATTGCGATGGCAAGGGAAGCACTTCGACGGTGTCATGAAGGCGAAGAGCCCAGCGCTGTTCTTTCCGCTCTGTCCCGATAATTCCATACCTTATGCACGGATGCTGCCGGCACTTATGTGCCGGCAGCTTTCTTTCGCTGGTTACCGCAGTTTAAGAATCATTTCCAGAACACGCCTGGCGCATGCGGATACATCGGCCTCACTGAGTCTGCCATCATACACCGCCTGGAGCGTTTCCTTCGGCGTTCCGCAGCCCATCTTTATGTCATTTCCTGCCAGAATTTCACGCCACTGTTCCCCATGTGTATACCAGTCGGTCGTCACCACACCGCGATATCCCCACTCTTCCCGAAGAATATGCGTAATCAGGTCCTTATTGCAGGAAGCGCGTTCCCCATTAATGATATTATAGCTCGTCATCAGCGCCCACGGGTCTGCCGTTCTGACGCAGATTTCAAAGCCGCGCAGATAAATCTCACGCAGTGCACGCTCGGAAACCCGGGAGTCGGATTCTCTGCGATTTGTTTCCTTGTTATTGCAGGCAAAATGCTTGATGGTAGCCGCAATCCCCATCTTCTGGATTCCGCGCACCATAGCCGCTGCACAAAGCCCTGTCACCAGCGGGTCTTCCGAGTAATACTCGAAGTTCCGCCCGCACAGCGGAGTCCGATGAATGTTCATTGCCGGTGCCAGCCAGACGCCGAATCCGTTTTCAGCGGCTTCCTCGGCCGCAGCCGTTCCAACGCGCTCAAGAATGGAGAGATTCCAGCTGCAGGCAAGAAGCGTCGCACATGGAAACGCTGTGGTCGTGACACCGCACTCCGGCTTTATACGCACACCGGCCGGGCCATCACAGGTCATGACATTGGGAATGTGGTACTTGGGAATGTTCCCGAAGCCATAGGTATTGGCACATCCGCGATTGGGCTGCCCGCCCAGAAGATGAATCTTCTGGTCCAGTGTCAGGGTATCCAGAAGTGTGTCCAGTGCGTACTGACCTTCCGCCACAGCCGACAGCTTACAGGCACTGGAAGGCTGCCAGCGCGCAGTCTCATCAATCCATGTCCGGTCATCCGGCACTCGTCCATCCATGGGCAGCCCGTTCATGTCATCCATCGGGCGGACTGCTTTCTCCGCATGCGGTACCGGCTGCATGGTGCCATCCGACTGCAGACGCTGTGTCAGGTTCTGCGGTGCCATACGGGATACCAGTTTTTCCAGAACCCGGTCTTCTGAGAGTGTCCATGTGCCTGCCCGAATATCCAGTTCCCTGGCATTCGCTCCTGCAAAGAAAGAATACGCGCCTTCTTCCAGCACCCATGCATGGGAACAGATCACACCGGTATCATCAAAGCTTGCAAAATCCCGGACTCCCCACTGTATCGTCACGCATTCCTCTTCTCCCGGCAAAAGAAGCCGTGTTTTTGCAAACCCGACCAGTACAACCGAAGGTTTCTGGAGCCGTCCCCGGGGAAAACCTGCATAGACCTGCACAACCTGTTTCCCTGCATGCTTCCCGGTGTTGCAAACACGTACCGGTACAGAAAAGCGATCCTCCAGGCATGTTACATTTCCTGCCTGCATTGTAAAGCTGGTATAGCTCAGGCCATATCCAAAAGGATATACCACTTTTTCTTTGGCACCGGGAATGGTTTCAAAGTAGCGGTATCCTACATAGACATCATCGGTATACTCCACATAATCCTCAGACTCCCAGAAGCTGGCAGAAGAAGGATAGGCATCAAAGTTGACAGCAAAAGTATCCGTCAGATGACCCGAAGGAGTGGCTTTCCCTGTCAGAAGCCGGGCCGTAGCCCATCCACCTTCCGTACCGCCCTGCCATGCAAGCAGCGCTGCCTGTACGCCATGAAGCCAGGCAGTATCCATCATACCGCCTACATTCAGAACCACGCAGACCTTCGGGAAATGCATCCTCACAGCTTCTACCATGGCCTCTTCCTCGTGCGAGAGATAGAAGTCACCGTCATAGGCATTGCCCGTACGGTCCCAGCCCTCACCCGAAAAGCGGCAGATCGTGATGATGGCTGTATCCGTGAATGCCGCCGCATCTTTTAGCAATGTCTGTGGAACCTCCGGTTCGGTCAGCTGCCCCGGCTGTTTTCCGCTGCCATACTGCCGGGCCACATAATCCCGATAGAAAAAACCGGTGTCAGGGAAAAGCGTGACACAGCCATCCTTTTCCTCTATTTCCAGGCCTTCCAGAAGCGATCGGCTGTAGGGCGTATAGACAACGCCGCTTCCGCCGCCGCCCCGCACATAATCTGCCTGTGCCTTGCCAAACACAGCCAGTTTTTGGCCCCTTGGAAAAGGTAGAATACCTTCATTTTTCAGAAGTACCTGTCCTTCTTCAGCTGCCTCCAGCGCCAGAGCAATATGACTGTCACTGGCTGTCACCCGCTGCATGGGGTCATACAGGCCGGTAGAGGGCATGTGTTCAATTCGCTGCCACTGATTCGCCATCTTTCTTTTCCTTTCCATATGGGAAATGCCCGTGAAAACCGCTTGAAGGCGCACGGGCATTTCGCGATTCAGTTCCGTCTGCTAAACTGATTGTAGTTTATGTATCCATACTGTCCGCCTACGCGTACATAGGCCCAGTTTTCCTCCTGGTTCTGGGAAATCAGGACCACGGCTGTTCCGTTGATATAGCTGCCGATCTCCTGAGAATCTTCCTGCTTGAACGCACGTACCGTAACCGCACTCTCCGAGCTGGAGCGCAGATAAACAACTGCGCGCCCGCTGGATTGCGGCAGGGAAGCCGCTGCCGAAGATGAAACAGACGTCAGGGGCACATAGCATGCATCATCACTGCTGACACGCACCTGAACCCAGTCACCTTCCACTGATATCACAACAGCCGGCGTTCCTGCCACATACAGAGCCATCGTCGACGTATCCATTCCCGGGCCTCTGCGTGTACGAACCTGATAGCTGGTTCCGCCGATATAGACACGGCTTCCCACGGCGGGAACCCACTTATTGACGGACGGTACCGTAGGCGTCACAGAGGCGGGTGCTGCTGTCGTAGTCGCTTCCGGCGGCCTGTCGGAAAGATACTGACTCATGATATAGACAGTTCCGTTCTTCCACTCCAGACGACTCCAGGAGCCCTGTGTACCCACTACCTTCACAGCCACGCCGGGCTTTGCAGCGTCCACAACCGGGAAACTGCGGCCTGCACCACTGCGCAGGTTTACACTCTTGCCGTTGCCGCTTACTACATAGCAGGTTTTTCCTGCCACAGCCGTAGCCTGCGGTGTCGGTGATGCTGTCGGCGCCTGCGGTGCTTCTGTCCGGGAAAGATAGCGTGTCATCATGTAGCCATCCAGATTGCCCACCTGGATATGCGTAAACGACCCGCTGGTCTCCAGCGTGGTAACCTTGGTTCCCACAGGCAGGTTGCCTAGCACACGGCTGTAAGCGACTGCTTTTTCGCGTACACGGACCTCCTTGCCATTCCCGGAAACAACATAGGCAACACCCCTGGTAGCAGGTACAGGCGTCGCAGTCGGCACGCTTGTAATAACCGGCTGTGTGGTGCTCAGGAACTGCGTCATAATCCAGCCGCTCTTCCCGTCAAACGTTATGGCTGTCCAGCGGCCATTCTGCGCGCCCGTTACAACCTGCGTTCCCACATTCAGGGAAGCAATCACCTTGGAACCGATGCTCGGTGCCTGACGCACACGCACGCTCCGGCCATTCGCACTGACCACATACCGCTTCTCGCCTGGTGCTTTTGTCGCGGCAGGTGCCGGTGTTTCCATCGGCTTCTCATAGGACAGATATCGGTTCATCACATAGCCGGTCGTCCCGGATATCGTAACCTCACTCCACTGATTCTCCTCGTACAGCACTGTCACAGCCGTACCATTCGGCAGACTCTTCAGTGCAGCGGACTGGCGGGTAGCCTGCGCACGCAGGTATACATTACCGCCGTTGTCAGAGACAATCCATGCTGCCCGCCTCAGAGGGGGATCCGTAGGCTTGGAAGTCGATGTCGCAGCCGGAGCATTCTTGGCGGTATAACGCTCCATAACATAGCCTTCTATATCCCCGACCTTCACATGCACCCAGCCATTTTCTTCACCAAGGCGTTCCACCCGTGTGCCATAGTTCACACTTGTCACCACAGTGTATCCGCGTCCCGGGCCTTTGCGAACATTTACGGATTTACCGTTTTCCGAGACAATGTAAATGTTCTCAGCCAGAGCCACATTCATGATCAGAAGCAGGACTCCCAGAATACCAGCTGCCAGAATTCTTCTCATACGTTCCATATTCATTTTCCTCCTGTTACAGCGGACGATCTGCCCCAATGGCTGCGAGGAACTTTCTTGCAATCAGCATATGTCCTGTCTGATTGGGATGAATCCGGTCCCAGGCAATCGAGCAGGGATGTACATGCTGAAACAATGCATCCCACGCGCTCTGCAGATCCACAAATACCAGCTGATATTCCTCCGCCAGTTTCTTTACAATGGCACCATACATATCCATACGGCTGCGCATGGGATCCTCGCGGTTCGGTTCCATGAAATACGGTGTCATCAGAATCATACCCTTGACATGCGGTTTCGTGCGTTCGATCAGCCGACGATAGCAGGCCTCATAGTCTTCCGGGGACACATGGGTTTCTGGCATAGTAGGAGAATCAAACTGTCTCCAGACATCATTGATACCGATAAGCACAGATACCCAGTCTGGATGCAGATCCTCCACATCTGTTTTCCAGCGAGCTTCCAGATCCCGGCACTGGTTCCCGGATATGCCCATATTCACCACGCGTATGCCCATCTCCGGATAGGCACAGCTCAATGTTGCACCGACGTAGGAGACATAACTGGTTCCCCAGGCATTGAACAGGCCTTCACCGACAGGACGTGCCCGCTCAAAGTCGGAAATGGAGTCTCCGATCATCAGCAGTTTATCGCCTTTTTCCAGAATCATGTCTTTATCCTCCTGTGTTTCCTGCACATCACAGGCATTGTAACACAGTAAAACATCTGTGCGCAATCAGGCATCTGTCTTTTTTCAGACAGGAAAAGCGGAGACGCCTGTCTCCGCTTTTCCAAGTTATCTGTTCGTCAACGCACACCAGAAGCCACGTTCTCCCGGACCAGTGCCCGGCGCAATCGAGCTTCCGCCATACGTATCTCTATCTGTGATGTATTCTTGTCTTCCAGCATCTTCCGTGCGCGGGCTTCTGCGCCTTCAGCACGTGCAAGATCTATATTCTCCGCCCATTCAAACGTGGTCGGTACCAGACGCACTTCTCCTGCAATCACGGAAAGTATCCCGCCCATGCATGCCGCATAGCGTTTCTTGCCCTCCGTCACCACCATGGCGCGCCCCATACCCAGCGGAGCTACGCAGTTCACATGACCGGCCATAATTCCCAAATCACCGGATGTGGTGCGTACAACCAGTTCCTCTGCTTCACCGTCAAAGGCAAGGCCATCCGGGGTCACAACTTTCAGGGGAAAGCTTTTCATGCCTTCTCACTCTCCCTGAACTTGGCAACTACATCGTCAATGCTGCCGGCGAACAGGAAATAAGATTCCGGAATCTCATCATGCTTGCCATCAATAATCTCACGGAATCCGCGGATGGTTTCCTTCAGCGGCACATATTTGCCCTCATATCCCGTAAACTGTTCGGCAACGGAGAACGGCTGGGACAGGAAGCGCTGTACCTTACGGGCACGGTTGACGGTAAGCTTGTCTTCCTCGCTCAGCTCGTCCATGCCCATGATCGCGATAATATCCTGCAGTTCCTTGTACCGCTGCAGCATACGCTGAACATCTCGAGCGGTCTCATAATGTTCCCGTCCCACAATTTCCGGCGTCAGAATACGTGAATTCGATGCCAGCGGGTCCACTGCGGGATAGATGCCCAGGGAAGCGATGGAACGATCCAGTGCTGTCGTAGCATCCAGATGTGCAAACGTAGTCGCAGGTGCCGGATCAGTATAGTCATCAGCAGGCACGTAAACCGCCTGAACAGAGGTAATGGAACCATTCTTGGTCGAAGTAATCCGTTCCTGCAGTGCGCCCATTTCCGTAGCCAGTGTTGGCTGATATCCAACCGCGCTGGGCATACGTCCCAGAAGCGCTGAGACTTCGGAGCCCGCCTGGGTAAAGCGGAAAATATTATCAATAAACAGAAGCACGTCCTGATGCCTTACATCACGGAAATATTCCGCCATTGTCAGGCCGGAAAGACCCACACGCATACGGGCTCCCGGAGGCTCATTCATCTGACCGTAAACCATGGCGGTCTTATTGATAACGCCGCTCTCCCGCATCTCGTTATACAGGTCATTCCCTTCACGGGTACGCTCTCCGACACCGGTAAACACTGAAATGCCGCCATGTGCCTTGGCCACGTTATTGATCAGTTCCATGATCAGAACGGTCTTGCCAACACCTGCACCGCCAAACAGACCAATCTTGCCGCCCTTGGCATAAGGACAGATCAGGTCAACAACCTTAATACCGGTTTCCAGGATTTCTGTGGCAGCTTCCTGATCTTCGTAGCTTGGAGCCGCCCTGTGAATCGGCCAGCGTTCCATTCCCTGCGGCAGCGGTTTTCCCTCATCGATGGGATCGCCCAGCAGATTAAACACACGGCCAAGACAATCATCGCCCACGGGCACCGAGATCGGTGCGCCGGTATTGACGGCCTTTGCGCCTCGCTGCAGCCCGTCCGTAGAGCTCATGGCGACGCAGCGCACTACGTTGTCGCCAATATGCTGTTCTACCTCTGCGACAATCTTTCTGTCGCCATGCTCGACCTCAATGGCACTGAGCAGTTCCGGGAGGCTGTTGTCAGCAAACTGAATATCCAGAACCGGGCCCATGATCTGGAGCACGGTTCCTGTTTGATTTGCCATTGGCTTTCAACTCCTCTTTTGTTTCAAACGCATCAGATGCCCGCCACGATTTCCGTGATTTCCTGGGTGATCGCCGCCTGACGTGCCTGATTAAACTTCAGGCTCAGGTCTGCGATCATATCGTCCGCGTTCTGGGTAGCCGTATCCATAGCGGTCCGCCGGGCTGCCTGTTCGGAAGCACGGCTTTCGCAAAGCGCGCCATAGATGACTCCCCCGATATACTCCGGGGTGATTTTTTCAAACACTTCCCGCCGTCCAGGCTCATAGAGAATATCCGCCTTCTCCGCATTCTCCTCACCTTCGGCATTGAGCGGCAGAAGCTGCATGGTATCCGGGCGCTGAGACAGCACAGAAACAAACGTCGTGTACGCGAGACGCACCTCATCATAGCGGCCCTCGTCAAACCCGCGGCTGAGTTCCTTGGCAACAGTAAAGCAGTCACCGACCCCCATGGTTTCTGCCTGCGCATATTGCTCATGTATCATGGGAATATTGTGCGCATGGAAATAATCCACTGCTTTCTTCCCTATGGGCAGGATCTCCGCATCCTTGTCCTTGATCTGTGCTGTGACAAGCTTGAGAATATTGCTGTTATAGCCACCTGCAAGCCCACGGTCTCCGGCAATCACCACATAGGCACACCGATGTGCCGCGCCTTTTCTTGGCGTCAGATAAGGCAATGTTTCATCCTGATTGGTCCGGACAATATCCTGGATTACGGAATAAATAATCTCAAAGTAGGGACGGGACTCTATAATCTTCGCCTGTGCATGACGGAGCTTGGATGCCGCAACCATTTCCATGGCTTTGGTAATCTGCTTGGTAGACTCCATGCTCCGGATTCTGTTCTTGATTTCCTTCGTGGAAACGCCAGCCATGCCCCGCCTCCTTACGCTACGACCGTAAACTCACCCTTGAGTTCCTGGAGCGCAGCCTTGATTCCGTTCTCCGTCTCCTCTTCCAGCTTTCCGGTAGTGCGGATCGCATCGAGAGTCTGGGGATACCGGTTATCCATCAGTTCATACAGACGCGCTTCATAGCTCTTGAGGCGCGATACATCCACATCATTGAGATATCCGTGCACCACGGCATAGATAATGCATACCTGATGTGCTACATCCACCGGTGAGTCATTCTGCTGTTTGAGCACTTCCACAATCCGGGCACCCAGGGCCAGACGCTGTTTGGTATCAGCATCCAGATCGGAGCCGAACTGCGCAAAGGACTGCAGTTCACGGTACTGGGAATAAAGCAGCTTCAGACTGCCTGATACCTTCTTCATGGCCTTGATCTGCGCATCGCCGCCCACGCGGGATACGGAAATGCCCGGGTTCACGGCCGGCATGATACCGGAATTGAACAGCTCCGTTTCCAGGAAGATCTGTCCGTCCGTAATGGAAATGACGTTGGTAGGAATATAAGCGGACACATCGCCTGCCTGTGTCTCAATAATGGGAAGCGCGGTCAGACTGCCCCCGCCGTTTTTCGCAGAGAGCCGTGCCGCACGCTCCAGCAGACGGGAATGCAGGTAGAAGACGTCGCCCGGGTAAGCTTCACGTCCCGGCGGTCTGCGAATCAGCAAAGAAATGGCACGATAAGCCACAGCATGCTTGCTCAGATCGTCATAGATCACCAGGACATCCTTTCCCTGATGCATGAAGTACTCACCCATGGTGCAGCCGGAATAAGGCGCAATGTACTGCATAGGCGCCAGTTCCGATGCTGTGGCAGACACCACAATGGTATAGCGCATGGCGCCGTGTGCTTCCAGATTGGCCACAACCTGCGCCACCGTCGAACGCTTCTGTCCGATGGCGACATAGATGCAGATAACGCCTGTATCCTTCTGATTCAGGATCGTATCCGTTGCAATCGTTGTCTTGCCGGTCTGCCTGTCGCCGATAATCAGTTCGCGCTGTCCGCGTCCGATCGGAATCATGGAGTCGATGGCCTTGATACCGGTCTGCAGCGGAGTATCTACGTGCTGACGGTCAATAATGCCCGGCGCATTATGTTCAATGGGCATGAAGCCCTGGTTTTCAATCGGTCCTTTGCCGTCGATCGGTTCGCCGAGTGCATTCACAACACGGCCAATCAGACCTTCGCCGACCGGAACGGATACAACGCGGCCTGTGCGCTTGACCACATCGCCTTCTTTGACACCCTGGTCCGTGCCCAGGATAATGACGGAAACGGTTTCCTCCTCCAGGTTCTGCGCCATACCGAAGGAGCCGTTGGGGAACTCAATCAGTTCACCCGACATGCACTGATCCAGACCGGATACCCGTGCGATACCGTCACCCACCATAATTACGATGCCGGTCTGACTGGTTTCCAGGCGGTTTTCGTAATTCTTGATCTGGTTCCGTATGATCTTAGTGATCTCTTCAGGTCTTAATTCCATACACTTCCTGCTTTCTTATGTCGGCGGTTTCCTCTTACAGCGTTGCGCTTTCCAGCATTGTCCGGATACTGTCCAGGCGGTGGCGCACAGTATCATCCATGCGTTTTCCGTCAAAGTCCAGCCGCACGCCGCCCAAAACGCTCGGGTCCACCGTGCATTTCAGCGAAATCTCTTTCCCTGTCAGGTTTCCAAGTTTGCCAGCCAGTCTCGTCTTCTGCTCTTTGCTCAGAGGCACAGCACTGGAAACGGAAACCGTCAGAATCCCGTGATCTTCGTTATACAGTGCTTCATACTCTGCGCATGCAGCCGGAAAATGCCGGATATAGCCCTTCTCGGTGAGTAACTTCATGAAGTTCAGCACATAGGGCTGCACTTTTCCCCTGAAAGCCTCATCTAGAATACCACAGCGCTCTTCCTTGGAAATATTCGGTGCAGAAAGCACCCGCAGATAGGTGTCCTCGGTCCGAAATGCTGCCCCCAGAAGGCGCATTTCTTCCAGAACCCTATCGCTCAGGCCTTCGTCTCTTGTGAGATCATAGAGCGCCTGTGCATACTCGCTCTCCACGCGCTTCATGCCTTATCACCCAATTCATCAATGAACTGATCCACGATCTTGGCTTGATCCGCACTGTCCAGCGCACGGCCCACAACCTTCTCAGCAATCGCCAGGGCCATGGAAGAGATCTCGTTTTTGGCATCATTGACCGCTTTTTTCTTTTCCTGCGCGATATCCTTTTCTGCCTTATCCAGAATCTGCGCTGCCTCGGTGTTCGCTGCGCGCACAATCTCTTCCTCCCTTGCCTGGCCACGCTGAGTGGCTTCCTTGACAAGGCGCTCGGAAGTAGCTTGGGCTTCGGACAGTTTCTGGGCATACTCGCCCTTCATCTGCTCCGCATCCGCCTTAGCCTGGCCTGCATCCTGATACATATCGTCAATCTCTTTCTGACGGTCTGTAATCATCTTGTGAACCGGGCCAAACAGATACTTGCGGGCGACAAAAAAGATCGTCAGGGTGTTCAGAAGAACAAACAGCGCTGTCCAGAAATTTACGCCGATAAAACCTTCAAACCCCAAATTCCATCGCTCCTCTCCTTTTGGGTATCCCAAGAGGGGACTTACAGAACAAACAGAATCAGGAATGCAATCAGCAGGGAGTAAATACCGGTAGTCTCCGCGATAGCGCAGCCCATAATCATGGTAGAACGCAGGGTACCTGCCATTTCCGGCTGCCGAGCCATGCCTTCCAGAGCCTTACTGACAGCTGTGCCTTCGCCGACACCAGGGCCAATAGCTCCGATACCCATACAGATACCTGCACCAATTGCTTTACCTGCCGTGGCAATTGCTTGAGACAACAACGTAGCGTCCATGAAAGTTCCTCCTCGTCATCTTGTGAAAGTAGAATTTGTAAAAATTACTGCGCTGACGCCGTTTCCGGCGCAGGGCAGGAATTTCCGATGTAAACCATTGTCAGAAGCGTGAAAACATACGCCTGTACAAAACCTGAGAACAGATCAAAATAACAGGACAGAAGTGCCGGGATGCCATATGCCAGCACCGGTACACCCGAAAGAATGTTCAGTGCCTGCAAAAGCCCGAAAAAGCCGATGATCGCGCAGGCCAGTCCCAGTATCAGATAACGCTTCTTATGTGCTTTCTGACGGTTATAGATGAGAAGCACAGCACCAAGCAGCAGAAGAACTGCGCCGGCGATCCAGCCCCTGGACGCGATCAGACGCAGCAGCGCCGCAGACGCGCCGGAAAGAGCGACATAGAGAATGCTCGTGATAACGCCGCCGCCAGCTACATTGCCGAAGTGACGGAAGGCCATGGAAACAGGCTGTGCAATCTCGCCAATAATGTTCATGGGGGTCATAACCACAATCGGCTCCGTAAAACCTTTGAGCCAGCCCCCGAACCCATTGGCATGGATGTTGTTGTACCAGATAATCACGGATACCATCAGTGCCCATACCATCACGCAGGAAAGATCCGCTGTGGAAGAGCGCAGAAAGCCGGTCAGTCCGATAAAGCTCCCCAGAATGCTGGAAAGAAAGATCGTGCCGATAAAAGGCGTCCAATAAAGATTGTGCTCGCCCATGGTCTCGGCTACCATGCCATAGAGCATGCTTACGCCTTTTTCCACCATGACCTGTAATCCACCCGGATGCTTCTTATCCAGGTTCTTGCCCAGGCGAATGCTGGCAATAACCAGAAACAGTGTAACCAGGAAGGAGGACACCGTTGTCTGTGTAATCGGGATTCCCCCGAAAATCGGAATTGTGAAGTAGATAAACGCACCCGTTACATCCAGTTCCATAGCAGTCAGGCGTCCCCTTTCTTTCCAAAAAACTCACCGAGCGTCAGAATCCATCGCGACAGTGCAATAGGCACAATGCTGGCAATGGCATCACAGTAGCCACTTTTGACCGCAGCAAAGAGAATGACAAACATTATGATAAGCCGGATGATGTAGGACGTTCGCATCAGCATGGCGCCGCCTTTCACGTCCTGCTGCACCGCTTTCTCTGCGGCCACAGTAGCATTAGCTGCCATAATAAAGAAATTCGCAGTCGCCAGTACCGTCCCGAGTATACCGCCCAGCAGTACCCTGCTATCAAGACGTCCCAGAAGGAAATATACCAGAAACATCACGGCAAGACAGACGCACTCGCCTACCAGAAGGCGGACTGTCTGCCCCCAGACTTCTTTCTTCCCGTCCATAGCTTCTTCCTTCAAGTATGATCATTGAAGGAAACGGTTTTTTCGCCGTCCTTCTTTCTGTCACGCATTTCCATGGTCTTCAGACTGGTACGCAGTCCTTCCACTGCGGAGCACAGTCCGATGACTATGCCAACAAGCACCACCCAGTTTCCCAGGCTGAAACGGTTTCTGAGCCATACACCAAGGATTGTAAAGCCGGCCAGCGGCGCAGCCACACTCATGCCAAGCTGGGTAATCCAAACCAGCATGTTCCATTCCTTCATGCCCTATCACCCCGTATAGGGGATTATATAGGCATAGACAAGGAATGGCAAGAACTAAAAACAAACACCTTTTCCATATGTGACAGCAGTCATTGTCCATGGCTGTGCAGCAAAAGGAAATGTCCTTCAGACACGCAGGTTTCTCTGCTGCCTTCACCTTTTTCACGTTTCCATCCCCATGAAGTATATTGCCACTCCCTTTTCTTCCTGCTATACTTTGTCCGATTTTTATACATCATGAAGGAGGCTTTCCTGATATGAAGCTTTGGGGCGGACGTTTTCAGAAGGCAACGGATGGCCTGGTGGATGATTTTCATTCCAGCATTTCTTTTGATCAGCGTCTTTATGCGGAGGATATCCGTGGATCCATTGCACATGCTACCATGCTGGGTGAGCAGGGCATTATCTCTCAGGAAGACGCCAATGCCATCGTGGAGGGGCTGAAGGGAATTCTGGAAGACGCCAGTGCCGGCCGCATCACCTGGCATGTGGATGCTGAGGATATTCACATGAACGTGGAAACACTGCTGACTGAACGCATCGGAGAAGCCGGAAAAAGGCTGCATACCGGACGCAGCCGCAATGACCAGGTTGCACTGGATATGCATCTGTATGCCAAGCGTGCCTGCTTGGAAACCGTGGAAATGCTGGAAGAGCTGATCCGTACGCTTCTTGCGCTCAGTGAAGAGAACCTCCTCACGGTCATGCCGGGGTACACACATCTGCAGAAAGCGCAGCCCATCACCCTCGCCCATCACCTGATGGCCTATGTACAGATGTTCCTGCGTGACCGCACACGGTTTGCCGCCGCCTTAAAAGCTGCTGACATCTCGCCTCTGGGATCCGGCGCACTTGCCGGAACAACCTATCCTCTTAACCGCTCCCGTGTCGCCCAGCTGCTGGAACTGTCAGGCATCACCGACAACAGCCTGGATGGAGTGAGTGACAGGGATTATCTGCTGGATTATCTTTCCGCCGCCAGCATTGCCATGATGCATCTAAGCCGTTTCTGTGAGGAGCTGATCCTCTGGTCATCTTCTGAGTTTCATTTTGTGGAAATGGATGATGCTTTTTCTACCGGTTCGTCCATTATGCCGCAGAAAAAGAACCCGGATGTTGCTGAGCTGATCCGTGGCAAAACAGGCCGTGTATACGGAGACCTGACCGCATTGCTTACGGTAATGAAAGGTCTCCCCCTTGCCTATAACAAAGATATGCAGGAGGACAAGGAAGCCTTCTTTGATGCCAGAGATACCCTTGTGAAATCCCTGACCGTATTTACTGCTATGCTCAAAACCGTGCATTTCTGCAAGGAGCAGATGAAAAAGGGAGCTTCCGGTGGCTTTACCAATGCCACAGACCTGGCTGACTATCTCGTTAAAAAGGGGGTTCCCTTCCGTGATGCGCATCGCGTCGTCGGCGAACTGGTGGCACACTGCCTCAGCGTGGACAAAGCACTTGAAGAACTAACACTGAAGGAGCTTTGTTCCTTTCATCCCGCTTTTGAATCGGATGTCTATGAGGCCATTTCCCTGACGCGCTGCGTCAAGGATCGGAACATTCCCGGAGCACCGGCTCCGGAGGCTGTACAGGCAAGTATCGAGCATGCACGCGAGATGCTTCGAAACGCCGTTGTATGACTGCATAAGAAAAGGCGATGTCATGTACATCGCCTTTTCTCATGCTTTTCATTATTTGGTTCCAAAGAGTCTGTCGCCGGCATCTCCGAGTCCCGGGACAATATAGCCGTGATCATTCAGACGCTCGTCCAGTCCTGCCACATAGATATCCACATCCGGATGGTCTTCCTGGATGCGCTTCACGCCTTCCGGCGCTGCAATCAGGTTCACCAGACGGATATGCGTACATCCGCGCTGCTTGATAAAGGAAATGGCGGCACTGGCTGAGCCACCGGTCGCCAGCATGGGATCCACCACGATAATCTCGCGTTCAGTGGAATCCGCAGGCAGTTTACAGTAGTACTCCACCGGTGCCAGTGTCTCCGGGTCACGATACAGTCCGATATGTCCAACCTTGGCTGCGGGAACCATATTGATCACACCGTCCACCATGCCAAGACCCGCGCGCAGAATCGGTACGACTGCCAGTTTACGCCCGGCCAGTTTCCGACACTTGGCCTTGCAGATAGGAGTTTCCACTTCCACTTCTTCCGTCTCCAGATCGCGTGTGACTTCATAGATCATAAGCATGGAGATTTCTTCCAGAAGCTCACGGAACTCCTTGACACCAGTGTTCTTGTCGCGCATGATCGACAGCTTATGCTGAATCAGCGGATGGTCAAATACCACAACTTTGCTCATTATTATGTACCTCCTCAAGATCAGACCATTTGCGGATTCCCTAACGGGGCTATTGCGGATTATATCGGATTCACGCCTGATCTGCAATGGGGTTTCCCTTTGCAGATCAGGGTTTGTCTGGTATTATTCCAAAGAAGAAAACCGGCAGATGAGGGAGCATACTTGCATGCCAAAAAGTCGCTATCTGATAGGATCCCTTCCCTGGTATTCGGTGCTTATCGTAAGCGGTATGCTGCTTGCGATCGTACTGGGAACAACAGAAGAAAAGAGACGGGCCCTTCCCAAGGATACCATCACGGACCTCGCCCTTGTCCTGATTCCCTTTTCGGTCCTGGGAGCCCGAATTTATTATGTCGTTTTTTCCTGGTCCTACTATCGGGACAACCCTGGGGAAATCATTGCCATCTGGCATGGTGGCCTCGCCATTCTGGGCGGCATTATTGCCGGAGTCATAACGCTTCTTATCTTTGCACGAAAAAGACACCTCGCTCCGCTTGGCCTTCTCGACTGCATAGTTCCTGGCGTTGCGCTGGCCCAATCTCTGGGGCGCTGGGGCAATTTCTTTAACAGCGAAGCCTATGGGCCTCTGGTCCGCAACCCACGTCTGCAATTCTTTCCCCTGTGCGTTCAGATCCCGGAGAACGGAGAAGTAACCTGGCATCTGGCGACTTTCTTTCTTGCAAGCATGGGAGACCTTCTGATTTTTCTGTTGCTGTGGACAGGGCGTAAAAAGCGCACTCGTCCCGGACAGCAGTTTGCCCTGTATCTGCTGCTTTACGGATGCGGCCGCAGTGTGCTGGAAGAACTGAGAGAAGACTCCCTGATGAGCCTTGGCGGAACATTCCGGGCCAGCCAGGTGCTGAGTCTAATTCTGGTTCTTCTTTCCCTGGCATTCACGACCTTTCCCTTTCTTTCCCATCCTGTGCTCCCGCGCAGGCATGCATTGGCAGGCCTTGTCTGTCTGCCTGTTCTTCTTCTTCCCTTTACTCGCCTTCCATGGGTGCCGGGCACGGTGCAGTACCTTATCCTGAACGCAGGGCTTATCGCATTTTCAGTCTCCAGCAGTCCTGTCGTACGCAGGCGAATCCATGCGGCACTGTTCTTTACTCTCCTGTGGAGTCTCTTCCTGTGGCTCTCCGCTGCCTCTATGCCCGATGCATGGCAGTCCCTGTCAACCCTTGTCTTTTCGGCTGTTTGGGCCCTTGTCTTTCACTGCCTGCTTACGATTCGGAGGTTATGATGCCAACAACCCGACTGAAAAACGCTATCTATCATACTGCACTCCCTTTTCTCGCACCATCTGTGAGAAAACAGCTGACCCTGCAATCGAAAGGAATCCCGCATGATCACGAGCAGGACCTTACTGCCATTCTCAGCCGGCATCACGTCTTCGGAGCCGCCCTTCAGATGGAGAAAAACGGAAAATGCGCCACCGTCTACGAAAGTCTTCGTGAACCACGTCGCGTCGTCAGCGAGAGCACTGTTTTTCGCGCAGCTTCTCTGACAAAGACTGCAAGCGCACTGGGCATCCTTCGGCTGTGTGAAAAGGGCAGCATGGATCTGGATGAGGAGATCAATGCTTTTCTCCCCCAGGCCCATAGCATACTGAAGGGAATTACACTCCGGCATATTCTGTCTCATCGCAGCGGACTGCGGGATACGCCTCTGACGGACCAGGTACTGCGGGATGAAGGGACATACATGACTGTTCTGGATGATCCGAACATCCAGTATTCCGTCCCGGACAGATGCTTTCTATACTGCAATTTTGCTTACGGTCTGCTGGGGTGTGCTATCGAGCATGTAACCGGTGAGGGGATTGCCGAGGCAATGGAGCATCTGATCTTTGCCCCGCTTGCCATGAACGCTACGCTGGATCGAAACCAGGTGTCTGTCGACCGTCTGCTGCTCCCTGTCCGTGTTCTTCCCTATGCTGTATCTTCACTATCACGAAACACCCCGCATTTTCCCCCGGACATTCCATCCCCGCTTACGCATTTCGGGTACACACAGGGCGCATTGTATGTGACTTGTGAAAGTTACGCGCGTCTTCTTCGGTGCATCGCCCGCGGCGGCATGTGTGACAGTGGTGTCCCTCTTGTCTCAGCAGCTTCCATTGCCCAGATGAAGGCAGAGCACAGTACATATGGTGCCGCTTCCCCTACCCTCTCGTACGGTCTCGGTCTGCTCATTGTCAGGGATTCCCGTCTGTCTCCGCATGCACTCTATGGGCACCAGGGATTTGCCTATGGAAGTGTTCATGGTGCATTCTTTGACGAGGAAAACTGCATAACATTCCTGACAGGCGGTGCATCAGAAGAGCGCATCGGTATGATGGGACGGTGCAATCTCGATATTCTGACATGGGCACTTGAGGAGATGAAGACATGGAAGTTGTAAGCATTGAAAAAGTCCGGCGCGTCTATAAAGTTGTCTTTGACGAGGAGACGGTTTATATCACCCATTCCATTCTGACAGAGTGGCCGCTGAAACCAGGGATGGAACTGAACCGGGAACAGTACGATAACTTTCTGCTGGAAAAACAGTACAAGCCATGTCTGGAATATGCAGTGACCCTGCTGGGACAGCGAGCGTATGCAGAAAAGGAACTGGAAGCCCGGCTCCAGCATGCAGGATATCATCCTTCCACCACGGAAATGGTCATTTACAAGCTCCAGAAATCCCATATCCTCAATGACCAGGACTACGCGCAGATGTATGCCCAGCAGCGTGTGGAAAGCAAAGTCGGACAGTATCGGATTGCCCGTGAACTCAGAAAAAAAGGCGTGGATGCTGATACCATCCGTGAAACGCTCGCCGAAGTCCCGGAGGAAGAAATGCTGGAAGGTGCCATATCCCTCGTTCAGAGACAGCTGGCCCACCCCCGGGCCGGAGAAGATCCCCGCAAGACTGCACAGCGAATCACCGCCATGCTTGTCCGACGCGGTTTTTCCTTTGATGTTGCCAAAAAAGCACTGGAGCAGGTGAGCTCCGACATGACTGACGGTATAGAGGACTGGTAAATACAGACTTTTCACGGTTGCCGCAAGGAAAAACAATGAAAGGCATTGCAGACAAAGCCTGATTATCGCATATCTGAGGAAATGAGGGACCTATGACAGTCACTTCTTCGGTTCTGGAAGGCGCACACATTCGCCTTCGCAAAGCACAAATGACGGATGCTATCTCCATGTGGAAACATGTATGGGGAAATCCCCTCGTGTATCAAAGAATGCTTTTTACACCTACATTTACTGCGGAAGAAGCACAGGACAGATGCCGACGAAGCATCATATTCCAGAAGACCAATCCTGCATGGCTGGTCGCTCTCCGCGACACCGATGAAGCGATCGGGATGTGTGCGATCCGTGAAGAACAGCCCGGACACTTCGAGGAAGCCGGTCTTTGTATCGGACCGCAATATCAGCATCATGGGTTTGGCAGAGAAATTCTTGCACTTCTGCTGGAGTATGCATTCTGCACATGCACGGCTGTAGATTTCCGCTACAGTTGTTTCCGGGATAATGAATCATCGAAGAAGCTGGCTGCTTTCTTTGGCTTTCGCTTTGACAGTACCTTTGCTCTGACCCGTCCATGGGACGGTGCACTAAAGCGCATTGATTCCAGTATTCTGACACGCGAAGATTACCTGGCATGGGTCTGTGATCAAAAATGGTACAGCATTGAAGACAGAGAACTGCGTTCTCGGGAAAAATGAATGCTCTGCGTGATAGTATGCTCAGTGCACAGGGCTATAGAGAGGAATGGGAAATCCCACTCCTTTTTTTTCATGCGTACCAAAGACTTTTCTCTTCTGCCACCTTTGGGCTGTAAAACCATTTTTAAGGCAAACGAAAACCTGAGCCTTTCCTCAGTCGTCTGATAGGCAGAACCGGCATTCATCTGGCCAATGGATGCGCATACCAATGAAACCTGAAGGGGAGCATTATCGTGAATGCAGCCATGTTTCAAACAGAAATCCAGCGAATCGAAAAACTGCTCTATCGTATCGCGCGGGCATACCTGAACAATGAGCAGGATGCGGAGGACGCTGTACAGGATGCACTGATCAGAGCATGGGAAAAGTGAGACATCTTAAAGGATATCCGTCAGTTTACCCCATGGATGACCCGCATTCTTTCCAACCGATGCAAGGATATGCTTCGTCGAAGCCGGAAATGGAGTTTTTTCCCGCTGGAAGAAGATACTGTACTCACGGAAATGCCGGATTTGGAAATGCCGGTTATGGAAGCCATGCAACATCTGAAACCTGCGCTCAGACTTCTCATTACCCTCTACTATGTTGACGGATACAGTGTACAGGAGATCAGCCACATGCTGGGTCTGCCATCTGGGACAGTAAAAACCCGCATGCGCAGTGCACGCAGGCAGCTGAGCAGAACACTCCGCATGGATTGGGAGGACGAACTATGAACAGACAGGAATTCAAACAACAGCTGACATGTATAACCCCGGAACCTTCCGCCCATTTCCATAAATGCATGGCGATAACGCTGGAAAGGATTGTTTCGGAGGAGGCGCATAGGAAAGAATCCACGAAAAAGGCCTTGCGCACCGCAGGACGATACTCGTCCCGCGCTCTTGCTTGTGCCGCCGGGCTGGCGGTTCTGCTTTGTGATGCTGCGCTCGCAGCTGTCCACTGGCACATGTTTGACGCGCTGTCCTTTATGACAGGCCAGGGCACGACGGAGTATGCAGATCCGCTTATGCAGGCATCGCTGTTTCAGGAAACCATCCATAATGTGGAAATCACAATTCGTGAAGCAGGATACGACGGGCGTACACTTCTGATGCAATACAGCTACCGTATGCTGGACGTGGATGAACCGCTGGGCATAACCGCAAAGGCAACGTGGGGGGACCATCTCCCTGATGGTGTGACAGAAGAAACAATTGTAGAAGGGCTCCCCGATGATGCATTCGAACTTCTCCATGCGCATCAGGTGGGCTGGAACTTTGATCAATTGTGGATCAATGGACGCGGGATCGACATACCGGATAACTCCGGCGGCGTTTATCAGGGAAGCCATATCCCCGGGGAAATCATAGTAACGGAATATTGGCGATTGGACAATGAAGAAGTTGAAATATCAGGCCCTACAGAGATCACGCTTCCCATCGGCAGCCTGCTTACCCCGGAAGAACGAAAAGCACTGTTTGATCGGGAAAAAGGTATGTATAACCTGCCCGAACACGGTGTTCTCACATTCTGCTATGACGCAAAGGATATTCTGTCGCAGGTGAGAACCATGACACCTGATACAGCTGCTGTACTTCCATTCGTTACCGCCCAGGTCCGGGAAGTCGCGTTTTCCCCGCTCATGACTTATATTACATTGGATCTCCAGGTAAATCCTGACGCCATGGACGCTTTCATCCAGGAAAACGGCGAGAGTTACAGGGATGAGCAAGGCAACCTTCTATGGACCTGTAGCGGCATGGATGTCTTCGGCGGCTGGATATCCAAACTTGAACTGGTAGACGGTCAGGGTCTGCCGCTCTTCCCGGGGCATTCCGGGCAGAACGGATACAGCAGCAGTTGGGCAGAATTTCTCTATCCATATATCGAATACATTCCCGATGAACTGTATCTGGCACCGGTGATGGATGGGCATGCAGACATGACACAGGCCGTGCCAATACATACAGTCGACCTGCCATAATGCATTCTGTTACAGACAAATACCGCCTGCAGGATTGCATTCCTGCAGGCGGTATACACCAGCATCTGGTGTCATTCTAGCAATGCAGATCATCGGCAGACTTATGGCGCCTGAAAGAGTCCGGGCATACCATGATAGAGATAACGGAAGATCGTATCATAGTCATGCACACCGCCTTCCAGCGTCTCATACCGCACACGTTTTCCGAAAACATCCGGGTACTTTTCCATAGCCTTCATCTGTGGATCCAGGTTGGGGAAAGCAATATCCTTGGTGCCCGTCATGGCATGGATTCTGAAATCGCATTCAGGTTGCCGGCTGGCGGCATCATACAGCGCTTTCGCGGTCTCATCAGGATGATCACCGCCTCCCTTTTCCCCCATGGCCCAGCAGTCACCACTCATGGGCATAAACCAATAGAAGAGATCCAGTGCCTCAAGGAATGCATACCATGTAGTTACGCCACCCATGGAAAAACCACCGATGGCGCGATGGGTTCGGTCGAATGTCTGCCCCAGGTACTGTGAAACTGCTGGAATAATTGCATTGCGCAGTTCTGCTGAGAACTTGGCTACCGCAGTACCGGAATGCCCTGGCGATTTGTCCGTCTCCCCGGGATCATAGTAGGTGGGAGATACAATATACATGGGCTCCAGTTCACCAGTTTCAATCATATGATCGACCATGTTCAGAAATTCGGGACAGAAAAACCGTTCCTGGTTTCCACCGCCGCCATGAATCAGGTAAAAAATACTCTTGGCTTCTCCCTTGGGACAATACAGAAGCACATATTTCTCACCATAAGGAATCTTCTGAATCGTGCCCTGTGTGCCTGCTTTTTCAAGATAGCCCTTTGGAATCTCGCGCATTGCTCTTTCCTCCATCATAAAAAGGATTCTTCTGTTGTAGATTCTCCCTATGTTTTCCTTTTCCTGCTGAGAACAATCGAATACATTTCCTCAACAGGCAGACCGCAGCCGAAAGAAAAGCCATCTTCCTAAAAGCACATTTCGAAGAATGCAATTGGCACTATCAAACAGCCGGCTCTCCTCCTCCCCTGACCTTTTGCTGAAAGGAAGAGCATGTCTGTATGCACATATCCTCTCGTTCATGCCTTTTACGGCGGCTGCAAGAAAGGCTGTCCTTATCTGTGTTTCTTCAAGTTCCTGTACCGTCCTTGGGCATCCCGATATTGGGAGTTTTCATCTGATGCACAGTCAGCGGTTGCCACGATATCGTCCGTTATGACGTAAGCGTAAAATAGAACCACACCTTCCGCACATGTAATGAATGCGCAATAATGGGGCATCGAGAGAACTCCCTCAATCGATGCCCCATTGTTGTGTA
>CACWXY010000044.1 GCA_902764915.1 uncultured Eubacteriales bacterium | reverse complement strand
AAGTACTTTTTTCAAAAAACTGAAAAAAAACTTTCGGACACTGCTGATTTGCAGCAGCATCTGAAAGTTTTGGGAACGGGTGTCTATTTTACGCTTACGAATGATCTGGCTGTCTTCTCTCAGCTGCGTTCCCTGACAGTACGCCATAGTACAGAAAAGGCACAGTCCACAATCGAACTGTGCCAAAGGCTGCGCTTTTTGTGCGATTTGCAAAGCAATTGCGTGCACTGCGATCTTCCTGTTTATTCTATTGCGGCGATACACTCCACTTCGACCAGCGCACCTTTGGGCAGGTCCTTCACCGCCACACAGCTGCGGGCTGGAGCCGATGTAATATATGCTCCGTAGACTTCATTGAATGCAGCAAAGTCCGCAATGTCTGAAAGAAAGCAGGTGGTTTTCACTACATGATCAAAATCTGTCCCTGCGGCTTCCAAAACGGCGCAGAGATTCTTCATTACCTGCGCGGTCTGTTCGCCGATGGCAGTCCCCACCATCTGTCCGCTTGCCGGATCCAGCGAAATCTGTCCGGACGTAAACACCATGTTTCCACACTTCTTGGCCTGAGAATAAGGCCCGATCGCTCCAGGCGCCTTTTTTGTGGCAATTGTCTCAATCATAGGAATCTCCTTTATCAATCAATAATCACAAGTCCCGCGTCCTGCAATGCCTGGCGAATACTGGCAATATGTGCATGATTACGTGTTTCCATCTGCACCGTCAGATAGCATCCGTTGACATCTGATCCCTCATTGGTATGCTCGTGGTGCACACGGGTAACATTGCCTCCCTGCTCCGCGATCACACGGGACACTGTCTGAAGCTGACCCGGCTTATCCACCAGTTCAATGGTAAGCTGACAGCTGCGTCCAGACATAAGAAGTCCGCGTCCAATCACTCGCGAGAGGATCGTAACGTCAATATTTCCTCCGGAAAGCAGACACACTGTCTTTCCGCGGCTCACGTCAACCTTGCCAAACATGGCTGCCGCAACGGATACAGCGCCGGCTCCTTCAGTGACCAGTTTCTGCTGTTCCATCAGCGTCAGAATAGCTGCTGCAATCTCATCGTCCGTAACGGTCACAATTTCATCCACATAGCGCGACACCAGATCATAGGTCAGATCACCTGGACGCTTTACTGCGATTCCGTCAGCGATGGTCTTCACCGTGTCCAGTGTTTCGATCGCATGATCCTCTATGGAGCGCAGCATGGACGGCGCACCTGCAGACTGTACGCCAATCACGCGTATATTCGGATTCAGTGACTTGAGTGTATACGCCATTCCGGAGATGAGGCCGCCTCCGCCCACCGGTACTACCACGGTATTCATGTCCGGCAGCTGATCGGCCAGTTCCAGCGCAATGGTTCCCTGCCCGGCAATCACATCCGGGTCATCAAACGGATGAATAAAGGTATATCCGTGCTCATCCCGCAGTTGCAGTGCCTTCTGATAGGCATCATCATACACACCCTCGACCAGACATATCTCCGCGCCATAGGAGCGTGTAGCCTCCACCTTCGCAATCGGCGCACTGTCCGGCAGGCAGATTACGGCATGGATACCGTTTCGCTGCGCAGCTAATGCCACTCCCTGTGCATGATTTCCGGCGGAGCATGCGATGACACCGCGCTGTTTCTCTTTCTCGGAGAGCTGTGACATCTTAAAGTAAGCTCCGCGTACTTTAAACGAGCCTGTTACCTGCAGGTTTTCCGTTTTCAGATATATCTGCGCACCAGGGCAGATCTTTGGTGCCAGAAGCACATCCGTTTTCAGCGCCACGTCCCGAAGTGCATAGCTGGCACGGTATACGCGGTCCAGATTCATCAACTGTTCCATTTCGTATCCTCATTTGGTAAGAATTGCCCGGGCAGGAGCCCGGGCAATCCGTTTTCGATCAGTTATTGATCAGTTTGTCTTCATCGCTCCAGGAATAAAGCTGGCGGATCTCACGTCCCACCTTTTCACTGGGATGCTCTGCCGCACGACGGCGCATAGCATTGAAATGTACCTGGGAACCGGCGTCGGACATGTCCAGCAGGAAATCCTTCGCAAAAGTGCCATCCTGAATATCCTTGAGGATCTTCTTCATGGTCTTGCGGGTTTCCTCTGTAATGATCTTGGGTCCCGTGGTGTAATCACCATACTCCGCAGTATTGGAGATCGAATAGCGCATGCCCTCAAAGCCGGACTGATAAATCAGATCAACAATCAGTTTCATTTCATGAATGCACTCAAAATAGGCATTGCGCGGATCATAACCAGCCTCCACCAGCGTGTCATAACCGGCCTGCATCAAAGCGCAGACACCGCCGCACAGAACGGCCTGCTCACCGAACAGATCCGTTTCCGTTTCGGTGCGGAAAGTCGTCTCCAGAACGCCTGCACGTGCCCCGCCAATACCCAGCGCATAGGCCAGACCAATCTCCAGTGCATCTCCTGTAGCATCCTGCTCCACTGCAATCAGACAGGGAACGCCCTTGCCAGCCTGGTATTCGCTGCGCACAGTGTGGCCAGGACCTTTCGGGGCAATCATAATGACATTGACATCCTTCGGCGGTTTGATGCAGCCAAAGTGAATATTGAATCCATGTGCAAACGCCAGGGTCTTCCCCGCTGTCAGGTTCGGTTCGATGCTTTCCTTGTAAAGCTTGGCCTGCTTCTCATCATTGATCAGAATCATGATGATATCCGCATTCTTTGCAGCCTCTGCCGCTGTCATAACCTGCAGTCCGGCAGCCTCTGCCTTCGGCCAGCTTTTGCTGCCCTCATAGAGGCCCACAATCACCTTTACACCGCTTTCCTTCAGGTTCAGCGCATGCGCATGCCCCTGGGACCCATAGCCGATAATGGCCACGGTCTTGTCAGCGAGCTTGGACAGATCGCAATCTGCCTGGTAATAAATCTTCTGCATGTGTACCCACCTCTTCATCCATTTGTGTGTATCTATTGCACCGTCTGATCGCTCTGCGACTGCGGCTGTGCACCATGTTTCATCGGATGGCACGATACAAAAAAACTTTCCTCCCCTGCCTGCGCCTTGCATGCAAGAGACGAAAGACATGCTTCCGCGGTACCACTCTTGTTCACCCTGCCGGGGTGCCCTCTTGACCGGATATAGCTGTATCGGGCCTACCGTCAGCCGCTACGCTTTCCCTCACGGCTGCCGCTCCCTGGTGATTTCCCACAGCCTGCGCGATACCTTCCACCATCCGGCATCTCTCTTGGGCGCTCTGGGCTGTGCGCGTCCAGTTCTCTGCGTTACTGGCATGGTAGCATCCGTCTCTTTTCTTGTCAACTTGTCCGTTCCGCGCCATTCCCTTCTGTACTGTTCTTTCTGTGTACTTTCGCTTTATCCGCTTATTAATACCTCTGCAGGCGCTGTATAGTATAGACAGCAGAGGAGGCTACCGGCATGAATATGAAACCCTATTTGCATACAGTACAGTATTATGAAACGGATATGATGGGCATTGTTCATCACAGCAATTACATCCGATTCATGGAAGAAGCACGGATCGACTTTCTGAATCAGCTGGGGTTCCCCTATCAGACGATGGAGGCAGCTGGCATTTTTTCTCCGGTCACAGCGCTATCCTGTACGTATCGTCATCCACTGCACTTTGGAGAGCATGTTTCCGTCTGCGTATCCGTTGCAGCCTTTGACGGCGTTCGCATGGACATTCAATATCAGATGGAAAATGAAGCCGGTCAGACCGTCTGCAGCGCTTCTTCCTCCCATGTTTTCCTGCACAGGGATGGACACTTTGCCCGAATCCGACATGAACTTCCCACATTTTCTGATGCCATTGCATCGCTGCTCTCGGAAAAGGATCACTGAAGCACGCCCGTGTTTTCTGTGCCAGGAGTGCTCGCTTCGGTGTCAATCTTGCCCTTTTCCACATTTCCTGAAAAGTTCGTATAATATACCGAAAAAAGTATGGAAAGCACCTTGATTTTGCCGACAATTTCGTGTACGATTGCTTTGTTTTTATGACGAATGTTCGGATTTTTGAATCCTGACATACGCCTGACACATCCCATCTGAACCTATTTAGAAAAGGAGACTGTCTCATGAAGAAGCTTGTCGCCCTGGTTCTTGCCCTGGTTCTCTGTCTGTCCTGTGCCCTGGCAATGGCAGATCGTGCTCCCATTGCGCTGGAGAACATCAAGATCGGTTTTATTTTCCTGCATGACGAAAACTCCACCTATGACCTGAACTTCCTCAATGCGGCCAAGGCTGCCTGTGAAAAGCTCGGGGTTGCTTATGTGCTCAAGACCAACATCGACGAAGGCGAAGCCTGCTACGAAGCCGCTGCTGATCTTGTGGACGCCGGTTGCAACATCGTCTTTGCCGATTCCTTTGGCCATGAATCCTACATGATCCAGGCTGCTAAGGAATTCCCGGATGTTGAGTTCCTGCATGCCACCGGTACGCAGGCTCATACTGTCGGCCTTGCCAACTATCACAACGCATTCGCGTCCATCTATGAAGGCCGTTTCCTGGCGGGTGTCGCCGCCGGTCTGAAGCTGAACGAAATGATCGAAGCCGGTCAGTTCACCGCTGAGGAAGCCAAGATGGGCTATGTCGGTGCTTATCCCTATGCCGAAGTAAAGTCCGGCTATACTTCTTTCTTCCTGGGTGCCCGCTATGTCTGCCCCTCCGTTACCATGGAAGTGACCTTCACCAATTCCTGGTATGACGAGGCGCTGGAAAAGGAAGGCGCAAACAACCTCATCGCCAATGGTGCCAAGCTGATTTCCCAGCACGCAGACTCCATGGGTGCTCCTACTGCCTGCGAAGATGCCGGTATCCCTGACGTGAGCTACAATGGTTCCACTGTGGCTGCCTGCCCGAACACCTTCATTGTTTCCTCCCGCATCAACTGGGAACCCTACTTTGAGTATGCCATCAACTGTGTCGTCAACGGTGAAGAGATTGCTACCGACTGGACCGGCACCATTCAGACCAGTTCTGTCGAGCTGTCCGAAATCAACGAAAATGCCGCTGCGGCCGGTACCCTGGAAAAGCTTGAGGAAGTCAAAGCGGCTCTGGAAGACGGTTCCCTGAAGGTCTATGACACTGCCACCTTTACCGTGAACGGTGAAACCCTGACCAGCTATCTGGCTGACGTGGATGACATGGGCGATTTCCAGCCCGAAACCGAAGTTATCGCCGACGGGTATTTCCACGAGTCTGAGTATCGCTCTGCACCTTACTTCGATCTTGACATCGATGGTATTTCTCTCCTGGGCGCCTGAGATTGACTTTATGTAGTCCCTGCAATGACCATACTGCAAGGGGTAGCGCGGTGTAAACCGTACTGCCCTTTGCGGTATTTTCTCTTTTCTGAAGCAAATCACCACCTGAGGAGGCAGTACTTTGGAACAGAAGATCCCCGCTGTCAGCATGCGGCATATCGGAAAACACTTTGGTCACGTCTATGCAAACCATGATGTATGTCTGGATATTTACCGCGGTGAAATTCTTGCTCTTCTGGGCGAAAACGGAAGCGGCAAAACCACGCTCATGAACATGCTCTCCGGTATCTATTTCCCCGATGAAGGTCAGATCCTTATTGACGGCAAGGAAGTGGTCATACGCTCTCCCAAGGATGCCTTTTCCCTGGGCATCGGCATGATTCATCAGCACTTTAAACTGGTCGACGTCCTCACAGCAACCGAGAATATTGTTCTGGGACTTCCCGGCAGACTGGACCTCAAGGCCGCAGCTGAAAAAATCCGCAAGATCTGCGACGCATATGGCTTTCAGGTGGATCCGCATCAGAAAATCTATGATATGTCCGTTTCCCAGAAGCAGACCGTGGAGATTGTCAAGGTCCTCTATCGTGGGGCTGATATTCTGATTCTGGATGAGCCCACAGCCGTGCTGACACCTCAGGAGACGGATAAGCTGTTTACAGTGCTCCGCAACATGCGCAACGATGGCAAAGCCATTGTCATCATCACGCACAAAATGCATGAGGTGGAATCCCTGTCTGACCGGGTAGCTGTTCTGCGGCATGGCGAGTATATCTGCGATGTTCCCACGCAGCAGACCAATGCACAGGATATGACCAACATGATGGTCGGACACCAGGTGACGCTTAATATTGAACGTCCAGCACCTGTCAATCCCAAACCACGTCTGCAGGTGAAGGATCTGACTGTGCGCAACGAGGAAGGTATCCTTAAGCTGGACCATGTTTCCTTTACTGCCAATTCCGGTGAAATTCTCGGTATCGCCGGCATCTCCGGTTCCGGACAGAAAGAACTCCTCGAAGCCATCGCTGGACTGCAGAAAACAGAAGCCGGATCTGTAATGTACATCGACGATTCCGGCGAGCATGAGGAACTTCTGGGAAAAGATCCTCTGAGTATTCAGCAGATGGGCGTCTCTCTTTCCTTCGTCCCGGAAGACAGACTGGGTATGGGACTTGTTGCCAACATGGACCTTACGGACAACATGATGCTGCGATCCTTCCGCTCCGGCCACAGCATCTTTACTGACCGTCAGACACCGAAGCATGTAGCAGAAAATGTCGTTGAGGAACTGGAGGTTTCCACGCCCGGTCTGTCAACACCCGTGCGCCGGCTCTCCGGAGGCAATGTACAGAAAGTCCTGGTTGGACGCGAAATCACCTCCGCTCCGACAGTTCTTCTTACTGCCTATGCAGTACGCGGTCTGGATATCCATTCTTCCTATACGATCTATGACCTGATCAATCAGCAGAAGAAACAGGGGGTAGCCGTGATCTATGTCGGCGAGGATCTGGACGTACTGCTTGCCCTTTCTGACCGCATACTTGTTCTCTGTGGCGGCAAAGTCAGCGGCATTGTCCCCGGTGAACAGGCGGACAAGCGGGAAATCGGCCTGATGATGACAAGAACGGAGGGGAATACGCATGCACAGTAAGAATCAGGAACCCCTTTTCCACATATCCAAGCGTGACTCGCTGGTGTGGTATAAGGCCATGCTCATCCGACTGGTCGCCCTTCTCGTTGCACTTGTAGTATGTGCCATCATCAGCGTTCTGATGACCGGAGAAAACCCGCTGTCCATTTATCAGACAATCCTTTATGGTTCCTTTGGCACAACCCGTAAGCTCTGGGTTACTTTCCAGAATGTTGCCATGCTTCTCTGCCTTTCTCTGGCCGTGACTCCGGCCTTCCGGATGCGCTTCTGGAATATCGGAGCCGAGGGCCAGGCGCTGATGGGTTGCTTTGCCAGCGCTGCCTGCATGATCCTTCTGAAAAATGTGTTTCCCAATTGGGCCATTATCCTGTGCATGGTACTTACATCCATGCTGGCAGGTGCTATCTGGGGTGGTCTTCCCGCCTTCTTTAAGTCCCGATGGAACACCAATGAAACGCTCTTCACGCTGATGATGAACTATGTCGCCACACAGCTGGTCGCTTACTTCTGTGTTGTCTGGGAAAGTCCCAAGGGCTCCGGCCAGATCGGCATTATCAATCCCAATACGGAACTCGGCTGGCTGCCTGTCATAGGCGGGCAAAAGTACATGCTCAATGTAGTGTTAGTAATTGTCCTGACAGTGCTTATGTTCATCTATCTCAACTTTTCCAAGCATGGCTATGAAATCTCTGTTGTCGGTGAAAGCGAAAAGACCGCCCATTATGTTGGGATTAAAGTAGAGCGCGTCATTATCCGCACCATGCTTCTTTCCGGTGCCATGTGCGGGATCGCCGGCCTGCTTCTGGTGGGAAGCACGAATCATACGCTGACCACAACCTTAGTAGGCGGACGCGGTTTTACTGCCGTCATGGTTTCCTGGCTTGCCAAGTTCAATCCGCTGTGGATGATTCTTACCAGCTTCCTGCTGGTTGTTCTCGAGCGCGGTGCTGGCGAAATATCCACCAATTTTGGTCTGAATCAGTCTTTCTCCGATATTCTTACCGGTATTATCCTCTTCTTTATCATCGGCAGTGAATTCTTTATTGCTTACCAGATTCGGATCCGTAAGTCCAGCACAAAGGAGGCACAGACCCATGTTTGATTTTGTTTCTTTTATCCCGCGTGCCGTCATGCAGGGCATTCCGCTGCTGTTCGGATCCACAGGAGAGACGCTCACGGAAAAATCGGGTAATCTGAATCTGGGAATTCCAGGCGTCATGTATGTTGGCGGTATCTGTGGTGTCATAGGCGCTTTCTTCTATGAGCAGTCCCTTCCTTCACCAGATGCCATCCACGCTTTTCCGGCAATTATGATTCCTCTCTGCGCCTGCCTGCTGGGTTCGCTCCTGATGGGACTGATCTACTGCTTCCTTACAGTAACTCTTCGCGCCAATCAGAACGTGACCGGTCTGGCCATGACCACATTTGGGGTAGGCATCGGGAATTTCTTCGGCGGGTCTCTGATCAAACTGTCCGGAACTGCCGTTCCCTCTATTGCCCTCTCCGCCACCAGCAGTTTCTTCCATCGTTCCCTGCCGTTTGCCCAGGACCTGGGCTGGTTTGGAAAAATCTTTCTTTCCTATGGTTTTCTGACCTATCTGGCCATTGCCATAGCGCTGATCGCTGCTTTTATACTACGGCACACCCGTGCCGGACTGCATCTGCGCGCCGTGGGAGAAAGCCCTACAACAGCAGACGCAGCGGGTATCAATGTCAGCCGTTACAAATATGTCGCCACCTGCACCGGCAGTATGATTGCGGGGCTTGGCGGACTGTACTACGTCATGGACTACGCCAGCGGCGTCTGGTCCAATAATGCCTTCGGTGACCGCGGCTGGCTCGCCATCGCCCTGGTAATCTTTACCATCTGGCGGCCCAATGTAGGTGTCCTTGCTTCCATTCTCTTTGGCGGGCTTTACATTCTGCATATGTATATTCCTTCTGGCATGAATCTGGCTGTCAAGGAACTGTATAAAATGCTGCCCTATGTGGTCACCATTATCGTGCTGATTCTGACCAGCATGCGCAATAAGCGTGAAAATCAGCCTCCGCAGAGCCTGGGACTCCCCTACTTCCGCGAAGAGCGCTGAACGATCCGGGAAAAGACGAAATGTCTTTTCCCCTTTTTTCACCCTGCTTTTCTCCTGTTTTTCATCCTTTCTACCTTGCATTGTAGTACTTTTGGTATATAATGGTCTCATATTCTCCCATATTTACATGAAACCCAAACGACAGAAAAGAGAGGTGCCATCATTGTGAAAAAGTATCTGCAGATAGCCTGTGTAGCATTGCTTGTTATTGCGGTGATTGTATGTCTGGTATTCAACGGAAGAATCCAGAATCTGAGCAATGACAAAGCATCCCTTACCAGCCAGATTACCGAACTGACTGACAGCCTGAAATCCGCCACCGATGATGCTGCCGCTAAGCAGACACTGTTGGATGAAGCACAGGCTTCTTTGACCAAGCTCACAGAGGAAAGCACGCAATTGTCGGAGAAGATCTCCGGGCTGGAAGCGGAAGCCAAGACTGCATCGGAAACCATTGCCTCCCTTACAGGCTCCGCAACGGAAAAGGATACCCAGATCGAGAGTCTGAATACAGCGGCAGAGGAAAGCAACAAGGCACTTTCTGATGCACAGGCAACTATCGAGGATATGAAGAAGCAGGCCGCCGCTGTCCAGAAGGAACTGGAAGACACAAAGGCAGCCTTAACCAAAGAAGCGGCCGATGCGGCTGAGACAGCGCAGGCACAGTTTGATGCTCTGAAAGAACAGGCCGCTAAGGATGCAGCAGATGCGAAAGCCAAGCTGGATGATGTCACCAAGCAGTTAGAGGATATGACAAAAAAGGCTGCTGATGATGCAGAAGCCGCCAAAAAGCAGCTGGAGGACCTTACCAAGAAAGCTGCCGATGATGCAGAAGCCGCCAAAAAGCAGCTGGAGGACCTTACTAAGAAAGCTGCCGATGATGCGGAAGCTGCCAAAAAGCAGGTTGCTGCTCTGAATGAAACAATTGAGGCAGATGCAACTGCAAAAGCCGAGGTTGATCAGGCATTGGCTGCTGCGCAGAAAGATATCACTGATCTGACCAAGGTCATTGATGAAGACAATGATAAGATTGAAAAACTGACTGCAAGCATTACCGAACTGGAAACACAGCTCAAGGCACTTACCGAAAGCGGCGCTGCCAATGAAGACGAAATCAAGGGCCTTACCGAAAAACTGACCGCACTCACGGACGCTGCCAAGGGGGATCAGGAGAAGATCGCACAGCTCACAGACAAACTGACCACCAGCAGTGAGACCATTGAAAAGCTTACTACGGCACAGGCGGATCTTGAGAAGCAGCTGGCTGACAAGACCAAGGAAAACACTGCACTGGCCGACCAGGTTCAGAAGCTTACTGCCGCTGCAGAATCTGCAGAAGCAGCACTGAAGACAGCACAGGATGATGCCGCAGCGCTGAAGGCATCCCTGACAGAGCTCCTCGGCGTCGAAGAAGGAGAAGAAGTTGATCTTCTAGCTCTGCTCGCCGAAAAGCTTGCTCCTCAGGCAGATGAAGAATCCAAATAAGCATAGGCTGCATGAGGCAGTATGCATCATCCCCATCGGCAACCCATGGAAAGCCACTGTCACGGTGGCTTTCCTTTTCTTTTTCATCCATACCGGATAAAGCACAGGACACGTTTTCATCCAGTGCACAAGCGACCCATTCGATATATTCCCACACTGTACACCTGTCATCGGAAACCGAAGAGAATCCATGTACCCTCTGTCGACCGGAAATCTCTCACCCGTCTCGTCCATACAGCACAATTCGATGATAGAATGCCACACCTTGTCACACAGCTGGAGGAAATATGCCCCGGATACACAGTGCATCGCTTGCCATCTGTGTGAAGCATTCATAAAACGGAGTCTTCCTTTGAAGACTCCGTGTCTGATTAGCGTTTGACTGTCACTTTCTTGACAGCAGATACCTGTTTTTCTGTCCCGATTGCTGTGCATGTGACCTCAATGAGTGTACCGCCCGATACGC
The DNA here is from genome assembly GCA_902764915.1 of uncultured Eubacteriales bacterium. Taxonomy (GTDB): domain Bacteria; phylum Bacillota; class Clostridia; order Christensenellales; family Aristaeellaceae; genus UBA2943. The sequence continues at coordinate 22,644 of CACWXY010000044.1, read as the reverse complement.
CTTTTTTTACGGTGAGATATCCAGAGGAGGAAATGCTCGCAATATCAGAGGAGACATTCACTGACCACTGAACCTTTTGGTTTCCGGCATTCTTTGGAAGAACATTGGCCCTGTATGTTGCTGCACTTCCTGCCCTTACCGTATCCGACCCGGAAATGCTGACACTTTCAACCGGAAGCAGCACGGTTATACTGGCTTTTGCCTGTTTTCCATCACAGCTCAGTAGGATCTCCGTTTTCCCGGCCTTGCAAGGTCGAAGTATCAGCGTATCCGCTTCAGATTCCAGCACATCGAACATCGTCTGTTCCCCGATCTTCCAGCTGTTTTCATCAAGATAGGCATCGGCCGGCTGTGTCTGCGCAGTCAACGTCACAGTCTCCGTCTGTCCCAGGTATGCCACGACTTCTTCGGGAGAAATCGCCAGACGCCTGACCTTGGGACATATCCTGACATGACCGCATCCAAGGCGTCCATCACTTGTTCTCACTGTCACAAGTACCGTGCGTCCCTCTTTCAAATCCTCCGCAACGGATATGACGCCCTCTTCGGAAATCGTCACATCACTATCAGATACTTCCCAGACACCCTGAACTGCCGCACCGTTTTCATCCAGTGCGATGACCTGTGTGCTTTTCCCTGCCTGACAAAGTACATCAGGGATGGACAGTGTGTCCGCCTGGCGTTCCAGAAAAAGGCCTTCCTCTCCGGAAGGAAACAGATACAGTGTTTTTCCTCCCGCAAGCGCCAGAATCTGGCTCCCATCCTGAAAATGCCATCCATCCTGACCTGTCGATATCCGTGAAAGTCGGCTTTCTCTTGTCTGATCAGCATCTGTGAGGCACGTCTTCAGTTCAGCGCTCGATGCAGTCACCGTAAGCTCTGCCATCATACGTGCCTGAGACAGTGGAATATATGTATGTCCCCGGAGATAACCTGTTGCATGATACTTTCCCGCAAATTCCTCTCGAAATGCCATGGTCAGCGATATGGTTTCTCCTACCGCTGCCGCTTCCCGTGTATACACTGTACGATCACCTGAGGAAAACATGCGAACCAGGCTTCCCGGATATGCAGGCTCCAGATACCCTGCCGTGTCCAGATACAGACTCGATATCTCTCCATTCTGATCCTCCAGAATGACATCACCGATCTCCGAAACATGCCAGAAACCTGCTTCCAGGATCTGCGCAGCTTCCAGGCCCTCTGTCAGATAAGCACGACAGACATGATACGTCCCATCACCCATCATGCTCAGGGTTTCCGTTTCAATTCCCAAAATGGCAGGAGACACGGCCAGTGTTGTCCCAGAGACAGAAAGGACCATTTTCTGCGCATGCCACTCTCCTGTCCATACGTCCTCCCCTCTGCCATACCCAAAGAATAGCACCCAGAGGATAGTCACCCACAAGCCAAAATGCTTCTTCTGCATCCATCCGTTCCTTCCCGGGAAACTCTGCATTCCCGTATTCACGATTTCTTCGCTTCTGTTTCCTGCCAGGGATTCGCCATATACACTGTCTGCCAGTACTTTCGCTCGATTGATGAAAGCGGTCACATGTACACTGCTTCACTATCCTGCTTCTCCGCAGCGGTACCCTGAACTGATCTTTCCTGGCAGCAGCCGCGTCATGACAAGAGCCCGCCATTGATGGTGCCATCTTTCCTCAAAAGGGAGTGCCATCAACAAGCGCATTCTATGCCTTCGCAGCATATTCTGTGACGCTTTTTCCATCACCAACAAATGACAGCAGGAGCGCTCTTCTTCGTTTCCGGTCTGGCAGTTTCTGAGCCGCTCCTGAATATGTATTTTTCATGATTGCGGGTTTTCCCATACCGATGCCATGAGATTGAGCCCTGTATCCGTCCATTCCATGACGTAATGACTGATACGGTCTTCCGTCCCCGCCTGTCCGTACCAGTTTCCGCCACTGGCATACACTTCTCCGTACGCCGTGAGAATATAGGAAGTGTAGGTGTTGACGGCTACGCTGATAACACCCTGGGCAGGACATGCTTCGATGGGCAATGTACGCCAGGGTCTTTTTCCCAGTCCATACTGTCCATGTCCACAGGCGCCCCACTGCCACACTGCCCCCTCCTGCGTCAGGAGTGCCGTATGAATATTGAACCCATCCATGGTCTTGACGGAAAACGATTCCGGAAACTGTACCATCACAGGCTCTGTGGTCTTTTCGCTGGCACTGCTGTCCCCGAGCTGCCAGTAGTCATTCCGTCCCCATGCCCAGACCTTTCCTTCTGCATCCAGTGCAAAGCAGCTGGCATTTCCACATGTCAGAGAATGAAATCGTCCGGACATCGGCAGTATCTCCGGTGCATACACGGATTTCAGACGATTGATATCACCCAGTTGTCCGTATGCATTATCTCCCCATCCGTATATCGTTCCATCCTTGGCCCTGGCAAGAGAAAACTTCCGCCCACAGGCAATCTCCTCAATATCTTCCAGCGGAAGGCGGAACGGTTCCGGCTGGTTTTTCCTTGTTCCGTCACCAACCTGTCCACAGTCGTTATGCCCCCACGCCCATACATAGCCTTCTGCATCCAGAGCAAGACTGTGCTGATGGCCAACCGCAAAATCAACAATGTGAGAAAGCCCTGAAATCTGTGCAGGTATCGTGACATCCTTTCCCGTTTCACCCAGTCCGAGCTGACCTTCCTGGTTATGCCCGCAGGCATACATGGTGCCATCATCCAGAAGGAACAGCATATGCGCCTTTCCGCCCCGTACCTTGACAACATGCTGTCCATCCAGGTTTTCTGCGGTTCGGACAGGCTGAAGCGGGCTTTTCTTGCTGCCAAGCCCCAGCTGGCCGTTCCCGTTCTCCCCCCAGCCCCAGATAGACCCATCTTCCGCCACGGCAATCATGCAGGTGCTTCCTGGGCCCAGCAGCATTCGTCCTTCTGCCCCCGCCATCCCATGCCAGAGCAGAATCAGGCATAGCAGCATCCATATACTGATGCGTCTCATAGAACCACGACCTTTCCTGACGCTGTGCCTTCCCACCCTTGCATGCATTCGTACAGCGATGACTGCAGGCGTACGGAAGCTCTGGCCCCTACCGTGACCACCTGAAGCTGGACACTGCATGTCCAGTCGCCCCATAGTTCACACAGAAGAACAAACCGATTTTCACTCACCCATCCTCCGCTGGAAATACAGGCATCTCTGCACACAGGAAATATGCCTTCCGCATAGGTATGCGGACTATAAGGCACTGTCCACTCTCTGCCCTCCACCATCAGTGCCACACTGTCCTCACAGATCCGCACTCGGTCAAAAGGCAGAGCACCAGAGGAAAGCACAATTTCTGTGACTTCCGAGCGAGTTGTTCCATCCACGCCCTTCAGAGACAGACGCATCGATTTCTCCGTCCCATCTCCTTCCGGTAACGTGTCAAAATCTGAAAGGTACGCAAAGAACGCATCATAGATAGGCTGAACGCCTGTCCCGTTCATGGTCAGGTCCGCCACAGTACACAAAGACATCTTTTTATCAGGGATACAGATAGCCATCTGACCGCCCAGACCATACATGGAAAATCCACATCTCGTGCGCCAGAACTGCCATCCATATCCATACTTTTCCTCCGGATAAGGCCTTTCCAAGGTATCAATATGCTTTTCTACCGCTGCCTTCAGATAGGCTTCCGGTATAATATACTGTCCATCGGTCATCATGTACTGTGCAAGTCGGGACAGATCCCGCAGAGACATAAGCAGTCCCGTGCCTCCTTGAGACGTACCGGATGGATCTTTCAGCCACTTTTTTTCACCGGTCATCCCAATCAGGCGGAAGAGCCGCTTTTCCATAAAGCAGAGGATATCCTCACCGGCCAGCTTTTCCACCAACGCACAAAGCACCTGTGAGGCAGATGTATCATAGGAAAATAGCGTCCCCGGTTCATGCGTCGGGTTTCCTTCAAAAAACGGACGTGTCCAATCTGTATCCGTAACCCGATACTGCGCGCCTGCATAGCATGTCGCCATCTCCAGCATCTGCTGAATGGTTACCTGTTTGAGCAGGTCCGGTGTTTTTTCTGACAGCATCTCCGGGAAATAACGTACAATGGGGTCTGAAAGCGCCAGTTTCTGTTCCTGTGCCAGGATACCGACAGCCAGGCTTGTCACAGATTTGCTTACCGAATACATCCGATGCATTCGATCCAGCGAGAACGGTTTCCATACGCCTTCCGACAGCACCTGTCCATTCTTTTCCAGAATCCATCCATGCATGGAAAAAGGTTCCATGGCCTTTGTAAATTCCATGACCGCATCCCTGCGAGTCCTCATTTTTCTTCCCGCTCCTTCCATTGACGCACACAGGCCCGCGCCGCTTCCATGAGTACCGGAGTCACCAGCGGGTATGTCAGAAGATCCGGCAATTGTGCAAAACGCCTTACCATGCTCATTTCATTGTCCGGCAGTGTTTCTCCATGTGAGAAAATCGCTGCATAGACACGTCCGTTGGCGGATCCTGCATGATCATATGCAAAGTAATCGCATACAGGAAGAATCGTCGCCTCATCGACACCACTCTCTTCATACAGTTCCCGTCGGGCTGCTTCTTCGGGTGTTTCCCCTTTCTCAATATGACCGCCCTGTGTCTCCCAGGCTCTATGTGTTTTATGGAAACTGAGAAGCATATCCTCCCCCACAAAGGTGCATACCACTACAAAACGCACAGGATGCAATGTGCCAAAGGGATGTATGATGCATTCCAGTTCCCGGTTTCCCGTCTTTGAATAATGTGTCTGCTCTTCTGTCAGAGGTTTCTCGTCCCGGAAGTCTTCCGGAATCAATGCATAGTCGACTGCTGACTGCATCTGACCATTCTGATCACGCCAGCAATCTCTGCGCACGCCGATGTTTCGAAAACCCAGGAGTTCATAGACATGCCGGGCACGGGTATTGGAAGGGCTCGTATCCAGCACAATCCGTGAATAGCCCATGGAAAAAAGCGTGCGTATCAGAAGGCGCAATGCCTTTCTCCCGATGCCCTGATTCTGATAACAGACATCGCAGATCTTGATTCCGATCTCTGCTGTCCTGTCTGTACATTTTCGATAGCTCATTTCACCGACCGGCTTTTCATCATACTGAATGATCAGATGTCTTCCCGTATCATCCCTGTCCGTCATAATCAACGCTGCTACGGTTTCCACGGTCGTTCCAAGCCCCTTCGGAAAACCAGCATGAGCCATGACGGTGCCGTCATTCCACCAGGCTGTGAGCAAAGGAGCATCCGCCGCCTCTGCATGTCTGATACACAGTTTTCCTTCCTCCAGCCGCATTCTATCGACTCCTTCCGCAAACAGAGTGATTATAGAATATCACCAGAAGACTGTCCATGATCATCATCGTATCGGAAGGAGGGCAATCGGTCTCCATTCTGCTCCAGCACTTCTGCCATTCTACAGGTGAAAGTTCTATTCATGGCTTCTGTCAGTATCTTTTCCGAAGAGGCTGATTCTGCTGTGCCACTCCCTCCCTCATTGTTCACTGGCGGATCCGCACTTGTACACAAGTGCCTCCCAATATGATCTGATGCACCGAAACTGTCCTGTGTCTTCTCTTCTGCCGCAGCATATCTCTGTTTCCGTCCCGGATCCTTGGCTGCCGCTGCCATTAGCGATGGATAGCAGACATTGGAAGCCTCTCATTGCTGCACATTCTGCATTCTTTTACTGTCCAGCAATGCCCATGGCAGACAGAAAATCAAAAACCGGAGGACATACCCCCGGCCTTGCTATTTACTCCTCGTCCGGATCAACCAGTTCATCCAATGGCGGAATTTCTTCTACATCATACGTTTCCCTGCCCAGTTCCGTAATCCGCGTCTGTCCTGCTTCACCATACAGGTACAGCTGATCCAGAAACTCAATCGCGCAGCGCAGTCTCGTACGCAGCAGGTTAGAACTTCCCTTGGTTTCCTTGAGCAGTGTTTCCGGAGTAACTGACGGATTCCATTGATACGCCTTTCCATGGAATTCCTGGATTCTCGTAAGTACAGAAGCAATCTCATCTTCAGTAAGCGGAGCCAGTTCTGTAGATCGCATCATAGTCTGTATGCAGTTTTCGGCAGCCTGCAGCGATTCCGGATCCTCAGCAAAGATGGAAGCAATATTCGCCTCTTCCTTTTTCTTTACAATCACATCACTTTCATACGAAGCGCTGAGCGCAAAGACAGAGAAAACCCGTTCCAGACCAGGCAGCGGATTGAAAAACTTCTGCATTTCCACGTAGCTCCTGGCTCTGGCCTTCTTCCCCATACGGCCAATCAGTTCAACCTCGTCAAACAGAATCACCCATCCATCATAGCCTGCCTGATGGAATAGATGACTCATAAAGCAGAAATAATCCATGGCATGCCGCCGTTTGGAAAACTTATCCCTGAATTTGGCGATATTCCCCGTCACACGGCGATAGCTCTTTTTTATCAGCGCATCCGCTACAAAATCCCCTTCCAGATCTGCGCGGAACATTTGCTTCTCATCTTCATCCTGGCTCCCCAGGTAGGCCCGAAGAAGATAATAGAGTCTGTCTGTCTCCAGTTCTCTTGCGGAATAAGCCAGCATTTCCAGCGACAGAGGACTGCTCTCCGTCAGCTTATCCATGATTTCCTGGAATCCAGGCTGCATTGCACCAGGAAGATAGGTATTGGTGATCACCTTGTGATAGAGGAGATAAAGCTTATCCAGGGGCGTTTCCTTGCCCAGAGAGACATACGATACCACCATCTTCGCGTCTGTTGCCAAACTGAAAATGGTATTCAGCATATGTGTCTTTCCCTGTCCATAGTCGCCCTTATACAGGAATCCTACAGACTCTCCATGCTCTGTCACCTGCTCCATCTTTTCGTGAATGCGACGCATGATCCCCGGACGAGCTTCCGAGAAAGTAGCTCCCACTGCGCGGGACGGTACACCAGAGCGGAGTGCTTCAATGATATGTTTCGATTCAAAATCTGTCATTTTCGAATTCTCCTGTCTCCGTCGCGTCCTTGCCAAAGTCCGGGATATCTTCATCAGCAGGGCTGTTTTCCAGCAGCGCAGCCGGCGGTGTCAATGTCTGTCGATTTACCATATAAGGCAGACCAATACCACCATAACATGCTCGATCACGGAGCGCATCGGCCATAGGCAGATCAATCGGATAGGCTTGCATGCCATTTTCCATCAGTACCATGGAAAGCTTTTCTGACATGGAAACCAGTGCCTCCGACGTCAGTTCTTCATCCGCCAGCCGGTCCAAATCCAGAATGTCTGCGAAACTGTTAAAACGCTTACCAATCACTTCATTCTGAATGCGCATCCACAGAGCAGAATACGACTTGATTCCCTGCGCTTCATTGTCAAGCAGTTCCCTGTCCAGGCACAGAACAAAGAGAATATATCGCATATTGTCGATATCATCGATCAATTGACGGAGACTTTCATATGCATCCTGTCGCCGTGCCGGTGTATACTTTACGGAATTGTCCGCCGATGCCGTATGGATCAGTGCATCCAGATCATCAATGACGACCAGAATACCGCTGTAACCCGCAATATGCACCACTTCTGCCAGGGAACGCAGCATGTGTCGTGCGTTGAATTTGGATATTTTTTCCGGCGTAAAGCCTAAGGGACGCAGCTGTGACATCTTCACATTTTTATCGCCCAGCAGATAGCGTTTAAGCAGTTCCCGGTTCTGTGGTTCCAGCACAGGGTGGCCCAGGATGTCACCTGTAAGGAGACTGAGACAGTAAGCAAAACTGTTATCCAGACGCGCATTGCGAATAAACATTTTTCGCAGACAGTCGCGTACACTGCGCAGCGTCAGTCCGTCTGCTTCTCCCTGTTCGGCTAGCATATCCACATACTTCATCCCCGCACGGATCGTATCTGGATCATACCCCATCCTGCGTACTGCCTCACGTGCACAGCCCTGCAGGACACAATCTATATCACACTGTCGCAAAATTTCCAGGTAAACCTCTCGGAAATCATGCATGCTCAGATTCGCTGCAGAAAAATGCACGACCCGATAAGAAAGCTTTTTCGCTTCGATCATCATCTGACGGGCAAAATGCGTTTTACCGGCTCCCTGCCGGCCACAGACAAACTTCAGTTTGCTTCCGCCCTGAGGAATATAGTCCTTCAAATACTGATCGCGCAGAAAAGCGGACAGTCTTTCCGTTCCCACTGTGACCGCAGCAATTCCAGCATCACTGCATGGTGCACTGCCTTCCAGCAAACACTGAATATCCGCCTGAGACACGCTCTTGTGTTCACTCATAACCCGTCTGTCTCCTCGTTACTCATCGGTCTGCAATTCCCGGAACATGGCAACATAGGACTCAACACCATTCCGATCAAGCACGCGAATACCTGATTTCCCATCCCGGCTGGTGCCAATAAAATAACGCTTTCCCGTTTTCGGCGCTTTCCAGTTTTCCTGTCCAAGCTCATAGAGTCTCGCAATATCAAAAGCAAACGACAACTGATCATATTCCTTACGAGCACGTGCCATAGGCGTCATTGCCTTATATATCTTTGTCAGGGATACATTGGTACCCACACGGGTGCCTTCTTTGGCGCAGACAGTCTCATAGGCTTCCACAAGTTCAGAAAGGAAGGGGCCCTGGTTGAAATTGGCATTGTATATCTTCTCGCGCTCCTTACGGATCCTTTCCACAACAGCTTCCGGACGGAACGTTTTCTCCTTCTTTCCGTTCACCCAGATCTCCTCAGCACGGTCTTCACTGCCGTAAATACGCACTTTGAATGGGAAAAGCTCATAAACACCCTTTTCGCCTTCCTTGACATCAATGCCCTTTTCCGCACACTTTTCCAGGAACTGGCGGGTAAAATCACCACTGACAAAATACGCATGGGTATCAAAGCTGTCCACTTCCTGGCTCACGGCATCGATTCGTTCAGACAGGGTACCGACTAATGGCTTGGCATTTTCCAATGTTTTTTTCATTTCCGTCAAATTGCCGCTCTCACGAAATTTCTGAACCGCTTTTGCAGCTGAAGTGATCTTTCCAGCTGTATCCTGCAGATTCTTGGCAAGAGACGAAAGGTTTGTATACAGATCCTCATAATTCAACATGCAGTGCGTGCCTCCTCTTGTTTGACAACTGTTTGAAATAGACGGATGCATTATACTATGATGGTATGTAGACAGGCAAGACTGAATATGTCTACTTTTACTTCCCATTGTTTGTGCTATACTGAACTCTGTCGACATGATGAAACGGGGTGCACGCATTGGAACTGTATCAATGGCAAAAAGACTGCCTGAACGCATGGGAAAAGAACAATTATCGCGGAATTGTAAATGTGGTGACCGGCGGTGGAAAAACCTTTCTAGCACTCAGTGCCATAAAAGAACTGCGTAAAAAGTATCCTTTTCTTCAGGTCAAAGTCGTCGTACCCACACTTCCCCTTGCCTATCAGTGGATGCAGCAACTCGCACGACAGGCATGTAGCAAAAAAGAGCTCCCCGGTTTTTTCGGTGGTGGAACCAGAGATGATCCCACAAGAAACGTTATGGTCTATATCATAAACTCAGCCCGTTATACGCTTTCCCGGCATATCCAGAAAAACTTCGCGCTCTCTCAGCCAGTTCTTCTGATCTGTGACGAGTGCCATCACTATCAGAGCAGGGAAAACCGTAGAATCTTTGATTTTCTCGATACAGCCATGCCAGACTCCGCGCTCTATTGCTGTCTTGGGTTATCCGCTACTCCTTTTGATACCCAGGATGATGATTTTCTGCGCAGAGTCCTGGGACCTGAAATCTACCATTACTCATTTTCCGAAGCATCGTATCATGGAATCCTCTCCCCCTTCAGCATATGTGAAATATCGCTTTCCTTTCTGGCAGAGGAGCAGGAAGCTTATGACCGAATCAGTTTCGAGATTTTCATTGCCTTGCAGAAAATCAAAAAGATCGCGCCGGAGCTGTCCTGTCTCAGCGAAAGCGCCTTCCTAAAAAACGTGACGCACAAAGCAAAGGAAGCACAGATGGATCCTTCCAATCCTTATGTGGCGTTCCTGGTCAAAACCTATGAGCGCAAACGTATTACCGTTATGGCCAGAAGTCGAACCCAATGTGCACTCTCCCTTATACAATCCCTGCGTCGTACAGACCGAATCATTGTCTTCTGTGAACGCATCGCTCAAGCGGAGGCACTCTACCATCTTCTGTGCCGCTATGAAACAGACTGCAGTCTCTATCACAGTGAAATGAATCGGAATACCCGCGAGAAAATACTGCAGGATTTCCGTAACGAACAGACACGGATTCTAATCAGCTGCCGTTGTCTGGACGAAGGGATTGATGTGCCCGACGCCAATATCGGTATTGTCATGAGCTCCTCTGCAGTCAATCGGCAGCGCATTCAGCGCATGGGACGTATCGTCCGACAAGCAGACGGCAAACAATCTGCGTGTCTGTACTATATGTACATACAGGAAGCCTCTGAGGATTCCGTATTCCTGAGAGATATTCTGGAATGTGAGACTTTTCATCTGAAATATCTCCCAGCAGAAAACATCTTCATTCATGACTTGTATGAATATGTTGGAAGCGAACTTCTCTGTCTTGCCCGTGAAGCTGGGCATGAGAAAAAGACACTGGATGAAATGCGACGCTGCATTCTAGAAGGTCTGACCCGAGCCGACTTTCTTCTGCCGCCCTCTGTACAAAAGCAAAACCGGGATGCTGCCATTACGCCCCATGAAAAGAATTATTGGAGAGTAGCTGAAAAGATCAGTCATATGCTGCATGATGAGAAAACACCCAACAGACAAACGGGGACAGAATAGCTACTGTCCCCGTTTGTCTGTTGGGTTTATGCTTTTGCATTTATGCTTTTACTGTTTCTTCCTGTTCGGACTGTTTCTCTGTCTTTTCCGTTTCCGCAGCACTGATTGCGATCCGGCGCTGGGATCTGCATCCCAGTTTTTCCTTCGGCAGTTCAATGGTCAGAATGCCGTTCTCATAACTGGCCTTGATGTTTCCCTGATCAATGCCTTCCAGAGAGAAGGAACGCTCCATATGTCCGCTTCTGCGCTCCTGATATACCATATGTTCCTGTTCGTCTTTCTTGTGCATGTTTACATCCGCAGCCAGTGTCAGCATGTCATTTTCCACCGTCAAGTTAATATCCTCCTGCTTTACCCCTGGCATCTCCGCAAACAATGTATAGCTGTCCGGTTCTTCCTTTACATCAACGCGCATGCTCATGTTCTGTCGGCTGGAAGCAAGCATATCATCCAGAAAAGGCATACGGAAGAATTCATCCATAATAGCAGCGGGTCTGCGTGTCATCGTCATCATCATAAGTCCTACCTCCTCATAATCTGCTTATGCAGTTGCTTTCATTCTTCGGGATCTTCTCGGATCCCCCGATCCCTCTCGAGATCGTGGCTATATTGTATATTTAAGGTCAAAGAAAGTCAAACTCGGATTTAAGCAATAATCTTCAGCAATTCCCTGTTTTTTCTGTAATTATTGCATATATTACTGATTTTCTCGTTTTTCTGATGTTTCCTGACTTTTTCTGTTTGCATAAAAACACAGCCAGGATTGCATCATCATCCTGGCTGCGCATCGTCATCTCTATTCAGTTGTACGGACCTGCACATAGGGCTGTATTATCTGGGGGTTCCCACCCCTGTTTACATAATCATCCAAGGCTTTCTGCAGGCGTTCGTGGAACTCTTCCAGACAGATTCCTTCATTCATGATATAGGCCGCTGCAGCCTTTCCCACATAGCGATAATGCCATGGTTCGAAATTAATGCGGGTTACATCCTGCTTATCCGACGGATAGCGAAGAATAAAACCATATTCCTGAGCATGCGCCACAAGCCACTGTGCTTCCGCTGTAGCTGCGAATTTTTCATTCAGTGACTTATCCCGCCATGATCTCGAAACAATATCGCATCCCAATCCTGTCTGGTGATCGCTGGCACCAGGCTTGCTGACCCAGCCGTCATCCTTTCCGTTGTTTTTTTCCAGGCGGTTGTAATACATCGTATTCTGCGTCTGATAGGAACGGTAGGCACTCTTCAGATACAGCGTGATTCCATCCTGCAGGGCACCTTCAAACATATCCACCAGTGCCTGTGCACAATCACCCTGTAGTTTCATCTCCGCAGAGGATGCCTTGTTCACTCCTCCATTGGCATTGCTTCCGTCCTTGTTCGCTTTGCGCCGTTTCATGGTCACCAGCGGATCCGGGACATCCGATTTCGAGAGGCGATAGTCCTGATTGGCCAGTCGAATCATCACTGGATCCATGTCTTTGAGATCCACCGGAAAATCCCAGTCGACGCCGTCATATACAGGCACTTCTTCCAGCTCCACGAAATCTTCCCAGGTAAACTCAATCTCATCCTCTGCTATTCCCAAAGGCACAAGCCAGAGAAAACAGAAAAAAATGAGAAGAACCGCAGTCCATGTTGTACGCATAAGCAATATCTCCCGCATACGATCTTTCAAAAAGCGGGCCGCAGCGTCTTCACTGCAGCCCGCATAAACTCACTCACGTCCAAAGGAAATGCCCATGGTTCTGGCAATGGTGACCATCTGGTCATCTTCCGGTACCAGCTTCGGTACACCTGCGATATCCTTGAGCGCATTGTGGGTAATCTGATTTCCCTTCAGGGCTACACTGACACCATACTTTTCATCCCGGATCAGTTCTGCGGCATGTACACCGAACTGGGTGGAAAGAACACGGTCATACGCACTGGGGGTGCCGCCGCGCTGGATATGGCCAGGAACCACGGCACGGGCTTCCACGCCGACCAGTTCCGACAGCTGATGAGCCACGTCTGCACTGGCAGAATAATGGGTCTCCGCACGCTTGGCTTCGCGATCCTTTTTCTTCATCTTGGCTTCTTCCTTGTTCATGGCACCTTCTGCCACAGCAATGATCGTGAAGCCTTTATTGTTCTTTGCGCGCTGTTCGACGACCTTCGCCACATTGTCAATGGTATAGGGTATTTCAGGAATCAGAATAACATCTGCGCCGCCAGCTACGCCGGAATAAAGCGTCAGCCATCCAGCTTTGTTGCCCATGATCTCAATAACCATCACGCGGCCATGACTGGCAGCGGTCGTATGAATGCGGTCAATCACATCCGTCGCAATATCCATAGCAGTGTGGAAGCCGAAGGTAAAGTCTGTTCCATACAGATCATTGTCAATGGTCTTGGGCAGTCCAATAACATTCAGGCCTTCCTGACTGAGAAGATTCGCCGTCTTATGCGTTCCGTTGCCGCCCAAAGTTACGAGGCAGTCCAGCTTCAGATCTTTATATGTCTTCTTCATGGCAGCAACCTTGTCCACCTTGTCGTCCCCAATGACACGCATATTTCTGAATGGCGTGCGGCTGGTTCCCAGAATAGTGCCGCCCAAGGTAAGAATGCCGGAGAACTGTTCCTTTTTCATCAGCTGCCAGTCACCGTCAATGAGTCCGCGGTATCCGTCATGGATACCGATGATCTCACAGTCAAACATCTCATAGGAAGCCCTGGCTACACCGCGGATTGCAGCATTCAATCCTGGGCAGTCTCCTCCGCTTGTCAGAATTCCGATTCTTCTTTTCATAGATGATTTGCCTCCTTCGCCTTCCTGTTCTGTCTTACCACTGAAGTACCTTTTGCGAAGTATACCATGGAACAGATACCCCTGCAAGAAAAACATGCAGTCACATACGGGAAATTATGCATCTTTACCGTAGACTTCCCATTCAATCAGTGCAGGGAAAGCTGACGGATCATCGCTCTTGATCAGCCGTTCCAGCCGAAGCCATCGTGCACGACCAGACGCCTGAATCCACTGTCTCTCGCCCGTTTTTTGAAGGTCAAAAGTGAATTCTTCGCCCTCGCTTGTAACCATATGTCCTTTCGTCCAGTAGGCATCATGCGGAAAGTCTGCACGCAGAACCAGGGCCACGCGTTCAAAACAGACCTCACGGCCAAAATCCAGCATACACCAGGCGTCCTCCCTCGCTCCGATCCCCCAGCTCTGGAAGGGCCATTCTCCATGGGATGTGTTCAGCCGCATGCCGTCAATAACATTGCGTGCACAGAAGCATGCCTCATTGCGCGTCTCCACATTGGCAGTACAGTGAGGGTAAAAATCGGTCTGTCCCCGCAGATCAGAGGGATTGCAGGCGATATTGCGCACAGATGACAGCAGGCTGTGCTCCATATTCCTCGCGCAGATCACATGACGATCTGCTTCAAAGATACCCGGAGCATACGCCAGGCGATGCTCACCGAACGGCACGGTCCATGTCATTGTTCCCGTCGGAGCAAAGACCTCGCCTGCCGGGATACCCTGGTCCATCTGTACAAACATATGAGCAGAGCCTTCCACTTCCACGCGGTCGCCTTCCTCATAAACACGTCGGACACAGAGCATGCACTCATCTTCGTGCTCCGATTCCGCCAGCACGCAGTGCGTTCTGTCCAGTACTCGAATCTTCATGTGCTGTCTTCCTTTCCTTCAATAAATGTCATACATATTCTATTCCGCATGTCCTGACAATCTCCTCGGACCATCTGGCGCCAGCTTGTTCACCATAAAGCATGAAATATGTGGCATCTGATCCGCACTTCCCGAAACAATACCATCATCTGCACTGGTGCCATAGCTTCACGCAGTGTAGTTTTTCGGATCACCTTCTGCCATGACAGCCTGAAATTCCATGGATTGCTTCTTTTCAAAACCGTATTCCAATCGTTTTGGAGATGTGCTGACGCTGAAATGCAGTCTTGGCTGCCACAGCACTGAGAAGCAGCAGTTGACTTGCATACTTTCCCATGAAAATCGGCTGAACATCGCATGGCCGATAAGTCTTTCTGCATCATCAGCCATAACCGGATCCTGTTCCGGCAGGCAGCACGGTTCATGCTGGATTTCTTCCGCCAGGCAACTTACCAGTCAGCCTTGCTCCGCACCGGCACAATCAGTAAAAGTCTTTTCCGCCCGTTCCAGTGCAGGCGGACCGTCTTCATCAGTAACGCTTCGCATGCTTCTCTGGGATGGCCCTTATCTCAATCTTGCTTTCGTTCAGAAGCATCTGGAGCGTCTGGCATCGCATCGGAACAGCAAGACACAGCTTTCCCCTGGATCCACAGTTCGTTTTACGCTGTCCGCCCTCACAGAAACTGTCATGGTCCTTTCAATATGTTCATTTTGGTGCTATTCTTGTGCACGATATACGTTACAGAGAGGAGGCTGCATCATGCAAGCCCCAGAAGATTTCCGCTCCAGCATTCTCCAGCAATTGGATCAGCTGGGTATCTCTTATGAATGTCACAGTCATGCTCCTGTGTATTCCATGGATGACTGCGTAGCCCAGCCATTTATGGCGGAAGATATTGTTTTTGCCAAAAATCTGCTTTTGGAAACCCCCACCAAGGATCGTCGGGTTCTTCTCCTGATGGCGCCATTCAAACCCTTTAAGACTTCGGTCGTCAGCAAACTTCTCGGCACGTCTCGTCTCAGTTTTGCAAGTCCTGCAACCATGATGCGTGACATGTTCACACGTCCTGGCGCGCTGTCTCCGCTGGGCCTGCTGGCAGAGCCTGCCAATGGCATCATGCTGGCCCTGGATGCAGAAATCATGACATACAACCGCATCGCCATGCATCCCTGCCGAAATGACGAAACCCTCGTTATGCCCATGCTGGACTTTCTATCGGTTCTGATACCTGCTCTGCGATGCCCCTATGTAGCGATTAAGATTCCAGACCCCGAGCAGGACACATCACTTTAAAGCCGGTGCACTGTACGGCAGGCAGCGCAGCCGCCGTCACCGGTTTCGCGCAGAGCCAGCGGCAAAGCTTCTCCAACATCCTTCATGGCAAGGATTACCTCATCCGGTTCGAGCGGACAGCGTATTCCGCTGAGAACCATATCCGCTGCTGTCACTGCAATTCCACATGCCCCTACATTGCGGAATACACAGGGCACCTCCACAAGGCCCTCCACAGGATCGCATACAAGGCCCAGCATGTTCATAAGCGCAAACGCAGCTGCATGCATGCACATCTCATTGTTGCCGCCTTCCAGAGCACACAGGGCGCCGGCTGCCATCGCTGCAGCGGCGCCGCACTCAGCCTGACAGCCGCCTTCTGCGCCTGAAATGGTTGCCTGGGTTGCAATGGATATGCCGATTGCTGAAGCCACAAGCAGGGCATCCACCAGTGCCTCCTGTGATGTGTTGTTTTCTTCCTTGTAGCTGAGCAACAGTCCTGGAAGAATCCCGCACGAACCTGCTGTCGGTGCTGCCACAATACGTCCCATACACGCATTGCATTCTGCCGTCGCAAGAGCATAGGTGATTGCCCTGCCCAGAAGTCCTCCGCTCAGACTGTCGCCCTTGGCAAACCGCGTATACAATCGGCTAGCCTGCCCACCGGTGAGCCCTGACACCGAACGAAGATCTGGTTTCAGGCCTTCTTTTACGGCACTTTCCATGTCCAGCAGATTTCGCAGCATGGCTTCACGGACCATCTGCTCACTGGTTCCGCTTTCTTCCGCCTGACAGCGGCAGGCAGCATGCGCAAGGGACTCCTCACCAGCCTGTTCGATCCATTCGGATAATGTATAGTCCATACTCAAACCCCCCGTTTGCGCAGGAACTGCACAGAGACAATGCCGCGCTGGCCTTCAATTCCCTTCAGCGTTTCCAATGCCGGTTCCGCATCCAGTTCCAGGATCATTACCGCGTCCCCGCCGGCTTTACGTCGATATACCTGCATTGTACCGATATTCAGCCGGTCCCTGGCCATAATGGTCGATACGACAGCGATCGTCCCCGGTATGTCCTGATGGTGAATGATGACGGTGTTTTCTTCCCCGGTAAAGTCCACGTCCAGTCCATCCAAACGTGTGATACGTATATTACCGCCTCCGATAGAGGCTGCTTCCATCTGCAGGGTATGCCCGTTTTCCCCTATCAGTTCCAGCTGCACAGTGTTGGGATGTGCGCCACGGAGCTGTACGGCATGTGTTTCCACTTTCATCCCGCTCTCCTGCGCCAGACGAATGCCATCACGCATGCGCGGATCATCTATAGCCATACCCATAAGACCGGACAGAATCGCCCGATCTGTTCCATGGCCCTGATGCGTACGTGCAAATGATCCATGAAAACCGATATGTGCTTCCACCACACGTTCTCCCAGAATCCATCGCGCTGCCAGTCCAATCCGGGCTGCGCCGGCCGTATGACTGCTGCTTGGCCCAATCATGACAGGGCCTACAATGTCAAATAGATCCATGTTGTCTCATCCTCAAAGCCATTTCTTTTTCCGGAACATCCAAAGCAAACCGGCTACAATTCCTGCACTGATCAGTATAACCAGGGGATACGCCCAGGGTTTATTCAGTTCCGGCATATATACAAAGTTCATGCCATACCATCCTGTAATCAGCGTCAGCGGCGTGAACACAGTTGTCACAATTGTCAGAAACGCCATGATACGGTTCTGCCGCACATCAATCTGGGTCTGCAGAAGATCCCTCAGCTGCGCTGTATAGTCGCGCAGGGACAGGACCTGTCCGGACAGTCTCTCCAGACGCTGTGTAAACAGGCGGAAATAGCGCAGATTGTCTTCCGCAAAAAAGCCATTTTCGTTCTCTTCAAGCTCCTGAGAAAGGTCCATAAGCTCAGTATAATACGACCGAAGATCCAGCAATTCTCCCCGGATGTCATTGATGCGGACTGTACATGACTCCCCATCCCCCGTCAGGATCTGATCTTCCAGTATATTCAGTTCTTTTTCATATTCGGAAAGAAAAGCAACATCCTTTGCAATGAGTTCCTCCAGGAAATCATACAGAAACCGTTCCAGACTGGGAAGCTTCCATCTGCGTTTCTCGCGGATTCTTGCAATAACCGTTTCCGCAAATCCGGTATCATCAATGAATACGATTCCTTTCTCATCCAGGGCAAAGGCAAATCTATAGGGCGGCTTATCTGGAGATGTAATCTGGGGAATGACAAACGTTCCGGTCAGCGAATCATAATTGACAATCGCCTTCATATCATAGAGCTGCCCTCGGTCCATGGCCAAGTCCATGCCCATCTGAAAACGATCCTTATCCTTTTCCCATGCATCAAAGGTAAGAACTGCCACATAAGGCTTATTCGTGCCATGGATTTCCTCCGCTTGTATTGGAATCAGGTACTCATCAATCAATGCATACATAGCGTCTATCCTTTCCATTGGCTATATGCAGAGTATACTCCGTTTTTTCCGTTTCGAGAATATTCTTGCAAATCCGATTCCGTTGTGTATACTGGATAATGGTTTTATAGACCAATGGCCACTGAAATGTGGATCATCACACAAGGAGACTTACGATGTCCGAGGAGAACAAAATTCCGAATCATCTGCCGGTCATCCCCATTCGTGGGCTTATGATCTTTCCCCATATGACTGTCAATTTCGATGTGGGCCGCACCCGCTCCCTGGAAGCATTGGAATGCAGCCTGGACGGAAATATACCGCTGCTTGTTGTATCGCAGTCTAATGAGGATGCCGACGAACCGACTCCCAATGACCTGTATCTTGTCGGCACAGTATGCACAGTACGCCAGATCATGAATCTGCCAGGTGATGTGACAAGAGTCCTGGCGGAGGGACTATGCCGTGCGAGAGTAACTGCTTTTCACGATACAGACGCATTTCTCAGTGCCGATATTACACCGGATCAGACAGAATGGACGCTTACGCCGGCTCTGGAAGGCACTCTCCAGGCGGTTCGTCATGCGGCCAGTGAACTAAACCAGAAAACATTCCGCCTTACAGCTGACGCGCTTGCCAGCATGAACGCACTGGAAGACCCCGGTGAGTTTGCAGATGTACTCGCTTCCAACCTTGTCACCAAGCTTTCCGACAGACAGAAAATACTGGAATGCTTTGATCTGCAGGAGCGTCTGGAAGCCTTGCTGGCGGTTATTCTTCGCGACAGCGAAATTGCAGACATCGAAAAGCACATTCATGCCAAGGTGCATGAAGCCATGGAGAAAAACCAGCGGGATTACTACCTGCGTGAACAGCTTCGGGCTGTTCAGGAAGAGCTGGGCGAGGTTGACGGTGCGGATGCTGTTACCCTGAAAAAGCGTATGGACGAAACACCGCTGAGTGAGGAAGCGCGCGAAAAATGCGCCAAGGAAATTGAACGCATGTCCCATATGGGACCTGGAACACCAGAGCTTTCCACCACCATGACCTATGTAGAGTGGATTCTTGATCTTCCTTGGGGGAAGACTACGGAAGACAATCTGGATCTCCAGCAGGCACGAGAAGTGCTCAATCGAAACCATTACGGTCTGGAAAAGGTTAAAGAACGAATCATCGAATATCTGGCGGTTCTTCAGGTCAAGAAGGATATGAAAGGACCGATTCTTTGCTTTGTTGGACCTCCCGGTGTAGGCAAGACATCAATTGTACGCGCCATTGCTGAAGCAGTTGGACGTAAGTTTGTGCAGATGTCCTTGGGTGGGGTCAGAGATGAAGCCGAAATCCGAGGACATCGCCGAACCTATCTCGGAGCCATTCCGGGCCGTATTATTGCAGGGCTGAAGCAGGCCGGAACCATGAATCCCGTCTTTCTCTTTGACGAGATTGACAAAATGTCCAGCGATATCCGTGGCGATCCTGCATCTGCCATGCTGGAAGTGCTTGATGCCGAGCAGAACATGGCTTTCCGCGATCACTACATGGAGCTCGCCTTTGATCTGAGTAAGGTCATGTTCATTACCACGGCGAATTCTGCCGACGAGATTCCTGCCCCTCTCTTTGACCGCATGGAAGTGATAGAGGTACCTTCCTATACAGAAGAAGAAAAGCTCCATATCGCTGGATTGCATCTTCTTCCCAAGCAGATTGAAGCACATGGATTGGAAAAAGACGCACTGACCGTATCCTCAGATATGATGCGTCATATTATTGAAGGCTACACCAGGGAAGCCGGTGTACGCACACTGGAAAGAGTTATCGCCAAGCTGGTTCGCAAAAGTCTGGTGGATATGCTGGACAACGGGCATACGCACAGAGAAATTGACAGTAACCTTCTTCATCTTTATCTCGGCGCTGAACGGTATACACGGGATATGCCAGAGCAGGAACCACGCGTGGGCATTGTCAATGGGCTTGCCTATACGCAGGTCGGTGGAGAAACGTTGGAAGTGGAATGCACCATTATGCCCGGAAAGGGTGTTCTTCATCTCACTGGAAAACTGGGTGATGTTATGAAGGAATCTGCTGAAGCAGCTCTCAGCTGGGTCCGTGCTCACTCCAAACAGCTTGGACTGGAAGACAGTTTCTATGATAAAAATGACATCCACATCCATGTTCCCGAAGGTGCCGTCCCAAAGGACGGTCCCTCCGCTGGCGTCACAATTATCACTGCCCTGACGTCCGCATTCACACACATACCTGTCCGTCATGATGTTGCAATGACCGGCGAGCTGACGCTGCGCGGGCGTGTACTTCCCATTGGCGGACTTAAGGAAAAGACCTTGGCTGCTTATCGTGCCGGCATCAAGGTACTCATTATTCCTAAGGAAAATGTAAAAGACCTGGAAGAAATTCCTGCCTATGTACTCAGTCAGTTCCGTATCGTGGCCGCCGAGCAGATCGAAGAAGTGCTCCGGGAAGCTTTAATCCGTATGCCAGAAGGCTTTTCCGGTCAATCCTAACAGATACAGAGAAGGAGTCTCATGGAAATTAAATCTGCAGATTTTATTATCTCCATGCCCAGTTATACTGTTTTCCCCGGCAAGGGACTTCCACAGATTGCCGTTGTCGGGAAAAGCAATGTTGGTAAGAGCAGCCTCATCAATCGGCTCTGCCGCAGAAATAAGCTGGCCCGCACCAGTGCAACGCCAGGAAAGACCCGCCTTATTAATGTGTTTGATATCAATCATCTCTTTCATCTTGTAGATCTTCCTGGCTATGGCTTTGCCAAAGTCGATAAGGCTGAGAAAGCACGATGGGGCACCATGATGCAAAAGTATTTTGAAGAGTCCGATGAGCTTTTGCATGTGTTCTGTCTTGTTGACATCCGCCATGATCCAACATCTGATGATGTTCAGATGAATCAGTTTCTCAGACAGATGAATATCCCTTTTACCGTGATAGCTACCAAGGCTGACAAGATCAGTCGCGGTGCACGTCAGAAGTATCTGGCTCCCATCTGTCGTGCATTACTTGTACAGCCTTGGCAGATTATCTGTTTTTCCAGCGAGGATGGAACAGGTCGCGAACAGGTTCTGGAAGCCATTGACGGAATTCTGGACATTTCCTCTGCAGAAAGCAACGAATAACTGCGATATGAAAGTGCAAGTCATTCGTCGCAGTTATTCGTTTTCCCCTTGCAAGTCTGTACTGTATGTGTCTCACGAACCTTCCTGTGGAGAATTTGGATTTTCTTCAAAAAACTTCTTGCATTTTTCGAAGATCCGTGATAACATTTCATACGCTGACTTGCGGGATTGTAGCTCAGCTGGCTAGAGTACCACGTTGACATCGTGGGGGTCGATGGTTCGAGCCCATTCAATCCCACATCACGGATGTGAATCCGAACATAGCATATATCTTTGTCAACGGATTATTTGGCATTGTATATGCGGAAAAAAGCCTCCCATGACGGGAGGCTTTTTCCTATTCGTTTGTCGTATCCCGCACAACGCGGATTTCATCTTTTCCATGGTCCGGAGGTTCATCATTCTTCTCCCGCAGCTGTTCAAGTGCATTTTTGATTTCCCGCGGGAACGGCACTCCTGCCAGTGCCAGATTCTCAAGCACAGACAATCCTTCATTCGCAATGTAGAACCATACGGCCATTGTACGGAAAGCCGCCTGCTGCCCAATGGCTTTATCCAGCATCGCTCCCAGGAGCACCACAGCCAGGGCAAGTCCCTTTTTCAGGAGTCCCTTCCACGAGATCCTTGAATCGAGATGGCCTGATTCGGTTTTGACTGAGTTGCCAAGAATTGCGACGATCCACCCGGTTATGTACTCCAATATCATTGCAACCAGCAAGACCTTCAAGGTCATGTCCCATCCTCCGAATAAGCCAGCAATAGCACCTGTGATTCCTGCCAGCGCTTTAATATTTTTATCCCATGTCATCTTCAGTCTACCCCCAAACCCAGAGACGCAGCACATGCATCATACAGTTCAAGTGCTGTGCGCCTTGACAAGCAAATCACAACAGCCTCATTGTTTTCCGTTTGATCTCCAACAGGTGTGCTATTTTCAGGCGTGCCGTAGTCGATCAGATCGTTGAGCACAAACCCGATCAGATTGTCATACTGCACTTTGCTTCGTCTGTCGAGCACCTCGATGATTTCTACCGTTTCCCCGTCAGGAATTGTAGCCAGTGCCTTCGATGACGAACTGTTTTTCTCGCGTAGCACCGCCCCCAGGCCATTCGCGCTCCTGATGTATCCGCCTGGTATTGCCATTTGATTTGTTCCTTTCTTTATTGCTTGGTAACTGTTTAGTCAGGATATTAGAGTACTAATTCTCTTGCCTATCGACTCCATTCAACCTGCTTTCTGATCAAATCCATTTGCAGAACTATCTGTAG
>CACWXY010000043.1 GCA_902764915.1 uncultured Eubacteriales bacterium | reverse complement strand
TTATGCAACCAATAAAAAAATTCGATACCATATATGATGGTTTTTCAAGACCACTTAGATATCGAATCTTTGGCGCCCCTGGCGCCGAGTGGGTTCAAATATATATACGCCGCATGCAGTGGCTTCGTCAAGAGTTTTGGTGTTCTGCTTCGACTGATAACTATCTGACAACTGGATATAAACATCAGTGGCTATCTTCGAATTTGCATGACCCATCTTTTTCCCAGTTCGAACAAATCTTCCCATTTCATTCCGATGATTTCGCTTCGTCGCGTTCCTTCGTAGAAAAGAAACGACATGTATAAACGCTCAACTTGGGGCCGCAATCATGTGGTCGTCATCCGTGATGGGTTTGTGATGCCCATTCATTTCGCCAATACTAACCAGCGCACCTTTGGAAAGCTTGTCCGGATTTATGTCGATTATGCGGCTGGCAACTGTATAAATGCATGTGGCGCTGAGAATAGATACAGCATCCTCGATGGTCTTCGTTGTCAATTTGTGGCTCGTCAATTCGTCTACCATATTTTGTATGGCATTCAAGTTTATTGCATTAAATGTAAGATGCCTAACGTATGGAAACACGTAGTGTTCAAACCAGAAAAGATCTCTGGCACAGGCGGTGGGACGTTCCGTCTTCAGAAAAAAACATGTGTCGAATGCAGAAAAGTGCAAAATATAGATGTTTTTCTCCCAATTCATCCAGTTCCCTTCCTGTATGATTCGATTTTCTCATCCGCTCCGACATTCTCACAGTGCCGTGATTGTGGTATAATTTCAATGTATGCTTATGAAAAGGAGCCGACAACATGCAGTTGGTACTTGCCTCAGCCTCGCCTCGACGTCAAGAGCTTCTCAAGCTCATAGGAATTCCTTTTGTAATTGATGTAGCGGATGTCGATGAACATACATGTCTTGGCGCGCTGGAAGCTGTAAAAGTACTCTGTCAAAGAAAGGCTCTGTCTGTTGCATCCCGTCATCCAGGGGATGTCATACTTGCTGCTGACACGCTTGTTGCCCTTGACGATGTTCCTTTTGGGAAACCCGAAAGCCGTGAAGAAGCCTGTCAGATGCTCCGCGCGCTGTCAGGAAAATGGCATCATGTTCATACAGGTGTATGCGCCGTCGATTCCTCGGGCAGCATACACGAGGCTGTAGATACGTCATCTGTGCTGTTTCGGCCTATGACAGATTCTGAAATTACAAGCTATGTGAATACAGGCGAACCCATGGACAAAGCCGGTGCCTATGCCCTTCAGGGGATAGCTGGCATGTTCATTGAAACAGTACATGGAACACCGTCTGGCGTAATTGGTCTTCCGCTCCCCATGACCCGTGCCCTGCTCATCGAATGCGGGCTTTGCCCCATCGCGTAAAGGAATGCATTATATGCCATCTATTTCTTTTAAGGCTCCGGATATTGCCATTGATCTGGGGTCATCCAATACTATGGTCTATGTCCGTAAGCACGGGCTCGCCATTTCCGAACCCACGCTTGTGGTTGTCAATACAGAAAACCGTCACATGGTCCGTGCCGTAGGGGACGAAGCTCGCTACCTTCTAGGTCGTACCCGTGATACACTTACCGCTATCTCGCCTATTGAAAATGGAACCATTACGGATGTCGATGCTGTTGCCGTTCTGATCGGCTACTTTATTCGAAAAGCAATCGGTGTCAATCACCTGTTTCCCCCGCGAGTGCTCGTCTCCATCCCGGTAGGAACGCCAGCAGTATCGCGCCGCGCTATTTATGAAGCCGTACGCAAAAACAAATGCAATAAAGTATATCTGGTGGAAAAAGTATTGTCCGCCGCCATCGGGTCCGGTCTTCCTATCTATGACCCCGTAGGCTCCATGGTCGTTGACATTGGCGGTGGAACCACAGATGCAGCCATTATTTCTCTTGGCGGGCTCGTTGTGTCCCGTTCGGTGCCCGTAGGCGGATCTCGCATGGACGAAGCCATTGTATCCTATCTCAAGAACAATTCTTCCATGCTTATCGGGACACGTATGGCGGAAGAAATCAAGATAGACTTGGCTGCCGCCCTTCCTTCTCGCGAAAATCGGCATGTTCATGTCCGCGGGCGCGATCTTCTTTCTGCGCACGCCATGGATGTGGAGTTCACTTCTGCTCAGGCATATGAAGCCGTTCGCGAACCATGTATGGCTATCCTCGCTACCATCAAATGGGTCCTGGAACGTACTCCGCCTGAACTAGCCGCCGATATCATGCGTGGTGGCATTCATCTTACAGGAGGTGCCAGCCAGCTGCTGGGACTGGATCAGTTCATCGGCCAGCAAACGGGAATCCCCGTACTCCTGGCGAAGAATCCGGAAGATGCGACAGTCTCCGGAATGGGACATATCCTCGAGAATGAAGAACTGCTAAATGAGATCATGAATTCTTCCCTGAACCGGAATAAATGACCCGTCAATCCACTTGCAAGGAGGTGAGGAAGCGTGGACCCCACAAAAAATCCGGAAGAAAACAATGACTGGCTGCACGCCTCAGATGATTACTTTACCGATACATTGGAGTCCATTACCCGAGACCTCCCCAACAGCAGTGTTTCCTCTGCCGAGACCGATGAGGAACCCATGTCCGATACGCCTGAGGAGGCCATGGCTGCTTTCCTGAAACAGCGTGCTGCGGAAGAAGAAAAGCCGAAAAAAAGCAAAAAGAAGAACCGTGGTTTTTTCTTGCGCAGGCATTCTTCCCGGGAGAAAAGTGAGAAAGAGGATAATCTTGAGCTTTCCAAGGAATCCCCGCGTCTTCGCCGGAATATCATGCTCTTCATCACCATTTTTCTGGCCACATCCCTGATTGTTACAGGCATTTACGAGACCCGGGACGTGAGCCTGTTCGCAAAGGTGCCCGAGACAGTAGCGGATACGGTATCTCCTGTCCAGAATTTCTTTTCCGGTGTGACAGAAGGAATTGCGTCCTTCATCCGAAGGATCAAGTTCTGGTACAACCTGGAAGAAGCGTATAATGCCCTTCGAGAAGAAAACGAGCAGCTCGTCTACCAGGCCATGCGAGCCGATGAACTCCAGACACAGCTTTCCCAGTTTGAAAACATGTATGATGAGATTCAGGCCAATGCCAATCTGAATCCCATTGTCTGCACGGTAACATCGCGCGATGAAGGCAACTATTTTTCCACCTTTACCATCAACCGCGGAACCCGAGACGGCATTGCCCCGTACATGGCTGTCACCTCATCCGGTGCCCTGATTGGTTATACCGAGCAGGTATTTGAACGTTCCTCGACAGTACGTTCCATTATCGACAGCGAGGCGAGCATTGCCGCACTGATCAAATCCAGTCGTGACCAGGGAACCGTCCGCGGAACGCTTGGCATTGACGGCACTGCCATGTGCCGTATGTATTATTTGCCGGATGATCATCTGCCACGTCCCGGTGACGAGGTTGTGACCTCAGGTGTATCCATGTCCTTCCCCAAAGGGATTCCGATCGGTACCGTACGCGAGTCCACGCGCGGTATGGAAGCCAATAAGCAATACATTGTTGTAGAGCCAACTGCCGACTTCCAGCACATTGAGTATGTTATTGTCATGCGATACCAGCCTGAAGCCAGTGCCATTGATACCCGGGAGAACGCGTCATCCAATCTGTCCTTTGTACCGCTGGAAACTGCACGCCCCTATCCGACGATACGCATCGGATCACTGAACTACTTTGGTACTGAGATGCCTTCTGCATCTCCTGCTGAAGATACTCCCGCACCCACACAGACACCGTCTATGACGCCGGCACCTACCACGGTGCCAACGGCAGTGCCAGAAGGATATGTGACACCGGAAGTCTTTGAATACCAGCTTGTGATGACACCGGATCCCAATGAGACGCCTACTCCTTCCCCCAGTCCGACACCGACGCCCTATATTACCCTAAGTCCCCTGGAACTGACGCTGGAGGATGACTGAGATGGATATGAGCAAACATCGCCGGAATCGGATTATGCTGAAAAAGTCACTGCGCCGTGAAATCCGACTTTTTCTGCTTATCTTTCTGGGATACTTCTGTCAGGTCTCCGTGGTACCCTATTTTGCCATTGGCGGGGTAACACCGCTTCTCACCATGTCTGTCATTGCCATCATTACCGTCGCCTATGGGCGTCTGCAAGCTTTCTGGTGCGGAGCAATATACGGACTTCTCTACGAAGTCATGCTGCCCACCCATAAACTGTTTCAGCTGATCCTCTATCCTGCAGCCGCACTTGTCGGGGTCATTCTTTTCCCCGACAAGACCGCACAGCAGCTGGAAATTGAACGCAGTATGGGCAAACCTGCGCAGAACCGTTCCCCGCTTCTGCGCACGGTACTGTGCAGCAGTGTTAACACGCTCATTTACGAGATCGTCAATATTGTATACGTCTTTCTTCGGGAATCATCGATTACACCTCAGCACTTTCTGACAGGCTTTCATGTGATTCTGTATACAGCCGGACTAACTTGCCTGATTATGCTACCCATTCGCCGTTTTCTCGGCTACCGCTATCAGCGCAAAGTGGCACAAAAGCCGAAGCGCTATGTCGGCTGAGTGTTTCAGGAAAGGAGAATGCTTTGAAAAACAGAAGCCCACTGCGGGGACGATATCTCTTTTTTCTTGTGGTTCTCGTTGCTATTTTCGGCTATCTGACGCATGGTCTTGTAAACCTGCAATTGCGCGAAAGCGACTATTATGCGGATCTGGCCGAATCCAGCCGTACCAAAAAGATAACACTGCGCGGAAAACGCGGGAATATCACAGATGCAGACTCGGTCATTCTGGCAGAAGACCAGCTGATTTACAACGTCACCTTTTACAAGGATGTCTCTCTCAGCAGTAAAACAAATTACCAGACTTTTACTTCATCCATTCTCGAGTGCATCGGCATTATTGAACGTAATGGCGGACAGATGGCGCTTGACTTCAACATCCAGCGTGATGAGGAGACCGGAGAATGGGTATTCAATTTTGGTGATCCCGAGCGGCTTTCGGAAAGCGTGCTTGCTACCCGTGAATCGCAGTGGCGCAGCAATAACTATCTGACGAAGACACGGTTTCCTACTGCAGAAGACTGCTATAATCGGCTGTATGACCGTTATCAGATCGATGTAGTCGCTCCAGGGCTTGACGAAGAAACCATCTGCAAAATCATGGCAGTATACTGTGAAATGCAGATGAACGTCTTCTCCTCTCAGCCAATTGTCATCGCAAAGGATGTGTCCTACGAGACGGTCATTGAGGTGGAGACGCGTTCCATGCGGCTATCTGGCATGGAAATCGCGGTCGGCACCAAGCGTGTCTATCCCCGCTCCACTCTTGCAGCCCAGATTATCGGGTATACCGGAGCCATTCCTTCACAGACCATGTGGCAGACACTGCGCGCGAAGGGTTACTCCTACAATGACACCATCGGCCGTGATGGAATTGAGTCTTCCATGGAGGACTGGCTGACGCAGAACTCTTCCACTCGCCAGGGCTATCGGATTGTCGAGCGCGACCAGTTATCGAAGGTTGTACGTGAGCTGGAATATGTAGAGCCGCAGGACGGGAATAACGTCAAACTGACGCTGCACGCCTCCTATCAGCAGCAGGCCGAACGCGCCATCGCAGAAAACGTAAACGATACACGAAATCTGCAGGAACGCTATCTGGTGGATGATGACTGGCTGGAAGAGAATAAGACGGATATTGCAAACCGCTCCTGGGATAAGTTCCCCCTTCAGCTGGCCGAACACGGTTGCCTGATTGTTCTGGATATGCAGGACCGCGTGCTGGCCATGGCCAATTATCCCACATATGATTTGAATGCACTGGTAGCCGGCGGTGCCGATGCCATCACGATTCTTCAGGATTCACGGAATCTCCTGTTGAATTACGGTATTCACGCACGCGGAACCCCAGGCTCCATTTTTAAAATGGTAACCGGTTATGGTGCCCTTAATGATGAAGTACTCAAGCCCACGGAAATGATCTCCGATATGGGGTACTTTACACTCTACAACGCTGATCAGGCAACAGCACCTAAATGCTGGATCAGCAAGAGCTATATATATAAGCACTCCAATCAGACCATTGTGGATGGACTGAAACACTCCTGCAATTACTTCTTCTATGAACTCGGTTCACGACTGGGAGAAGACCGTCTGTATCATTATGCTTCTCTGTTCGGGCTTACCAGCCGGACCGGAATTGACCTCCCTGGCGAAGTACGAAGCGTGGTAGGCAGTCAGAATACCCTGTACGATCCCACCAAGCCCATGAACGAAGCGAATCAGGACACATCGCTTCCCATCATTGTATTCAATTCCATCAAACGTCATCTGAAGCAGTGCGGTGCCAGCCGAAACCTGGACTATGATGATGAACGTCTCTCCATTTGCGCCAAGCGTCTCATGGATATGGCTGTAAATTCCGGTCAGACCGACTGGCTGACGAATATGCGTTCCATTCTCATGGAAGAACTGGGCATGACCAAGGAAATGGTATATACCCGAACGATCATCTCCGACACCTACAATTACATGAATACAATCAAATGGGGCGGCAGCCAGACGATTCTGACCGCCATCGGCCAGTCCGTAACGGTGCTTACTCCCGTAGCTGTCGCACGTTATGTCTGTACCATTGCCAACGGTGGAAAAGTCTATAATGTTTCCCTGGTTGATTCCATTACCAGTCCGGAGGGCGAAATTCTGTCACAGCGTTCCCCACAGCTTGTCACTACACTGGAAAATACAGACATATACTTTCCTTTAATCCGTGAAGGTATGAAAGGCGTTGTGGACGAGCAGGATGGTACTGCAGGGCGGTACTTCTCCAACTGGAAATATCGCGATAATATCGCCGCCAAGACAGGAACGGCGCAGACAACCTCCATTGACCTGGAGAACAACGGCTGGTTTGTCGCCTTTGCGCCTTATGAAAACCCGGAAATCGCACTCGCGGTATTCATTCCTAACGGATATTCCGGCGGTAATGCCTCTCTGGCAGCACGCGAGTTTATTCAGTGGTACCTGGACCAGGAAACGCTGCGCACTGTTGACTACGCGCTTCCTATTGGCAATACCCTTGCTCCCTGATTACAGAAAGGAGTCCGCATCATGGGCAGAAGCATACTGATTGCATCCGGCAAAGGCGGTGTTGGCAAATCCACCTTGGCTGCTTCTCTTTCACAGGCACTGGCCCGTCAGGGACATAAGGTCTGTCTGCTGGATATGGATATCGGTCTGCGTGGGCAGGACACCTTTCTGGGGGTAGAAAGCCAGATCGTTTACGATTCTCTGGATGTGCTCACAGGACTGTGTCGGCTGCATGATGCACTGATTCCCATTCCCGGAGAAGAAAATCTTTCCCTGCTCCCATGCCCACAGTTTTCCCGTGCCAAAGATATTACACCCGCTCAGTTCCGATCCCTGGTCGATCAGGTTCGTGCCCTATTTGCGTATGTTATTATCGACGCACCAGCCGGTATTGAGCGCGGTCTCCGCGGCATTCTGAAGGCTTCGGTTGACGACTGCCTGCTTCTTTGCACACCGGATGACCTTTGTCTTCGGGACGCTGAGCGCGTCGCATCCCTGCTTCAGGAGAAGGGTCTCCCCCGTCCCCGGCTGATTGTAAACAGACTGAATGATGCACTCATTGAAAGCGGGGAAATGTACAACGCCAAGACATGCAGTGAAACACTGGACCTTCCCCTTCTCGGAGAAATCCCTGATGACATAAATGTCTATCGCGCACAGCTCAAGCATCTGTGGCTGTACGATATTGACTGTCCGGCACGATATGCTATTGAGCGGATTGCCCGCAGAATCACAGGCGAAGCAGTTCCCCTGCCCTGCATCGGCAAGCGCAGGCCCTGGTATATCCGCATGTGGGATTTCATGCTTGAACCAAGAGTAAAAGAGGTGAAGCATATTTGATTGCTGAAAATCGACGAGTGCGCGCGCATACCGACTGGATTCTCATTTTTCTTGTCATGGCGGTATCCATTTTTGGAATCTATGCTGTGTCCATCGCCACCTATACACCTTCCGATTCCGGAGACATGCCCCTTCTGAACCATATATTGAATTCCAGTTACGCCAGGCGGCAGGGCTTGTTCGTTCTTGTGGCCCCGCTGATTCTCTCATTTCTGACAAATATCCCTTTCCTTTGGTTTCGCAAGGCCGCACGCCCACTCTTTTACCTCTCCAATCTTCTGCTTCTGGTGGTGTGGGTCTTCAATCGAGCGACAGGCGTAAAGGCATGGCTGGATACTCTATGGGGGTTTACCATTCAGCCCTCGGAGTTTGCCAAACTCTCTCTGATTCTGGCGCTGGCACTGGAGCTATCCTTAACAGAGAAGCCCATGGGAACTTTCAGGAGCTTCATTCGCATTGCCGGTATCATTGGCATCCCTGCCATTATCATTGTTGCATCCGGTGAAATGGGTTCTCTGCTGGTCATGATCTTTATGTTCGGCATTATGCTCTATTTTGGCGGTGTCAATCTCCGTCTTCTGATCGGATTCGGCATTGCCGGCGTTCTGGCCATTCTGCTTCTGTATGCCTATCTCACACTCTCAGGTTCTGACAGCTATCGACTGGTGCGAATCCTTGCATTCCTGAATCCGGAAGAATATTCGTCCAGCGGTGCATATCAGCAGACGCAGTCTATGATGACGATCGGTTCCGGCGGTGCTACAGGAATCGGCGTCTTCGTTGACGGCGCCATGTCTCAGCTCAACTATGTTCCCGCCGACTGGACAGATTTTATCTTTGCCACCATCGGTGAAGCCTTCGGATTTCGAGGGTGCATGATTCTTCTGGTAGCCTATTTTCTGATTTTGCTGCGCATGATCTATCTCGCCATCTATACATATGACCGTTTCGGTATGCTGATTATTATTGGCGTTATCGCCATGCTGCTCTTCCACGTATTTGAAAATATTGGCATGTGTACCGGTCTTATGCCGATTACCGGCATTCCTCTGCCCTTTGTCAGCTATGGTGGTTCCAACATGGTTACCAACATGGGCGGTATCGGTATGGTACTCAATGTCACCAAGCACCGCTCTCTGTCACTGAATGTAGCTACACCACAGACAGCATACGGCCATAAGCGTTTCATGCGTATGCCGAAAGGAAGATAAAGTTTGACTCTGCACTCGCGCTCCCATATGCAAAGCGTACAGCTCGCACTCAGTGCCATAATGACAGCCTTGTCTGTTGTGCTGATGCTCCTTGCCTCGCTGCTTTCCGTGTTTACCTATATTGCACCGATCTACTGCGGGCTGTTTTTGCTCCCACCGCTTCTGGCCTTTGGCAAAAAATCTGCTTTTATCACTTTTCTTGCCACCGCATTACTTACCCTGATCCTGGGCATGGACAAGGAACTGGCGCTGTTTTATCTCTTTTTTGGTGGATACCCGCTTATCAAGCCATACATGGATCGGATTGAACCCCGTATCATACGGCTGATGGCCAAAGCTGGCCTCTTCATTGTACTTCTGGCACTCATGTATGCGCTTCTGATCTTTCTTCTCCATATTCCTGTCATGGATGAATTTGCCGAAATGGGACGGATTATGACTGTATTCTTCTTTGCACTGATGCTGATCTGTCTGTTTCTGTATGACTATATGATTATTCCGTTTATACTCTTCTATCAGAAACGATATCAGAAGCGTTTGCATCGCCTTCTGCGCATTCCCTACCAGATGCCACCCTATCTGCGTACAACGTCCATTCACAGAAAAAGACCCTGATCGAAAGATCAGAGTCTTTTTCTGTACGCATCTTCTCAGCGCTTCCGACGAAGGAATGCGGGAATTCCCTTGTCGTCCTTGTCCGCAGCATCGGAAACAGGCGCTTCCTGCATGCCAGGCTGAGGCTGTGTAGAACTGAACGTCGACTGATAGGCAGGCTGAACAGGCTGCGTAAACAGCTGGGGCTGTCCATACTGCGGCTGTACAGGCTGCTGATAAGTATAGCCAGCCTGGTACTGCGTGTTCTGCGCATTCGGAACACCCATGGAACTGCGCCCGGTCACATACGGTGTCGTCGCGCCATCCATGCGTCCGGCATTGCCATAGTTATCGGTATAGTCCGCATTCGCACCTGTGCTTCCAAAAGATGAATAGCTGGACGCATACTGCGAACCGTTACCAAACAGACGTTCCTTTTCCTGTTCACGCGGCTTACGTGCAGGCTCACGCGGCGGGAACGGTGTCTTTTCAAACCCGGTAGCAATCACCGTAATCCGGACTTCATCGCCCAGGGATTCATCAATACCTGCGCCAAAGATAATATTGGCATCCGGATCCGCGGCTTCCATCACCATATTCGCTGCTTCATTGATTTCCATGATGGAAATATCGCTACCGCCGGTGATGTTGATCAGCACCGCGCGGGCACCATCAATGTTAGTCTCCAGAAGCGGGCTGGAAATGGCGTCCTTCGCTGCGGTCACCATCTTATTCTCTCCGCTGCCGCTGCCAATACCCATGTGCGCCATGCCGCCGGATTCCATAACGGTCTTCACATCAGCAAAGTCCAGATTGATGAGTGCCGGAACCGCAATCAGGTCAGAAATGCCCTGAATACCCTGGCGCAGCACATCATCCGCGGTGCGGAACGCCTCCAGCATGCTGGTTCCCTTGCTCACCACCTGAAGCAGACGGTCATTGGGGATCACAACCAATGTATCTACCCGCTGTTTCAGGTCGGCAATACCCGCTTCTGCATTCTTCATGCGCTGTTTGCCCTCAAATGCAAACGGCTTGGTAACAACTGCGATTGTGAGTGCGCCGACGTCCCGGGCTACCTCTGCCACAATCGGTGCGGCTCCGGTCCCCGTGCCGCCGCCCATGCCGGCTGTCACGAATACCAGGTCTGCGCCTTCCAGAGCCGCAGCAATCTCTTCCCGGCTCTCTTCAGCTGCACGGCGGCCCACTTCCGGCACAGCACCAGCGCCAAGACCTTTGGTCAGCTTTTCACCGATCTGAATCTTGGTCTGTGCATTGGACATGCCCAGCGCCTGACGGTCTGTATTGATGGAAATGAATTCCACACCGCGCAGACCGGCTTCTACCATGCGATTTACGGCATTATTTCCACCGCCGCCACAACCGACCACTTTGATCGAGGCAAAGCTAGCCTGATCGTCATTCTGGAATTCAATCACAATCGTGTCCTCCTGACTTTATATGCCTCAAGGGCAAATGTTGTCGTTACGCTATCAGCCGCCAAACAGGTTGCGGAAGAATTCCTTTACCTTGCTTCCGCTTACCTGGGCATGATTCTGCTCCACAGTATCAATAATCAGATCCATCAGACCCAAAGTACTGGAATACGCTGCGCTGTTAAACGTCATAGTCCGCTTGGGTACTTCCTTGACCGTCCGTTTCAGCTTGGAGGCCAGATAATCGCGGCCGCCTCTGTTAAAGCTCAGGCCGCCCCCTGTAAGGAAGATGTTCGACCAGTTACCCAGCCTTGCACCGCTTTCATCCAGTTTCTTCTGGATTTCATCAGCAATCTCATCCACGCGTGGAAGAATAATCTCATTTACCTGATCTCTGGTAAAACTCTTGGCTTTCTGACCGTCATTGCCAGGAATCTCATAGACACGGTCTGCAATATCGGTCCCAAAGATATAGGGACGCTTGATCTTTTCTTCAGCGTCCTTCAGGGAAATATCCAGTCCCATAGCCAGGTCAGCAGAAATATTCCCGCCCCCGATATCCACGGTTCCCAGATAAATGATGGCATCGCCTTCCACAATCATGACGTCAGTGCTCAGATATCCAATATCAATCAGCGCGCACTTGCGGTCACGTTCTTCCTCCGAGAGGAACAGCATGGCCTCGCCCGCAGCGGTAGAGTAAAACCCATCCACTGTATATCCCATATTCTGCAGACGCTGATTGACTTCATCCACAAAATACTTGTCAGCTACCACAAAAGAAATAGCCGCATGCAGTTCCTCGCCCTTGAGTCCAACCGGTTCAATCGCTTTCTTGCCCTGATCCACATAGAACCAGGCAGGGGAAGAATGGATGATAATGCCCATCACATCCTTCATGTTTTCCTCAGCCTGGCGAAATACGCTCTTCACATCATCCGGCGTAACCCGTGGATCGGTTCCGGACAGCTTGGCTGTCACCTCGGTCGTATAGACTTTGGTAAAGGCGGCCGGCACACCCACATTCAAATGGGAAATCTTCTTGTGCCGCAGTTGCTTTTCCGCATCGGCTATAGAGGCCTGAATCTGCTGATTCAGCTCTCCCGGGTTGTTCCAGCCATCCTGCAGAAAGCCATCATAGGCCGCAATGCCCGTACCCACGATGTCACAGCGTGTACTGCCGCTGTTCTCTGCCACAAGCGTTACAATCTTACTGGTACCAAAGTCCAGTGCCGTGATCATGGTTTTCATCGGGCTTCTTTCCTTTCCGGTTGTGCTCCCCTTGTATATACTGTTGCCTTTTCCATGCTATTATTCATTTCCAGTATACCAGTCTTCATTATACTGTCTTTCTCCATGCTTGGCAAGCATTCATTCTCTGAATTCTTACAGCTACAGGCTGCTCTCTGGAACATAGGTAGGAATCTCAGGATTGGAAACATCAATGGTTCCTGCCTTAACGCCCTGCCTCTGCAGTTCTGCCAGTGTCAGATTCATCGAGCGAAGTTTCGCATGCACACGCTCAGATCCTCCAAGACGTACGGAATAACCGTCTTTTGTAACAAGGAAGATATTCTGCAGATCATTGAGATATATCTCCGTCACATCTGACTGCATCTCCATAGCCTTAAGCTGCAGCATCATTTCCGAGAATATCTCCATCTGGGCGCTGTCACGTACGCTGAGAATCTTGCCCACCATGCAGTTCTGGATATCCAGCCCTTCCACCTTGACAAGAGCCGGAATCAGGTCCTTGTTCTGATCTTCCTCCAGAATCATGCCGGTATGATCCATGGTATAGATGATGCCCCACTTCATAATGTAGGCTTCTGCCTCACGTTCACGAACCCGGAGCGTAATCTTGTGGGTTGTTGTCCGCTCAATCCCTGAAAGCCGGAGATATCGGTTGGACTCAATCCCGGCTTTCACGGTCTCCTCGGATATATGCAGGCTGCTGCTTCGTTTCTGAATACCGGACAGTCTGACAATCTCGTCCGTCTGCACCCGGTCATTGCCCTCTACCTGAATACTGGTGATATTGAATATCATCCAGCGTGCACAGGTCAGGATAATCATTGCAATCATAAGAATGAGAAGCAAAAGATGAATCATTCGCTTGTGATGATCCGAAATACGCCTGACCCGGCTGAACACGCGTTTCAGGGTGCTGGAGGAAGCCATATCCTTCTGTATTTCTTCCGCTTTCATTCGTTCCTTTTCGTCAAGCCAGAACTTTCCCTGATGCTCTACAAGATCTTCTGAGCGTTCATTGACCATGGAAGGATCCACAGCATAATCCTCAAACGGATCCAGGCCATCCCCCTGCAGGGCCGCCCGAGCCATGGGCACATAGCCATGATCATTGTCCCTGTGAATTCCTTCCAGCGCATGCAGATCCGTCAGCTCGCCATGGTATCCACCCATCTGCCAGGTGAGCGATGAGCGTACCGCTCCCCCCGCAAAGGAAGACATGGGAATGACCGATGACATGGATTTTCCCCTTCGTCTGCGTTGTCCTGACACGGCCACTCCCCTCCTTTTCTTTTTCCTTATTCTTTGAGCTGGGAAACAATCTGTTTGAAGATCCGCCCGCGCTCTTCATAGTCATGGAACATGTCAAAGGAGGCACAGGCAGGCGACAGCAGCACATTCCATCCCGCGCTGCTCAGCGCCGTTGCTTTTTCAACAGCTTCCTGCATGGATGTAACGCGGCTTATATGCGTGTAGCCTTCCCGACGAAGCGTCGCTTCAATCTGGTCAGCCGTCACGCCGAGCAGTACTGCTTCACGGATATATGGTGAATCAAGCATGGCCCGCGCCAGCGGTGTAAAATCGCAATGCTTGTCAGAGCCACCCAGAATAATTGTCGTAGGCTTCGTCATTGTCTCTACCGCACGGAGCGTAGAGTCCACATTGGTTCCTTTGGAATCGTTATAGTACGTAATCCCTTTGTATTCCCGTGTCCATTCAATCCTGTGCTCAACACCGCGAAAACGGCGCAAAGTATCTGCAATTACGTCCGCGTGTACACCACAGACAAAAGCCATGAGGCTCGCAGCCAGTGCATTTTCCAGGTTATGCGGCCCTGGAATATAGATCTCATCGACAGGTATCACATCCGTTTCCTGCCCGCTGAGACGGAGAATCATGTGTCCATTTCGAACGAACGCACCTTCCTCCAGTTCGCGCTGACGGGAAAAAAAGAGAACATGACTCTGAACTTTTTCGGGAAGTCCCTTCAGTGCAGGGTCATCTCCGTTGAAAATGGCGTAGTCATTCAGTGTCTGATTCTCAAAAATGCGCATTTTCAGCCGCGTGTACTCTTCCATTGTTCCATGGCGGTTGAGATGGTCTTCCGTAATATTCAGCAGTGCCGCTGCATGGGGATGAAACGCATGAACCGTTTCCATCTGAAATGACGAACATTCGCAGACATACATATCACCGGGATGTCCCTCAGCGACTGCCTGCGAATAGGGAAATCCAATATTGCCCACTGCCCGGGAAGTGCGCCCGGATGCAAGAAAAATCTCATCAAGGAGGGTGACTGTCGTCGTCTTCCCATTCGTCCCCGTGACAGCCACCAAGTCTCCCTGAGAAAGCTGATAGGCCAGTTCAATCTCTGCCTCCACGCGAACGCCCTTTTTTCGCGCTTCTACGACAAATGCGGCCTTATCAGGTATGCCGGGGCTCAGGATCAGCGTATCCTGTCCCTCCAGCAGCGAATCAGCAGAACAGCCCAGTTTCCGTATGACAGGCTGTCCCTGAAGCGGAGCCAGCGCTTCCCCCAGTTCCGCTTCCGTTTTATTATCATTGATAGTGACAATGGCGCCATGCGCAGCAAGAAGCGCTGCCGCGGCAATACCACTGCGCGCCATTCCCACCACCAGTACATGCTTTCCCTGATATGTTTCCATCTATACGTACCTTCCTTAATACCTGATCAATGACAGGACACTGACCAGGGTGAGAATCGCTGTCAGGCAGGCATACATGGATACAATCTGCGTCTCCGTATATCCACACAGTTCAAAATGATGGTGAATGGGTGACATCTTAAAAATCCGTTTTCCATGCGTCAGCTTGTAATATGCACGCTGCATAATCACACTGACGGAGGATCCCACCAGCGTAAAATTGAGCAGCAGCATATACAGCGGTTTTCTAGTCAGCATGGCAATACCCACAACGGCACCGCCAATGAGCATGGAGCCTGTATCCCCCATGAATGTCTTGGCCGGATAGCGGTTGAACCGCAAAAATCCCATGCTTGCACCGACCAGAGCCAGAGCAAATATAGCGGCGGAGGCGTAGGAGGTAACCGCCTCCGCCAAGTGGAGGTCAATACTTTGGACCATCATAAGCAGTGCAATGGCTGCCCATCCGGTCATGGAGACGGCATTGACAGTAGAAAGAAGCCCGTCAAGGCCATCCTGAAGATTGGCACTGTTGACCATGAAAAGGACCACCAGTGTCATAATGGGAATATAGAAAACACCCAGATCCCATGTTTTTCCTACAAAAGGAATGTCTATACTGGAACCCACCAATGGGTGAAAATAGCAATACACGGAGAAAACAACTGCAATCAATATCTGCCCTGCAATCTTCTGCCATGGAGTCAGACCTTCATGCCGTTTTTTGACCGCCTTGATATAATCATCAGCAAAACCCACCAGCATTGTCAGAAAGGAGACAAGCAGCAGTGCCAGGATAAAATCCCATTTTCCCAGAAAAGGCGATGGGTGCAGTACAACCGTTGTCACAAGCAGTGCACAGGCCATCATCAGCCCGCCCATAAGCGGTGTGCCCTGCTTTGACTTGTGTGCCTGCGGTCCCAGGTCATAGATTGTCTGGCCAAAATGCATTCTGCGCAGAAGCGGAACAACCTTCGGTCCCATGGCCAGAACCATAAGCCAGGCGCCTACAAGCGCCAATATCATACGAATCATTCTTTTCCTTTCCCGCTCCGCATTTCTGCAAGAACTTCCTGAACCACAACTTTTTCATCAAAAGGACGCTTGACGCCTCGAATCTCCTGATAGGTTTCATGGCCCTTGCCAGCCAGAAGGACAATATCCCCTTCGCCTGCAATCTCCATCGCGCGTTTGATGGCTTCCCTTCGATTCTCAATGACTTCATAAGGCTTTCCTGTCGGCCGTATGCCAGCCTCAATGGAGGAAAGAATCACCATAGGATCTTCGCTGCGGGGATTATCGCTTGTAAGAATACAATAGTCGGCCAGTTGTCCGCCAATTTTTCCCATCTGCGGCCGCTTTCCGTGATCACGGTCTCCGCCACATCCAAACACAGCAATGACACGGCCTCTGGCAAACTCACGCACAGTTGTCAGTATGTTTTTCAGCGCATCCGGCGAATGGCTGTAGTCCAGTATCACTTTATACGGTGTATGGGTTTCCAATGTCTCAATGCGTCCAGGCACGGACTTGATGTTTTCCAGTCCCTGACGGATTTTTTCCATATCCACACCC
This sequence comes from uncultured Eubacteriales bacterium, assembly GCA_902764915.1. Classification (GTDB taxonomy): domain Bacteria; phylum Bacillota; class Clostridia; order Christensenellales; family Aristaeellaceae; genus UBA2943. The sequence continues at coordinate 18,337 of CACWXY010000043.1, read as the reverse complement.
AGAATCATGGCACAGGCTGCTGCTGCCAGAGCATTATAGACATTGAACATTCCTGTCATGGACAGATTGACACGTGTGGAATGCATGCCATGAAGCAATACTTCAAAGCTCACACCGTTTTCGGTAATCTCGATATCACGTGCAAACAGATCGGCTTCCGCACAGATGCCATAGGTCATATAAGGCACATGCAGATCCTTGCGAACCTTTTCCACCGTCTCTTCATCGGCATTCAGCGCAGCATTGCGGACGCTTCCCCCCACAATATAGCGCTTCTTTGTTTCGAAGTAGTACTCCATGGTTTTAAAGTAGTCCAGATGGTCCTGGCTGAAATTGGTAAAGCAGCCCACATCGAAAATCATTCCGTCCAGACGGTACATATCGATCGCATGCGCGGAGACTTCCATGCCGCAGACTTCCACTCCGGCTTCCACCATTTCGTGCAGTGTTTTCTGCAGTTCCACAGGGTCCGGCGTTGTCAGATGGCTGGCAATCTTCCGGTCTCCAATCATGGTGCCGGTCGTTCCAATCAATCCGCACCGATAGCCTGCCGCTTCGCAGATCGACTTGAACATGTAACTGGTGGTTGTTTTCCCTTTCGTGCCGGTAATCCCGCACATTTTCATTTTCCGGCTGGGCCATCCATAGAACGCCGCACAGATCCGTGCCATCGCGGCACGGCCATTGTTCACAAGGATCTGCGGAACAGGCAGATCATCCAGATACCGCTCCACTACCAGTGCGACGCAGCCATTTCCAATGGCTTCCCCTGCAAAATCGTGACCGTCAAAGCGTTCGCCCACAATGCAGAAGAATATGCCCCGGTCCGCTTTTTCCCGACTCGATGATACAACAGCGCCGATCTCCGTCTGAAGATCTCCACGTGTCCCCATCACCTGCGGCACATCCCTGATAATCCATTCTAGCTTCATGACTGATACCCCGTTATTCCTCACCCGCACGGACACCCTGCGGTGTCAGCACTGCATTTTCTGGAGGATATAGTTTCACTGTATTGGAGTGTGTAGCGGCCACCATGCCCAGTTCTACCGCTCTCTTGGCAATATTGGCAGAATCCACTGCTTCCTCATATTCCGTTTTCAGTGCTTCACACTGTGTCTCCATACTTTCGATGCGTTCCGTAATCTGCGCAATCCGTTTTTGTGTCATATGGATGTTCCACATAGACGTACCGACAATGCCCAGCACCATAGCCAGTGCCACAACAAGAACCGCTGTCGCCAGAGAAGCGCGCAGACCAAAACTGTCTGCCACCGGTTTCACCATTTCCCGGTCTTTTTCCCGTTCGGCATCCATGATGTCCCGACGTCTTTCCCGGATATGTTCCGGGGTATAGTGGACAGGCTGCATGCCCGCATCCAGTTCCGGAAGCCTGTAATCCAGTGAAATCTGCTGCCGGCGCACAGAAGCCAGGGGTTCGCCCTGCCGGTTCCGTTCACTGACACGGGCTTTCATACTCTGGTCCATCCGAAGTCTTCTTTTCTGAAATGGCATGCCAGTCTCCCCCCCCTCCAGGCGTTATGTCATAGCCGGTGCCGGCATTGCACCCATCTGATTGAGAATCGCCGTATATTCCTCAACATGATCCATAAAGTACTGTGCGTTCTGAGCATCCTTCACAGAAGCCACCACACGCACATGATCATTAGCGCCAGTGATCTCCACATCTTTTTCGTTTCCGAGGATCATCTGTCGAATCTTGGCAGGCAGGAGAATTCTTCCCTGTGAGTCGCATTCCTGGTCACGAAAAGACAGCGCATCAAACATCTCCAGATACCGGGAGAGCGCTGTGTTAAAGCTGGCCAGTCTCGCATACTTGTCTCTTTCACGAGCCCAGGCCAAACGAGGATAAAGAGCTATGGATTTGAAATCAAACGACGGTGCCACATAGAATGACTCTCCGAGCATTTCCCGGAAAGACTGGGGAACCACCATACGTCCCTTGCTGTCCAGACTGTGACTGTACCATCCGATAAACGAATGCTCATAAGCCGCCAGACGTTGTTCTTCTGCGTCAAGGGGAGGCTGGATTGCCGCGCTATTCTGCTTGTCTTGCATCGAATCGCTCATCAAGCCCCCACCTTTCCACACAAAAATTCCATTAATAGGGATTCACTGCGCATTATATTCCACCTCAAACCTGCACGCAAGGGATGTTCATGAGGAAAAACGGGGCGGTACGCAATGAACTTATTTGGTTTTGTTTCACATATGTTACATCTTGTCACATTTTCAAAGTGATTATTTGGTGGAAGTTCTATCCGGCTTACCATATATTTTGTATAAATAAAAAATAGCCGGCACACAGTGCCGGCCCAAGATCGCTTTCATTTTTCTTTTTTTGCAACATTTTTTTTGCAATCTGCAGAAAAAAAATCTTTTGTTTTTTTCTCCAGTGGGATCTGTGCCAGTCGAAATCCCAGGCTGTCACAGGATGTCAGGTAATAGGAAACGCCGCCCTTCTCCCCTACAAAGGCAGACCGGATACCGTTGCCATGCAGATGACCATATACTGCTGTGTGCACGTGGTACTTTTCCATAAGCGCAGTAAAGCCGGTTTCGGTATATTCCCGGTTCAGCGGAGGATAATGCGTCATGCACACGATCGGTCGTTCCTCCGCCATTCGGGCTGCATCCTTCAATGCCATTTCCAGCCGCAGTTTCTCCCGCTGATAGATTTTTTCATCCCGTGCGGTCCACTCTTCCTCGCTGCCGGGAAACATCCACCCCCGCGTGCCACAGACCACAAATGTGCCGCAGTCCTCGCAGGAATGCTGCACTGCATAAGTTCCTTTCGGAAGCACAGAGCGAACGCGGCCAATGGATGACCACCAGTAGTCATGATTGCCCCGCAGCAGCAGTTTTTTTCCAGGCAGTGCGCCGATCGCCAGAAGATCATCATGTACCTGATCCATTGTCATCGCCCAGGAGATATCTCCCGGGATAAGCACTACATCTTCTTCCCGGACCCTTTGCATCCAGTCTTCCCGTATTTTGTCAAAGTGGTGATCCCAGGCTTCTCCAAAAACCTCCATGGTCTTATTCATTCCGCCGGGCAGATGCAGATCCGCAATGGCATAGAATTCACGCAGGGTCGCGCGTTCTTCACTCATCCATATCCTCGTCTTCTTCTTCGCGTTCCTCGTCCTCGCGTACGCGTTCCAGACTCAGGGCATCCCCTTCTTCAAAGTCGCCTCGTGCAGTGCCATCGTCCTCTACCTGGAGCATTTCATCCATATTGCTGACAGAGCTGACACTGCTAAGCGCATCCGAGGCATCAGGATCATCGGTGTCATCCGTAGAGCTGGCTAAACCGCTGTTTTCTGCCATCTCCCGCAGGCACATCAGACATACATCCTTTCCAGGAGCCACAGGGTTTTCATTGCAGATAGAACATAGTTCCACTTCTTCCTCGTTTCCTGCGTGCATCTCCTGCATGCACACCTTGCAGTACTTCTCAGTATCAGGCATATAATTGAGTTCACACCTGGGGCAAAGTACAAAATGCATAAAAGTCTTCCTCTCCTGCTATATCTATGGCCTCGAAAGGGCATTCTTTCCACTTTCTGGCATTCAATCCCACGTTTTTGACTTTTTCGAGGGATTTCTGCTTATCCAATTCCATTTCTATATGCACAATCCCCACATTTAAGGATCATGTTCCCACTTGCCTGGCATATAGAAATATGCTCCGCATTTTCTGGCAGAGATTGGCCTGAGCTGTTTGCGTGTCGCATTATACACAAGCTGTTAGGTGTGTCAAGCATGGTTCTCCTTTTTCCTTGGAAAAACCCCTTTCTGGCTGTAATTCCAGTTATCTGAACGAATTCGCTCTTTTCCGTCTGTTCAAAATTCGATATAATGGCATTGCAATCCTGACAAGGAGTGGGTTCACAGCGTGGCAAAAGATCGGTTGGGTATACTCGGTGGAACTTTCAATCCCATACACGAAGGGCATATTGCCATGGCCCGGGCTGCCATGGCCGGTGCACATCTGGATCGCGTCCTTTTTCTTCCTGACAGCGTACCGCCCCACAAGACTGGTATTGTCTGCGCAGAAGATCGTTATCGCATGGTATGTGCAGCCCTGGCTCACGAGAAAAATCTGGAATCCTCCCGTATGGAACTGGACCGTGAAGGCACAACCTATACCTATCACACGCTCCTTGCGCTGAAAAAAGCCTATCCGCACGCAGAGCTTTTCTATATAATAGGAACAGACACTCTCATGCAGCTGCATTCGTGGTATCATTTTCCTGAGGTTATTCGCCTTGCCACATTTCTTGTCTGCCCACGTGTTACACCGCATTCCCCGGATGCTGTTCTGCAGGAAAGACGCAGCCTGATGGAACAGGGCGGACGGTTTCAGGATATCGCCATGCCCATCGTGGATATCTCCTCTTCACAGATACGTGCCTGTCTGAAATCCGGTCAGGCAGATACGCTCATCCCCATTCCCGTCCTTGAATACTGCCGCATCGCCGGCTATTATCAGTTGCCTCTTCTTTTCCCACAGGGGAAGGAATGGCTGCGCATGCTGTCCCATGACTTGACGGCAAAGCGGTTTGCGCATACACTTTCCGTAGCCTATACGGCCGTTAACCTTGCCAGGAACCATCATCTGGACATAAGAAAAGCCGAAGTCGCTGCGCTTTTACATGACTGTGCCAAATGCATGCCGCTTCGAGATATGCAGAAAGTCTGTCTGGAACATGCCCTGACCAATGACGCTGCCATCATCAGCAGCGGTGCACTTCTGCATTCCATTGCAGGCGCATATCTGGCCGCTTCCGTATATGGTGTGGAAGATCCGGATATTCTAAGAGCCATATCCTGTCATACCACCGGCAAAATCGGGATGACAAAGCTGGATATGGTTGTCTATCTGGCAGATAAGATTGAGCCAACGCGAGAAAACTATCCCGCGCTTGCCAAGATACGCATGATGGCTCCGCTATCCCTGGAACGTGCCATGTATGCTTCCCTGGAAAGCACACATGAATTTGTCAAAAACGGTTCCAAACCACTGCACCCCCAGAGCGTCCGAACCATGGAATGGCTACGGACACTTCCCGAACTCCAAAATCGGTAAGATACTATTCAATATGGAAAAAGGAGGTTTCCCCATGAATGACCAGGAACTGACTCTCGCCATTGCCAAAGCCCTTGATGACAAGAAAGCACTGGATATCGTTGCCCTGAAAGTAGATCATTTGACTGTGATCTGCGATTACATGGTCATTGCATCCGGCCGTACAGCAAACCAGGTTCATGCCCTTGCCGACGAGGTAGAAGATCAGATGGCTGCCGCCGGGCTGACATTGCGCCGCATTGAAGGACAGAACGAAGCCCGCTGGATCGTTATGGACTTTGGGCGTATTCTTGTTCATCTCTTCAGCCGTGAGGAACGTGCCTATTACAAGCTGGAGCGTCTCTGGGATGACGGCACCAACCGTCTTGACCTCTCTTTCCTCACAGAAGAAAACTGACCTTCTATAAAAGCCCGCGCCGAAACGCGGGTTTTTCACTGTTTCCGTGCATCGCATTCTTTCTGACTGCACTGCACGGTAACCCATGTTTGGACTGGAAAGGATGGAAAACAAATGCAACAGAAACTGACAGAAAAAGATATCATGACATGCATGTATGAAGCCCGTCTTCAGGCTGAGGATCTTCTCTTCAGCCAGGTTCCTGTATGGCAGGAAGCATTCCAGAAAGGGTATCTGACGCCTCTCATGTACCTGGTCGAGGATTCCTCGGTGGACGCGGATGCTGTTTCCCTGGAAACCGATCTGCTTGTCGATCATGGCCGGCAGTTGATTGCTGTGAATCTGGAAAAGTTCACATGCTCCGCACTGCGCGGTTCCCTCGCTGCCCAGCGCTTCTATGTACAGCATCTGGTCGCCCGTGAAATGCGGCATGTGTATCAGCGGCTGGTCTGCAAACTCTCGGATGAAGACGTGCTGAAAGTTCCCTCCACGCTTCCGCCCCAGGCCTTTCTCAGCCGAGTACAGCGTTGGCGAACCATGCTGCCCACCGCCGGGAATGCTTTCTTGAACGACAATGAACTGGAAACAGACGCCGAAGCCTTCGGGTATTATCTGGCCATGGAGGCATGTGGACATCCCATCGACGTGTCTGAACCAGAGTTTGCTCCCTATCACAGCCAGATTCTCGAACTGCGCACACTCTATGGCCCCATCGTGTCTGCCCCGTCCTATCCCGACAGACGCGCTGCTTTCCAGGCAGAAGCAGCTTCCAAGGACTACACCGGTATGCGTATGCATACCATGGAAGATGTGGAAAATGATCTGTCTGCCCGCACCGGCAATTATCTCAGCGGCCGTCCGAACCCGCATGGTATCAATAGCGAAATCCCAGTGAATCCAGTGTACAGTCAGCGTTACCTCGATGCCATAGATCAACTGATTACTCATGCGAAATCAGATACGCCGCCATTTTCTTCCTAAGGTCCAGGAAACCTTTCTTTTTGAGTCGCACTGCCACCTATAACGCAGACAGAAAGTGTTTCCGCGCGTTTCTCCACAGAAGTGCCTTGAATCAGAACTGCTGATAATGCGTCGCATGTCTGTATGCGGGAAACAGCTGAACCACTGCGCTTCTCTATCGCAAGAGATATTCGAAAGCAGACCATTTCCTTACAGAAAGCAGTTTTTCCGATATGCAGCCAGGCCGCCGACAGGATTGTATACTCCAAGCCGGCAGCCTGGCTTTTTCATTCTTCTTCGAGTATGTATGTCAGCTGTGCAGAATATGAATCCGGCTCATCCTTCTTTGAACGCTGCCAGAACATACCTGTACATATTCTTTCCCTTTCATGGCATCAGCCGTATCATCAGCATATAAGTAGCCGTCCCCGAGACGATGGAACACATTGTCTGTCGAAACCGGACATGCACAAGAACCGTCACCAGTGTCCCCAGCAGCATAGGGAAGGCACCGGAAGGATGTGAAAAGTCCATATCCTTCATGCAATAGACGAGAAGCATTGCCATGGCAGCATGCGGCAGCTGGCCGCCAAGCCATGTGATAAAAGCAGGAATCCGTCGTTCCCCTCTGAAAACAACAAACGGAAGGGCACGGATAACCAGTGTCACCAATGCGCCTGTCAAAACACACAGAATCCGCTGACCATCTGTCATGCTCCGTGTTCTCCTTTTCTGTAATACACTGCAAACCCTACTGTCATCATCATCATACTCATCAGAAGAAAGTTCTCCCGTCCTATCACAATCCGGCTTATCAGCGTACAGCAGCCACCTAATGCCGGAGAAAACAGCACTTCCGAAAACGGCATTCGGCCCGCTTTCCATTCTGCAAGGGACGTCAGCGTCTGCTCTGTCACAATCGTCGCAAACAATGCTGTCATGGAAAAATCCATGCCTTCCAGAAGATGCATGGGAAGAAACTGCCCGACCAATGCCCCCAGAAAAGTTCCCAGCACCCAGTAGCACTGGTCAAGAAAAGAGACAGCCGTATACCACCGGAATGCCTCTGTTTCCTTCGGTGCGCCGGAGCACACAATAGAATATGTCTCATCTGTCAATGCAAAAACCAGGTATGGCGTATAGAGACCTGCCTGTCTGTAGGTCTGAAGCATACTGATCCCATAGAACAGATGTCTCGCCTGAATCAGACATGCCATGAACGTAATTGTCAGTGGCGCAAAAGCCTGTGTCAGCAGTTCAATCATGGCAAACTGAAAGGATCCGCCATATATCAGAACGCTCATGCTTATGCTCAACCCCATGCCAAGGCCCCGTGCTTTCATAGCAACCCCGAAAGCAATCCCCAGGAACATATACCCGGCCAGGACGGGAAGCGTCACCGGAAAAGCCTTTTTCATACTGTTCCACATACCATGGTTCCTCCTGCCAATGCGAGAGGATTGTACCATAACTCCGTCTTTCCAAAGGCATGCCGCATTGTCTTTACACTGTTTTTTTCCGCAGGCTGTTCCCTACATCCTTTGAAAATGCATACAGCAAAAAGCAGACCTGACATATCCCTTCGACACCTTGCTGCACGAAATTAGCATGCATAGCACTTTCATCTGGAAGAGAAGCGCATTATTGCTCGAACAGTATCTGTGTGCCATATGAACGAAGCCAGAAAAAGGCCACCGGTCAGGTATGCCGGCAGCCTTTTCCTGTGCACTCCGCTGTAACAGCGTTTTGGTTCACGCCAACAGCCTTTGCTTTCTCATGTTTTCAATGCATCATGTATGACATTCTCCAGGAGAAAATGCTTTCCATTCAGCGTAAGCTCCATGCTTTCCCCTTCTTCGAGTGCAACCGTCACCTCGCCAGGATCCACCCGCACCCGCAAAAGCCTTCCACGGTATAAAAGCTTAAAGCCATACCCAGTCCAGCACTCCGGAAGGAAAGGCTGCAGGCTGAGACCATGGTCTGTCCGCATGCCTGCAAACCCCTGAACAATCGTAAGCCATGAACCAGACATGCTCGTAATATGCAGTCCATCCTCCGTATCATGATTGATATTGTCCAGATCCAGTCTTGCTGTACGCTTATACATTTCCACGGCTTTGTCATGCATTCCCAGATGTGCCGCCAGAATCGCGTGCACACAGGGAGAAAGACTGCTCTCATGCACGGTCATGGGCTCATAGAAGAGATAGTTGCGACGGATCACATCCTCACTGTACAGATGCTCCAGGAAGTACAGTCCCTGTAAGACATCCGCCTGCTTGATATAGCAGGAGCGAAGAATATGGTCCCAGCTCCAGTGCTGATTAATCGGCCGTTCTTCTGGAGGAATTTCCGACGCCGGAAGCAGTTCCTTGTCCAGGAATGTATCGTGCTGCACAAAAATCCCCAGCGTCTCATCCTCAGGCAGATACATTTTCTCACAGACGGCCTTCATCCTGTCCAGTTCTTCTTGGGTTACTCCCACAGCTTCCCGGCGCGCATCCCCTGCCAAGGCCAGACTTTCCAGAAAATACTGGATTGACCAGGCAGCAATCCGATTGGTATACCAGTTGTTGTTCACGTTATTCTCATACTCATTCGGTCCTGTAACTCCGTGAATCATATATCGACCTGCACGGGAGGAGAAATGTGCACGTCCCGCATAGAAGCGGGCAATGCCCAGAAGCACCTCCAGTCCTTCCTGGGTACGGTATGTTTCATCCCCGGTATACACGGTGTAGGCGTAGATTGCATGTGCAATCGCACCATTGCGGTGAATCTCCTCAAACGTGATTTCCCATTCATTGTGACACTCAATGCCTGTAAAAGTCACCATGGGAAACAGCGCACCTGGCAGTCCCAATGTCTTTGCATTCTCATAAGCCTGAGGCAGCTGCTGATATCGGTAGAGAAGAAGCTGCTTTGCCACATGTTCACCAGCCACGGACATATATACCGGCAGACAGTATGCCTCCGTATCCCAGTATGTGGCTCCGCCATATTTTTCTCCGGTAAAACCCTTGGGTCCGATATTCAGCCGAGCATCCTCACCAGAATAGGTAGACAGCATTTGAAACAGGTTAAAACGAATGCCCTGCTGATCACCGTCGTTCCCGTCGATCTGCACATCTGCCATTTTCCAGCGTTCCGCCCACCGATCTGCCTGATCCGACAATGCTGCTTCCCAGCCCCTGGCCGCAGCCATCCTGACACCCTGCAGTGCCGATGTTCTGAGCGCATCCTCGGGTATATCCCGATCTGTAACCACATAGACCATCTTATCCAGTACCATGGTCGTATCTGCTGGAATCTCACCGGCATAACGGGCAATTGTGTATCCATGGGCAGCCGCTTCATCTACCAGTTCCAAACCCTGTACCTTGCAGGCTTGTGCCGCACATACAGTAAACCGCGGTGTGCCAAACGTGTTTTCTTTGGTGCGAACCTGAATAAAGCCAACGCCGTCTTCGCTCCCGCCATCCTGCATGTCCCAGAAGCTTTCATCATAATTTGCAGCCTCATCCCGTACATTCCCGTCCAGGTATGGCTCCACTTCCATTCTCGCATTGAACGTCGGCGTCAGTGTGTAGCGGATGGAAAGCAGCTCATGTGTCTTCAGGGAAACAAAGCGCCATGTTTCCAGCGCAACGGTTCCATCCGTCATATCCAGCATGACTTTCCGATGAAATACGCCGGTCTGCATGTCCACTTCCCGTACAAAATCCCAGACAGCGACCTTTGTCAGATCCAGCGTTTCTCCATTGATACGCACATGAATCCCGATCAGATTGGCTGCGTTGATCATCTTGCCAAAGTACAGCGGATAGCCGTTCTTCCACCATCCAACCCTTGTTTTGTCCGGAAACCAGACCCCGCCAATGTACGTTCCCTGATGCGTGCGCCCAGAGTAATCCTCTTCAAAATTTCCGCGCATGCCAATATATCCGTTGGCGATGCTCATAATACTTTCCGACAGAAGTTCCCTTGATGGGTCCCAGCCGTGTTCCGTTACCCGCCAGATATTGGTTGAATAACTCATTCTCCTCACCCGTCCTGATTTGATGCGTCCATATTACTCAATTCTTCCCACGCGGTCAATTCGAATTCATACCATGCCCAACTGTCTTCTTTTCTTGACAGTCCCCAAAAGCTTTTTTATACTTCATCCCGTTTCTTGCATATTGAATCAGCCAAGTGCGGAAAGGGGTTTGTCTATGCCCTCCATGGAAGAAAAGTTCGGAAGCAATGTATTTAACGATACCGTAATGCGGCAGCGCCTGCCAAAAGACACCTATCGGGCGCTCAAACGCACCATCGATGAAGGCCGCTCTCTGGATCCGCAGATTGCCAGTATTGTCGCCCATGCCATGAAAGAATGGGCCATTGACAAAGGCGTCACCCACTACACTCACTGGTTCCAGCCAATGACAGGAATTACCGCAGAAAAGCATGATGCGTTTATTACCCCTGTCGAAAACGGACGGATAATCCAGTCGTTCAGCGGTTCAGAACTGGTACGGGGTGAATCAGACGCCTCCTCTTTTCCCTCCGGCGGACTGCGTTCCACTTTTGAAGCACGCGGCTACACCGCATGGGATCCTACCAGTTATGCCTTTATCAAGGATGGTGTGCTGTGCATTCCCACCGCCTTCTGCGCCTACGGCGGAGAAGCGCTGGATAAGAAAACGCCGCTTCTGCGCTCCATGGAAGCGCTGTCCAAACAGGCAGTGCGCGTTCTTAAGCTCTTCGGTCGCGACGCCAAACGTGTTGTGCCCACCGTAGGTCCAGAACAGGAATACTTTCTGATTGACCGGAATATGTACCACAGACGCACAGACCTGATCTTTACAGGGCGCACCCTGTTCGGGGCGCATCCCCCCAAAGGACAGGAATTGGAAGACCATTACTACGGCGCGATTCGTCCCCGTGTTCAGGCATTCATGCGGGAACTCAATGACGAGCTCTGGAAACTGGGCGTTCTGGCAAAGACGGAACATAATGAAGTCGCACCATCCCAGCATGAAATGGCCCCCGTTTACACCATTGTCAATATTGCGGCCGATCACAACCAGCTGACCATGGAAATGATGAAAAAAATTGCCGAACACCATGACCTTGTATGTCTTCTGGCTGAAAAGCCATTTGACGGCGTCAACGGTTCCGGCAAGCACAACAACTGGTCTATGACCACAGATACCGGATATAACCTTCTTGAACCCGGCAATTCGCCCTATGACAGCGCACAGTTTCTGCTGTTCCTGACTTCTGTAATCAAGGCCGTAGATGAGTATCCTGATCTCCTGCGTATGTCCGTTGCCTCTGCCGGGAATGATCACCGGCTCGGTGCCAACGAAGCACCGCCTGCCATTATTTCCATGTTTCTTGGGGATGAACTGACTGAGATACTTCGTTCCATTGAAGCAGGCACCATCTATGAAGGCCATGAAGCACAGGAAATGACGGTCGGTGTCCATGTGCTCCCCAAGTTTCCAAAGGACAACACGGACCGCAACCGCACATCACCCTTTGCCTTTACCGGGAACAAATTTGAATTCCGTTCTCTGGGCGCTTCCCAGTCGATCTCTGACTGTAATGTGGTGATCAATACAATCGTTGCCGAATCCCTGCGTCAGTTCGCAGATGAACTGGAAGGCGCAGAGGACTTCCAATCCGCTCTGCATGCGCTGATTGTTCGGGAAATCAAGGCCCATAAGCGCGTGATTTTCAACGGCAATGGCTACTCAGCGGAATGGGTGCGGGAGGCAGAACGCAGAGGCCTCCCCAACCTGCCATCCACAGTGGACGCGCTGGAATCTCTTCTACTGGAAAAGAACATCCGTCTCTTTGGCATTCATGGTGTTTTCAGCGAAAGCGAAATCCGTTCTCGGTATGAGATCAACCTGGAAGCCTACAGCAAAGTCATTCATATTGAAGCAGAAACCATGCTTACCATGGTTCGCCGGGAGATCATGCCTGCCGTAATCCGTTTTGCGAAGCAGATGGCGGAAACGGCATCGGCCATAAAGGCATATGCACCTTCACTCAGCTGCATGCCTGAAGAAAAACTGCTTCTGGATCTGACTGCATCCACACACAGCCTGTATGAAGCAGCCGCAAAACTGGATGATGCCCTTTTGCAGTCCGGTCATCCCATGTCAGCCCATGATCAGGCCGTCTATATGCACGATATCATTCTTCCTGTCATGGCAGAGGTGCGATCTATCAGCGACCACCTGGAAACCATCACGGATTCCCGGGAGTGGCCGTTTCCCACCTATGCACAGCTTCTCTTCCAGGATTGATGCTCAGATTGTTTTCTTTGTGTTTATCCCCTTGCTGCGCCTTGACGCTCCCCAAAGCATGTCCTACACTTCTACTTATCAGCCATTGTATACAGAACCAAGCTGATTATGAGAAGGAGGATTCTTGCAATGAAAAAAATATGTGCTCTGGTGCTGACACTCTGTCTTGCTCTGGCCTGTCTGTCCATGGCCGCTGCAGAAGATAAGACCTATCATGTCGGTGTGCTTCAGCTGGTACAGCATGTGGCTCTGGATGCTGCCACCCAGGGATTCCAGGATGCTCTGACGGAAAAGCTTGGGGACAAGATTGTCATCGATGTCAAAAACGCGTCCGGCGAGAGCGTCAACTGCACCACAATTGCCAATGACTTTGTGGCTGCCAATATGGACCTGATCATGGCGAATGCCACACCAGCACTTCAGTCAGCCATGGCTGCTACGGCTGATATCCCTATCCTGGGAACTTCGATCACTGACTATGCCACTGCACTGGACATGGATGACTGGACGGGCGTCACCGGTGTCAATATTTCCGGTACTTCCGATCTGGCTCCACTGGATGGTCAGGCTGCCATGCTGCATGAACTCTTCCCCGATGCCAAGACAGTCGGTCTCGTTTATTGTTCAGCTGAGCCCAACTCCAAGTATCAGGTGGATGAAATTACCAAGTTCCTGACTGAGCTTGGCTATGAGTGCAAAAACTATGCTTTCGCAGACTCCAATGACGTCGCTTCTGTCGTAGAATCTGCCTGTGAGTGTGACGTTCTCTATATTCCTACCGATAACACGGCAGCAAGCTATACCGAAACCATTGCCAATGTAGTGGAGCCGGCCGGGAAGGCAGTTATCGCAGGCGAGGAAGGCATCTGCACTGGCTGTGGCGTAGCTACTCTCACAATCAGCTATTACGATCTGGGCTATGCTACAGGAGAAATGGCATATGAAGTGCTGGTCAATGGTGCCGATGTCGCACAGATGGCCATTCAGTATGCACCCAACTTCACAAAGAAGTATGTGGCTGCTCGTGCGGACGCGCTGGAACTGACAATTCCGGAAGATTATAGCGCGATCGAATAATTATCCTCTGTTCCAAAGAGGAGCCATAAGGTATAATTCTTATGGCTCCTCTTCTTGATTCTTAAATACTGTTCACAGGAGGCTCTCCTTTGGATATTGCAAAGCTTCTCAATGCCTTTCCCGGTGCTGTTTCTCAAGGAATAATATGGGGTTTAATGGCCATTGGCGTATACATCACCTATCGAATTCTGGATGTGGCCGACCTGACAGTGGACGGCTCCATGGCAACAGGCGGTGCGGTGGCCGCTGTCATGATCACAGCTGGATATAATCCGTGGCTTGCTGTAATTGTCGCCTTTCTGGTGGGTATGCTTGCCGGACTTGTGACAGGTCTGTTCCACACCACAATGGGAATTCCCGCCATTCTTGCCGGTATTCTCACCCAGCTGGCGCTGTATTCCATTAATCTGCGTATTATGGATGGAAAAGCCAATACCGCAGTGAATGTCAATAAGTATCACGTTCTTGTGACATCCCGAAATGTACGGCAGTTCTCTGTTTCCAATCCGATCATTCTTACGCTCATACTGACAGCCGTGCTCATTGCGCTCTTGTATTTCTTTTTCAATACGGAATACGGCTGCGCTCTTCGGGCAACCGGTGCCAACGGTGCCATGGCTCGGGCACAGGGAATAAATACCAATGTAGCCAAGGTTATCGGACTTATGCTTTCCAACGGCATTGTTGCCTTTTCCGGTGCCATGCTGACGCAGTATCAGGGATTTGCGGATGTACAGATGGCACGAGGTGCGATTGTAATCGGCCTGGCCGCTGTCATTATAGGCGAAGTAGTTTTCGGAAAGCTCCTGAAATCATTTGCCGGAAAGCTTGTATGCGTTTCTCTGGGAGCGATTATCTATTATCTTGTCATGCAGATTGTCTTATGGCTTGGACTGAATACGAATGATCTGAAAATGCTCACCGCCATCGTCGTCGCCATATTCCTGGCCGTTCCTCACTGGAAACAGCAGGCACAGACGCGCCTCCATGTTCGTCGGAAGGGAGGCGAATGAAATGCTTGATATCAACCATATCGCCAAAACATTTAATCCCGGAACAATCACGGAAAAGCTAGCTCTTTCCGACGCTGATCTTCACCTGGCAGAAGGCGACTTCGTAACGATCATCGGCGGAAATGGGGCCGGTAAGTCGACCATGCTGAATGCTGTAGCCGGAGTGTTTCCAATTGATCAAGGTTCCATTGTAATTGACGGCCAGAATGTAACAGGTCTTCCTGAATATAAGCGCGCCTCTTTTCTGGGACGTGTTTTCCAGGATCCCATGACGGGCACAGCTGCGACTATGTCCATTGAGGATAATATGGCTCTTGCACTTCGCAGAGGTCAGCGTCGAAGTCCCCTGAAATGGGGTATTACTTCCAAAGAGCGGCGTATGTACCGTGATCAGCTCAAACGTCTCGGTCTTGGCCTAGAAGATCGGATGAACGCCCGTGTCGGACTCCTCTCAGGCGGACAGCGTCAGGCTTTGACCCTGCTTATGGCGACACTGCAAAAACCAAAGCTGCTGCTTCTGGATGAACATACTGCAGCATTGGATCCCAAAACTGCAACCAAAGTACTGCATCTCACCCGTGAACTCATCCGTGATCAGCATCTTACCGCTCTTATGGTCACACATAATATGAAGGATGCACTTCAATATGGGAATCGCATAATCATGATGCATGAAGGAAAAGTAATCGTGGACGTTGATCGTGAAACCAAGATGAACCTTCGTGTGGAAGACCTCCTGAACATGTTTGAACATACAAGCGGAAGCCAGCTGAACAATGACCGGATGCTTCTAAGCTGATTCTCTCCCCTGCCTTCATGGCAGGGCTTTTCTTATACAATAAAAGCGCGAGACATTGCATCTCGCGCTCCTTTGGTAATCTTAACCGCGCATCAGAACTTCAAGGGGTTCACGCGCACAGAGGGGCCCATGGTTGTGCTCAGATATACAGAGCGCAGATAGGTTCCCTTCGCAGCAGCGGGCTTTGCCTTGATGATGGCTTCCATCAGCGCTGTGAGGTTTTCATTCAGCTTATCCTTGCCAAAAGAAACCTTACCAACAGGGCAATGGATAATAGCAGTCTTGTCAAGACGATACTCGACTTTACCAGCCTTAATCTCCTTCACGGCCTTGGTGACATCCATGGTCACAGTACCGCTCTTCGGGTTCGGCATGAGTCCCTTCGGGCCCAGCACACGACCGATACGGCCAACAACACCCATCATGTCGGGTGTAGCTACGCAGACATCAAAGTCAAACCAGCTCTCCTGCTGGATCTTCTGTACCATTTCCTCAGCACCGACATAATCGGCGCCTGCAGCTTCTGCTTCCTTCGCCTTGTCGCCCTTGGCAAAGACCAGAACGCGGGTCACTTTACCAGTGCCGTTGGGCAAAACCACAGCACCACGCACCTGCTGATCAGCATGACGCGGGTCAACACCCAGACGGACAGAGATCTCAACAGTCTCGTCAAACTTTGCAGTGCTCGTCTTGACGGCCAGATCACAAGCGTCTGCCGGATCATACTGGTTCAGACGATCGATCAGCTTCTGACTGTCCTGATATTTCTTACCATGCTTCATGTTTATTCCTCCCATGTGGTATTAGCGGCTCCATGTCCTCCCACATTGATACGGGGATCGTTCCCCACCTGTGTACTTCTGAGATTACTCCTCGACAGTAATGCCCATACTGCGTGCAGTACCCTTGACCATGCTTATAGCAGCTTCAATACTGCCGGCATTCAAGTCGGGCATCTTGGTCTCAGCGATCTTCTTCACCTGCTCCTTTGTCAGCTGGCCAACCTTATCGCGATTGGGGCGGGCAGAAGCGGTTTCGATATTCAGCGCCTTCTTAATCAGAACCGGGACCGGAGGGGTCTTGGTAATGAAAGTGAAGGAACGGTCAGAATACACAGTAATGACAACCGGGATAATCATGCCGGCATCATTCTTTGTACGCTCATTGAATTCCTTGCAGAAGCCAGGAATATTCACGCCATGCTGACCCAACGCAGGACCGATAGGCGGAGCGGGATTAGCCTTTGCTGCAGGCACCTGCAGCTTGATGTAAGCCGATACTTTCTTTGCCATGGTAATGGCACCTCCTGTAAAATGTGGTTATGCGGAAGCTCCAGCTTCCTCCCACGCTCATCCGATGACTCGAATGATTTGGAAAAAGGCATTTCTGCCTGCCATGCCGCAGTGCGGCATTCAGCCAAAGTTTTCTTAGCGGTCGATAGCCTCAACATCTTCAATATTAAGGTCGAGAATCTGCTCACGGCCCAGCATCGTTGCCTTGGCAACGATCTTTCCAGCGGGCAGATCCATATCTTCCACCGTTACAATAAAGCCTTCCAGCACACCCGATAGCACACGAACTTCCTGTCCGATAGCGATATTGGTGCGAGACTCCTGAACCGGATTGAGCATACGCTCAACCTCTTCATCCGACAGCGGAACAGGCTTACTTTCAGGCCCGACAAAACCTGTGACACCACGTGTATTACGTACGAGATACCAGCTTTCCGTTGTCCAGATCATGCGGACCATGACATAGCCCGGAAAAACCTTACGGGTTGTCTGTGTACGCTTGCCATTGCGGATCTCATCCACAACTGTAACCGGCACACGGATATCAAGAATCAGCTTCTGCATCTTCTCACTGTTATCCACGGCCTTCTGCAGCGTATCCATAACCTTATTTTCATACCCGGAATAAGTATGAATCACGTACCAGCACAGTCTCGGATCCTCTTTGGCTTCCTCCACTGACTTCGGTACCATGTCCTGTTCGTTGTTGGGTAAAATGCTCATGATTTTCTCCTAAGTAAGGCAACGCAATCAGGAAACAATGTTTCCCAACGCCTTGACCAGTGCGGATGCACCAAGATCGAACAAGCCAATAATGACACCCATGCAGAGCATGAAGACCAGAACAATAATGCTGTAAATCATCAGCTTACGCTTGGTCGGCCATGTCACACGCTTCAGTTCATGCCACATATCCTTGAAGGGTTTGGCAATCTTGGAAGGAAGCTGTTTGAAAAAGTTCACAAACTTTTCCCCGCCAGAGGGATTCGCCTTGGCTGGTGTTTTCTTTTCATCTGCCATAATATCACATCCTCACGGCTTCCAATGGATTACTTGGTTTCACGATGCACGGTGTGCTTCTTGCAGAAGGGGCAATACTTCTTCAGCTCGATGCGATCCGGCGTGTTCTTCTTGTTTTTCATGTTGTTATAGTTGCGGCGCTTGCACTCTGTGCAGGCGAGGCAAACTTTCTGTCGTGCTGCATTTGCCATGCTAAGGCACCTCCTGCCATCTTAATGGCGATCCCCGGGGTGAGAGGACTCACCCCAGGGTCATAGTCTCTTATTCGATGACCTTGGCCACAACGCCGGAACCGACCGTACGGCCACCCTCACGGATAGCGAAACGCAGGCCCTGCTCCATAGCGATGGGGGTAATCAGGGTG
>CACWXY010000042.1 GCA_902764915.1 uncultured Eubacteriales bacterium | reverse complement strand
CTACAGATAGTTCTGCAAATGGATTTGATCAGAAAGCAGGTTGAATGGAGTCGATAGGCAAGAGAATTAGTACTCTAATATCCTGACTAAACAGTTACCCGGATGTGCAGTTCAAGGTCTGCCCGATGGAAGAAGTGGAGGCGGATCTTGAAGAAGCCACACACTATTGTCCCAACGTCAAACGGGTTTTCCTGGAGCATGGCGATGCTTTCGTACTCTCGGCAGAGAGACTTCTGAGAATTGCCGATGCCATTCACCGAAAGCTGCCCATGGTGGAGACCATCGCCATGTATGCCTCCATCCAGAACATCAGAACAAAAACCGATGAGGAGCTTCGTCAGCTCAGGGCTGCCGGCATCCACGGTCTGGACATCGGCGTGGAAAGCGGTCTGGACGCTGCGCTGGCCTATATGAACAAGGGGCACACGGCAGCGGAGGCGCGGGAACAGCTGCTCCGGCTGACCAAAGCTGGCATGGATTACAGCTTCAACGCCATTCTGGGCTGCGGCGGCGCGGACCTTTGGAAGGAAAACGCAGACGCCACTGCTGACCTGATCAACGCGGTGCAGCCGCATCTGCTGTTCATCGGCAGCCTGCACGCCCAGCCCGGATGCAGGCTGTACCAGGATATGCGAAACGGCACATTCAAGGAATGCACCATCGGACAGCTGCTTGACGAGCAGGCGCAGCTGATCCGTCGTCTGGATCTGAAGGACACTTACTACTTCGGCTCGCATCCGTCCAATCTGGTACCCATGCAGGCCAAGCTGCCGAATCAGAAGCAGGACATGATCGAGGCAGTTGAGGAAACGCGTGAACAACTCCGTGCGCATCTGGATGAGCTTCCAGCTCGCGGCGGAGAGGGTTCCATTCTGAACCGATCAATATAAAGGAGGACACCAACATGTCAGACACCATCACCACCCTGAAGACCCGCCGCAGCTGCCGCGCTTACAGGCCGGAACATGTCGAAGAAGAAAAGCTCCAAGCCATCCTGGATGCAGGAACCTATGCCCCTACCGGCATGGGTAAGCAGTCTCCCATCATCCTGGTGATCAAAGATCAGGAAACCCGTCAGAAGCTGGCAAAACTGAATGCCGCCGCAATGGGCATGGACATCGATCCCTTCTACGGCGCACCGGATCTGGTCGTCGTACTGGCGAACAAGGATATGCCGACCTGTGTGTATGACGGCAGCCTGGTCATGGGCAACATGATGAACGCTGCCGCTGCCCTGGGCGTGGCCAGCTGCTGGATCCACCGCGCCAAGGAAGAGTTTGAGAGCGAGGAAGGCAAAGCCATCCTGAAGAAGCTGGGCATCGAAGGCAATTACGAGGGCATAGGCAACCTGATCCTCGGCTACGCAGCAAAGCCAGCAGGGCAGGCCGCGCCAAGAAAAGCTGATTTCGTGTATACGGTGTAACTGACCCGCAGCGTCAGGCAGATCAGGTTCGTCCAATCAGCCGCAAACATGGCTCTCTCTCTTCTGCACCATGAGGCATATCCCGAAAAGTGGGATATGCCTCATGCTCAGTTTTGGGCCTCATACTCCCCTATTATTCGGGAGGATATGAACGCATTCGATCACGACTGACTTAAAGCCCTGTCCGCTTCTTATCATTTATCGCATCATTTGATATGCTGGTATGCTGTTTTTCGCCGCTCGTCAACAAGGGAAACGATACAGCCGATATCTGCTTCTGATGCATGCGCCCGGATTGGCCAGAAAGCAGGCGTTTCAGAACATCGGATGGGAACATTGCTGAGAGGCGACAGCAAAAAGCAGGTCCGCAATCCAGCTTGGAGAAGCTGAACTACGGGCCTGCTTTTGCTGTCCAGTGTTTTCACTGTAACGGAGAACGTTTCAGCGGAAATCAGTCCGGATCACATACAGTGTGGTGAATACCCGGGCTTCACTGCACAGCCCGCTGCCTGTCCGGGCATCTGATCCATAAGAATCCAGCGCGGCCGAAACATCTCCCGTCAGCACGCAAAGAAATATTCTGCCATTGCTTTCCTGGTGACGGTTATCGCTGTCAGGAGGGTATCAGTGCCGCTGTCATGCAGCGCCGATTGAGAGATCAGCTGCTCCGGATGCGGCCTGATTGACACCGGCCGTGTAAGCATTCAGGCCGATCGCAAAGGTGCTGACTTCGGTCCTTTGGTCCAGCAGAACCCGCAGGCTGTCGTGTGTCTCCTGCGCCTGGGTCAGCAGGAACTGTCAGGAAACGGATATGCAGATGACCAGCTAGCGGACAGGATGATGTGCAGCGGCACAATTGATCCCATCGGCTGATGGATGGCAGCGTACCGCACTCTCCGGGCGATTGCACCGGCTTTATCCAGCTCCGTGCAGTCAGCTGCCGGAATGCACCCGGCAGACCCCGCAATCGCCTGATTCTTTCTGCGGATGATCGTGAAAGAATCATACCCGTCCCCACGCTCATGCCCATGCGATTCTCCTGTGATGCTGCCGTTTGTTATTCGGGCTGCTGTACCTGATCCGGAACGATCCAGTAATCGACACAGAGCCGCCGGTGGCCAGGGTGGAATCCCTGTGCAGGACGCCGTGTCTCAGTGCGGTCGTCATGTAGTCGATCCCGCAGACAACGGGCAGCACCTCCAGAAAGCCGTTTTCTCTTGCAAACTTTTCAAGCGGGCAATGGGTGAAGTAGTAATAGGCGCCATCCCGATGCCTCGTATCGTCGAAATGGAAATCCCAGGTCTTGTCTTTGTATGCCGGGTGGGCATCCGCCCAATCCTGCATCCGGTGGAATCGCGCTTTTTCTGCTGCCAGATCCTCAGGCCGGTTGATGTCTCTTCCGCCCATGATTTTCCCAACAATCGGCCTTGCCATCAATGCTTTCGTCACGCGGCGAAGACTGTCCGGGGAGACGGCACCTTCGGCTGCTTTCCAGACTGCCAGGAACACAAAACACATATAGACGTTGCCCGCCATGGGATTATCCGCGCCAATGTCATCCGTTTTTTCCAGCATCCGGCGATAGATTGCAGGCACCGCCCCTCAGCACCTTTCGGGTTAGTGCCTTGCCGTATTCCTCGCGCATTGGCTTTCTGAGCAGCAAGGAAAGCAGGTGAAGATAGGCTCCTCTGTATGGCATCATTTCAATCACAGCCCTTTCCAGTTTTCTGAATCACCGTGATTTGCGGCCTGCCGGATAGTGATCACAGGATCGCTCCGAAGCGTTTTCCTTCTCAATGCGGTTCCGAGCCGCATTACAGAAGAAAAGTGAGGCCCAGAAACATGATCGCTCCGGCCCAGTTTCCCGAGCCACCTACCCGTGTCGGCATCAGGACCAGCATCAGCGGCAGGATGTTGAACACACAGGCCCAGCGGGGCAGCGACGTCCACCCGCTGACAACTGGGACAAACAGCGACACGCCGAAGATCAGGAAGCCCAGATAGCAGACGATCAGAGTAACAGACGTCTTTTGGAAAAACTCCGTGATCAGCTGTCTTGCTTCCTCCGTCCTGCCCAGTTTCACATACAGCCACTCCGGTACGCCGCAGAACACATGGTGTGCCATGCCGAAGGTCAGTACCATAACCGTGCTGATCAGCATCAGCAGCGCGCAGGGTTCCGACCAGGCGCGCATCCAGTTTGTCAGCGCCAGATAGCCAAAGGCAAAGAGAAACATGGCCAGACAGCCCAGCAGCATGGACAGCATTGGATTCCGCAGCGGCATGCCCTTGAACACACCGGATAGTCTTTTGTTATCCTTCATGTCCTCAAAGTGAAACCGTCCACTCGGCATATAAGTCAGCAGGCAGTCGCACACGCCGCAGAGCAGATGCCCTGCGGCAGCGATCAGAAACGCGATTTTCACAGTATTCATTTTCATCCTCCGTCAGATCAGCGGGTTCCGCCCGCCGGTCTATTCAATATCAGGGACATGGACAGCCTGGCCAGAAGAATCCCTGGCCAGTTCATTCCGGTCACACTGTCTCCGGATGCTCTCATCCCGATAATCAGCCGGATCATCCGTTTTACGTGAAGAAGCTGCGGTCATCGCAGCTTCTTCAGTCCCTTGTCTCCGGATATAATACCACAGGATACTGATTCGTGACCACGATATACTGATCCTGCACCAGCATATCCAACAGCTTACCGCCATACAGGAACAGCATATATACCGCCCGAACAGCAGCCAAAACCGTGCCAGAGCCGTGATCAGATAACCGATGATCTTTTTTCCGACAGGCGGATCAGGATGTGCCTTTGCCGCCTCCCGGATGTCCCGCGGCAGAAAGCGCAGGATAACCTCTGTGGCGGCGAGATGCGGTTGACCAGGATAAAGGCCAGCAAAAAGAGACATGCCCTTGCCAGTACGACCAGCGTTGTGATCATGCGGCAGACTGCCTTCTCTCCCAGCGCAGCATGAACCCGAACCAGAGGATCATGCTCTCGCTCATCAGCCCATTGGTGAAGCCCAGACGAAACGCACTCACCGGCAGCAGCAGAGAAACGCCTTTCAGTACGGTATAAATCAGCAACACGTTGGTGAACGCCATCCACCCGGGGAAAACGGTTCTGCCCCGGATCTGCAGCCAGAGCCAGTACAGAAACACCGGCAGCATCAGCGCTTCACTCACCGGTACCAGCCAGGAGAGCTGATGAAACAGCCCCTCACAGACGGGCAGTGCCTCCGCTGCGTAGCCGTTCGCGTGCATCCAGGCAAACAGTGTCAGGATCATGATGTAGAACAGGTGCAGGGCGATCCATGGCGTAAGGCCGAAGGCATTCAGGTAATGATAGACCTTTCTCTGCCTGTCCGTTCTGATATATCCCTGCACCGCGAACAGGGCGATGCCATACAGGATGATGCCCGGGAAAGCCAAGGCCATGGCCAGGCTGTACCGCCACTGTGGGATGGCTGCCACGCCTTCTGTCAGCCAGGGCAGCGTGCCGTGATACGCGGGATCGCCATACATCATCAGCCAGTCCCCGCCGCCGTAGCACAGACAGCCCAGGATACCGCAAAGCAATGCTGCCCTTCTATGCTTCTTCATCCGGTTCACTCCCTTGTATCATGCTTCGGTTTTTGAAACTTGAAGCAGAAGTCGAGTCCCGCATAATTACATCGCCTGACTGTCGTGAAGCCGCTCTCGCGGGCCTGCTGTTCAAACTCCTCCATCAAGAACAGCGGTTCCTCCGCATGATTCCAGTGGAGGAAAAAGTCCGTCAGATGAACGCCTTTCCTCGTCAGATCGTTGATATACATTTCGCCGCCCGGCCGCAGAACCCGGAACGCTTCATCCAGAAACCTTCTCCAGCCCTCCACGTGGTGCAGGATCATAAAGTCCACGATCATATCGAAATGCGCATCCTCAAGCCGGCTCAGATCGGTCGCGTCCCCTCCGGACAAACCGCGCACCCGGCAGCCTCAGCTCCTCCGCCTTTTCCATCTGCTCCGGCATGATATCCATACCGGTATAGCTTCCCGGATGCTCCCTGACGATCAGGGACACGGAATAACCAGACCCACAGCCCACCTCCAGAATGTCTTTCCCGGTGAAATCCGTGCCCCAAGCCTTGAAGCCCCCGATTTCCATGTGCTCGTTGATCCATTTGCGCCAGCCGGACTGCATGGCGTCGTATTCCCTGAGACTCAGCTTCATGCGCCGCCCTCCCTTATCCAATCAGGCTGCAGATCCAGGCTGCGATGGCCGATACCGCCGGGAATATGACCAGCAGCTTCAGCAGCTGGCTTTTGATGTTGAAGCCGTATTTTCTTCCTGCCAGCGCGCTTTCTGTTTCCGGGTAGTAGTGCTGAAAGAAACGGAACTTCATCAGCAGGAAGTAATCAAAGCAGACCATGTCATAGACCTTGTAGAGGGTAAGGATCAGCAAAAAGCGCAGGAAGAACTGCCAGAAGCCGAATCCGCTCCTGCATCCGTCCCAGATGGAAACGGCCCCGCACCCCAGAATCATGAGGGCACTGAAAACCATAAGCGTCCAGCCAATGACTCTGGCACCGTAAAACAGTTCCTTTTTCCGTGGAAGGATTGCCGCTCGCGCCTCCTTGGGCGCAGAGGAGAAAAGCGCCTTCTTCTGAATAAACGCTACAGCCTACAGCAGCATCAGCGTCATGGCTGCGCAGAACACAATGGCCAGGAATACTGTCAACAGCATGTCATGTTCATCCTCCAATCCACTCTGTGATGGGCTTCTCCGTGCCTCAGACGCTCCTGCTTCGCTCCCAGCCGTCCCCGGCGTCCGTCGGATGACGCTGGAAATCAAAATCGCAGCAGTCGCCGCCCTGGCAGAGCGTCTTCGTGCGCTTAAAGTCGGTATATGGAAGCGCTCCGAAATTGATGATGTCGGAATGGCAGAACATGGCGCCCAGCTTCATAAGTCCCTGCTCCTCAAAAATGTGACGGTAAACGCACTCCCGGCATTCAAAGTGAAAGCGGTCCTTCGGATCATCCGGATGCCATTCGTAACGCCATCCCACCCCGGAGCCATGCCGGAACCCGAAGGGAAGGATCTTCTTCATCAGCGGCAGAAAGAAGGGCAGTCTCGCCAACTTCTGGTATGTTTTCGGTGTCAGCGCTTTCCACATTTCCTCCGAGGTAATTCTGAAGGCTTCCGCCTCGCTCATGCCGTGCTTCTGCAGCGTCTGATAGAGCGCAATGGCCGTGAAGATTTGCGCCATGTGCTTGGTGTTACCTTTGTCGCAGTAGTCCTTTTCCTCCGCAATCAGCATCGACATGCGGGCGTATACATCGCATCGGATGTTTTCCGGCAGTGTGCGGAAAAATCTCCGATAGCGGCTGATGGCCACCAGCTTTTCGGGTGTGTATGGCTTCATGATTCTTTTTCTCCGTCACACTTTTTTGTCATCACAGCCACAGCGCAGGGAATGCGGCCGTCGGCCACAGTGATCCGTACGTCGCTGTAGCCTGCGTCGAGAAAGAACTGTCGGTAGCTGTCCACCGTAAACTGCCGCTTGAAATCCGCCCCGGCCCTGCCGACCGCGGAGGCAAAAGAGCTGGTTTTCCCTGTCTGTCCCCGGTTCATATAGGTGGGGATGATCAGCTGTCCGCCGTCCCTGCATACCCGGTTCAGCTCGCCCAGCGCTTTCAGCGGTTCGTTCAGCAGGTGAATCACATTCCCGGCCACCACCTTATCGAAAGCCTTGTCCGGCTCGTCCAGTGCGGTGATGTCCGCCTGACGGAAGGTGATATTGCCACAGGCCGCGCAGTTCTTCTCTGCCCGCTTCAGCATTTTCGGCGCAAAATCCGTAGCCGTCAGGGCTTTGCATTTTCCGGCAATGACTTCGGTGAGCATGCCGGTCCCGCAGGCGCACTCCAGCACGCGGTCCCCTGCCCCGATCAGCTCCGCCACGATACACCGCAGCTGTCTGTGTGCTTTCCGGTTCACCACATGCACAAACAGATCATACACGCCCGCTACCCGATCCCAGAACATAGGCTCGCTCACTTTCTCCCGGTCAGCAGCGCTGAGCCACGCAGCGCCATCCAGCAAGCCTCGAATCTTGTCATGAACTTGCCGTCCGTCGTATCGATCAGTTCCACCTTTTCATAGCCCATATCCCGCAGCTTCTGCACAAAGGCCTGCATGTCGCCGTACTTGGCGCGGGAAAAGATGTCATGGAGGGTGAAGGTGCCGCCCTTTTTCAGCGTGCGAAGCGTCTCCAGCAGGTATTGCTGCCGGTCGCCGGGGATATTGTGATACACATAATTGCTCACCACCGCATCGAAGGTTTCGTCCGGAAACTCCAAATGCGTGGCGTCCCCCTGCCGGAAGCTGATCCAGGTGACGCCCTCGGCCCTGGCATTGCGCTCGCAAAGCGCCTTGCTGAAGGAGGCATATTCCTTTCCCCAGCGGTCAATGCCGATGATCTCCGCCCCAGGGTTGCGCTTGCCCACAGCGATGCCCAGCGCGCCGCTGCCGCAGCCCACGTCCAGGCACCTGCTGCCCTGAGGCAGTTTCACATAAGCTGCCGTGCCCTCAATGATCTGCTCTGCCATCCTGCGCTTCCCCTTATAGTCAAAAGCCCGGTACATGCATACAGCCCAGAGAGTCAGGCCGCACAGGACGACAGCAATCGCCCCGAAGGCAATGGTCAGCACCGTTTTCAGCGTACCGTCCGGCAGCAGCTGAAAGGCTGCTGTCGCAATGCCGCACCCCAGAAACGCAAACAGAAAGGCATACACCATTCCTTTGGGCATCCAGTTCCTGTAATCAGGCTTCATCTGTCTCATCCTCCTAGATGCTCCAGCCCGCACTGGCGGCCTGCAGCCGGGTCATGCGGCGGAACATTCCTTCTTCTTTCGTCATCAGTTCCGCGGGGCTGCCCACCTCGGCCACTCTGCCATCGGCCAGCACCACGATCTTGTCAGCGGCTTCCACCGTGCGCATCCGGTGAGCGATCACCAGCACGGTCCTGCCTTGCAGCAGGCGGGACAATGCTCCCTGCACCCGGGTTTCGTTTTCTACGTCCAGGGAGGCGGTAGCCTCATCCAGCAGCACAATCGGTGCATTCTTCAGCAGTGCACGGGCGATGGAGATGCGCTGGCGCTCGCCGCCGGAAAGCTTCGCGCCGTTTTCCCCAATGGGTGTCCGGTATCCTTGGGGCAGTTTTTCCACAAACTCATCGCAATTGGCTGCCCTGGCTGCGGCCCGTACCTCTTCATCGGTGGCACCGTGTCTGCCCAGGCGGATGTTTTCCATCACCGTGTCATCAAACAGCACCACATCCTGGAACACCATCGAGTAATCAGTCAGCAGGACCTCCGGGTCCACAGTGGAAATATCCACACCGCCCACCGTAATCTGTCCCTGATCAATGTCCCACAGCCTGGCTGCAAGACGGGCGCAGGTGCTTTTTCCGCCGCCGGAATGCCCCACCAGGGCAGTGACCTCACCTTCCTTCGCCGTGAAGCTGACGCCCTTGAGCACCTGCTGATTGTCATAGGAAAAGCCCACATTTCTGAACTCGATATCATGTCCTTTGGGTGTAAAACACGCCGCGCCTTCCGCCGTTTGCGTATCGTAGATCTCGTTCAGCCGGTTTGCGGACACCTGGCTCATGAACATTTCCGCGATCAGGGCCAGGGCCTGATCGAAAGGCGCGTACACGCGGGTGATCACCAGCAGGAACATGAACAGGAGCATGAAGTCGATCTGCCCGGAGAGAATCAGGCTGGTGCCGGTCAGGATAGTGGTGGCGACGCCCAGACGCATGATCACGCTGGCCCCGTTGACAAACAGGCCCGTGACCAGCTCCCCGCGGATGCTGGTCTTTTCGTGCCGGTCAATCTTGTCGTTCAGCCTCTGCAGAAAGCGTTCCTCCTGGTTGGTGGCGCGGATCTCCCGGATGTTTTCCAGCGTTTCCTGGATGCCGTCAGACACCTGCAGACTGTCCTGCTTCAGCTTCTTGGAATTGCGCTGGGAGAGCTTTCTGCTGCCGAACAGCAGCGCAAAGGCCACCGGTACACCCCACAGCACGGCAATCGCCAGCCGCCAGTCGTAACAGAACAGCGCGATGGCGATGAGTGCCGTGGAAACATAGGAGCCGTACAGATATCCAAGGCAATGGGACCATACATGCTCCAATCGATTCACATCGCCCATAATGGTTTCAGTCAGGTCAGCCAGGTCGCGTTTGCCAAAGTAGCCCAAAGGCAGCTTCCGCAGCCGCTCCGCCAGGCTCAGCCGGGCTGCCTTCACTTCACCGTACACCAGACCGTACGTGGCCTTGTACTGCTGGATATGGGTAACCAGAGAAAGGACGATAAAGGCCAGCACCAGCAGGATAAATATCCAGGCATTGGGCAGCGGCGCACCCTTGGTCGACGTGTCCATATACCTGTTCATCATCATGTACAGGATCCCCATGCCGCCCATGACCACCAGATTGACGATCACCGTCCAGAAAGCGCCTTTCTTTGTGTTCCTCACTCCCTGATCGGTGAGGGCATAACTGCGCTGAAACGCTTTTCCAAACATTCATTTCGCCTCCTCTGCGGTGATTTTCCATTGCACAGCCTGGTTGTAATCCTTCCACATCCGGGCATACAGACCATTTCTGCCTACCAGTTCGGCATGCGTCCCCTGCTCAGCTACCTTGCCTTCGTTCAGCACAATGATCTGATCCGCGTTCACCACTGTGGACAGGCGATGGGCGATCATGATCACCGTGCGGCCCTGCGTCAGCGTGGCAAAGACCTTCTGGATCATGACTTCGTTTTCCGGGTCGGCAAAAGCAGTGGCCTCGTCCAGCACCACGATGGGTGCGTTTTTCAGGATAGCTCTGGCCAGCGCCACCCGCTGCTGCTCACCGCCGGAAAGATAGATGCCCTCTGTGCCGATCACGGTGTCAATGCCATCCGGCAGTTTGGCGATAATATCGTCACACTGAGCTGCGGAGAGCGCATTTTCCACTTCCTGGCGGGTGGCATCGGGACGGGCGGCGCGCACATTCTCCAGAATACTGGTCTTGAACAGCCGGTTGTTCTGAAACACAAAGGCTACCTGTGCCATAAGCTCGTGGGGATCGGTATCCCTGACATCCACGCCGCCCACCTTCACCGTGCCGGAGGAAACATCCCAGAAGCGGGGAATCAGGCTGGCTGCGGTGGTCTTCCCGCCGCCGGATGGGCCCACCAGGGCGACGGTCTGACCGGGCTTTACAGAGAAGGAAACATGATCCAGCGCAGGCAGTTCCGCTCCGTCGTAGAAGAAGGATACGTTGTCAAATTCCACACTGTTGTCCCTGAGCGCTTTCGGGTGGTCCGTGATTGTCAGGGTCGGCGCGCGCATCACCTGGTCGATGCGGCCCAGAGCGGTCTTGGCCAGCATCATGCCGCTGGCGGCGAACATGATCCGGGCCAGGGCTGTGGAGATGATGGCTGAGAACACGGCGTAGAATGCAAAGTTGGTCACAAATTCCACGAAGGTTCCAGCACGTAGCGCGGCGGGAGCCAGGAGCAGGGCAACAGGGACCAGGAACACGAAGGCGCCCTCCGTGGCTGTCAGGTTGACAGCCTGTGGCACCTTGCATACGTCGGCCTGGTAATGCTCGGCCTTGGCGCTGTAATCCTCGATGGCCTGCTTGAAGGCCTTGAAGGAATACACCGTCTGCTGGAACACCTTCACGACCGGGATGCCCCGCACGTACTCTGTGCCCGCCTTGCTCATCGTATCCTGCGCAGCCTGGTATTCCGCCATCAGCCTCGCGTTTTTGCCGCCCATCATGGTGCCCAGCGCACCGATGGACACCACCGCCGCCAGCAGGCAGGCAGCGCCCATGCGCCAGTCGAACACAAACATCAGCACCAGCATCGCAATGAACATGGCGGCGGTGCCCACAATGTCGGCCAGGTTATGGGCCAGCAGGGTTTCGGTTTCGGTCGCAGCGCCGTCCAGACGGTTTCGCAGGAGTCCGGATGCGTTGCTGTCAAAGAAGCCCAGCGGGGCTTTCATCAGATGCGCCATGCCCCGCTTGCGGATATTGGACGCTGTACGGAAGGCCGCCAGGTGCGTGCACATCAGGGCGCAGAAATACACAATGATCCCTGCCAGCGCAAAGGCGAAGGCCATCCAGCCGTACCGGGTGATCCCCGCCGCTTCTGTCCAGTTGGGGGCAGCAGCAATCAGATCCCGGGCTACCAGCCAGATGCAGATATAGGGCAGCATCCCCAGAATCATGGCCACAGCTGACAGGCCCAGCCCCAGGAAGGTGAGCCCCCTGTACCTGCCCGCATAGCCCAGCAGTACCTGCAGGTCATTTGGTTTCTTTTTTGGCATTTTCCAAACCTCCTTTTTCATCATGGCCAGCCGGCCGCCATCATATACTTGTAGAAGAATACGCAGGCCATACTGGGAACATGCCCGCCGCAGCCACCGAAGGCAAGCACGTCCGGAATGCCGCTGCGATACGGGTGCACCAGGCGGGAGACGATGGCACGATCAGCTGATCCATGATCCCGTACTTGCGTGACATACGCCACATTCCGAACCCATACTCTATTGTTAGAAACAGCTAACCTCATGGGAAAGAGAATCGCCCACCATGCGCTCATCCAGTCGGATCCCGTGAATGATGGGCGAAGAAGAGTTAGTCACCACTTACGATTATAGCAGAAGAAGTTTTTCCGATCAAGGTAGAATCAGAAATATATGCCTGAACCTGAATGACAGCGGAAAACATCATCCGAAGCAAACGGATCCCGGCCTTTGGAAAAATGAAGACGCGCGAGATCGAAACGAAGCACATCAGAAGCACATCACCGTCTGGCAGAATGAATTGCTGACCTATGGACGACCTGTCATCTGCATGGAGATGAACCGATGCGAATGCTGAACCTGCAGGTGATAACGATGGATGGATTCATTCGTTACAGTTTGTCTTTGCCGAACCGGAGGCACCTGTACTTTCCGCAGCCGTGCCAATACCAATGGAGAATCTGCACAGATGCCCAAGAAACCATGCGCTTGCCTCAGGAAAGATGCAAATGCGGACTACCGCCATCCATTGTCTGAAAAAGCCGGGAAAGAATGAATAAAGCACATTGGCGCTGCTGGCCTCTGTTATCCCCGATTCAGGATAGCCACCATATAAAAACTGAAGCGATACAGCAGACTTGACAAGTGATCTTTCGTTCACTACAATTAGTGATCGATAGGTCACCCGGCCTGGTGCGGAGGTTGTTATGGCAAAAGACACAAAGGAAAAGATCTTGATGACCGCGCTTGATTTGTTTTCGAAAAAAGGATACGAGGGTACCAACATACGGGAATTGTCTGCATCCCTCGGGCTGGTCAAGTCCGGTGTCTACAAGCACTATGAGAGCAAGGAAGCCATCTGGAACGCCCTTCTGGACAGGATGATCAATTATTATGGGGAACGTTTTGGCTCCGTCGAACACCTGCCCCCTGTACCGGATTCTCTGGAGGAATTCGTCTCCATGACCATGCAGATGGTCCGTTTCACGATCCACGACGAGCAGATCGTGAAGATGAGAAAAGTGCTTACACTGGAACAGTACCGGGACGAGCGCGCACGGGATCTGGCAACAAAGCATTTCCTGACCGGTCTTACAGAAATGTTCACACGCATTTTCTCCGATATGATGGCCAAGGACCTGCTGAAAAGGGATGACCCCGCCATGCTGGCCTTCGCCTATGCGACACCAATCTCCGCGTTGATTCATCTGTGCGACCGGGAGCCGGAGAAAACAGAAGAAGCGATAGCCCAGGTTGAAGCCTTCAGTCGGCATTTTATCAAGACATACGGAAAAGATTTATCGTCAGCGACAGAAGGACCTTGAAGAGATAGAAAGATGAAAAAGTACTTTGGCAGCCTGTCTTTTTCCAGGCAGGCATTGATGATCGGCGTGCCCGTTATGCTGCAGTCGCTGATCCAGTCCCTGGTCTCTCTGGTGGACAACTTCATGGTTGCGGGACTTGGAGATGTAAAGATGTCCGGTGTAAGCGTGGCAGGTCAGATCCTGTTTGTGTTCATGGTGCTGTCCAACGCCATCTGTGCGGCAGGCGGCATCTACATGACGCAGTTTTCCGGAGCGAAAAACAAAGCGGGTATGCGGCAGGCACTACGGTTCAAGCTGTATTTGACTGAGGCCTTTATCGCTGTTTATCTGCTGGTCTGCTTTGTCTTTCCTCGTCAGATCCTCCATCTGATGGTGATCGGAAACGCGGAATCGGAAGCCATTCTGGATGCAGCTGAAGAGTATATGCGGCTCATGGGCTTCATGGGCCTTCCCTTCTGCGTCTCTGTGGTACTGGCAACATCCATGCGGGAAATCGGACAGGTTCAAGTGCCGCTGGTAATCTCTGTCATTGGCACGCTGGTGAATACCGGGCTTAACTGGGTGCTCATTTATGGCAATCTGGGTGCGCCCAGGCTGGAGGTGCGCGGCGCTGCCTACGCCACGCTGATTGCCAGGTTTGTTGAGATGGCGCTTTACATCTTCTTTGTTCTTCGATATCCGCAGCCTTTCCTGGAAAAGCACGGGGAGAAGCTGCCCACGGACTGGAAACTGTTCGGTTCCATCCTGCGCCGGGGCTGGCTGATGCTGTTCTCCGAGGTGCTGTGGGTTGTCTCAGAAACCGTCACCACCGCCGTGTATAACGGTAGGGGCGGCGCAGACGTGGTATCGGGCATGTCCGCAGGCTGGGCCATTGTTAACCTGCTGTTCGTATCCTTTGGCGGTATCAACACGGCAA
Organism: uncultured Eubacteriales bacterium; assembly: GCA_902764915.1. Taxonomy (GTDB): domain Bacteria; phylum Bacillota; class Clostridia; order Christensenellales; family Aristaeellaceae; genus UBA2943. Next base: position 48,131 of record CACWXY010000042.1, on the reverse strand, counting down.
CCTCTGTCATCATCGGAAAAACGCTGGGCAAAGGCCATCTGGACGAAGCGAGAAAGCAGAAAACCTGGATGCTTTCATTGGCCGTAGTGTTCGGTCTGTTCATGACGCTAACGGGTGCACTGGTAACCATGCTGACACCGCTGGTGTTCGGTCATCTCTCCCTGGTGGCACAGAAAATCTGCAGGGATCTTGTATTGCTGGTATCCCTGTATATGCCTCTTTGGGTTTACAGTAACGTACAGTTTTCCGTCGCCCGCGCGGGCGGCGATACGGTCATGGGTGCCGTTGTGGACGGCTGCGTAACGCTGCTTGTCGTCATTCCCGGCATATTGCTTCTGGCGCAGCTGACGAACTGGGGTCCGGTGCTGATGTACGGCGTGCTGAAGCTGACGGATTTTGTCAAGATTGTCACTGCCCACCTTTGGCTGAAAAAGGAGAATTGGCTGAAGAACCTGACGGTGTGCGCGACATAACGCGTTCACCCATGAGAATCAAGATAGGAAAAGGAATCATGAAGAAACTGTCGGCTGCATTGTATATCCATGGAAAAGGCGGCAGCGCTGCCGAATGCAATCATTATAGAGGACTGTTTCCGGATTGTGAGATAATCGGGCTGGATTATCAGTCCTTTACACCCTGGGAAACCAGTGTGGAGATTCGCACAGCAGTTGAAAAGCTTAAAGAGGAATATGAGAATATCATTCTGATTGCCAACAGCATTGGCGCTTTATTCAGCATGTACGCCGGGATAGACAGTATGATCCAAAAGGCCTATTTCATCTCTCCCATAGTCAATATGGAGAAGCTGATCACCGATATGATGCAGGAAGCGCATATCACGGAAAAGGAGCTGCAATCCAGAGGCATCATCCACACAGCTTGGGGAGAAGACTTATCCTGGAATTATCTATGCTTTGTTCGAGATCATCACATTGACTGGACAGTACCGACACAGATTCTCTATGGCAGCCATGACAATCTGACATCACAAGAAACCATCCGCGACTTTGCAAAAAAGCACAGCGCAGGCCTCACTGTCATGGAAGGCGGAGAGCACTGGTTTCATACAGAGGAACAGATGCGATTCCTTGATGCCTGGATACGGAAAGAGTGATGTCGGCCCCGGGCGCGGGAAAAGTGATACCTGCGCATCACCCAGCGTGTTTCTGGAGGGAATGCAGGAGGTCCATGTAATCGACGTGATTGACTTCCATGTCGGATGCTGCACCGGCTGCTTTCCCCTGCAAAACGGACGGCGGCACCCGTATCAATGGCGACGATATGCAGGCTATGGGGGAGATATTTCGAAAAGTGGTCTGCTGCGGCATGCAGGGACCGCTGAAAGCGCTGCTGGATCGCACCATACCGCTTTCCTCCATGGCAATGCAGAAAACAAGCCGTCGGCAAACGCGCAGAACAGACGGATTGCACCATCTGAAGTATCTGATGATCTGCAGCTGCGGCTTTCCCAACCGCAAGCATGATGTCGAGCCTGCAGCCGCGCCGTTCAGGCTGTCCTTTCCGGGATCATCACTATGCCCCAAAGCGCCTTGTTCTTCGCACCGGAGGCCGTGCGGAGAGCATTGCATCTGGTGGGAAAACAATACGCGTGCATCGGCGAAATCGACAAGACACTGCTCTGAAATCGGGGCCTCCATACTCCTGGAAGAGCAGTATACGGCAATTGCAAAGAACGGAGGCTGAGGTCATGGAAACGAAACGGCTGATCCTGGATTCGATCAAAGAATCGGATAAGGATGACTATTTCAACAACATCTCGCACGATAAGAAAGTATTGGAAACGTTTATCTGCCGGTATACGGAGACAATCGAAGAACTCGACTTTTCTTCATACCTGGGAAAGCAGTACTTGTTTGCGATTCGATTAAAGGAAACCGGACGTCTCATGGGTATTATCCTGTACTTCAATGAAACAGCGGATTCCTGTGAGATCGGCTATGGGATCGGGTCGGAGTTTTGGAATCAAGGCTATGCGACGGAGGCGGTTCAGCGGTTTCTGGAGTATTTGTTCCAGGAAAAAGAAATGAAAACAGTCTATGCTTCTTTCTTTACCGGGAATAACGCTTCCCGCCGTGTAATGGAGAAATGCGGCATGCATTACAGTCATATTGTAGAAAATGAACTGACTTATCTGGGGATCTCCAGGGATCTTACCTACTATGTCATCAATGATTGGAGGTCGTCATGAACGATCATACTGCTTATTGCGGGCTACACTGCGAAACATGCGACGCCAGGACTGCAACGGTCAATCAGGATGACGCCCTGTCGCAGCAGCGCGCGGAGGTGTGGTCTGAACGGAACAGCGCCGAATCCACACCGGAAATGATCCACTCCACCGGCTGCCGTACCGAGGGGCCGAAAAAGGCGCTCTGTCCCAAACGCCCATGCGCCATGGAGAAAACAGCTGCTGTCTGCGGCGGCTATGCGGAGATGGAAACCAGCAGCAGCCCGGCAGCTCCGGATGCTGTGAAAGACCTGCGAGAAGCCACATATCTGTCTCTGAGGAATCGGCCGGAACTTCTGGAAAGCGCCGCAGCATGGTTTCACGAGAAATGGGGCGTGCCGAAGGAAGCGTATCATGCCTGCATGACAGCTTATCTGAACCGCGAAACGGAATATGGCTGGTACCTTTGTCTGGCTGGAGACCGCATTATCAGCGGGCTGGGTGTCATCGACAACGATTTTCACGACCGCAGGGATCTTTTTCCGAATGTATGCGCGGTTTATACAGAAGAAGATTTCCGGGGGCATGGCATCGCCGGACACCTGCTTGCTCTCGTTGTGGAGGATCAAAGGACAAAAGGGATTACACCGCTATTTCTGGTCACTGAGCATACAGGATTCTATGAGCGCTACGGCTGGGAATTCCTGTGCATGGCACGGGACGAGAACAGCGGAAATGAGACACGGGTCTATATGCATCAATGAGGCGAAACATAAGAATGAAGAAAATCGCATCGGTTATTCTGATCATGATCCTGCTCGCTTCGGCATCTTTCTCTGAAAAGCTGCTTCCGGCAGATTTATCAGAAGGTTCCCGGCTGGTTGGCCTGCTGATCACCCGGGAGGATCTGTCTGTCTATACAGGCGACGCAGGCATCCTGCTGGCTTCCCGCATGCAGACAGAAGCAGACAGTGATCCTGAATATATCTTTGGGGACGTCCGCGGAATGCGTCTCATATGCTTCATGCTTACGGATGCATCCAAAGAAGACAGCCATGTCGTGTCCGACGTAGACGACGGATTCACAGCCATCGATTTTGATATCAGCAACGGCACCGGATCCGTCAGCATAAATGCGGCCATTAGCTTCGTCCCCCGGCAGGAGGATGTGTCCTTTTTCTTCAATCCCGTACTGATGGCCGCATCCGGACAGGTATTTGCCGTGCCGGGTGATTGCATGGCGGTGAACGCAGCGATGAATCCTCCCGGCTCTTCCGTCGGCCAGAGCATCCGGGATGAGCGGAAGCTGACGGAAAACGGCGCGGAAACCATCGACACCACGTCGGTTGCCATACAGATCAATGCAGTTCGAGAGGCGACGGAGATCCGTCTGCTGCAGTTCAGTGAGAAGCACGAGCTGCTGAAAAGTGAAGCATTCCTGCCTGGCCACATGCCGGCCCAGATTGTTCCGCTGGCAGAAGCGGATTATCTTCTCCTGGAAACCGTGGAAAAGGATGGGGATGGGGCATCCTTTATTCGGCGTGAGGCCGTCAGTCGGGATACGGATGGGCTGAGCACGCTGTCCTGCCGGGATGATGGCATATGCATCTGCCATTATCACGATGTGCTCTGGAGATAACCTGTATCTTTGCAGCAGTGAAAGGAGATTCGCCATGCAGTTTGGCATGCCGACACTGATTGAAAACCATACGCTGGAGGAGAATGCCGCTCTGTGCGAGGAACTGGGTCTGTGCTTTATCGAGCTGAACATGAACTTTCCGGAGTATCAGACAGACAGGCTGGAGCGGATAGATGAGCTGACCCGGATCGCACAGCGGCATCGGCTGTACTATACCATTCATCTGGACGAGAATATGAACGTCGCGGATTTCAATCCGCTGGTGTCGCAGGCTTATCTGGAAACGGTCCGACGGACTATCCTTGTCGCCAAAGCCCTTCTTCCCCTGCGGGATCGGTACGGCGATTCCCGTCAGCCATTGACGCTGAACATGCACATGCACCACGGCATTTACATCACCCTGCCTGACCGAAAGGTGCAGATGTATGCACGGAATTTTGAAACATACATGAAAGCATTTGCCGCTTTCCGCTCCTTGTGCGAAACATGGATCGGCGAAAGCAGCATCATGATTGCGGTCGAGAACACGGACGGCTTCCGGGATTATGAACGGGAGGCGATCGCGTATCTTCTGGAGAGCCCGAAGTTTGGGCTGACATGGGATGTCGGCCATTCCAAGGCTATCCGGGAAGCGGATGTACCGTTTCTGGTCAATCATACGGAAAAGCTGATCCATTTCCACATCCATGACGCAACGGAAACGCCTCCAAGAAACCATCTTGCCTTGGGCGACGGGGAGGTCAACCTGTGTGCCCGTCTGAAGCTGGCGAAAGAGCGCAATGCCCGGTGCGTGCTGGAAACGAAGACAATTCAAGCGCTGAAGCAATCGATTCAGTGGCTGCGAAACAACGGGGAGGCATAACATGGATTTGAAACTGTTTGCACAGGCAATCTTCAAATATCTGAGCGGTCTGCTGATCGTCGGGCTGCTGCTCTTTCTTCCTGCGGGCAGCTTCGCATACTGGCAGGGGTGGCTGCTCATGGGAATTCTCTTTATCCCGATGTTCCTCGCCGGGCTGATCATGATGAAGAAGGCACCCGGCCTGCTTCGGAAGCGGCTCGACGTCAGGGAACAGCAGTCTGAGCAGAAAACCGTTATCGCACTCAGCGGGCTGATGTTCCTTGCGGCATTTATCGTTGCCGGACTGAATTTCAGATGCAGATGGGTCATACTTCCTGACTGGGTTTCCTGGGCGGCAGCAGCCGTTTTTCTGCTGGCCTATATGCTGTATGCCGAAGTCCTGCGGGAGAATGTCTGGCTCTCCCGTACAGTAGAAGTGCAGGCAAACCAGAAGGTCATTGACACCGGGCTTTATGGCGTTGTCAGGCATCCGATGTACATGAGCACGATCCTGCTGTTTCTTTCCATGCCGCTGGTGCTGGGGTCGGTCATTTCCTTTGCGATTATGCTGACCTATATTCCCATCATTGCAAAACGCATTCGCAGTGAAGAAAAGGTGCTGGAAAATGGGCTGGAGGGATACACAGCCTATAAGAAACGTGTCAGATACAAAGTACTGCCTTTTGTGTGGTGATGGCATTGCATCTTACCAGCTGCTGTGCAGTTATGGATGGAGTCTTTGATACAATGCGTTCCGAGGCGGCATAATATGCGGGTGACAGCGGAGCAGAGCGAAACCAGTACACGTAGAAGCGCAAGTGTCGAGCATGGCTTACAGTCATCGGATGTGTTGCATTGAGCAGAAGGATGCTCTGCATGGGCTGATGCGGCCGGAGTTTTTCCATCGAGCGCGTCCATGGCCATTCCTTTTTCTCCACACAGGCAGGAGTATGCAAGGCAAACGAGAAGCCATATGCGTTTGAACGGCGGTGTGCACACAGCACTCGGGTTCGTACAAGCCAGTCCATGATCCTGAACGCACAGCCGTTGCATGGTATCCGGCCTTCCCTGTCCTGCCGGTTTGAAGCGATGCCGTTCACCGGAGAGAAGGCCATGGTATCCAGGGAGTATGCGGCATTTCTTCAATACATGCCCAGGGTGTAAATGCGCATGAAAAGCTTCACACTCCGGATGCGGCGGGTTGTGACAGTGCATGAAAGTATCATGCGGTATCTGTTTTTAAGCACCTGCTTTTTCATCCATCCTCGGCGCTGCCGACTGAATCACGCGTCTGTCACGGACTGTGTCCTATTCAAAGGAAGAACCGATCATGGAGGTCTGGAAATTGCAAGCCCTGCAGCATCTGCTCCTGCTGGAAGCAGTGCGGCTGCCGCTGACGCACGCCTGAGACTTCTGGCATAGCGCAACAGACATGGGGACTGATGCTGGCTGCATTCCTGCCGGATTCCGTTCTCAGCATGAAAACCGCGGCGCAGATCTATGAGAGCCGCAGGGAGAAGCGACTGTAAAAAGCACCTGAAAGGAATATACGACATGGAGAATACTATCATTCGATTGGAGAAAGAAGAAGACTATCGTGAAACGGAAAACCTGATCCGGGAATCCTTCTGGAACGTATACCGGCCGGGCTGCAGCGAGCATTATGTAATGCACGTGCTGCGTGACGACCCGGCCTTCATCCCCGAGCTGGACTTCGTAATGGAGCAGGACGGGAAGCTGATCGGACAGAACATGTTCATGAAAACGGCATCAGTGCCGATGACGGCAGGATTATTCCTGTGCTGACCATGGGCCCTATCAGCATCACGCCGGAATGCAAACGGCAGGGGTATGGAAAAAGACTGCTGGACTTCTGCCTGGAAAAGGCAGCCGCCATGGGCTTTGGCGCAGTGCTGTTCGAAGGAAACATCAAGTTCTACAGTCATTGCGGTTTTGATTATGCCCGGAAGTTCGGCATCCGCTATCACGATCTGCCGGAAGGCGCAGACGATTCCTTCTTCCTTTGCATGGAGCTGATCCCCGGATATCTTGACGGAATCACCGGTGTGTATCAGACACCCAAGGGCTACTATGTGGATGACACGGATGTGGAAGTATTCGACCGACAATTCCCACCCAAAGAAAAACTGAAGCTGCCAGGACAGCTGTTCGACTGAAGAAAAACAGAATAATAGAAATCAAAACAGATGAGCTGACAGCGCAGATCTTCCTGGCGCTGTCAGCTTTTGGCTCACTGCAATCCACCCTGTCCCGGGACCTTTGCCGCATTGGATGACAGGGAACCTGTGGGTATGCACGGCTGATTGAAGACAGTCGTATGTCCTTCTTTGTCAGAGACGTTGCCTGACTTTCCTTTCATCAGGGCAGAGAAATAAAGTGGCTCCCCGCCTGTCCGCAACGCCAAGTGTATGATCATGCCATTGCAGGCTTATCCATTTTCCCGCCTGTTCCATTGTTCTCCTTGTATTGCACTGCACCAAAAGGTTTTCGTATAATGATTCCTGTCTCTTTTTCCTTTCCAACGACACAGGAAAGAAGCGAAATGCAGACAGAAGAGTTGTGATCTGTCCTGTCTTTCCGCACATGCATATCATAAACAGGGGGGATTGAATGACACACCGGGACTCTGATATGACAGAAGGCAGTATCTGGATGCATATGATCCGTTTTTCCATTCCCATGGCAATCGGTCTGTTGTTTCAGCAGCTGTACAATACCGTGGATACACTGATCGTCGGTCAGTTTGTGGGCAAGCATGCACAAGCAGCAGTGGGCTCTACCGGTCCTATCATCAATACGGTCGTCGGCTTCTGTGCCGGTCTTGCCACAGGTGCTTCCGTCGTCATCTCCCAGCGATATGGCGCGCACGATGACGAGGGTCTCAGCAAGGCTGTTCATACCACGGTAGCCCTCACTTTCCTGATGAGTCTGATTGCCACCGTACTCGGGCAGGTCATCATTCACCCCATGCTTCGGTTTATGCAGACACCTGACGATGTCATGGCGGATTCCAGCGCCTATCTTTCCATCTACTTCGCCGGAGTGAGCGGCCTTCTGTTCTACAATCTGGGCAGCGGCATTCTGCGGGCCGTAGGCGATTCCAGACGTCCGCTGTACTTTCTGATTCTCTCCGCTCTTCTCAATACTGTGCTGGACCTTCTGTTTGTACTGGGCTTTGACATGAAGGTAAATGGCGTTGCACTGGCAACCATCCTGTCACAGATTCTTTCCGCGCTTCTGATTCTCTATACACTCACCCGGGAAAAAGGCAATTTCGGCATTCGCTGGCGAAAGCTCTCCATTGACAGGGATGCATTGCGTGAAATACTTCGTCTCGGTCTTCCCAGCAGTATCCAGTCTGCGATCACTTCCTTCTCCAATGTCTTTGTTCAGTCCTACATCAATGCCTTTGGTTCTGCGTGTATGGCAGGATACGGCGTTTACGGCAAGATCGACGCATTCGCCCTGATCCCTGTGCAGAGTATCAGCATGTCCTCAACGACCTTTGTCGGCCAGAACTGGGGTGCCAGAAAACCGGATCGGGCACGGGACGGTGTTCATACAGCAATCGTCATGAGCCTGATCTCCACTGCAGTACTGGGCGTTTCGGTATTCATCCTGGCACGGCCTCTGATGCGGCTGTTTTCTCCGGAAGAGGATGTGATTGCCTATGGTGTACGGTTCATTCACATCGTAACGCCCTTTTATATTGCCATCTGCTTTAACCAGATCTACGCCGGTGCTCTGCGCGGAGTAGGTGATGCCACGATGCCTACCGTTATTATGCTGATTTCCTTTGTGGTATTCCGCCAGATCTATCTCGCTGTTACCAGAGCCCTGAATGCCGGATTTATCGCTGTGGCGCTCGCCTATCCTGTCGGATGGATTCTGTGCTCTACGCTGCTTATCCTGCGGTATTCGCGCAGTGTTCTTGTACGCCAAAAATAATAAAGCAGCTGTCTTATTCCTGGACTGAACTCTCAGCGCTTGTTCATGCACCAATGAAATTCAGCCGCATCGCATTTCCTGAACCGCTGGGTTCGGGACGATATGCATCCTGTATGATTCCCGCCGATCTCCTGCCCGTTATTCGTCGCAGAAAAGCCCTATGATTCGCCATAGGAAACGTATCGGACTGTGTACATTATTACAGAAGACATTCTACAGAAAGAAGGGTGAAAGAAGTGAAGCTTGTACAGAACACACTCAGCCGCTTTGTAGCAGAAGAACAGATCGCGGGTTGCTCTGCCATGATTCTGAAGGACGATATCATTCGTTTTGAAGGGTATTTCGGGTATGCGGACAGAGAGAAGAAGAAAAAAATCGCAGCCGATACCATCTTCCCTATCGCTTCCATGTCCAAAGTCATCACTGTTGTGGGCATCATGCAGCTCTATGAACAGGGGCTGTTCAAGCTCTGGGATCCCGTGAGCGAATTTCTACCCGGGTTCAAAAAACCGACAATTGCCGTGGAACAGCCGGACGGAAGCGTCAGGATCATTCCTGCACAGAATGAAGTCACCATGCGCCAGCTGTTCACCATGACAAGCGGCATCCCATACGCCGGAAACGAAAGCGCAGCAGCACGGATCGCTGACCAGAAAGGCGATGAATACATTGCGGAGCATGGCGACATGCCTGCAACAGTCGAATACTGCAATCTGGCAGGACAGCTTCCGCTGGCCTTTGAACCTGGCGAGCGCTGGATGTACGGTTTTTCCATTGATGTCCTTGGCGGTGTTATTGAAGTGCTCTCCGGACAGACCCTGGGTGAGTACCTGCGCAAGCATGTCTTTGAACCGCTGGGGATGACGGACACCGGTTTCTTTGTGCCCCCGCAGAAGCAGGAAAGAATCGCGACCCTTTATCACATCCTTGACGGCATGAAACCGGATGGACGTCAGTATCCGGCGCAGAAGCCAACTTTTGAGAGCGGCGGCGGCGGACTGTTCTCCACGCTCCATGATTATTCGCGTTTTGCGCAGATGCTGCTTCACGGGGGTACACTGAACGGCGTGCGCATACTCGGAAGAAAGACCATTGATCTGATATCCACCGATCATCTGACGCCCGCTCAGCAGGCAACCCACAATTGGAATACCCAGCGCGGTTATGGGTATGGATTGGGCGTTCGTGTGCTGACGCACCCTGAAACAGCCGATATCAATGGTTCTGTCGGCGAGTGGGGCTGGGATGGCGCTTTTGGTAATTGGTTCTGTGTGGATCCCAGAGAAAACCTTACCTGCGTATACCTGACCACCAACATTCCCGGGGACCATTATCGTTTTATTCCCCGGCTCATGGCTTCCATGTATGCCTCCCTCTGATCAGGGGGAAACCGGGCCTCATCACAGGCGTTCCATCTGACAGTCTCACTGGTATCGTGAGACTGTTTTTTCATTTCACCAATCTCCCTCTATACCTCGTCTCATCGATGAGAGGAGTAAGTGAAATAACCCATGGGAACCCCCAGAACCGCCGTTCACAGCTCGACCGGCCCATGAATCAGTACATCAGCAGCCTTCTTTGCATGAGCACTCCTTATCTGAAAGAACGGGACCTTGCCCTGGATGCGGTACAGACAACATACAGAAAGGCTTGACGGCATGGGATTACTGTACGATCCCACTGGGAACGCCTGCAGCGGAAATTCATATCTTTCCGCCGCAGGACAGGTGCTCTCTGCAGGTGATTCTCCGATTGCCGGAGTCCATTCCCTCGCGCAGCGGGTTTGGCATGCGCAAAAAAAGTCACGGCACCCGAAGGAGAACCGTGACGTATGCTGTTCTATGCTGTACGCAGAAACGCGTATACCGCATGCAGACGGAGAAAGCCCGGATAGATATGGTCATGCCCGACAGAATGCGGCATCATGACTTTCCGATGCACGATCATTTGTCAAATTGTAATTAGGCGAATGAATACTTGGTAAAACTCCCGGTAGCGGATCAGGATTCGCCAGTAATAGTTTTTTTCATGCCGCATCTCCTTTTTTCACAGTCGCCTTGCATTCCACTCCGCTCTACCGCCGGCTGCCAGCATACAGAGAGGTCCATGCTGCAGGAATGCTCCCCTGCATTCATACTTTGCTGCCCCACGCTATCTCATGCAGCCGAGCAGCATCAGTCAAAGCATCCAGTACACTGTCTTGTTCATCTGCCGAATCCTCCTGCCACGTTTCTTACTGTCTTTACACACATCGGTCGCTGATACATCCGATCATACCGTCTTTCAGTTCGGTCAGCACAATCCGTGTTCTGCCCTGGAGGCAGCCAGCGATCCGCTCTGCCTGCGCAGAGGGCACCCTGGTGCCGGGGTACATGACCCGCTTCCTGCTCGCAGAAGACGTCCCACAGGGACAGAATCACCGCCTTGGTTCCGTCCTCCAGCACCTGCAGTCCACAATTTCCGCCCATGACATCATCGAAATCGGACCACACGCGCACATATCTTTCCTTCGTTCCGCTGCTATCCCGATCACAAACAGGACAGATAGAGATGCCTGTGGGATCATGTTCCAGCCGACAATCCATGACACAGGCAGTCATTCCCCGCAACTGCAGAAACTCCGGGAAGAACGCAACACAGGGAGAGCGGCATATGCCCGTCTATGGGCCGTTTCTCCCCTGGAGGCTGCCTTTCCCCGTTCCGCTGCGGTCTGTGTATGCCGGAGGTATCTGCATCATCTGCAGCGACATACACCGAAAACAGCGCGCGCATCCATACGGATATCACATGACACAAATACATCGTTTTCCGGCGAGTCATTCCTGCTTTTCCCGGAATCAGTACGGATCCATGTCAGGGGAACAATCGGCCAGTATCTTAGGCGCTGTATTCTGTCCGGATCTGCGCCGGCACCGCTGTACCTGCGTTGTCCTGTCCCTCTTGTCCCTGCAGGGAATCGTGGCATATGCTTTCCGCTTTTTTCTGTGCTGTGCTGACAAAACCATTATATTATTATACTATTATGCAGCTCACCGGCAACCATATTCCCACGTCCCTGTAAGCGTAACCTGCATGCCCGCCGCCCCAACAGCCGATTCTCCTCCAAAGAAGGACAGGCCGCCTGCCCGCAGAAGGACTGATGGTCATAGTCATCCAGCCGTTCCAGCGCTGTGCTGTAACGCGCGATCACTGTCAGTACCGGCTGCCTGTCCAGATCATTCTGCGTCCGCTTCATCAGCCGGACCACCTCACCCGACTGTTTGATACGAGTTTCATTGACGGCATACCCTTGCAGGATAGCATCATTAAGCATGCCGTCAGCCTGATCGCTGAATTTCACGCCGCTGTTAGGGCCGGGATGTTAGGGCCGGGAGAAAAGGGCCAACGTTGGCCGGGTAGAAAGGGCCAATTCCAGCCGGATAAAAAGGGCCAACAATAAAAACCTGTGTTAGCGTCGGGCGAAAAGAACCAATTTCAGTCGGACAGAAAATGCCAATCATAAAAACCTGACGGATTTTGTCCGTCAGGCTGGTTTTTATCTGTCCATATCAGATGGCAATTCAAATGAATCACCTGTACATGGTTACGTATCAGACATGATCAGCACTCCATTGAAAGGCTTCCAGGACATCTACAGCATCAAGATACTTTCTCTGCACTTTTTTTCGAGTTTCTTCGGGAGCTCCGGCTATGTAAAGAGAATATAGCTCATGCTTCATAAGCGCCTGGAGCTTTTTCTTTACGAAGATAGTGATCCTTTTGAACTGTGGATCGTCAGGATCAGCATGGCGGACAGCGTAAACATACAGATCTTCAAACAGATCAATATCGATCTGAATTGTCTTTGGTGTACTTGTCAGCATAATAAAAACTTCCTTTCACATAATCATGGAATGGACGCCGCCGTAAAACGTCGGCGTAAAACAATCATAAGCTTCCTTTTCTGTTGTCAGGGGATAGACGCCGCCGTAGAACGTCGGCGTTTTTGTAGTGAAGGAATGTTTATTCTGCGCTTCGCGCAGCTTGTTCGGAAATAGATGCTGGTATCTTGCAGCCAAACACACCAATCAATCATTCGTATTCTTTTCTTACAGAGTTACCTGCGGCTGAGGATTTCCGGCCTGCAGCTTAAAAGTCTCGAGATTCTTACCACGGTAGCTGTCCCCTTTAATAATGAAGACAGACGCATCGTCAAAGATGCGATCCAGCGCACAGAGCAGCGATGAGTCTTCCGTAAAGAAGTCCGACCAGGTATCAGGCTGCATGTTGCTGGTAAAGATCATGCAATTCGAGCCCTCCCTGCTGTATCGCCTGTCAATCAGATCAAAGAACAGTCGGGTGTTCTCTTTATCGAAAACGCATCGCCCAATTTCATCAATAATCAGGCATGACGGTTTGACAAGGAAATCAATCATACTGCCGGTCCTGTCGAGTCTTCTGGCATTGGTAAGCCTTTCATTCAGTTCAGATGCTTTCAGAAAATACGCCTTCATCTTTTTCTGACAGCAAGCCCGACCATACGCCATGGCAAGGTGGGTTTTTCCTACGCCATGCGGACCAATAAACGCCAGATTCTTGTGAGCATGGATTGCCGTAAGCGCTGGAAGGTTTTTCAGACGTTCGACACTTTTTCCGTGAATGCGTCCGAAGTCGAAGTTTTCAAAGGTCTTTGGACTTTTTTGTGGAAGGCGGCTCAACCTCAGCAGCGTGTCAACAACAGATTGATTCTTCAGGGTCGCCAGATGCTCCAGCGTTTGTGCCAGTACAGAAATGTTTTCCTCGCTCAGGTTCTGTTCATATGCAAATTGCGGAAAAGCAGCCGTGTATAAATCAATGCCTAGTATCCTGGCCGAAGCCGTGATCTTTTCAAAGATACTCTCATTCAATGCCCGTTTCCTCCATGTCAAAATTGAATTTAGCGAATCCGCTCAACCTCTTTGGCGACTCCACCCTCTGAATCACACTCTTTACCGGAACACTTGGCAGCTCTTTCGGCTGCTTTTCCAGATACTGGTCTTTGCAGAAACTGTCTTCCCGACTCCAGGTAACGGGATGCGTTGCAAGAACCCTGGTCAATTCCATGTCCCAGATATAGATGGATCCCTGGTCACGTTTTACCCGGCAGCTGTGCTCCTCATACCAGTAGGGTACTCCGAAGCGTCGCCCCTCATAATTCACGAAGCCGTCGAAGGAGATCTGACGTGGCGGGCAGAGATACTTTGCGACTTCAACCGTCCTGGGAAGCTCCTGTGCAACGCTGCAACAATACTCCGTATGTTTATTTTGCGGAATACAATTCACTGCTTTGTGGTAGATACTGTTCTGTTTGTTACACCATTCAAGCGCCTGTGCATTGAGATCACTCAGATCATGGAACGTTCTGCCTGCGACAAAATTCTCTTTTACGAACCGAACGAGCCGTTCCACTGCCCCTTTTGTAAAAGGATGCCGGGGTTTGCACAACGTCGTCTCAAATCCAATGGTGTTCATGAATTCTGCATAATCCTTCTGCCAGACCGGCTTTCCATCTTCGTTCCGCCGAATCACCACACTTTTCATGTTGTCGGTAAGGATTCGCTGCGGCACACCCATGTAGGTGAAAGCATGGATCATGCCAATGAACAGATTTTCCTGCCGGGCATTTGGAAAGAATTCAATATAGCGCTCTCCGCAGTGATGGCAGATTTTTGCAAAGCACGATACTTCTGCCTCTATGCTGTTATCGTACTCGACATTCACAAAGCCCCAGTCCATCTGGTAGGATTCTCCGGGGCCAGTAGAATACCGGCGACCCCGATTCCCCTGCGGACTAACGATCTGACGTTTGGCCGGCAGCAGATTCTTATGAGATTTCATATATTCTTTTACCTGCGATAGACCGCCCTGGTACCCTACTTCCTTGATTCGTTCCAGAATTACTTCAGAATTATATACCCCTTTGTGCAACAGATCGTCCACAACGCCCGTGTATCCAGTAAGCACCGTACGTTCTTTCTTTTTCCCCCGAAGACCGTGCGGCTTTTCTTTAAAATCATTTTTCCTCAGATTGCGCAACTTCTTGCGTGAAATCCCAGTTCTACGCTCAAGTTCTGAAAGATTAACCTGTCTTAATATGAATGAACTACCTTTTTCCTGTTTCATTTCATCCAAAACCTGTGATAAGATGTCTAAGGAATCACTACTCAGATTCTCACTCATGCTTCTCCTTTCTTGGTGTGTTGGCTGCTATCCGAGTATAGAGCATGGTCTGCTTTCTGAGTAGTGATTTTCCACACAAAAACACTCCCAGCTGATCAATTTGATTGCTGAGAGTTCTGAATTCTTCGTTGGCCCTTTTTGTCCGGCTAGGTTTGGCCCTTTCTATCCGGCTCATATTGGCCCTTTCTGTCCGGCTCTGATTGGCCCTTTCTTCCCGGCCCTAACACCGCATTACAATGTTACCGGTCGCAGACGGATATAATCACATCAAGACTGCATAATACAGTTGGCCTTTCGGATCCAGCAATCTGCAGAAAATGCAAATCGCTTTCCTTTACTATACCCGGACAGACATAAAAAAACGGGAGCATGGCGTATTTGAACCATGCCCCGCTCTTTCACTTCTTATGCTTTTTCACTGATATACCGGCATGCTGCCAGCGCAGCAGTAGCGCCATCGGCAACGGCGGTCGTCAGCTGACGCACGCCCTTTTCGCGGCAGTCGCCTGCCACAAAGACGCCCGGTGTACGAGTCAGGCAGCGCTCATCACTGGCAAAGTAGCCATAGGCATTCAGTTCCGCCAGGGAGGCGAAGCTGTCATTCTCCGGAATCAGTCCAATGGCTACGAAAAGGCCGTCGCACGCCAGCTCCTGCCGGCTGCCGTCCTTGCTCTGTACACAAACGCCCGTCAGCGCGCCTTCCTTTTCACGCAGCGCTGTGACATGGACACCGGTCAGCAGACGTACATTCCCACGCCGGAACAGCACTTCCTGCAGTCTGGGTTCCCCGGTGCAGGCATCCAGGTCCTGCAGAACTGTCACCTGTCTGCATTTTTCAGACAGTAGCAGTGCTTCCTGCAGTGCCGAGTTGCCGCCGCCAACCACACATACATCCCTGCCCGTGTAAAAATCCCCGTCGCATACCGCACAGTAGGAAATCCCCTCCCCAACCAGGTCTTCCTCACCGGGAAGCCCCAGGCTGCGGTGCCGTACGCCGGTAGCCAGCACCACAGTGCGGCTCTCCCAGCGGCTGCCTTCTTCCGTCGTCACAACGAAGTGGTCCTGCTCTGGCACAACCGCCTGCACGGTCTCAAACTCAATCTCTGCGCCCTGGGCCAGGATCTGCTCCAGTGTCTGATCCGCCCAGGCATTTCCGCTGATCTGTGCAAAGCCCGGATAGTTTTCCACCTTCGGGGAGTGTGTGATCTGACCGCCAAAGCCGTTCTTTTCAATAACCAGTGCCTGCTTTCCATTGCGCTGGGTATAGAGCGCCGCTGTCATACCGGCTGGCCCGCCGCCGATCACAATCACATCGTACATCTGGTTCCTCCGTTCTTTATACAGCCGCGTACCTTACGCGCTGTGATGCATCAGCCATCCCTTGATCTCGGAAACCCCGCGGTACTTCTGATATTCCGTATCCTGTACAAGCACCAGTGTCGGGGCCTGCTTCACGCCGAAGCGCTCCACCATTTCCTTCTCCTGGTTCGCATCCAGTGCTTCATATCCGATGCCAGCCCGATCCAGCAGTGCCATGGCAGCTTTGCAGTTGGGACACGTGGGTGTCTTAAAGAGAAGAATCCTTCCGCTTTCCGGTGCCGTCCGAACCGTCTCCTGCACAGGCGCTTCGTCAGACTGCATGACCGGTTCCACAGGCGCACAGCAGCCAGGTTCCATGGCTGCCTCCATAGCCGCCTCATCAAAGGCCGGACGCGGACCCGCATGCGTCAGATGGGACTGGCCGATATTGTAGACTTTGCGGTCCTTGAATTCCTGTACCTTGCCATCGTTCCAGTTCTGCACCGGGCGATAGTATCCGGTGATGCGGCTGTAGACTTCTGTCTTCTGGCCGCACACAGGGCACTTGTACTGTTCTCCGGTAAGATAGCCATGGTCTCTGCATACGGAGTAGGTAGGAGAAATGGTATAGTACGGGAGCTTATAGTTCTCGGCGATCTTGCGCACAAGCGTAGCCGCTGCTTTCCAGTCCGGAAGCTTCTCGCCGAGGAAGGCGTGGAATACGGTACCGGAAGTATACAGGGTCTGCAGATCATCCTGAATATCCAGCGCGGAGAACACATCCTCCGTAAACCCGACCGGCAGATGTGACGAATTCGTGTAATACGGGGTTCCGTTCATATTCGCTGTAATAATGTCCGGGAACTCCGCCTTGTCATGCTTGGCAAAGCGATATGTGGTGGACTCAGCCGGTGTGGCTTCCAGATTGTACAGGTCGCCGTATTCTTCCTGATAATCGCTCAGACGTTCCCGCATATGATTGAGCACGTCCTGCGTAAACTTCTGTGCCTCAGGATGGGTAAGATCCTCCCTCAGCCAGCGTGCATTGAGGCAGGCCTCGTTCATGCCGATCAAGCCGATTGTGGAGAAATGATTGTTGAAATTGCCCAGATACCGCTTGGTATAGGGATACAGTCCCATATCCAGAAGCTTGGTAATTACTGTACGCTTGGTTTTCAGGGAACGCGCGGCAATGTCCATCAGCGCATCCAGACGACGATAGAAGTCCTTCTCGTCCAGTGCCAGATAGGCAATGCGCGGCATGTTAATGGTAACCACGCCAATGGAACCCGTAGACTCACCGGAGCCGAAGAAGCCGCCGCTCTTCTTGCGCAGTTCACGAAGGTCCAGGCGCAGCCGGCAGCACATGGAACGCACATCACTGGGTTCCATGTCGGAATTGATGTAATTGGAGAAATAGGGCGTGCCATACTTGGCTGTCATTTCAAAGAGCAGCTTATTGTTCTCCGTCTCAGACCAGTCGAAATCCCGGGTAATGGAATAGGTGGGAATCGGGTACTGGAACCCGCGGCCGTTGGCGTCACCACCGATCATGATCTCGATGAACGCCTTGTTCACCATATCCATTTCCTTCTGGCAGTCACCGTAGGTAAAGTCCATTTCCTTCCCGCCCACAATGGCCGGCAGGTTTTTCAGGTCATTGGGGACGACCCAGTCCAGCGTAACGTTGGAGAACGGTGCCTGTGTGCCCCAGCGGCTGGGGGTATTCACGCCATAGATGAAGGACTGCACGCACTGCTTGACTTCCTTCTGGGAGAGATTATCCACCTTGACAAACGGTGCCAGATAGGTGTCAAAGGAAGAAAATGCCTGCGCGCCGGCCCATTCATTCTGCATGATACCCAGAAAGTTCACCATCTGATTGCACAGCGTGGAGAGATGGCTGGCCGGAGAAGAAGTAATCTTGCCCGGCACGCCGCCCAGACCTTCCTGAATCAGCTGCTTCAGACTCCAGCCCGCGCAGTAGCCGGTGAGCATGGAAAGGTCATGCAGATGAATGGCAGCAGACCGATGGGCTTCCGCTACTTCCTCATCATACACTTCGCTGAGCCAGTAGTTGGCAGTGATCGCCCCGGAATTGGAGAGAATCAGTCCGCCGACCGAGTAGGTGACAGTGGAGTTTTCCTTCACGCGCCAATTATTGATCTGCAGATAATTGTCTACCAGGTCCTTGTAATTGAGAAGCGTGGAATTGATATTGCGTACCTTTTCACGCTGCTTGCGGTAAAGAATGTAGGCCTTGGCCACATCCGCGTACCCTGACTCGGACAGCACCTTTTCCACGCTGTCCTGGATGTCTTCCACGGTAATCTTTCCATCGTGTACCTTACTCTCAAAGTCGGAGGTCACATGCAGGGCAATCAGCTCAATGACGCTGGGATGATACTGACGGTGACTGGCGTCAAATGCCTTGGTGATTGCTGATGTTATTTTATGGATGGAAAAATCCACATGCTGTCCATCCCGTTTGACAACCTCATACATAAAAAAATCCCCTTCCCACGGATTGATTTTTTTCTCTCATTTTAGGTGCGGCATACAGTGCCGGAACGCGATAAACAGTACCACATGCGGCATACAGTGTCAATATCTTGTATTTTTCATTTTTATGGGACATAGAAGACGCAAAATGCTGTATTGCCTTTTTCATGCCCCATCCCTAGCCTCTGCGTAATGAAACCGCCTGTACCTTTCCGCTAAAGACACAGGCGGTTTTATCGTTTTGCTTCACATATCCATGCCCCGGATCTCAGTCTGAGGGACAAAAGCGCGCATGACAGCGGCATACTCCTGCATGGTTTCCGGATCCGGCGCATGCAGTCCGCCAAAAGGAACCGTATCACGGTCCGTGAACGCCTGCAGGTAATAGCGCCGGGTGCCTGCAATCCATATGCCGATCTTTTCCACATCCTCGCGGGTATGCAGTTCCGCCACAACAGTCGTGCGCAGCTCATAATCGGTCTGTCCGCTTCGAAGAAGATCCAGACTTGCCTGTACTGCATTCAGATCCACAGCGTCACGGCCCACGGTCAGCGCATATTTTTCCTGGCAGTTCTTGATATCCATAGCCACATAGTCGGCCAGCTGCGCCTCCAGAACCTCGCGCAGGATCTCCGGATGCGCACCGTTGGTATCCAGCTTTACCGCAAACCCTTTCTCCCGGATACGGCGCAGGAAACCAGGCAGTTCCCTGTGCAGGCAGGGCTCGCCTCCCGTGATCGCTACCCCGTCGAGCCGGCCCTTCCGCGTATCCAGAAAGGATAACAGTTCTGTCTCGTCCATAACCGGCGGAACGGAACCATCCACCAGTTCGTAATTATGGCAGTAAGGGCACCGGAAATCGCACCCGCCCAGGAATACCGTGCATGCCACATGCCCGGGATAATCAAGCAGTGTCATTTTCTGCAGTCCATAAATCTTCATTGTTTTTTTCTCTCCCCTCAGGCGCCTTCCATGATGTGCAGGTTACGGATATCCCCGTCCGTAATGCCGTCCTGTACGGAATAGGCATGCTTTTCCAGGTCATCGCAGCCGGCTTTTGTCAGTGCCTGGCGCTGGAGCTCCGCAATCACGTCCTCCGCAATGCCGTCCATAACCGCTCGTTTTTCCTCTGCCATGTCCGGATCGTTCCCGGTTGTCAGTAGATATTCCATGACTTCCGCCAGCAGAGACAGTCGCGGAAGCGACCGCATCGCACGAAAAGCCCACTTATAGTAGGGCATATAGACGCGATTGAGGAGAAAAACGGTCTGCATGCCATGCCGGACAAACTCCGTCACTGCCAGCTGTGCCCCGCCTGTCTCCCCATGACGCAGACATCGGACATAATTATACGGGCCTGACTGTGCCATCAGAAGAAGATGCGCTGCCAGTTTTTTCCTGCGTATATCCTCCGGATAAGAAGCAAGACCCTGGCGGATGCGCGTGACATCTCCCGGCCCGTCATAGAATATCGCACCGTTGGTCGCCTCCGCGAACACCGGATCCGGTGTCGTAAGCCACTGGCCCACTGTCAGGATGCCGTCCTCGGCACCGGTCTTTTCACGAAAGAAGTCACTGCTGCGGAGCACGCCATGCCGCGGACCGCCCACCGGCTGCATCAGGCTGCGGGTAAAACCCATGTATTCCCTGGGAAGCCGGCTGTAAGCGCGTTCCAGACGGAACGCTTCCTGACGGCTGACAGTCTCCTCTCCGGGAAGAAACAGACAGAATCCCGGCGCAAAATCATGGTCCTGCGAAACCTCGTCGTCATACCCGAAGCACTCCGACCCGCTTCCCGTCAGACCGGCTGCCAGGAGCGGGAGCAGATGTGGGAACTGCTCCTTCAGCATCGGCATGCCGAATGCTTCGAAATATGCTCTTGCCAGATCAAGACCTTTCACGAATGGATCTCACCCTTTCCTTCAGCTGTGAAGCCACGAGAAAACAACCGTAATATTCGAACGTGGGAATGCATCTTTCGCATACATAGGCATAGTATCCGTCCTGTACCGCCGCATCGGATGTCAGGCACGCTTCCGCATGATCAAGACACTGATTGATCGCCGTCTCCCCGCGTTCTGCTCCGTCCCTGCCCTCCACGCTGCAGGCCCGGTTCATCCATATGATCGCTTCCTCCAGGATACTGTCCGAACCCGTATGCAGGGCCTGCAGTGCCCTGTCATAGCAGCCGACAGCTTCTTCAAACCGGGAAAGGGCAGCATAGCAGAGTCCGAGATTATTGTAGAGTCCCCCCAGCAGCACAGGTGACACAGCAGCACTGTTCTCATAGATGGCCTTGGCACGCAGGAACAGAGGCAGCGCCTCCTCCGTCTCCCCAAATGCATGATAGGCCGTAGCAATATTCACATAGGCTGTCGCCGCACTCAGCGAATCCTGATAGCCAAGCGCGTCAATCAACGCGATCGCTTTTTCCGCGCAGGCATGCGCATTTTCCTTTTCTCCGGTCTTTCGGTAATGTCCGACCATTTCACCGAGGATCATCAGCTCGCCGCGCAGGTCATGACCTGCTTCCGCCTCCGCAAGCCAGTAGCGGAGCACGCGCTCTACGCCGGGATAATCCTCGCGGCGCATGCACTCGTCCACCTTTTCCGCGATCCGCTGCTGCGGTACAGGCCGCACCGGCTGCATGCCCTGATGGTCCGGCTCCTCCATCCATGACGGCATTGTCTCTATTCCTCCCCTGCATTCCATACAGCGCCATGATACACAATTCCCGCTGCATACACAATTCACCCTTTCCGCGGCGTCCGCTTTCTGCTATCATCCGCCGCAGACATCATCTCTGCGATACCCCATGGGTGTCGGGAAAGGAAGTTCTCCATGCAATCCGCTCTGCTCGCCCCGTCCCTCGCCGCTGCCTATGCCCCTTATTTCCGTATCGGCGCCGCCGTTTCCCGCAGAAATCTTTCGGATCCGGATGCAGCCATGCTCATAGCCCGGCATTTTTCTTCGCTGACTGCCGAAAACGATATGAAGCCGGAGCATCTTCTGCACCGTGAGAAGACGCTTATGCAGGGCTCTGATACCATGCCCGCGCTTGATTTCTCCCCGGCCATACCCTTCCTGGACTTTGCCCGCGAACATGGCATCGCCATGCGCTTTCATACGCTTGTGTGGCATAATCAGACCCCGCGATGGTTTTTTGCCAGGGACTGGTCCGACAGGGAGGACGCACCGCTGCTTGCCCCGGATCAGATGCTGCAGCGCTTGACAAACTACATTGCCGCTGTCATGCATTATGTAAACACGAACTATCCTGGGCTTGTCTATGCCTGGGATGTGGTCAACGAAGCGATTGACCCCGGTCAGGGGCATTGCGATGCCTTCCGCACCAAAAGCCTGTGGTATCAGATCTTCGGACCGGACTATCTGACGGAAGCCTTCCGCGCGGCACGCGCCTGTCAGGCAGAGGGCCAGCAGCTGTTCTACAATGACTATGATACCGCCAGGCCCGAAAAGAAGAAAGCGGTTCTCCGCCTTCTGCAGCGCCTGCAGGCAGAACATCTTGTGGACGGCATGGGCATGCAGGGGCATCTGCAGATGCATGCGCTGGATATTCCCTCCTGTGCACAGGCGGCTCAGGCCTACGCATCCCTGGGGCTGCATGTACAGATCACGGAACTGGATCTGCACTGTACCACAGCGGATCCAGATGCCCTCATCCGGCAGGCTGACGCCTATCGTGAGCTCTTCCGTACATGTCTGCAGCTTCGCCGGGAAGGCTGTCCGCTGGATGCCATTACCTTCTGGTGTCTGACAGACGGCGATACCTGGCTGCGCGCTTTCCGAAAGGAAGGCTCCTATCCGCTCCTGTTTGCGGAGGACAAGACATGTAAGCCTGCCTTTTACGCGGTCCTGCATGCCATGGAAGATACGGCTGCGCAATCCCAGTATCCCATGGCATAAGCATCTCCGTCTGTTCTTTTTTTCTGATCTTCTGTGCTATACTGTTTACAGCGTTATTTATTTCTGTTCGTATTCTGGCATTCTTCCGTTTTCGCAGAGGAGGCCGACGATGGATCCCTTTTCGCATCGCAAAGCACAGACACATATCCGTCTTACCCGGGCAGACGGTTTCCCCCTGATCCATGAGCCGGTTCAGATCGACCAGGTGTCTCACCGTTTTCTCTTTGGCTGCGGTGCCTTTGACACCGTTGCGCTTATGCAGACGGAGGACCCGCAGCACCGGGCTTTCCTGCAGGCGCGCATGGAAAAATGGCTTGCACTGTTCAATTACGGTACACTGCCTTTCTACTGGGGACGGTATGAGCCCCAGGAAGGGCATACCGCTCTGGCACCGACCATGGCCGCTGCGCGCTGGCTGCGGGACAGGCACGTACAGGTCAAGGGCCACCCGCTGTGCTGGCACACTGCCTGCGCACCCTGGCTTCTGCAGTATTCCAACGAAGAGATACTCCAGCGGCAGCTGGACCGAATCCGTCGGGATGTAGGCGCATACCGGGATGTCATCGGGCTGTGGGATGTCATTAACGAAGTTGTCATTATGCCGGACTTTGACCGCTATGACAATGCCATTACCCGCATCTGCCGGGAAAGAGGCCGGATCCGTCTGGTCAGGGACGTCTTTGAAGCAGCCCGCACAGCGGACCCCCATGCCGTGCTTCTGATCAATGACTTTAATACCAGCGTGTCCTATGAAATCCTGCTGGAAGGCCTTCTGGAAGCCGGTGTTCCCATTTCCGCCATAGGCATACAGAGCCACCAGCACCAGGGATACTGGGGCCTGGAAAAGCTGCAGTCTGTACTCGCGCGCTTTTCCAGGTTCGGCATTCCCCTGCATTTCACGGAAAACACGCAGATTTCCGGTACGCTCATGCCGCCGCATATCGTGGATCTCAATGACTGGCAGGTGGACAGCTGGCCCTCCACCCCGGAAGGCGAAGAACGGCAGGCGCGTGAGATCACCGAAATGTACACTGCGCTGTTTGCGCATCCCCTGGTGGAAGCCATCACAACCTGGGATTTCAATGATGGCTGCTGGCTGAAGGCGCCTTCCGGGCTCGTCCGGGAAGACAATACCGAAAAGCCCGCCTATCATGCCCTGCATCATCTGATCCACGGTGCATGGGAGACGCATGCGGTGCGTGAAACAGACGCTGACGGCTGTCTCCTGGTGGAAGGGTTTCAGGGAGACTACTGCCTGAAAACCGCTCAGGAGAATCTTTCACTGACGCTCGGGCCCGATACGCCGGGCACGGCAGAGCTGACACTGAAACACTGAGATGCGCATTATCACACCGCCAGCAGGAAAAGGAGTATATGGATATGAAATATCGCACAATGGGAAAACTGGGCATTACCGCCTCAGCGTTCGGTCTTGGCTGCATGCGCTTTAACGGCGCTGCCTCCGGAGACAGCATTATTGACGAGGAAAAAGCCATTCGCCTGATCCGCCGTGCCATTGACGGCGGCGTCACTTATCTGGATACCGCCTATGTATATCTGGACAAGACTTCCGAGACGGTACTGGGAAAAGCGCTGCGGGACGGGTACCGCGAAAAGGTGACCATTGCCACCAAGATGCCCATGGAGTATGTGCATGACCGTGCGGAAATGCAGTCCCTGCTTGACAGTGAACTGAAGAAACTGCAGACCGATCATATCGACTTTTATCTCATGCACGGCATTAATCTGGAAAAATGGGAGTACTTCAAGAAAATCGGGGCCCGGGAATTCTTCAATGACATGAAGGCGGAAGGCAGGATTCGCTACAAGTGCTTTTCCTTCCATGGACCGTATGATGAGTTCGAACGCATTCTCAATGACTGGGACTGGGATATGGTGCAGATCCAGTATAACTTCATGGATGTGAATAACCAGGCTGGCACGCGCGGACTGCAGCTGGCCGGAGAAAAGGGCATTCCGGTCGTCATCATGGAAGGGCTCCTGGGCGGACGCCTTGCCAAGGCCCCGGAGAATGTGCAGGCGCTGTATGACGCTTTCCCGGTGAAGCGTTCCCCCGTGGAATGGGCTTTCCGCTGGCTCTGCCATCATCCGGAAGTATCCGTTGTTCTGTCCGGCTGCAACGAGGAAGAACAGATCGATGAAAACCTGCGCATATTCGATACCGTCGAGGCTGGTATCATGGATGAGGCGGAATGCCGGCTGATGGATGAGGTCCGTGCCGCCTATCTCAGCAGGACCAGGATCGGCTGCACTGCCTGCCGCTACTGCATGCCCTGCCCCAACGGTGTCAATATTCCGGGTATATTCTCTGTATGGAATAATGTATCGCTGTACAGCATAGATCCACGGTACGACTGGAATCTCCGGCAGATCCGGGAAGCAGACAGCGGGGCTGACCGCTGCATCGGCTGCGGTGCCTGCGAGGCTGCCTGTCCGCAGCATCTGTCCATTATCGATTCCCTGCAGTCTGCCTGGTCTCAGCTTCACACATCATAATAAGAAAGGCGTGGCATCGCTGCCACGCTTTTCCTATAGCCAGTTCCGTATCAGAAACAGTCCGCTGAGCATCAGCACAGCCGCCACCAGTCGCTGGGCGCTGTCTTCCCTGAGATACCGGGCGCACTTTATCCCAGTGCCCAGGCCCAGAAGCATGGCGGGACACAGCAGAAGCGCCTGGTATACGCTCTGCCACGTCAGAAGTCCGGCTGCAAGATACAGTACCATACGCACCAGATTATCCGAAAGAAAGATCACTGATGCATTGGCCTTGATCTCATCCGTTCGCATTCCCATAAGATGCAGTGCGGGAATCACAAGCGCGCCAATCCCAAACATACCGCTGATCACGCCCGATAGCATGAGAAGCAGCCATCCCAAGCCCTGTGTATGCCGATGCGCAGCACACCGGTCTTCCCTGACGAGCAGCATGCGAAGGCCCAAAAGCGCAATCAGAAGCCCGCATAATCCCTTGAGCACACGCGTATCCAGCCCCTTGAGCAGCCATGTGCCGGGGATCGCAAATACGGCCATAAGAAGGGAGGGAACAAGAAAAGCGCGCCACTGCAGCTTGCTGCGCATATGATACGCCATGCCCATATTCGCGGGAAGCGTCAGAAGAAGGTCCATGGGTGTAAGCACCGCATTATCCAGCCGATTCGCCATAATGCCTGTATGCACCAGGGTATTGCCAAAACCCGCCAGTCCCTTCACTGTATAGGCGATCCATACCGCCAGCATCCATACCGCCATATCCATGCTCTCCTTTGCACGCAGGAGTATACCACATCTTCCTGCGCCAAGGGAATGCTTCCGTACCTGGTTTTTCCGAAAGATGCGATCCCCGGAATCATTCAGGCAGGCGCATGCAGCAGAAGAAACAATCCGGCCGGGCCTGTCGGCGGATGGATGGGAGGTGATGCATCCTGCTGGCAGGCGGACTTCATCTGTATCATATATATCGCACCGGACATCCGTGTACCCTATTTCATGTCCATATCATTACAGCCGTGTGACAGATGAATTCTCCAATCATCTGGTGTGGCAAGGTGCCACGCTCTGCATCGGGACAGAGTGCACAGTGGCGGATCTTCCCATATAAAAAAAGGCGTTGCCGCCTTTTTCAGCCCCATCCGGTTTCCAGGCCGAACAGACCCCAGAACTGGTCTGAGATCGCATTCTCACTGCCATACTTGTCCAGGGCTTCCTCAACATTGCCAAACGAATAGCAGACCCCGTTCTGTGTGCGGAAATGATGACAGCCGTCCGTAGCAATCTGCAGTTGAATGACCGTTCCGTCCATTTTTGTCAGGATCAGCGTGGCCTCGAACGGGCAGTTGACTGCACCGACGGGCGAATGATAGGAAAAATTCTCTGCCAGCCACTGCAGGCTTTCCGGGGATGTCAGCGTAAATGTCCCCTGGCGCGCAATCAGCTGTGCATGGGAGAGATTGGACAGATTCCGCATTTCATACACGCTGGTTACCTTATCCATGTCGGTTTTCTTGATCCATCCGCTGGCGCCACGCAGGCTCACCAGCACCCAGTCCTCCGTCTCCCGGATAATCGGAAGCTCTGTTCCGGTCGCCAGCATGCCCACTTTCTTCGCCTGCACGTCATCCCAGGCATAGACCACAGTTGACGCATCGGTCACATATCTGCTGGGATCGATCAGTACATAATCCGAGAGTACATAGCCCGTCGGGCCGTCCGTTTCATTCAGAAATACGTCACACCAGCCGCCTGCATTCTGCTGGGTAATAAACCAATCGCCAAAATTCAGTCGTGTGACAGCCTTGGAGGCGGTATTCTGTGACTCGCGGACTGTCAGTTTTTCACAGATCACGACGGCCATATAGCCAATCTGCCCTTCTCCATAGGGTGCGCGAATTTCAGAAAGTGCCACAGAAGCCATTCCTGCCAGCATCAGTCCCAGCAGGATTGCCATAAACTTTCTCATATTCCATCCTCCTTCGTGCTTTCACTTAACAAACGAACCAGCTATACCGTTTCTTCCCCGGTTTTCGATTGCATTGACACTTTTTCCAGCCCATTGTATTCTTTTTCAGAAGACTCTACTGAAAAGAGGCCTGCTTTTGATTCCAATTCTTTTCGAGCATGCGGATTTCCTGGTCTGTGTCAAACCAGTGGGCATGGATGCGGAAAACGCACTGCCGCAGGCACTGTCTGTACAGACACACGCCCGCATCTATCCTGTTCACCGGCTGGACCTGAATGTAGGCGGCGTCATGGTCTATGCAAAGACACCGGAAAGTGCCCGGCGGCTTTCCGCACTGGTACAGTCCGGGGACATGCAGAAGGAATACATCGCGATGTGCCACGGCGTTCCGGAACCGTCCGGGGATATGTATGATCTGCTGTTCAAGGATACGCGGAAAAACAAGGTATTTGTAGTCAAGCGCATGCGTCAGGGCGTGCGCGAAGCGCGGCTGCACTATGAAACCCTTTCTGTCCTGGACAGCGATACCAGTCTGGTGCGGATCCGTCTGTATACGGGACGCAGCCATCAGATCCGGGTGCAGTTTGCCTCACGCGGGTTTCCGCTTCTGGGGGATCATAAGTATGGCGCCCGTGACAGTCTGCATGAACCGCGTCTGTTTTCCTGCGCGCTGCGCTTTCCCTGGAAGAGTGTACAGATGGCGTTCACGGCGCGGCCCGACTGGGCAGAAGGTGAGGGAATCTCTCTTGAATAAGAAAAACTGGCGTAAGGAAATGCTCGCCATCATGGAAAAATGCGGCGATACCCATCCACGGCTTCTGCTGCATGTATGCTGCGCACCCTGCTCCTCAGGGTGTCTGGAAGATCTCTGCGAGCATTTTACCGTGACTTGCTATTACGACAATCCCAATATTGCGCCGCAGTCCGAATACACGCATCGCGCGGAAGAGCTGCTGCGCCTGACCCGCCAAATGCCGCTTCGCATCCCTCCTGAGACCATCATCGCGCCCTATGCGCCTGACACCTTTTATGCTGTCGCGAAAGGCCTCGAGGACGTTCCGGAAGGCGGAGAGCGGTGCTTCCGATGCTATCGGCTGCGTCTGGAGAATACCGCGCGCTATGCAAAAGCACACGGCTATGACTATTTTACGACCACACTCTCCATCTCGCCGCTCAAGAATGCCGACCGGCTCAATGAAATCGGCGCTGAACTGGCGGAGAGCTACGGAGTGCCCTATCTTTTCTCCGATTTTAAGAAAGCCGACGGCTATCTGCGTTCCATCCGACGCTCGGAGGAATACCATCTGTATCGGCAGGACTACTGCGGATGCGTATATTCCCGGATGGAAAGTGAACAACGGAAAGCAGCAAAAGCGCATGCATAGCATGCGCTTTTGTATCAGCTGGCAAAACTCAGGCTGTGCAGCCTGACGGACGGGCTGCCCACGCAGTAATTCCGGAAGTAGAAATCGTCAAAATCAAGATCATCCGCCACTTCCTCCACAGCTGAAAACAGTTCCCGCAGATCACCCGCCACGGTCAGCTGGGATACGCTTCCTGTAATGATCCCATTCTCCACCCGGTACCCGCCGCAGGGTACGGAAAAAAGCCCGGAAGCCACATTTACAGAGTGGTACAGGTCCAGGGAGTATGTAAGTACAATCCCGCTTTCCATGCGTGCGATGAGATCGTCCAGGGAAGCTGCACCCGGCGCAAGGTAGATCAGTCCCGGCACGGTTGTCAGCGCGATCGGTGTGTTCCCGGTCATGACCGGCACACGCCCTGCACAGCCGTTGCTCTTCCGTGCATCCTTATACGCGGACGCCATGGTATACAGCGGCTCCACCAGCTGTCCATTCTGAACCACCACGGTTTTTCTTATTCTGGTGCCTTCACTGTCCAGCGGCCATACCTTGCCGGTGCCCGGATGCGATGGCGCATGGATCAGCTGTACACAGCCGCTTCCGATCTGTCTGTCCGCGCCTGCCAGACAGGAGCGCCCTGACTGCATCGCTTCTGCTGAGAACGCGCGCCAGGCTGTCATCAGTATATTGCGCATGACCTGTCCGGTCATGACACACGGATAGCGGCCCGGGACAACAGAGACAGGCGGCGCACCGAATCCGTCGTAGCGCTCACAGGCCTGACGCGCTTTCACGCCCAGCGCCTGCGGCGAAAGCACGGACAGGTTCTGCGCGCTCAGAGCAACCTCTGCCTCCGCGTCCTGCATGTTTTCCCGATGCATCGCCACCATCGCATGGATCTCGGCCCAGTAGGTACGCGAACATGCATCAAAGCCCTGCGTATTCAGCGTACGCGTTTCGCGTTCAAACAGACGCACGCTCAGCCGGTGCACGGTAAGCCCCTGCAGACACATTTCTGCGCGGATACCGAGTTCCAGCATGTCCGCCACTTTTTCATAGGGCTGTGCCGATATCACGTCTTCTTCCCTGTCATTTCCTTGTCTCATGGGCATCACAGGGGCGTACTGCGAAAGCTTGCTGTTCTCTCCCGCCAGGCGCAGAATGGCCTCCACATCTTCGTCCGGACGCTCGGTATAGACCATGCCAAGACGCGCATCCCCTGCGCGCAGATAATACTTGGTCTGATCATACGCCTCACTGCTGACAGCCTTTCCATTCCTTACGCTGATCTCCGTGGCGCGGATGCGCTCTGCATTCACCTCAGCACGGGCGATGCCTTCCGGCAGCGACTGAAACGCTTTCTCATATCGATCCAGCTGAATCATCAGGCCTCCCCCTTTCCGCCGACCAGCATCTGTGCAATCCGCATGCGCGGACCGGATGTTGTCGTGGGAATAAACCCGGAGTCCGCACCACAGAAGGAACCGCCGCCTTCTTCAGTCACAAAGCGCCTGCCCACCCTGTCGATCTTCAGCATGGTCTCGTCCCCGCGCCCGACCAGCGTGGCACCCTTGACCCGGTGATGAATCCGGCCATTCCTGACCCAGTAAGCCGTAGACGCCAGCAGTGTAAACTCGCGTCCACCGGTCCCGCCCCCGATCTCTGTCACGAAAAGCCCTTCGTCCAGATCCCGGAGCATGGCGTCCTCATCGTCCTGGCCAGGCGCAAGATAGGTATTGCTCATGCGCGGGCCCGGGGCGTGCATATAGTCCTGCCTTCGGCCGCTCCCGGTTCGCGCAAGATGAAGTCTGCGTGCGCCCAGCCGGTCTGCCATAAACCCGCGCAGGATTCCGTTCTCGATCAGTATATTCTTCTGCCGCGGCATGCCCTCATCGTCAAAGCGGGCAGATCCGTACATGCCTGGCATGGTGCCGTCATCCACCAGTGTCACGCAGTCCGAAGCAATCTTCTGCCCGCGCCGGTCCCAGAACAGGCCACCTTCCAGCAGGCTCCTGGTCTCCAGCTGATGTCCGCAGGCCTCATGAAAAAAGGTGCCGCTGCAGCCGCCGGCCTCCAGGATCACGGGTACGCGGCAGCTGGGCGCTTCCACGGCGGAAAGACTGCCCCGCAGATTGGCAATGGCATGCTTCAGCCTGTCCATGTGCTGGCCCTGGAAAAACGCCTCCATACCGGCAGAGGCGCAGTATTCGGAGAAGGTACTGGCAACCGCCCCGTCCTTTTCCACTACAGGAATAAAACGCATGCGTGTCGTCACCCGACGATCCTGTGCCAGCGTGCCTTCACTGTTATAGATTGTCACCCTCTGATCCCGGTCGTACCAGGTGAGCTGCAGACTGCGCACATTCTCCTCTTCCCTGCCGAAGAGATAGGTATCCCGCAGAAGCCGGAGCTTATCCGCCTGCGCCGTACCGGACGGATACACACGAACCGGGCACGGGTTATCCCGGGTCAGGCTGCGAAACGGCTGTACCTTTCCGCCGGGCCGGTCCTCTGCCATCAGCAGCGCAAGCGCGTCCTCCGCTGCGCGGTGCAGGCCTTCCGGACTGACATCATTGGAATAGACATACGCACCCTGCGTATCGCGCAGAAGATACAGGCCTGCACCGAAGGCGCGAACGCAGGCAACGCCGTCCAGCTGTCCGCTGTAATCCATGGACAGATCGTCCCGCTCTTCCAGGAACAGTTCCGCAAAGTCCGCGCCATGGGCCAGGCATTCGTCAAACAGCGCCTGCACATGTTCCTCCCGCAGCATTCCTTACCCCTCCTTGGCCCGATGGCAGGCCACAAAATGTCCTTTTTCCATTTCCGTAAGCATCGGCCGGCTCTGCCGGCACACATCCTTGGCCCGGGGGCAGCGCGACGCAAACGGACAGCCCGCTCCCAGGCCGATGGGGCTGGGAAGGTCGCCGCTGAGGATCATGCGGGAGCGCTTTTCTTCCACATCCGGGTCCGGGATCGGAATCGCCGAGAGCAGCGCGCTGGTATAGGGATGCAGGTGATGCGTATACAGTGTGTCCGCATCGGCCAGTTCCACAATGGATCCCAGATACATCACAGCAATGCGGTTGGAGATCGCGCGCACCATGGACAGATCATGCGTGATGAACAGATAGGACAGCTTCATCTCGTCCTGCAGCCTGACCAGCAGGTTCATGACCTGCGCCTGTATGGACACATCCAGGGCAGAGATCGGCTCATCGCATACAATGACACGCGGTTCCACCGCCAGCGCACGGGCAATCCCGATGCGCTGCCGCTGGCCTCCGGAAAACTCATGCGGAAAGCGGTTCGCGTGCTCCTTGTTCAGCCCGACCATCTGCAGAAGCTCAAGAATCCGATCATGGCGCGCCTTGCCCTTATACATACCGTGAATGTCCAGACCCTCGCCGATGGAAGTGGAGATCACGCTCAGGGGATCCAGGGATGCATACGGATCCTGAAAGATCATCTGTACATTCTTATGGTATTCCAGGTCGGCTCTGCCCTTTTGCTGCCAGATATCTCTGCCTTCATACAGGACCTGGCCCGCATCCGGACGATAGATCTTGACAATGGTGCGCCCCAGTGTAGTCTTTCCGCATCCGCTTTCGCCCACCAGCCCCAGGGTTTCGCCTTCATGCAGCTGCAGACTGACATGATCCACAGCCCGAAGAACCCCTTTGCCCTTCACG
This sequence comes from uncultured Eubacteriales bacterium, assembly GCA_902764915.1. GTDB lineage: Bacteria > Bacillota > Clostridia > Christensenellales > Aristaeellaceae > UBA2943. Next base: position 16,035 of record CACWXY010000042.1, on the reverse strand, counting down.
GCAAAATGCTTGCACAGATCCTTAACCTCCAGAATCACACGATCTGTCACGCCTCAATCCCCCTCTCCTTCTGTGCTTTCTGCAGCATGGCTTCCGCACCTTTATGGTAGAGGAAGCACCGGGCATAATGTCCGTCCCCTTCAAAAGCCGCCTCTTCAGGATCAAAAGAGGCACAGGCTGCCATGGCATAGGGACAGCGTGCCGCAAACGCACAGCCTTTCGGCGGGCTGAGCAGATCGGGCGGTGTTCCGGGAATAAAGGTAAAGTTCCTGCGCTGCTTCTGATCGAGTCGGGGTACAGAGGCCAGAAGGCCCCAGGTATAGGGATGCCGCGGGCGGTAGAAAATGTCCCGGGCCGAGCCGCGCTCCACAATCTGTCCCGCATACATGACATAGATGCGCTGTGCCATATTGGCCACCACGCCCAGGTCATGGGTGATCAGGACAATAGAGGTATGGACCTTTTCCTTCAGTTCATTCATCAGTTCAATGATCTGCGCCTGAATGGTTACATCCAGTGCGGTGGTGGGTTCATCCGCAAACAGTACCTCCGGTCCGCATATCAGCGCCATGGCTACCATGATCCGCTGACGCTGTCCGCCGGATAGCTGGTGCGGATAGACATACATGTTTCTCTCCGGTTCCGGGAAGGAAATCAGGCGCATCATGTCCAGTACCTTCTGCCTGGCTTCCGCCCGGGACACATGGTTATGCAGGATATAGCTTTCTGCGATCTGCTCTCCCACCCGCATGGTCGGGTTCAGATAGCTGAGGGGATCCTGGAAGATCATGCTCATGCGGTTGCCCTGCATCTGCCGGAGTTCCCGGGCCGGCAGCCCGAGCATCTCCCGTCCGTCAAAAAGAACACTCCCCGCCTTGACCCTGCCGGGAGGCGACTGCAGAAGTCCCATTACGGTCTGAATGGTCACGCTTTTCCCGCATCCGCTCTCTCCCACAATCGCAATCGTCTCATGGGAATCCAGATACCAGCTCACCCCACGGACAGCCTGCACTTCCCCCGCATAGGTAAAAAAGGATACAGCCAGGTCTCTGACATCCAATACATGCTGCATAGCGATCGGCTCCTTTTTCATGTTCTCAGCCTGGGATCCAGGGCGTCCCGAAGCCCATCGCCCAGAAGATTAAAGCAAAGCATGGTCAGGCCTACGAAGATACAGGGAATGATAAAACGGTACGGATACTGCTTGAATACCTCACTGGCTTCCTTGATCAACTGGCCCCAGGAAGGATTCGGCGGTGTAATGCCCAGACCGATAAAGCTCAGAAACGCTTCCGCAAAGATCACACTGGGGATCGTCATGGTCATCCCTACCACAATAATGCCCAGCGTATTGGGCAGAAGATGGCGCAGGATCAGCCGCATGGGGGACGCACCCAGTGTCTTGGATGCCATGACAAACTCGCGCTCCTTCAGCTGAAGCACCAGTCCGCGTGTGGTGCGCGCACTGCCCAGCCAGCCAGTAATCGTAAAGGCGACCACCAGGGTGGATATACTTCCGCTTCCCAGCACCATAATCAGAAGAATATCATAGATCAGACTGGGGATGCCCATTAAGACATCAATCAGCCGCATGATAAACATGTCCACCTTACCGCCGAAATACCCGGAGATTCCGCCCACCAGCATGCCGATCGCATATGGTATGATCGTAGCCAGTATGGCAATGAGCAGAGACACGCGTCCGCCTACCCATACCCGCGTCCACAGATCCCGGCCCAGTGTATCCGTGCCGAACCAGTGCACCCGACTGGGGCCTTGATTCGCGGCGGCATAATCGTTGCTGTAATAATTGTATTCGTTCATCATGGGGCCGAAAAGAACCATAAACACCAGAAGTACCAGCACAACCAGCGAAAAGACGGCCGTCTTGCGTCCCCGCAGTGTCCGCCATACATCCTTGAGATAGGTTGTTTCCGGCCGCGCCATTTCTTCGCCGGTCAGCGTACCGCCAAGAAGCGGTGAAAAATCCATACGATCTGCCTGCATGCTGCCGTCCTCCCTTTATTTGACGCGGATACGGGGATCCACAAAGCCATAGAGTATGTCAACCAGAAGGTTCATGACCACAAGGAATGAGCCATAGAATATGGTCAGACCCATGATCAGAGGATAATCCAGGGTACTGACGGCATTGACAAAATGCTTGCCAAGGCCCGGAATGACAAAAATCTGTTCCACCACGAAGGAACCCATCAGCACGCCTGCAATCATGGGACCAAGATTGGCCAGCATAGGGACCAGCGAGTTTTTCAGTTCATGCTTCCATACCACACGGAAAGGCGTCATGCCCTTGGCACGGGCTGTTTTGATGTAATCCTGCGTAATCACGGCCAGCATGCAGGCACGCATGGAGCGCGTGTTCCCCGCGATCGTGCCCAGTCCCAGCACAAAGGCAGGCATGATCACCTGCTGCCACGTGCCCCATCCGCCTACAGGAAGCCAGCGGAGCTGCACGCCGAACACGTACCGGATCAGAGGGCCAACGACCATACTGGGCAGCGCAATGCCCAGTATGGCAAATACCATCAGCACATAATCCGGCCAGCGGTTGCGGTACTGGGCGCAGAGGATGCCAAAGAGAATGCCGATGATCTCCGCAAAAAACAGGGCGATCAGGCCCAGCCTGGCTGACACCGGAAAGAACTCCCGGATGATATCCACCACACTGCGGCCCACAAACTTGATCGATGTGCCCAGATCACCCTTCAAGAGATTTCCCATATAGATGAAGTACTGCTGTACAACCGGCTTATCCAGGCCATAGTACGCCCGCTGCTTTTCCTGTACGGAGACGGGGATTTTTTCATTCATGAACGGATCCCCGGGCAGAAGCTTACTGAGAAAGAATGTCACCGTTGCCAGCGTAAACACTGTCAGAAGCGCAATCACAATGCGCTTTGCCGCATATCGAACCATGGGTTGCCTCCATCTGTATGGGAAATCTTTTGAAAAAAACAGGCGGATAGAGAGGGTGTCCCCTCTCTATCCGTATCCGTGCCTTACTCTTCGAAATCAACAAACGCAAGGTCTGCGCCAAAGCCGGCATCCACATTGGTGATGACAATGCCCGGGCGATAGACCACGTTCTGGGTCTGCCATGTCAGAAGAAGAGTGGGAACTTCGCTGATAAAGATCTTCTCCATCTCCGCGATGGCATCATAGCGGGTCTTGTAATCGGTAGCCTGCTGCGCTACATCCAGAAGCGCGGCATATTCCGTATTGGTATATCCGAACAGCGCATCCGGATCATTGGCGTCCCAGTAGGACAGCACGCCGCCGGGGCTGGCCGCGTCCACGGTGCCGATCGCCACGCCGCCGGTCCAGAAATCGAAATCAGAAGAATAGACCTTGGCAATCATCTGCTGAATCGGCTGCGGATCAATCGTGCAGTGCACGCCCAGGTTTACAAGCAGCATATCCTGTACCGCCTGAAGCTTGGTCAGGTTGCCCTGCGTGTCATAGCACAGCATACTGAACTCCGGAATGTCTGCTTCGGTCGCGCCAAGCTCTTCCAGCGCCAGTGCCAGGCATGCCTTCGCCTTCTCAGGATCCTGGACTACATTAATGGTCTCCTCCAGCGGGTATTCATCCACAAACTTGCCATCCACGCCAGCTGCATCCGGATCCACCAGACGATAGGCAGGCGTCTGGCCCAGCATGACCGTGTTCACAAGCGCAGTGCGGTCGATCGCATAGGACAGTGCACGCCGGAAATTCACATTGGACAGGAATCGTCCGGTTTCCTCAGTACGGCCATTCTGGTTGATCTGAATGAACTGATCCGTATTGGTATAGGTGGTGCCGACATAGTCCATGTCATAAAGCGGTTCATAGTAGGTCGGATCCGAGAAGCCGGCCAGATCGATCATGCCGGTCATCATCATCTCCTGAGCCGTAGCACCGGACACATTGCACATGCCGATCAGGCTATCCACCTTGATGGCGTCCTTGTTCCAGTAGTTCTCATTGCGGCTGAGCACCATCTGGCTTTCATGCAGCCAGTCAGTGATGACCATAGGTCCGTTGCCGAGCACATGATCCTTATCGGAGCCATAGGCCTCCCCGGCTTCCTCCACAAAGGACTGCTTGACAGGATGCAGCGCGTTGTCAGCCACCAGGAACAGGTTCTCCATTCCCTGAGAAGCAAACGTGATCTCAATGGTATAATCATCAATGACCTTGTATCCTACATCTTCCTTCGCAGCACTGCCAGCACTGTAAGCCTCGGCATTCTTTACGCAGTAGCCGCTGGCAGCCTGGGTATGTCCCGCTTCCGGATCCACAAGGCGGAAGAAGGAATAGGCAAAATCATTGGCATTCAGTTCCGTTCCGTCACTCCATACGCTCTTGCGCAGATGGAAAGTGTACACATCACCGGCCTCATTGCTTTCCCAGCTCTCCGCGATGCCGGGAACGACCTCGCCGTTGATGATACGCACAAGACCTTCCGTGGTATAGCTGACAATGTTGTTGGATTCATCATCGGATGATTCCGCCGGATCCAGGGACGTAGACTCATAGCCGCGTGCCCAGGTGAGGGTATGTCCGTCAGCCAGTGCCAGCGCCGATGTCAGCACAAGACAGAGAGCCACGAGCAGTGAAAGAATCCGTTTCATGAAACGTACCTCCTTAAAAAGTAGATATGTATTGAACAGCAGAATACGCTGTCAATTACCGCTGATTGAGATCCAGAGACAGTTTTTCCAGTGCCAGCGGAAGATTTCGCGCGAGAATCGCGTCAACGATAGCCCGGTGATAATCCTGCCATGTCTTCTGCTTGTCTGGCGCCACATACTGCTCAACCCTGGAGGCAGCCCCCAGAAGATTGTCCAGTGTGCTGATCAGGAAGGGATCGCCGGTCAGACGTGCCATCTGACCATGGAACGCGCGGTTGAGACGGCTGGGATTATCCTTCGTCTGCTCTGTGTCCACAATATAATCATATAGGGAGCGGATCTGCGCATCGGTCCCTTCGGTGCAGAGTATCTCCACTACCAGGTTTTCCAAGGCAAGGCGGATGCGCTTGACACGCAGCATATCCTCCGGCGTAAGGGCGGTGACCATGTATCCTGTGCGCGGATAGGCTGTCAAATGCCCCTCATGGCAAAGCCGGTGCAGCGCTTCCCCGGCCGTCACCTTGCTCACGCCATAGGTCTGACAGATCTCACGTTCCGTAATCACCTGATTGGGCGAATAGTCTGCCTGAAAGATTCGCTCTTTCAGTGCTTCATAGACCGTGTCAATCCGCTGCATACCCCCGGCTCCTTTCAAATACGAGAATCGCTTTCTCTGTCTATCTCTCTGAGTATCTCAGTACAAGTGTACTGTCTTTTTGTATGCTGTCAATCATTCCTGCGCCTCTGCAGTGTACTTTTTGTGTATCCTTTTCCTGACCGGATATAGTCCCTGTCTGCACAGCCCGGCACAGGGGCCAGCCGGATCCAGCCTGGGAGCTGGATACATGCAGAAAGGAACGCCGTCCAGCAGTCGGCTTTCTGAAAGACCATATCCTGTAACAGGTATTTTTTTCCGAACAGCCCTTGAGCCCATGCTTGACATGCTTTCCACCTATCTGCAGTTTCCTTTTGTGCGCTATGCCATGATTGTCGGTGTGCTGATTGCTCTGTGCTCCTCGCTTTTCGGCGTAACGCTGGTGCTGAAGCGGTTCTCCTTTCTCGGCGACGGGCTTTCCCATGTAGCGTTCGGCGCCATGGCCGTTGCCAGTATTCTCCGTCTTCAGAATGATATGCTCTTTACCCTGCCTGTAACCGTTGTATGCGCCGTACTGCTTCTGCGGACCGGACACAGTGCACGCATGAAGGGAGATGCGGCTATTGCCATGATCTCCGTGGGTGCACTTGCCATCGGGTACCTGCTGATGAACCTGTTCTCCGCTTCTTCGAATCTGTCCGGCGATGTGTGCTCCACACTCTTTGGCGCCACTTCCATTCTGACGCTCACCAGAGCGGAGGTCTGGCTGTGCATGCTGCTATCCGTGTGCGTTGTCTCCCTGTTTGTCATTTTCTATCACCGGATCTTTGCCGTGACATTTGATGCGGACTTTGCAAGAGCCAGCGGTACCCGCGTGGAAGCCTACAATCTTCTCATTGCTGTGGTGATTGCGGTGATCATTGTGCTGGCCATGCATCTGGTGGGCTCTCTTCTGATCTCCGCGCTTATTGTATTTCCGGCCATGGCCGGCATGCGCATGCAGAAGAGCTTTCTCGGCGTTACACTCTTCTCTTCCGTCTTTTCCGTGCTCTGCGCGCTGCTTGGTATACTGGTATCCATTCTCGCAGGCACACCGGTCGGTTCCACCATTGTGGCCACCGATATGCTGGGCTTTCTTCTCGCCTGTCTCTGCGCCTGTCTGCGCCGCTGACAGTCACTTTGATCCATTGGAGGTATGCATATGCGTAAAACCCTGCTGATTGTTTGCCTGATCCTGACCCTTTTCACACTCTCCTCCTGCACTTCGTCCGGTGCCTCCTCGGCACAGGAAACGGAAAAGGCATCCGTTACGGAAACGCCTGCCCCGACACCGACCGAAGCGCCGACTCCGGAACCGCTTGTCATTGATCTTGATATCGCGGGCATGAGCGGCACGATTGTCTCTTCGCAGATGCTCCAGATCATGACAAGTCCGGACGACTATCTGGGCAAGGTCCTGCGCATTTCCGGATACTACAGCCGGTTTGAGGATCCTGTGACGCATAAGGTCTATCATTCATGCGTAATTCCGGATGCCACGGCCTGCTGCTCCCAGGGACTGGAGTTTGTGCTGCGGGAGGCCCCGGATAACCTTGCCGGTTACCCGGAAGAAGGCACCAACATCACGGTTTCAGGGAGACTGGACTCATACCTGGAGGACGGATACATGTATCTCACCTTAACCGATGCGGAGATGGTGCTGCCCCAAGTCTGAGTCCGCACATGAAAAGACGTCCGTCATACGGACGTCTTTTCATGCTGTTTCCGATAAGCCCGGGGACCTGTGCCAAAACGATTCTTAAATGCATCCTTGAAATAATTGCTGTCGGAAAAACCGCACCGGAACGCAATCTCCGTGATGGAGTCATTGGTGGATACCAGTTCCTGCGCCGCATGCTGCAGGCGTATGAACACGAGATATTCATGTGGCCCGATGCCGGTCCGCTCCCGAAAAAGGCGGGACAGATAATTGGTGCTCAGTCCGGAGGCGGCGGCAATGTCGCGGGCCGCAATATTCTCCGCAAAGTGCGCAGCAATAAAGCGCGCGGCCTTCACAACATGCGGATTTCGCGAGCGCAGGAATTCCGTATGCTCCTCCTGTACGCCGGTTGCACGGGCGCAATTGAGAAGAAAAGCCTGCAGGCACAGATGCTTGATGGTCCGGGAATGCCGGTCCCGCCGATGCTCTTCCCGGAGCATTTCCGCCAGCCAGCGAAAGACCTGTTCCTTTTCTTCCCCCGTCAGCCGCACCAGTCTTGGTTCCCTGAAAAACTCAATGCCGTCTGGCATTTCATCAATGGTTTTTCGTTCCAGATCCTCCGCCGCAAAGAAAACTACACTGCGGCGGCAGGCACCGAAAAAATAGCGCGTATAATGCAGAAACATCGGTGGAATGAGCATGATCTCCCCCTCTTTCAGGTCAAAGATCTCCTCGTTGATCAGAAGCCGGCAGGCACCGCTTTCCACACAGAAAACTTCAAAAAACCGATGGCAGTGATGGCCTTTCATGACATAACCGGCATCTCGTTCCACCGATTCCACATACAGCATATCACCAATCTCTTCTGTGGTATTCGCCTTTCCCTCTTTCATTTTCTTTCCTCCGTTGTGTTGGAAAAACAGTATTTCTCAGAAATTGTATCAGCTTTTTTCTAGAAATCAAAGAAAAAACAACGTACAGTATGCGAGGTTTTCTCCGACCCCATGAATTCTTTTCCAACCCGATTGTCTGTTAGAGGGAAGGCATTGTATGAAGCAGCAAATTCAATGGCTATGGAACCACATGGACAGAACATGCCATATACGGCATATCATTGCTCTGTGCATTTCCGTGTTTACCGGTCTACTTCTGCTGGTAAACCCGGCCCTGTCGCAGCGCCTGATCGACGATGTCATTGTCGCCCGCAATCCGGATCCCCTTTTGGGCATACTGGCAATCATGCTGATTGTCAAGCTCGGCCGTGAAGGACTGCGGTATCTTATGGTGATTCTTCTGGAAAAAGACTCTCAGCATGTCATCTATAACCTACGCGTTGAACTGTTTGAAAAGCTGGAGTACAACGATTCCCGCTTCTTTGACCGGCACCGCACGGGAGATCTGATGACACGCATGTCTGCTGATCTGGACTGGTGCCGGCATTTCCTGAGCTATATCGATTACCGCATCATCGATGCGGCATGCACGTTCCTGTTTGCCTGCGTCTATCTATTTCTGGTCAACTGGAAAATGGCCGGGCTCCTGGTGGCGGTAACACCGGTGCTTCTGATCATTACCAAGCTGTTCTCGGCGCATGTGCGTCCCCGTTTTGTCACCATGCGTGAAAAGCTCAGCGAGATGAATACGGCCGCCCAGGAGAATATTGCCGGCAACCGTGTGGTACGGGCTTTTGCCAGAGAAGACTATGAAAAGGAACGCTTTGATGCAAAGAATCAGGCCTATCGTGACAGTAATCTGCGCATAAACAAGCTCTGGCTTTCATTCTTTCCTTTCATCGAAATGCTGGCCAATGGCATGATGCTTCTTACTGTCTTCGTAGGCGGGCTGTTTATCATACAGGGAGAACTGACCCCCGGTGAGCTCTCCATTTTCACGGGACTCAGCTGGGCACTCTCCCAGCCCATGCGTGAGCTGGGCAACCTGCTCAATGACCTGCAGCGCTTTTCCACTTCTGCGGCTAAGGTTATGGAACTGGCCATGTCCAAGCCCTCCATTGTGGACCGCCCAGATGCACTGCCGCATCCTTCCATGCAGGGGAAAATCGAGTTCCGGGATGTATCCTTCCAGATCGACACGCACCGGATTCTCTCGCATGTTTCCTTTACTGCTATGCCCGGACAGACCATTGCGGTCATGGGGCCCACAGGAAGCGGCAAGACCAGTCTGATTCATCTGATGGCCCGATTCTATGATGTCACCGACGGCAGCATACTCATTGACGACTGTGATGTACGCCAGTGGAAGCTGAAGGAACTGCGCGGAGGCATCGGCGCCGCCACGCAGGAGGTCTTCCTCTTTTCCGATACTGTGGAGGGAAATATTGCCTTCGGAGATCAGGACCTGACGCTCAATGAGGTCAAGGACTTTGCCACACGCGCCGATGCCGATGAGTTCATCGCACACCTGACGGAGGGGTATGATACGATCATCGGCGAACGCGGCGTCGGTCTGTCCGGCGGTCAGCGTCAGCGTATTGCGCTGGCGCGCGCACTGGCCATCCGTCCCAGTATTCTTGTCATGGACGACACGACCTCGGCTGTGGACAGTGAAACCGAGCAGTATATCCAGCATGAACTGCGTCACCTTCCCTTCCCCTGCACCAAGTTTATTATCGCTCAGCGCATTTCCTCCATGCGTGATGCCGATCAGATTCTGGTGCTGCGCGACGGCTGTATCGCCGAGCACGGCACGCACGAGGAGCTACTAGCCCTGAAAGGATATTACTACCAGACCTATATGCTCCAGTACGGTCTGTCTGAGAAGGAGGCGGTATAAGGATGGCACGGAATAAGTTCGACGTGGATGAAAAACTGGAAACACCGTTCCAATGGAAGCATATGAAGCGTGCCGGCAAATATATCGCCCGGCATAAGGGCAAGATGATTCTCGCACTGCTGCTTTCCGCTTTTGCCAGTGTGGCCACGCTCTACATTCCAAAGATCACACAGTGGGTACTGGATGTCGCCGTGCCCAGCGGGGATACTGCGGGAATCGGCCGAATGGCTGTCTTCTTTGTAGGCCTTGTGCTTCTCAGCATTCTCTTTACCACCATCCGTTCCCGTATAATGGCCCACGTGAGCCAGAATATCATCTATGATATCCGCACGGACCTGTTCGCGCATCTGCAGGCACTGCCCTTCAGCTACTATGACAGCCGTCCGGCTGGCAAGATCCTGGTGCGCGTGATCAATTATGTCAACTCCGTTTCCGACATACTCTCCAACGGCATTATCAATATGATCCTGGAGATCATGAACATTATCTTCATTGTCTTCTTCATGTTCTCCACCAACGTGCGCCTTGCTCTGATTGTCGTCTCCGGTCTTCCCCTGTTTATCGGCGTCATTATTCTTATCAAGCCGCGTCAGCGCCGCGCATGGCAGCAGCAGTCCAATAAAAACAGCAATTATAATGCATACCTGGCTGAGTCCATTGATGGTGTACGTGTTTCCCAGCTGTTTGACAGGGAAGAAGTCAATATTTCCATTATGAAACGTCTGGCTGCCGCGTGCCGGCAGGCCTGGCTGCGTGCTGTCTATGTCAGCAATACCGTATGGCTGACCAGTGAAACTATGACCCAGCTGGTTACGACCTTTCTCTATATCGCCGGTGTCTACTGGATGGGCGGCGGAGAAATGGTTTCCTTCGGCGTGATCCTGGCCATGGGACAGTATGTCAGCCGCTTCTGGCAGCCGATTACCAATCTGGCAAATATCTACAACTCGTTTGTCAATAACATTGCCTACCTGGAGCGTATCTTTGAAACCATGGATGAGCCTGTGGTCATCGAAGACGCACCGGATGCACAGACGCTCACAGACCTGTCCGGCGAAGTGGACTTTGAAAATGTCACCTTCGGCTATGAGGAAGGGATTCATGTGCTGGAAAACATGGACCTGCATGTCAGGGCCGGCGAAAGCATTGCCCTGGTCGGGCCTACCGGTGCCGGAAAAAGCACGATAATCAACCTTCTCTGCCGATTCTATAATGTCAACGGCGGGCATATCTATCTGCACACCAGGGATGGAAAGGCCGTCGATATCTCGAAGGCTACCCTGAAGAGTCTGCGCACACAGCTGGGAATCATGATGCAGGACTCGTTCATCTTCTCCGGAACGATCATGGATAATATCCGTTACGGAAAACTGGACGCTACGGATGCGGAAGTCATGCAGGCGGCAAAGCTTGTGCATGCAGATGAACTGATCCGCCAGATGCCCAATGGGTATATGACAGAAATGAAGGAGCGCGGCAGCAATCTCAGCCAGGGCGAAAAGCAGCTGATTGCCTTCGCGCGTACCGTGGTCGCTGATCCCGCCATACTGATCCTGGATGAAGCCACCTCTTCCATTGACACCCAGACAGAGCGTCTGCTTCAGGAAGGGATTCAGGAAATGCTTCGGGGACGCACCAGTTTCATTGTCGCCCACCGTCTTTCCACGATCAAAAACTGTGACCGTATCCTGTATATCGGAAATAAGGGAATTCTTGAACAGGGAAGCCACGATGAGCTCATGCACAGGAAAGGACTGTATTATCAGCTCTATACTGCCCAGGTAAAGGAACAGATTGCGTAAGGAGGCTGCCTTCATGTATGATGTCAAAGGAAAATGAGCGCTGATTACCGGCGCCGCCCGGGGAATCGGACGCCTTACCGCTTTATTCATGGCCCGGCAGGGCTGTAACCTGATACTGCACAGCCGGGATCTGTCTCATACACAGGGGATTCTGGAAGAAGTCCGGCGCATGGGTGTATCCGCGCATGCCGTTGCCTGTGAGCTTTCCGACCCTGCCTGCGTGGAAGACATGCTCCATGAAATCGATGCGCTCCATGTGGACGTGGATATTCTTCTCAACAACGCCGGTCTCCAGGTCACCTATCGTCAGAACCCCTTGGAAACCCCCAAGGAAGACTATCTGACCTCATTTGCCGTCAATACCATTGCACCGATGATGCTGATATATCACTTTCTGCCAGGCATGCTGGCCCGAGGGCATGAACGTATTCTGAACACGACCAGCGGGATCGCTCTCGACCCGCACCAGGCAGGCTATTCTGCCAGCAAGGCAGCACTTGACAAGGTAACCATTGAACTGGGCCATACACTGGAGGGCACCGATGTCCTTCTTAACCTCACCGATCCCGGCTGGTGCCGCACGGACCTTGGCGGTCCGCATGCACCATGCGCACCGGAAAGTGCTTTGCCCGGCATTGTCACAGGCGTCTTTGTCAATGACGGTAAATCCGGGCGTTATCTTCCCGCGCAGGCCTTTACCGGACTGACGCTGGAGGAAGCCGTTGAAAAAGCACAGCGCGAGTTTGACAGTCCCTATCACGGATAAGGAGTCATTGGCATGCGCACCCGTATCTTGGGTCACACAGGAAAAGCGGTCAGTGAAATCGGCTTGGGAACATGGCAGCTCGGTACCCCATGGGGCCCGGCATTCAATGCTGCGGAAGCGGAACGTATCCTGACGGCAGCCTGAGAACAGGGGATTACATTTGTGAATACCGCCGACGTATATAATGGCGGTGAGAGTGAGAAGGCAATTGGCCGTTTTCTGAAGGCACATCCGGATGCTTTCTACGTCACAACCAAAATCGGCCGCCGTACCCAGCCGCACACGCCCGAAAGCTATACCCGGGAAAATGTCCTGCATTTTTATCGACGACAGCCTGTATCGGCTGCAGACTGAAAAGCTGGACATGGTGCTTCTCCATTGTCCTCCGGCACAGGTGTATGCCCGGGATGACGTGTTCGCCGCACTGGACGACGCGCAGAAAGCCGGGAAAATCGCTTCGTATGGGGTCAGTATTGAAAAAGTGGACGAGGGCATTGCCGCCATGGAGTATGGAATTGTTGCCATGGAGGTCATCTTTAATATGTTCCGGCTGAAACCATTGGATACGCTTTTTCCCATGGCACAGGAGAAACAGATCGGAATCATTGCCCGCATTCCGCTGGCCAGCGGACTTCTGACAGGACGTTATGCCGCAGACACGGTCTTTGCGCCCGGTGACCATCGCTCCTATAACCGTGAGGGAGCGGCTTTTGACAAAGGGGAAACCTTCTCCGGGGTTCCGTATGCACTGGGACTTACGGCAGTGGATGCCCTGAAAGAAGCTTTCGGGACGGATGCACTGGCACCGCTTGCCATCCGCTGGGTGCTTATGCATCCTGCGGTCAGTGTCGTCATTCCCGGCGCCAGCCGCACTGAACAGGTATTGGAAAATGTACGCGCCGCCTCACTCCCCGCGCTTACAGACGATCAGATGCAGGCTGTTGAAAACATATACAATACCTATCTCCGGGATGAAATTCACCCCCAGTGGTAATACCATGCACTTGCGTCAGATTACGCATGCCCCCTTACTCCGCAGCAAGCAGGGGACTTTTTCTCTCCCGTATTCACAGAAAGGTGAAATATCGCAATGCGCATCACAAAAGAAAACCGTGCCACCATGATGCTCACAGCGCCGCTGCAGAAAGTGATTCCGCAGCTGGCCATTCCTACGATTATCTCCATGCTTGTCACTGCGATCTACAATATGGCTGACACATACTTTGTGAGCCGTATCAGTACAGAGGCATCCGGTGCTGTCGGCGTTGTGTTTTCTGCCATGGCCATTATTCAAGCACTGGCCTTTACCATTGGCATGGGCAGCGGCACCAATCTCAGTCAGGCGCTCGGTGCCGGACGGGAAGAGGAAGCCAAACGCTTCGTGTCTGTGGCATTCTTCACCGCTTTCTTTACCGGAACTGTGCTGATGATTCTGTGTAATCTGAATCTGGAATGGATTGTGCGCTTTCTTGGCGCAACAGATGAAATCACGCCTCATGCCATGGCGTATGCGAACTATATCTTCTATGCCGCGCCTTTCATGATGTCTTCCTTTGTGATGAACAATCTTCTGCGCTTTCAGGGAATGGCCAGCTATGCCATGGTCGGGATCACCACAGGCGGCATACTGAATATGCTGCTGGATCCTCTCCTTATTTTTGCGCTTCATATGGGCACGGCCGGCGCTGCCGTGGCGACAGCCATATCACAGTTCATCAGCTTTACCATTCTTCTGATCATGTGCAATACGCGGAAGGATACGATTGCCATTCGTCTGCGCGATTTTCGTCCAACGCCTGCCATGTATGGCCGTATTTTCTACAACGGTGTGCCTTCACTGGGGCGTCAGGGGATTGCCAGCATCGCCACGATTATTCTCAATCGTGTCGCCGGAACGGTTTCTACAGATCCCGCTATTGTCAATGCTGCCATTGCGTCCATCTCCATCGTAAACCGCTTTGTCATGTTCATCAATTCCGCCGTCATTGGATTCGGTCAGGGCTTTCAGCCGGTATGCAGCTTCTGCTTTGGTGCCGGTAAATACTCCCGTGTCCGTCAAGCCTATTTTTACTGTGGAAAAGTGGCCACCATCATTCTTCTGGTGCTGGCCGCCATTGCACTGCTGTTCTCCCAGTCCATTATCCGTCTATTCCGCGCTGAGGATGCCCATGTGGTCATGATCGGCACAGCGGCTCTCCGGTATCAGCTGCTGACGCTTCCTCTGTGGGGATTCTACGTCATGTCCAACATGTTCACTCAGTCGATCGGCTATGGCGTGCGCTCCACCATTATTTCCAGCGCACGCCAGGGAATCTTTCTCATCCCTGCTGCACTGATCCTGCCCCGGATGTTTGGTATTGTGGGGCTTGAAATTGCACAGCCAGTTTCGGATGTTCTCGCTTTCCTGCTTGCAGTACTGATCATGCGGAGTATTCTGCAGAAAATGAAGCATATGCCCGACCGCGTCTGAAAAAGAATACAGAACAGCCCGGAGTGTTTGCTCCGGGCTGTTCTGTATGATGGCAATAAGCGTTTACAGGCAGTGCAGAGAATCAGGCGTTTCCATCCGTTTCCTCGACCACTGTCTTGTCGGAGAGAAAAGCCGAATCTTTCAGTGCCGCATACTCGTCTGCCGTAATCATCTTGTTCTCAAGAAGAAAATCAAGCACTTTTTCCTTGTTTACAGTGCCTTCTTCACTGTTTTCCAGTTCGGGATTGGCACGAAGAAAGTTATCAATGATCATGGCCGTTCCATCTGAGATCTTGCCCGCACGGGCCAGCTCCTGAATGGAATCAGGCTGCATGTCCCCTTCCGGCAGCGGGAAGCCTGTGAATGACTGACGCTGTGTGCTACTGCTGATGGCGTCAAACTCTTCCTGTGTAATCACACCGTTTTCCAGCAGCGTTTCAAACAGATCTTTCCCCTGCTCATTCTCCTGAGGCGGTGTCTGCGACTGCATGAAGATCTTTCCCCTGCTCATTCTCCTGAGGCGGTGTCTGCGACTGCATGAATTCATCAATGGCGCGAGCCGTCTCCTCCGAGATCGTTCCATCCTTTACAAGGGCATCCATGCCGGGAGCCTGTTCAGGCATCGGCACCTGTCCGTTCTGCGCAGACTTTTGCGGCTGTCTGTTCTGCCTCTGCGCGTTTCTTCCCTGTCCGTTCTGGTTCTGCGTGCCCTGCTGCGGCATCTGGCCCTGCTCGTTCTGGTTTGCTCGTTCTGGTTCTGGGTGCCCTGCTGCGGCATCTGGCCTTTGCCCATCTGCGGAGGCATCATTTCCTTGCCTTTTCCGCTCTGCATATTCTGAGAAGGCATCT
The DNA here is from genome assembly GCA_902764915.1 of uncultured Eubacteriales bacterium. Taxonomy (GTDB): domain Bacteria; phylum Bacillota; class Clostridia; order Christensenellales; family Aristaeellaceae; genus UBA2943. Next base: position 424 of record CACWXY010000042.1, on the reverse strand, counting down.
GTTTCTGACCGTTATCACTCTGCCGCGGCATTTCATTAGGCCGATTCTGATTCATGGTGCCCTGCTGACTGTTTTTCCTGTCTGCCATGGGGCCACGTATCTCTTTTCCCTGCTCCTGCATTACAGAAGAAGTGGACGTATTTGCTTCCTCTGCCAATGAGGGGACAAGCATCAGTGTCAGCATGCTCACGAGCAGGCAAAGAATCATGACATATTTCTTCATTGTTATTTCCTCCTTGTGTGCCCGCCAAAGGCGGGACTGTTTTCTGTGCACATCTTTACTATACAGGAGGAACCTTGAAGAAACCTTGAATGTTCATACGTTTTTTGGTTCAATGCAAAAGTTTGTGGGATTTTGGATTCCTGACGTAAGGCCTGCGTGATGCATCCATCACCTTCAGAAAGAAGTATTCATCATCCGGAA
>CACWXY010000041.1 GCA_902764915.1 uncultured Eubacteriales bacterium | reverse complement strand
CGGATGATCAGATAAAAGCAATGGCAACATTAGAAGACGAAAATGATTCCAAAGTAAGCGCCAAATGGAAAAACAATAACGGCAGTCTGAAGTCTTTGGCTGCCAGACAAAAATAATTAATCCGAACCTTTTTCTGGAGAAATAGATAGTACTACTGTACTCCAAATGAAAAGGTTCGGATAATAGAAAAAACGGCGAAGCGATCACTCCGGCGAGCCTGAGGGAGGCACCCTATGCTGCCTATCGCTTCTTGATCATCGCGGACTTCCGGAAGAAAGCGATCCCGCAGCAGAGAACGGTTTCATACCCAGCGTCAGGGTTCTTCGTTTATTCGTTGTCAACGGTCTGCTTCAAAGCCGCATCGCAGGATTTCTCCATGTCTGCCTTGCTGTCCGTTTTTTTCACCTCCATGATCACAGTGCCGGTTATCTGCATCCAGTAACTGCAGGTCTGCCAAGGTCTCATTCCTTGTCGGACTTTGTCTCATTGCCGCGATCTACAAACCAACCGGCCATAAAGGCGTGATAATAACCCTCGTGATAGTCCATATCGCTTATGGTCTTCCATAGCAGATCGGACATCGAAGCCGAAGCGGCCTCCGTGTCTCCCGCCCATAGGGCTTGCATCATTGCTTCCTGTTTTGATGCATCCTTATTTTCCCTGAAATGTACGCAAATGTATCTTGGAATATGCCCGCTGTTTCTGCGCTGGGCATTTTTAGCGCTACGTTTCTCCCTTTCGCATCTGGAGCAGCTTTCGTGATGGGGCATGCCGCAGGATGGTGCCCGGGCTGCGCCTTGCAGCATGGGAACAGAAAAAGCATCGACCATGAATGGTCGATGCTCCTGTAACCGCTGTAGTGTGTTTTCTCTGCTGTGCCGCGGGAAACGGCAGAATGCCGCAACGGCCCTGTGCATGCATCACGAACATACCTTTGGCACGTCCGTGATAAACGCAATACTGCGGATTTCTGTGCGCGCAGGGAATGCAATCAGCCGGGGTTTGCGGAAGAAAGCATGGCGGCACCGATAATGCCGGCATCCGGACCCAGGCGGGCCAGTTCGACACGGGCATGCTCCAGATCCTTGAAGAGGATATACTTGACATATTCTTCCCGCACGGCATCCAGCAGGAAGGCGCCGGCCTTGCTGACGCCACCGCCCAGTACGATGACTTCGGGATCGAGAATATTGCATACATTGGCGATAGCCTGTCCGAGGCAGGTGACATAGCGGCGGAACACCTTGACCGCCAGAGGATCCGCGTCGCGCGCTGCGTCAATGATGATCTTGGCATTGATTTTGGCGGGATCGCCCTGGCAGGCCTGCATGATCGCACTCTCGGGATGCCGTCCGATCTGTTCGCGGGCCATGCGTATAATGGCGGTAGCCGAGCAGTAGCGTTCCAGACATCCATGATTGCCGCAGGAGCAGGGCTCACCGTCCAGTTCCAGAATCGCGTGTCCCAGTTCGCCGCCGGCCCCGTGCGCACCGCTCCAGATCCGGCCGCCCAGTATAATGCCGCTGCCTACACCGGTGCCAAGGGTAATAAACACGGAGGAGAAGGTGCCGGCACTGACACCGGCCACGCTCTCCGCCAGTGCCGCCACATTGGCATCATTGTCGACGAAGATCGGCTTATCCAGATGCTTGCGGAACTCTTCCCGGAAGGGCACATGGTGCCAGCCAAGGTTTGTGCACAGGACGACTTCGCCTGTCTTTGCATCGCCTACGCCCGGCACGCCTGCGCCGATGGATGCGACATCCAGAAGCGAATAATTGCCTTCCTTGAGCATGTCCTTGCAGCAGTTCGCCATGACAGCGATCTGCTCAGAAAAGGGAATGTCCGTGCGGGTGGTGACGGCGCTTCTTGTGAGAATATGTCCGGCGTCGTCCACAACGCCCATCTGAATGCCTGTACCGCCAATATCAATGCCAATCCTGACCATATGGAAAGCCTCCTTGTTCTGTTGAGATAATGAATGATTGCGAGATATCAATAGTTATTGATGGTTGATTCCGTGGGCAGACGTTCGTCATACATGGCGCTCAGGCGCTTGTCCAGTTCATGAGCCGCATTGTAGCCCAGGCGCTTGAGTGAGTAGTTCCGGGCGGCGACCTCGACAATGATGGCAAGATTGCGTCCGGGGCGTACGGGCGTGATCAGCTGCGGAATACGCACGCCGAGTATGGTGATATACTCGTCCTTGTCTCCCAGACGGTCGTATTCCTTGCCCTCCACCCACTGTTCCAGGTGTATGACCAGATCAATGGACTTGGACAGCGCTACGGCGGAAATGCCGTACATGGAACGGATGTCGATAATGCCCATACCGCGGATCTCCATGAAATGCCGGATCATGGCAGGGCTTTCTCCGATGAGCCGGGTTTCGCTGACACGGCAGATATCCACCACATCATCCGCCACCAGTGCGTGCCCGCGCTTGATCAGTTCCAGGGCAGTCTCGCTTTTTCCCACACCGCTGTCGCCGGTGATCAGCACGCCGACACCGTGCACTTCCACCAGCTCTGCATGCCGGGTCACCCGCGGCGCAATCTTCCGGTTGATGTACATGATGGCGTCCAGTACAAACTTGGTGGTTGAGTTTTCACTGACATAGACCGGCACGTTCCGCTCGCTGGCAAAGGTGATCAGATCCGGCGGAGGGAGCATGCCTCTGCAGCAGATGACGCAGGGAATGTCGTAGGAGAAATACTTGCGAAGCATGTTGGTCCGTGCTTCCGGTTCCATGGAATTGAGATAGGTCATTTCCACTTTTCCGATGACCTGCGGCCGTTCAAAGGCAAAGTATTCGTAAAATCCGCAGAACTGCATGCCGGGACGGTTGACATCCGCGGCATGAATATCCCATACCGCATCGGTGGGCGGTGTCAGAAGACGGAGACCGAGGGCTTTCTGGAATTCCTGGGCTTCGATCATGCGTGCACCTCCGCAAACAGAGTTTCATGGGACAGAAGATACCGGGCCACACCGTCGGATGCATTGTCCCCGCATACATCCTTTGCCTGTTCCTGCACCGCTGGGGCCGCATTCTTCATGGCCACGCCGTAAAACGGGGGAAGCAGCATGCTCAGATCATTGATGCCGTCGCCGAAGACCATGGTTTCCTCGGGCATGATGGACAGGCGCCGCAGCGCTTCGTGCAGTGCTTTTCCCTTGGAAGTCCCGCCGGGATTGAACTCCAGAAACTCCGCCTTGGAAGTGGTGACGCTCGCTTCCCGGGAGAAAAGCGCACAGGCTTTGGGATACAGAGCGGATATGGTATCCCGGTGGGCCATCATAAGGATCTTATTGGTAGGATGGGCGCGTACAAAGGCGGGAAGATCCGTCTCCCTGACACCGGTGAGCCTGGCGGAAATGCGGTAGCGATCCGACCAGACACTGTCCCTGTTGTAATGAAAGGAATCCGCCAGGTAGGTATGCATGTAGATTCCGCTTTCGTTTCCGAAGGCAAGAATGCGCTGCGCCACGACGTCGGCAATCATGACCTGAGAGAGAATCGAGCCTTCCGGCGTGGCAATCTCGGCACCATTGGAGGCGATGAGAAGATCACAGCATCCGATGCGTCGGGCAAAGTCCAGCATACTGGCCGGCGCACGCCCGCTGGCAGGAATGATGCGGATTCCGCGATCATGGAAAGCATGGAGCACCCGCACGGTTTCGTCGGAAATAGTCAGATCATCCCGGAGCAGCGTGTCATCCAGATCAAAGACGATGGCACGAAACAACCATATCTCTTCCTTTCGATACATGTTTACACAGCACATAGTAAGGCGAAAGCACAAAAAAAGCAAGAAGAATCCATGGGAATGGAGAGAAGAAATGGTAAGGTGAAAAAGTCGGCTTCCCTTTGTTTGCGGACAACTTTCCATTTCAAAGGTACGCAAAAACGTGTATAATGGGAAGGAATGATGGAGGTGTTCTATGTTCAGCGGATTTCCGGCACAGACCGAACAATTCCTGATGGAACTTCGTTTTCATAATGATCCTGCATTCTTTCATGCGGAGCATGATCGGTATATCGAGAGTGTGCAGAAGCCGTTCTATGCTTTCATCGACGAGATGATGCCGACGCTTCTGTCCATTGACAGCAGCATGGAACCGCGCCCGAACAAGGTACTGGCCCGCATTCACCGGGATACGCGCTTTACCAGGGATAAATCACCTTATCGCGATCATCTGTGGATATTCTTTCACCGTGCGGCACAGGACAAGCATGGCAGCATGGGCTTCTGGTTTGAGTATGGCGTGGAGCGCCTGGCATGGGGCCTGGGCAGCTGGGGAGAGAATCGGCCGGTTATGGATCGCATGCGGCGGGAGTTTGCCGCCTATCCGGATCGATACCTGAAGATCCTGCGGGCCTGTCCTTTCCGCCAGCGGAATCTTGTGCTGGTATCGGACTTTTTCAAGCGTATGGAAGTACCGCCCTCGGTCCCGGAAGAGCTGAAGCCCTGGTACCTGGCCAAATCCATTGATATCATGCAGAAGAGCCCGGATATCCGGGCCTGCGCATCGGAACGGATTTTTACCTGGGTGCGGGATGACTTTCTGGCAATGGCCCCGGTGTATCAGATGGTCATGGGCACCTATGATGCCCTGGCAAAGGAAGAGCAGGAAAGGCAGCAACTTCGGTGAAAAGCGGAAGCGGGCATGCGGAAGATGCCCGCATGGTCTGCAGCTGCGGACTGTCCCATGCGGGCAATACAGACAGCGGGCATGCCCCCACCGGCTGCACGCAGGTGATGAAACGTCCATGACTGGCTGGGACTACAAAGGCAAAGGCGCCTCGGTATCATGCGATGGCAGCCTGCTGCCGGAGCTTTCGGAACAAGCGCAGAAGACCGGTATCATGATGCGCGGCCGTGGGCGGTCGTGGATTGCAGGCATCGGCATGCATCGGAAAGCGTGCGGCACAGCATGGCGGATGTCCCGTGTTTCCTGTATAATCAGGAGACAGTGCAGAGGACGGGAAATATGACGTCAGACGTGAAATACAGGATCCTCTGAAGAGGATTCCGAGGAATAGAGAAGGAGCGAAAGCATGGATTGGCTGAAACTGAAAAGCGGTTCGGATGTACGTGGCGTTGCCATGGGTGAAAAGACAGTGCTGACGGAGGACGTGGCGAAAGCGCTGGGAATGGCTTTTGCACGCTTTGCGGCAGAAAAGTGCGGCAAGAGTGTGGGACAGATCACCATTGCGATCGGCCGGGACAGTCGACTGACCGGTGAAGCGCTTCTGCGGGCTGCGGCAGAGGGGATTTCCCGCGCCGGCGCGTCGGTGATGGATTTTGGCATGTGTACAACGCCTGCCATGTATATGTCCATTATTACGCCGCCCTATGAGCCTGACGGCGCGATTATGGTGACAGCCAGTCATCTGCCGCCGGAACGCAACGGACTGAAATTCTTCCTGCATGACGGCGGTCTGGAAGAAGCGGATGTGGTCAGTCTTCTTCAGACGGCGTCTGAGCTGCACCCGGAGGAGTTTGCCATTTCCGGCTCCATAACCTGCAAGCCTTTCCTGGATACGTACAAGGGCCTGCTGGCGGACCGGATCCGGAAAGGCCTGGAAACCGATATTGAAAAGCCGCTTCTTGGGCTGCATGTCGTCGTAGACGCCGGGAACGGCGCCGGCGGGTTCTATGCGGATCTTCTGAAAGACCTGGGTGCGTGGATTGAAGGCAGCCAGTTCCTGGAGCCGGACGGACGTTTCCCGAATCATATGCCCAACCCGGAAAACGAGGACGCCATGCGCGCCATCTCCAAGGCAGTACGCCGGGCAGGTGCGGACCTGGGCGTTATCTTTGATGCGGACTGCGACCGCGCTGCGATTGTGGACGCGGACGGGCGTGAGATCAATCGTAACCGGCTGATTGCCCTGATTTCTGCGATGCTTCTGGATAAAAAGCCCGGTGTCACCATTGTCACAGACTCTGTGACCAGTTCCGGCCTTTCCAAGTTCATCGGCGACTGGGGCGGGGAACACTATCGCTTCAAGCGCGGCTACCGCAATGTCATTGACGCGGCGATCCGCCTGAACGAGGAAGGGATCGACTGCCCGCTGGCGATCGAAACCAGCGGACATGCTGCACTGCGGGAGAATCATTTCCTGGATGACGGCATGTATCTGGCCACAGTGCTGATTGTGGAAGCCATGCGGCTCAAGCAGCAGGGAAAGACCCTGGGCAGCCTGATTGCGGATCTTCAGGAGCCGGTGGAAAGCCAGGAAATCCGCCTGGGCATTACAGAGGAAGATTTCCGTACTGCCGGACAGAATGCGATTGCACTGGTCATGGATTATGCGGTCGCGGCGGAAAAGTGGCATGTTGCCAAGGATAACCGGGAAGGCGTACGCATCTCCTTTGATCTGGGGGAAGGCATGGAGAACGGATGGTTCCTTCTGCGGCTTTCGGTGCACGACCCGGTGCTTCCGCTGAATGTGGAAAGCGATGTGGAAGGCGGCGTCCAGGAGATGCTCTGCCAGCTCTACGATGTGCTCAAAAATGCCAAAGGCATTGATCTGACGCCACTGAAAAAAGCAATCAGTGAGTGAACAACAGGGCCGGCGGCATAGCCGCTGAACAGCAGGAAAACAGCGCACCCCAGGGGGCTTATGCGTAAAACGCATGCTTCCTGGGGTGCTTTTGTACGCACTTCTTTTCAAAGCCCGCGCGGGTGCCTGGAATGCCGGAAAAGCAGGGGATGCACCGCTGTGCGCCTGTCCATGGAGTGCCCGGTTCCATGCAGCTGTCTGCAAGGCGCGGCTGCCGGGAAAACCACGCATAGGGATGGCAGCAAAGCGCCGCCGGCGGGAAGCCATGGGAACACAGAAAAAGGCAGACGCTTCTGTCAGAGCGCCTGCCTTCTGCTATCAGACTCAGTAAATCCTGCGGATCTCTCCCTGGATGCCATAGGTATGCCGGAAACTCTCCAGGTCATTCGCGTCCCGGATCAGCATAATCCCTGTGAAGTGTCCGCTTTCATCCCGGAAACCGGCTGTGGTTTCACCGGTGCAGATACTGGTGAGAAGAACCGGCTCCTGTCCCGCAAAGGCAGGATCCGGCTTTTCCTGTTTCCTGTGAAAGAACATGCAGCCTTCCTCCTCTCAGGCATTTTCCGTGATCTGGTTCCCGGTATAGAGCTGGTAATACTTTCCCTTCATGTCGATCAGCTGATCATGGGTGCCGCGTTCAATAATCCGGCCCTGTTCAAGAACCATGATACAGTTGGCGTTGCGTACCGTGGACAGCCGGTGCGCAATGACAAACGTGGTACGGCCTTTCATCAGGGCATCCATACCGCGCTGCACCAGCACCTCAGTGCGCGTATCGATGGACGAGGTCGCCTCGTCCAGGATCAGGCAGGGCGGGTCAGCGACTGCCGCACGGGCGATTGCCAGCAGCTGGCGCTGGCCCTGGGAAAGATTGGCACCGTTGCCGGTGATCCTTGTCTGGTACCCGTCCGGCAGACGGCGGATAAAGCCATCGGCATTGGCCAGCTGCGCGGCACGGATGCAGTCCTCATCGGAGGCATCCAGACGTCCGTAACGGATGTTGTCCATGACGGTCCCGGTAAACAGCTGGGTATCCTGCAGTACAATGCCCAGGGAATGCCGCAGGTCAGCCTTGCGGATCTTGTTGATGTTAATGTCGTCATACCGGATCTTGCCATCCTGGATGTCGTAGAAGCGGTTGATGAGGTTGGTAATCGTGGTCTTTCCGGCACCGGTACCGCCGACAAAGGCCAGCTTCTGCCCGGGCATGGCATACATGGTAATGTCAAACAGGATCTGCTTGTCGGGGTTATAGGAGAAGTCCACATGGTCAAACGTGACACCGCCTGCCAGAGGCGTATAGGTGACTTCTCCTGTCGCCTGATGCGGATGCTTCCAGGCCCAGTGTCCGGTGCGTTCTTTGGACTCGGTGATCGTGCCGTCCGGCTGGATATGGGCCCGGACCAGCTCCACATATCCGTCGTCGACTTCGGGCTTGGCATCCATCATGGCAAAGATACGCCCGGCGCCGGCCATGACCATGACAATGGAGTTCATCTGCTGCGAGACCTGCGAGATAGGCCGGGAGAAGTTCCGGTTCAGCGTCAGGAATGTGACAAGACCGCCCAGTGTCATGGAGGCCAGACCATGAATGGCCGCCAGTGCGCCGACTACGGCGCAGACCACATAGGAGAGATGGCCCAGGTTATTGTTCACAGGCCCGATGATATTGGTGCGTGCGTTGGCACGGTTCGCGGTATCCCGGAGCGTTTCGTTCAGGCGCAGGAAATCGTCCGTCGCCTGCTTTTCATGGCAGAAGACCTTGACCACTTTCTGGCCTTCCATCATTTCCTCAATATAGCCGTTCAGCGCACCGAGGTTCTTCTGCTGCTGACCGAAATACTTGCCGGCCGAGGTGGACAGCTTGGCGGATGCCAGGAGCGTAAAGGAGATCAGCACCAGGGACAGCAGGGTCATCTGCCAGGAGAGCAGGATCATGCTGACAAAGGTCATGATGAGGGTCACCAGAGAATCAATGAGCGTTGGAATGGACTGTCCGATCAGCTGGCGCAGCGTGTCCACGTCATTGGTATAGATGGACATGATATCGCCATGGGCATGCGTGTCAAAGTAGGAGATCGGGAGCTTTTCCATGGTCTCAAAGAGCTGCTCACGGGTATGCAGAAGCGAGCCCTGTGAGATATAGATCATGACGCGGTTATTGAGGAAGGTAAAGAATACGCCCAGCACCAGGAAGATCGCCAGGTGTCCCAGCGCGCTTCCCAGGGAGGCAAAGCCTGCGTCCGTGGAGACAGTCCCGCGGAGCATGGGCATGATATGATTGTCAATCAGTGTCTGGGTGAACAGTGTGCTCTGCAGCGTACAGTAGGTAGAGGCCAGAATGGAAAACAGCACGACCAGGAAAGGCCATTTGTAATAGGTGAAGACGATCCGGAAGACGCGGGTGAGCGTTCCTTTCTGTTTTGACAGGTCCTTCATGGCAGCAATGCCGGATTTGCGCGGTCTTGGTCCACGGTTCATGCCTCTTCACCTCCTGTCTGTCCGGGCTGGTCGAAGTCGCCGCCGCCCTGGGTCTGGGTCTGATAGATTTCACGGTAGATTTCGCTGCTCTTGAGCAGTTCCTCATGGTTTCCAAAGGCGGACACACGGCCGTCGTCCAGTACCAGAATCCGATCCGCATCCATGACGGAGGCAATGCGCTGGGCAATGATCAGCTTGGTCGTGCCCGGGATCGCCTGACGGAACGCAGCCCGGATCCTGGCATCGGTGGCCGTATCCACGGCACTGGTGGAGTCATCCAGGATCAGGATCTTCGGTTTCTTGAGGAGGGCGCGTGCAATGCACAGGCGCTGCTTCTGTCCGCCGGACACATTGGTTCCGCCCTGTTCAATGCGTGTTTCGTATTGATTCGGCATGCGCTCGATAAACTCATCCGCGCACGCTAGCTGGCAGGCTTCCTGGCACTCTTCCAGCGTGGCGTCTGCATTGCCCCAGCGCAGGTTGTCCAGTATGGTGCCGGAGAAGAGCACGTTCTTCTGCAGTACCACGGAGACTTCATTGCGCAGAACTTCCAGGTCATAGTCCCGCACATCGTGCCCGCCAACCTTGACGCTGCCGGTGGACACATCATAGAGGCGGGAAATCAGGTTCACCAGGCTGGACTTGCCGGAGCCTGTGCCGCCAATGATGCCGATGGTTTCCCCGCTGCGGATGTGCAGGTCAATATCGCTCAGGGTATACTCACCGGAGCCTTTCTTGTAGGAGAAGTTCACATGATCAAAGTCAATGCGTCCATCCGCAATGGAAGTAATCGGCGTGTCCGGATTGACAATGTCCGCCTTTTCGTCCAGTACTTCGCAGATACGCCGGCCGGAAGCCATGGACATGGTCAGCATGACAAAGATCATGGAGAACATCATAAGGCTCATGAGCACGCTCATGACATAGGAAAACATGGAGGTCAGTTCACCGGTAGTCAGCGCATAGGCCGGGCTCGGCGGCATGACAATATACCGGGCGCCCAGATAGGAGAGCATCAGTATACAGGCATAGACCGTGAACATCATAACGGGGCCGTTGTAGCTGACGACCTTTTCGGCGCGCACAAACATGCGGTAGACATTGCCGGCGGCCGTCTTGAACTTTTCCGTCTCATAGTCCTCGCGCACAAATGCCTTGACCACACGGATGGCGGACACGTTCTCCTGTACCGAGGCGTTCAGGTCGTCGTATTTCTGGAAGACCTGATCAAAGCGCTTCATGGCCATGCGCACGATCAGGGCTAGACACAGGCTCAGGAACACGACTGCCGCGAGAAAGATCAGGGACAGCGGCCGATTCGTGCGGAAGCACATGACAATCGAGCACAGGAAGGTCAGCGGCGCACGCACCGCAATGCGCAGAATCATCTGATAGGCGTTCTGTACATTGGTCACGTCCGTTGTCATACGCGTGACAAGACCGGCTGTGGAGAACTTGTCAATATTGGAAAAGGAGAATGTCTGGATGTTCTGATACATGGCGCTGCGCAGGTTGGCCGCAAAGCCGGAGGAGGCTTCCGCGCCGAACTTGCCGCCCAGAATGCCGAACAGAAGGCTCAGACAGGCCAGGAGCAGCATCAGAAGGCCATTCCTGTACACGTCCGGCATGCTGGACTGATTGATGCCCTTGTCAATGAGCGAGGCCATGACAAAGGGAATCAATGTTTCCATGAGCACTTCCCCGATCATGCAGACCGGGGTCAGAAGGGATGCGCGCCTGTACTGGCGTACATGGGACAGAAGTTTTTTGACCAAGACACTGTCATCCTTTCAGAAATAGATTGGCAAGGGATACAGGGAGCAGGCGGGAGGCAAGTGAGCGCAGGGCAAAGCTGCCTGCGGTCTGCAGCTGCCACCGCATGCGATGCAGAAGGGAAGGAACGCCGCCGGGGAGCCCGTAGACACTCAGACCGGCGTCCGCAACGGAAAAGCTCGCATATCCATCGGAGGAGACCGTCACGTCTTTCTGTCCGCCGAGAAGACAGACAAGCCGTTTCCCGGAAAGCTGCGGCCCGACCTGCATCCGCTTTTCGCCGCCTTCGGCATTCGTGCACAGAACCACAAGCCCGGAAAAGGGGAGCTCGGGCAGGCCCTCCCGCACAAATCCGATGATATGCGGATCATCCATATAATCCCGCTGGGGACCATAGGCGCGCTCCCGCCGAAGCGTAAGGAGCAGGGGCAGTTCCGGCACCTTTCCGATCCCGGCAGCGGGGATCCCGTACAGATCGCCCCAGAACACGCAGGGATAACCGGCTTCCCGGAGCAGGATCAGCGCATAGGCGGTTTTCTTGAACCAGCCCTGGACCCAGCTTTCCAGGGACTGCCCGGGCTGTGTGTCGTGGTTATCCACAAAGGTGACCGCGGACGCGGGGCGTGCCGCTGTCAGCGTACCGTCAAAGAGCGTGCGCATGTCAAACTGGCCCATGGACGCGGAGGCCGCCTGCAGACGGAAGTGCAGGGGTACGTCAAACAGGTCCATGCAGTAGCCGGTTCTCTCCAGATAGGAAAGAAGCGCGCCTGTATCCGCGTTCCAGTATTCGCCCACTGCGTAGACTTCCCGCCGGGTGCGATTTCGTATATCCCCCAGGAATGCGGGGAAAAACGGCGCATGGATATGCTTGACCGCGTCCAGCCGGAACCCGTCCATTCCGGTTTTCTCAAGGAACCAGAGCCCCCATCGGGTGAGTTCCTCAGCCACATACGGCTTCTGGTGATCCACATTGCAGCCCATCAGGTAATCAAAGGACTGCATTTCCATGTCCACCTGATCGCTCCAGGTGTGATCCGCGAGCAGGTACAGAGCGTTCTCCTTTCCGGGCTCCGCATAATCGACGCCGGAAAAGGACGCATGGTCCCAGACATAGGCGGAATACTGTGTGCCGCGTCCGGGAAAGGTAAAGCGTGTATAGCAGACGGCGGGATAGGGCGCGCCTAGTGCTTCCCTGCGCGCATCCCGCCGGATCGGGGTGACCGTGACGTTTTCCTTTTCATCTGCACCGATGCGATGGTTGAGCACACAGTCGCCCAGTACCTGAATCCGCCCGCAGTGCAGTGCACGCACCGCCTGCTGAAGCTGGGCGAGTGTGCCATACTTGGTGGCAACCGTGCCTTTCTGGGAGAACTCGCCCAGATCATACAGATCATAGACACCGTAGCCTACGTCATGGATGCCGCCGGAACCCTTGCATGCAGGCGGCATCCATACGGAGGTAATGCCCATGAGCGTCAGCAAAAGCGCGGCGTTTTCCAGCCGCTTCCAGTGCGCGCTGTCGGCGGGCAGCTCCCATTCGAATGCCTGCAGCATAACGCCGTGGAGGGGAATCTTATTCTTCGTAGTCTTCTTCGTAATCTTCGTATGCCTCGTATTCTTCGTCGTATGTCTCCTCCTCGCTTCCGTAGAGAAGAAGATCAAAGAAACCGCCCTCGGTGAGGGTATTCATGACAACCTGCGTGGTGGATACCGGAAGGTATTCCAGGATCGGAAGCAGTCCGTGGAACAGTGAGGACTGGGACTGACGCATGAATTCCTTGAGCGTTTCATCGTTTAAGGAAAAGAAATTCAGTCCGTCCGTCTCCTCAAAGGTATGCACCGGAAGCTCGGCACCCTCGATTTCCTGCGTCTGCAGCAGCAGTCTTCCCAGGATCTCGCCGTGAGAGGCAAGGATCAGCCCTGTATCCGTGCGGGATATGCTGCAGTTCAGAGTGTTCTTAAGCGTTGTCGACTGGAGATGCCCGGCCTCGTTCACATCCAGGAAGGGCAGGCCTTCCAGAAGCCGGCCGCTGATATCCACCCGAATCGAATACGGTGCTTTGGCCGGCAGGGTACAGGGCATGCTCTTCAGGTCAATCTGACCGGTGAGAATCGCGTCCTCGCCTTCGCCAAACCCCAGACTGTAGCGGGCATCGTAGGTGTCCCCGGTTATATGCTTCCCGTAGGTCAGACGAAGATCTGCGCCGTTCAGGATCCCAGGCAGATGCAGAAGAAAGCGCGTCTCTTCTGCGGTCTCTTCCCTCCGGTAGATCTCGGTATCCCCGGCCACCCAGGCTTCCATGGTATCGGTGATGTGCACGTCCAGGCCATCTGCGCAGTATGTCTCACAGAAGGAGGGAAGCATATAGAAGATCTCCTGCAGCTGTTCCCCGGCATCATTGAGCGTGGCCAGACTGTCAAACCAGTAGTGCAGGGCCCGGCTTTCATAGAGCATGCCGGAAACGGTGTCCGCGCATTCCATGAGCGTTTCAGAGGATACGGTATGCGTGCCTTCCTCTGCGTGCATGGTCGCGTCCAGATACGCGATCAGTTCGGAAAACGCGTCCCGGGTCACCCAGGGATATAGCAGGAACACGCGCTCCAGCGGGATATCCATGTGCGCATGGATCTTTACGCCGTATTCGAGTGCGGCGGGAACGTTGATGAGCACCGGAAGTTCGTTCCACAGCGGGCTTTCCAGCTTCATCATGCCTTCCACGCCGTAGAGATGAAACGCGGTCCGGGACTGGCTCTGCGGGTCCAGGGACACATCGCCCTTCAGGTCAAACCCGCCGTCATGCTCCCTGGCCAGCAGGGTCCCGCGAAACTGCAGAATACGAAGCAGGTCCGTCAGCGGCTGCAGGCTGTCCTTCTGTGCGGTCTGCGGCAGATCCAGCGAAGCCTGAAAGGAGAAGGCATCTGCAACCCCCGGGCCGGGGAGAAGCATAAGAAAGACCAGCAATATCGCAATGCGTTTTCGCATAGTGTCGTTCCTTTCCGTGGAAAGACTGTCAGAAATCATCCGTGATCTCGTCTTCCGTGCGAACCGGCGGGCTTTCCAGCAGCCGGTCCAGGTCCGGCCAGTCTTCGGTATCCGCGTCTACGGTCCATGTGGCGGGATCCCGGCTGACCGCCTCTTCCACCGCCCGGTCAATGGCTTTCTGCGTGGCCAGACTCGCAATGCCGTTGGCGCGAAGACCGTGCGCGGACTGGAAGGCGGAGACAGCAGCGGCTGTCTTTCCGCCGTAGCGTCCGTCCACATCACTTTCCGTGAGCAGCGAGAGGCGCAGAAGCTTTTCCTGGAGTGCTGTAACCTTGGCGCCCTGGTTGCCGCTGCGCATGGTGACATCCATCAGGTCGTGTACAGTGCCGTAGCCGAGAATACGGGTATAGGTGAGCGGGTAGGCAGCACGCTTTACCTGGTCCGGGGTATTCCCTTCAATGACATGAATGGTCACATCCCCCGTATCCGTATCCTCACTGCAGTACTCGACCATGGCGACATGGTCTGTATCGGTGTTATTGGTCCAGGTGAAGAAGACCCAGTCCCCGGGCTGTGGGATATAGGTGCCGGTGGTGAGAAAATGATCGTCACCCTTCAGCCACTGATAGCCCCAGTTTTCCAGGTGTCCGTTGCGGACGATATACCGGCCTTCGCGGATAAACCAGCTGCGTCCGGTATTGGAAGAGGAATAGAGCGGGTACTGATGCTCCAGAAGCGATGTGCCATAGGTTTCATCGGTCTCATGCACGCACCAGCACAGAAACTCAGCACACCACTGGGCATATGGATCACCGGACCATTCACCATACTTGGTGTAGCCGTGCGCGCCTTCCGTATATCCGATTTCCGCGCGTGCGACCTCCAGGAGCCACTGGATTTCATCCGGCACCGGAACCACCGGGTCCAGGATCCGGTCCGCGGCATGCGAAAGACGGGGGATCAGGAGAAAAAGGCAGAGCACAAGGCATATTTTCCAGCGTCGCATCGTCATCCCTCCTGACCCTTTCGATGATTGCTTCATTATAGCAAAGCGACAGAGTGATCGCAATGAAAACGGAATGTCAAAAATGGGACACGCAACGCGTGTCCCATGAATGTCTGGCTTGCAATTACTTGATTTCGCAGGTAGCGCCGACAGCCTTGAACTTCTCGACGATCTTCTCGGCTTCTTCCTTGGAGACGCCTTCCTTGATGGTCTTGGGAGCAGCCTCGACCATGTCCTTGGCTTCCTTCAGGCCCAGGCCTTCCACGACTTCGCGGACAACCTTGATAACCTTGATCTTTTCGGAGCCGGCTTCCTTCAGCACGACATCGAATTCGGTCTTTTCTTCTTCAGCAGCAGCGGCGGGGCCGGCAGCAGCCACCATAGCGACGGGGGCAGCAGCGGACACACCAAACTTTTCTTCCATAGCCTTGACCAGATCGGCCAGCTCGAGCACTGTCATCGATTCGACGGCAGCAATAATCTCTTCATGAGTCATGATGATTAGCCTCCTATAATAATGGATGATTTCCAATGAATCAGGCTGCACAGGGCAGCCGGGGGACAGGAATTATTCTTCTCCTGCCTTCTGCTTGCGAATGGCTTCGACCACACGCACGAAATTGCCGATGGTGGCGTTCATGCTGCCCACCAAACGGGCCAGCAACACTTCGCGGCTGGGCATCTTGGCCAGCTTGTCGATGGTCGCTGTGTCCTCGACCTGACCTTCCAGAACACCGCCGGTGATCTTCAGGGAAGTCAGCTTGTTCTTGTCAATGAATTCAGAAATGATCTTGGGAGCGGCTACGGCGTCCTTCATGCCGAACACAAAAGCGTTCGGGCCATTGAGAAGATCGTCGGCACCTTCGATTCCCAGCTCATGCATGGCCAGCTTGACCAGACGATTCTTCAGTACGCAGTACTGCACATCGTTCTCACGGCACTGCTTGCGCAGGGCGGTCACCTGTTCCACGGTCAGTCCGGAATAGCTTGCGAAAACAACAGACTGGGCACCGCGGAACTTTTCCACGATTTCGGCTACGGCCTGTTCTTTCAGTTCACGATTCTTGCTCATGCTTGCACCTCCTTTTGGTTTGGAAGTAAAAGAAAACCCTTGCGCAGGCGCAAGGGAGAGCAAAATCGCATTCCTTTGCACCTCGGCAGGCGGAACCAGGTCCTTTGACATCCCGAAGGATGACCGGCTGTCTACGGCACAGGCTTCTTTTGAAACCTCGGAAATGCTACCACAGGCATAGACTGCTGTCAAGGGCTTTTTTGCTTTCCTGCAGCAGAATGCGGGAATGCGAGGTTCGCTGTGCTTTGGAGAATACTCTGCCTGCAGGCAGAGATTCTGTTCCGAAAGCACCGGAATGTACATTGCCTTTGGGAAAGAAGCGGCAGACACAGAGGCGTGCGGGAAAACGGAATGCGGCAGATGCGGCTTTTGCCTGCACGGAGCGGACGGATCCTCCTTTTTGAATATAGGCAGGACAGAAAATGGATAGCATTCCGGCCGGCAGGAGAAGCGACAGTGCGGATGCAGCGCCTGCGTCCGTAAAAGACGGCTGCGATGCCATGCGGGCAAAAGGAATACAGGAGAAGCGCATGGATGCATGATTGGGCGGAGACAGGCATGCAGAGCATGGTATGAAAGACTGTACAGCGCAGTTCGAAACGCGTCACATGCAGAAGAACAGAAACAGACCGGGAGATGTGAAGGCCTGGAACCAAACCACAATGCATCATGATGAAAAAATAGAGGAACACGGAAGCGGGCAGGGACGGGTGTTATTGCAGAATATGATCTGCGTGATGCTGGCGAGACTGCGGAATAAAGGAAACTGGGCGCCTGTGGCGAGATAGATGAGATGCATGAAGGAAAGATATTCTATGGCAATGGACAAAGCAATGCTTGGGAAAGGCAGCGGGGCGCGACAGGCTGGTTCATCCGAATGCAGATGAATCGGAAGGAACAGCATCACGGTGCCTTCGAGGAGAACATTGCTTGGACAGACAACGGCGAAAAACGGATGCGAGTAAACGGTCGTCTGTGATTCGACACGCTGCGGGACGTGTTGGGAAACGAAAGATGAAAGCATAGAGGAAAAAAGGGGGAAAACATGAAGGCATCGCGGCGGTTTTGAAAACACAAATATATAAATAGGTAGAAATGGATTCTTTAATGGCACATAAGGTGTGCAGTGAAACCACTGAAAAAAACAGGGGGTGAAAAATCGAAGAATAGAGAGAAATTCAGGATGCTGTGGCCTGGGCAAGGGGCCGGTTTTCAGGGAAAACATCAAGGGAAAAGACAGACAGCGCTTGGAAGGCTCCATCGTTCGGCTTTGGAAAACAGACTGCATGCGACAGTGGAGTCATGGAATGCAGCAGAACCGGAAAGCGACCAACCCGAAAAGAAATGCCTCCCCGGAAGACAGCAGAACAGGACAGGAAGAAAGGCCCATGCTGTGTTTGCTTGCCTGCAGTCAGGCAGGCAGAGACTATTGGAAGGCTGCGGCAGGGGCGAGATTCACAATGTATCTGAAGAACATGGGAAGATAGCGCATAAGAAGATCGGAAAGCCAGTGATTCAGTATCTCTGCCATGCAGACAGGATATGGATGCATTCATGATTCAGGCCTGTTGGATATTGTGCCTTATGAGGACACGGCATAGGCGTGGAAAAAGGGAAAAACGGAAATGCGGAGACTTGCTGCGAAGACCATGGAAGCCTGAAGACCTGGTTCTGACAGATAAAAAACTTCCCCATTTACACCTTGAATATGTCAGAAATGATACAAATAGCTGCATAAATTGAAACATAATTTCGTTGACAGCGTCATAAATTCGTCATATATTGACGTTGCAGAATGTCTGCCATGTTTCTTTTGCAAGGGAGTTCGGTTTTCCAAAGGAGGTATGCCCGATGCCACAGAAACATTGTACCCAAGCGCTTTTGACAGTTCTGCTGATTATGATTCTGACGTTTTCCCCGATGCTGGCCGGTGCCACCGATGGCACAGTGAACTGCTCGTCGCTGATTCTTCGGGAATCCGCTTCCAAGGAATCCAAAGCACTGCAGTCTCTTCCCAAGGGAACGGTTGTGAACATCAAGGGATCATCCGATGGATGGTACAAGGTCACATATGGAAACCTGAGCGGCTATGTCATGCAGAAATATGTGACAAAAGGGAAATCGACGGGGACCGCTTCCAGCAGTTCCTCAACGACGACCAGTACGAAAAACGTATCATCCAGGCTCAAGTCCATCGGCCGGCCGAATGCCTGCAGTCCGGGGGACTATGGAAGCAATGTCAAAAAGCTGCAGAAATGTCTGCAGGCGCTGGGGTACTACACGGACGCCATAGACGGCGATTATGGCGCTGCTACAAAGGCAGCGGTCAAGAAACTGCAGAAAGCGAAGGGTCTCAAACAGACAGGGAATGCCACAGAAGCGACGATCAATGCAATGTTTGGGACGCAGAGCAAGTCGACTACAAGCAAGATTGAAACGGAAAGACTGAACTGGTTTAAAAACGGGGAAGACCGCATTCCCAAAGGCGCGACCTTTACCGTGAAGGACTGCAAGACAGGCAAGACCTTTCAGTGCAAGCGCTGGTCCGGAGCCAATCATCTGGATGCAGAGCCGCTTACCAAGAGCGACGCAGCCGTCATACGGTCTATCTATGGTGGAAGCTGGTCATGGAAGCGCCGGCCGATTCTGGTCAAGTACAACGGACGGGTCTATGCGGCGTCCATGAACGGAATGCCGCATGGTACGACCACAATCAAGAACAATGGCTTTGATGGACACTTCTGCATTCATTTCTATGGTTCCAAGACGCATGGAACCAAAAAGGTGGATGATACCCATCAGAACTGCGTCGCAACAGCCATGAAATACAGCTGGTAACTCCTGCGGGGGCTCTCTGATGATTCGGAGAGCCCTCTTTTTGAGGCAGCCAGGTTCTGCGGACACGCGAGAATCATAGGAACATACATATGTCCGGAACCAGAAAAGTATGATGGGCTCTGGCACGTTGGGTACAGGCAGAGAAAAGGCTGCGACTGCTGACTGACCAGGCAGTCCCTTTTCTCCAGCCTGGGATGAGGGCTGTTTTTTGCAAAGACAGACGAGCCTTGTGAATGGCAGATACGAAGTGATATGCATTGATTCGGGAACACGTCTGCTGGATCAAGGAGAAAAGGAAAACCATATAAGGCGTGGAAGCGGATGGTCTGTACAGAATGAAATGAAGAAAACAAGAAGGCTGTGTGGAAGGAAGGAGCATGTGCCGAAGAAACAGACAGTACCATGATCGTACGGATGGATGTAGTGACGGCAGCCTATCTGCAAGAAAATGATGACAGAGACACCCCAGTGAAGAGACGGAAAAACAGCGTGTGCAGACGTATGACCGATGACCCTGTCAAAGGTCAGAACAGGCATATGCGTGACACAAAAACAGTTGCGCGCGAAACTAACAATATTATGACAATGTTTTTACAGATTTCTGCACTGCAAAGCCATAGAAATGTGTGCCGTAGTGATTGGAAATGCTTTGCTTACGGATTGTCAATGTACGCTGTTTGATATATACTCGACGGTGGAATAGTCTGACCCTTTCGGGAAGACTGTTCCCAACGGGGAAAGAAAACTGTGCGTAATAGTGAGGCGAACGACATGCTGGCAGTGTATAAGAAGCACCTGTTTTTTGCTTGCGGAAAATGGGTTGTGCTTTTCGCATACACTTTTTCTGTACACGCTGCTGGGGCATTGTCTGCCTATGTACAGTTCGATAGTTCATGTAAAAGCGGAGACCGCACAGGTCGTCTGTCTCTTTTTCCTGTGGAAAGGAGGCGCAGATGAGAATGCGATTTCCATTTTTTCATGCTGACATCCGTAACGCTGATCCATGGATGCATCTGCGGGTCTCATGGAACAGACCCTATGCCTGCACTGCATGGCGACCGGTGCCTGGATGGAAGCGGTCTGATTTCATGGCCGATGGTGAGGAAATGCGGACTCGGTGTCTGCGGTGTGACAGGTTGCAGAAACCATCCTGCGGAACGGGAGGGGAACCTGTCCGGAGAAAGAAGAAAAAGTGCCGGTTCATGCTGGCTGATAAGAGAAAAGGATGCAGTTTTTCTCTGGATGCGGTCATGCGCTGCGGCGGGCATAAAAAAGGACAGAACGCAGTTCCCCTGGCAGACGATGGTTCAGGAACATGGTCTCTGCAAGGCGAAACCGACTGGCGTTTGCCGGATATCAGCGCGAAGATGCATCCGCAGAAAAATGGACTACGGAAAAGGCGATATCTTTCCGGAAGTTTCCTGGGAAACAGGCTGGCGGATCAGAAAATGGGTGATTCCTACTTGATAACAGCAGGCGGAGCGGCATTCCACCGTCAGGGCAGAGGAAAATACACCTGCTGCGATTCGGATAATGAACCGCTGAGAGCATATACCCCCTGCATCTTTCCCTTACGCGGGATGGATGACGGCAAAGATTATACACAGAGAATGGATAGAAAGGAGAGTAGATGTATATGAAGCATGAGAATCTTGAAACGCGCGCATCTGCTTTCTTGGCAAAGAGACAGAAGAGAAACCGTTGGATCGCCTTAGTGACCGTGATGTGTCTGGTCGTGGTGGGCCTGACCATTGATATTACGCATCGGGAAGCCGTGACCATGGAACGGATCCCGTCCTGCGGGATAGAGGAACACGTTCACTCGGAAGCGTGCTATACCCGTCAGTACGATCATGAGGCATATGATCCGATCTATGGGACGGTACCCGTATATGTAGGTAACTTCTCTGTGCATCAGCATACGGAAGAATGCTATGACTGGGAAGGCAATCTGAACTGCGGTTATCGGGAAAATGCCTATTTCCATACCCATAACCAGTACTGCTATGATGAAAACGGGAATCTGGTATGCGGACTGGAGGAAATCCCGGTTCATGAGCATACGGAGGAGTGCTTTGTCTCTTATCCTGTTCTCAGCTGTGGTCTGAACGACGGCGACGGAGCACATGTGCATACGGAAGCCTGCTACAGTGAAGTGCGCAGTACAATTCCAAACTGCGGTCTGGAAGAGAGCGCTGGTCATGTGCATTCCGCGGACTGCTATGCCCGCATTCTTTCCTGCGGACAGATTGAAGGTCAGGGCCATGTGCATACGGATGCCTGCTATACACCGAATCTCACATGCGAACTGGCAGAGAACCCTGGTCATGTTCATACCAAAGTCTGTTATGCCTATGAACCGGTATGCGGCATGGAAGAGAATGCCGGTCATGTCCATTCAGCGGATTGCTATACCCGCATGATGACGTGCGGCATGGAAATCGGCGACGGTGCGCATGCGCATACGGAAAGCTGCTATGAAGATGTGGTGGAACTGATCTGCGGACAGGAGGAAGGGGACAGCCATACCCATTCCGCAGAATGCTATGCCGTGGTGCACAAGCTCACCTGCGGTCAGGTGGAAAATGGCGGTCATGTTCATACAGATGCCTGCTTTGAGGATGTTCTGACCTGTGGACTCGAAGAAGGAACTGGTGCGCATATCCATGATGAAAGCTGCTTTGGCTTTGTCCTTGTCTGCGGCATGCAGGAAGGCGAAGGAGCCCATATTCATGATGCAAACTGCTATACCTATATTCTGAGCTGCGGTCAGGAAGAAGGCGAAGGCGTTCATGTGCATACAGACGCCTGCTATTCGGATACCCTGATCTGCGAGATTCCGGAAGGCACCGGTGCGCATATGCATACGGAAGAATGCTATCCGTTGATCTGGCAGGTAACCTGCGGTCAGGAAGAAAACAGTGGCCATGTGCATACCGATGCCTGCTACACGTGGAAGAAGGATACTGTCTGCGAGTATGCCAATGTCCATGTACATACCGAAGAATGCTGGTCATATGACATGCTGGGACGGAAAATCTGCATCTGCGGAATGGAGGAAATCCCGGTATTTGAAACTACGCCTCTGGACTGGCGCTATGATGAGGTTCTCCTGGATCCGGGCCATGTGCATGACGAAAGCTGCAGCTACATTGATGTCCTGACCTGCGATAAGGCGGAACATATCCATACGGACAGCTGCTATCAGGTTATCATGACAAGGGTGCCGACAGAAACAGGTGCACCTGAAAACAATCAGAATCCGCCTGAAAATGTAGATGTCGCTCAGGGAACCATTCCAGAAGATGACAGCTATACCACGAACGGTGAGAATGATAACGCTTCAGAAATGACTGCTGACGACCTGTCGACTGACGAAATTGAGGCATCCCTCACGGACGAACTGTCTGCAGATGGTAATGAGGGGACAGGTCTGTCTGGTAATGCAGCTACGGATAGTAGTGCAACACCCGAGACGGTTGATCCGTTCTCTGGCCTATCAGAGGAATCAATCCGCGCTTTAGGTTTAGGAGAACCAGGCCATCAGGAGAATGTAGGGGATGCGGATACCGCACAGAAGACTACGGATGAAGGCGCGATAACTAGTCCTGAAGAAACGACTCTGGATTCGGTGACAGAGATTGAAGAGACACTGTCCTCGAATGAAGGGGAGACCTCTGAGGATCTCACCGGAACTGGCATGCAGATAACAGAGGAGAATTCTGAGGATTCTTCAGCGGTGGTGGACGCGATGGAAAGCAACGCTGAAGAGCATAATTCCACGGATGTCCAGGAACAAAATATTGATACAACATTGGCGCTGGTTGATAGTGAAGAAGATGAGGCACTTTCAGCTGTTGAAACTGGTGCACAGACTTACACTGAGGCGACAGGGGACAATTCTGTCCTGATTGATGAGACAGCAGATACCGATGGAGAAAAGGATACAGATTTCTTGGTACAGGGATCGGCTGACATAAACGAAGTCAAGAATGCGCCTGCAGTTGAGGCACTGAACATTGAAGGAGAAGAACAGCAGAGTCTTGATGCAACTGAAAGTGAAGAAAATGACAAGGATTCTGTTTCTGATGGCACTGAAAGCGAAAAGCTGAGTGAAACAGAAGAGGAAAACAGCAATCTGACAGCGTCCATACCTGAAGATGAAGCCACGGAAAAGACCGCTGATGATTCTTCCTTGGAAAACGCGGATAACAAAGATAATGGTATCGTCTTGGAGTCGGAAGAGGATACCGTCGAAGCAGATGCTTCTGACGCTCTGAAGGACGAAGAAGAACAAGGGGAGAAGTCTGCCCTTTCAGATGAAGAAACGGAGAAGGCAGATGCTGATGACCTGTTAAATGACGAAGATTCAGAAGTCAATTCTGAAACGACTGATGCGTCTGTGACAGACGAGGAACCGGATACTGACAGCGAAAAGACGGATACCGCTGTCGACCTTGTCTCTTCTGAGGACGGAGAAGTGCCCGAAGAGGAACATGAAGATACTGAGAAAGAAGCAGATGAAAAGGACAATACCGAGCCTGAAGAGAATGGTTTAGGTCAGAATGGGGAGCCGCTGGTTCTCGGCATGGAGGACTTGATCGTTGTTCCTCTGACGGCAGAGGATGCAGAGATAGTTGTCTCTTCTCTGCAGATGGAAGGAACGGAGCCTTCTCATTTTATGGCGTGGAATCTACATCTGTTGGATGAAGCGCTGCAGGCGGAAAAGTATGAAGTACATATGGATCTGCCGGTATCTGTAGAAATCAGTTCTGGGGAAAAGCTGGAAGCTATACTCTACACTGTGAAGAACGTTATAAACGACGAGGGCGAGCAGTCTGCAGTTATCAGCGAAATTGAGGCCGAAATCCTGTTTGATGAAGAAGGTAGAGCAATCAGCGTCTGCTTTGAAACGGATGCACTCTCGACATTTGTACTAAGGTATGAAGTACATCATTCAGCACAGTCTTTTGAAGCGGAAATCGTTCTCTCTGAATCAGGCGATATTGATCTGAACGATACTGCTGATGTGCTGGTCGGCAATTTGCAGCTTTCTGATGTTTGGGCGGACTATGGATGGAGCTTCCAGGAAGCCACGGATGGTATTTCTGTCAATATGGACGCATTGTCTGTGATTCATGTCCAGGAAAGCGGCAGTATCATCTTTGCGACTGCAGAGGAAGATACGCTAACGATTACAGTCACAATAAAAGAAGATACAGCGGAAGAAATTGATACTGTTGAAGCATCTATTGATTTGGGACTTACATGGGAAAGTCTGCCTTCTTCTGATGATGTATCTGAAGCGGATATTATTGCATCGCCCTCTGACATATTGGAGGTTTTGGAAGAAATTGCTCCCGTGACAGAAGAAGAGAATAATGTCCAGCAGCATATGACATTCGCTTCAGAGTCTGATCTGAGGGAGGTTTCCTCTGCAGTACAAGACAATGAGCAGAGTCAGGCAGAGGATCAGAATGCGGTAGTTACGGCAGAAAGTTCCGTGGAACAGCTGACGGATGACTTAACGGAAACAGTGCTTGCCTCTGAAACGAACCTTGCAGATGTTAATATGGATGACATTGCAGAAGGAATCACTGAGGATATCGTAGCGTCTATGACGGACATGGATTCTGCGATACTAAAGGAACAGGAAACTTTCGCAAGCGACGTTGCAACCCAGACTGATTTGTCTGCCAATGTGGATAAAAATGCAGCCAGTGGAGCAGGTATCTCTGAGATTCTGCAGGAGCTAGATGGATTTACTACTCTGGAATTGGATCATGTAACCATTACACCTTTGGGAGAAAAAGAATTTCCAGCAGATGCGGAAGGTTATGCGTCGCTGATTTCTGACACGGAATCGCTGGAAGTGGCAATTGAAGAATATCTGCAAGATGAAAGTGCAGAGGAATCAGACAAAGAAGCAAAGGAAACAAAAGAAGAGGAAAATACCGTTATTGAGACTAAAGATCTGGATATGAGTATTCAGATGCCGTCTCGAATGATGAAATCCGCTGCGCGTATGACGGTAGCTCAAAATACTATTGAGGGAAAGGCAGCATTTTCATTAAACAATGATACGAATGTTTCGGATGATGAAACATCAGATACTCAAAGCGAAGAAGATGCCGAAACAGATGTTGAAGAAAGCGAGCAGAAAACTGGCAATGTGAAGGCATCCAAGCTAGAACAGAAGAGATATGTTGCTTTTGACATCGGGCTGAATAACGTTCAGATTAATGACTACGATGGTTTCCACGTGAATGTGACGCTTCCACAATCCATTCAGGGAAAGAACTTTGTGGTTTATCATATTCACGAAGGCAATGTGTCTCTTGTGGAAAATCTAGAATTGCACGGTACATCTTCTGAAGACGTATGGACCGTGGAGGGTTTCAGTTTTGACACTCCAAATTTCAGTGAGTTTGTGCTGTCATATACTGTGGATTTCTCATACGAAGGGATAGATTATTCTATACCTGGAAACAGCCAAATCTTGGCTTCTGAGCTCTTCAGTATACTAAAAGTGACCTGTGTCGACATGGAAGAAGCAGATGATTTATTGCAGCCTGCTACAATCCTTGATGTTAAGGACGTTGCTGAGATCACTTTCACTGATGAACACCTGGTAAAGGTGGAGCAGGTGTCGGGCTTGATTACCTATAATGACGGGAGAGTAGATGTTGGCGAGAAAGATTTCCTGCTCACCAGTCTGGAACCGTTTACCAGCGAGGAAAAACTGACAATTAAGCTGCTGGATGGTAGGGAAATCGTTGTAAATGTGACGGATGCAGTTTCAACTGATATGAAGGATGCATTAGCTGTTATAACCATCAATGGCTCTGCAGATACAAATCAAACAATCCGTCCAGATGAAGAATACAGAATCCATCTTGAATTCAACGAAATTCCCAACGAAGTTCAATTCCCAACTACAGGCAACGACCTTGTCTATGCTTTCCCTTCAAGCTTCCAGCCTGTGGGCAGTTTGAACAATGAACCCATTCTATTGTCATATGTAGAAGATGGTGTTGCGAAGACTTTGACTGGATGCTCTTTTTCAGCAGTCAATGGCAACATTGTTATTCATCTTACAGATGAAGCTAAGCAGAAGCTGGCTGTTTCCGGCGACGGTGTATTTAAGTTGGATATCGTTGGAAAATTCAGCAACCCTGGGGAAAGTATCGACTGGGGCGGTGACCACATTTGGGCTATCACATGGGATGATTCAAAGTCTTTATCTACGACCAAGAGCGGCAAATATGATTCTGCGACAAACAAAGTAAACTATTCTATTAATGTAAGCTCTACCGGTACGAACACAGGTGTTAACGTTCACGACCAAATCACAGGTACTGCTCTGACGCTGAATCATGATGTTGTGGTAAAGGATGCTAGCGGTAAAGTGATTAATCCGCAGCCTGCCGTGACCTATAATGATTCCCAGAAAACCTTTGATTTGACTTTGCCTGATATGAACCACAAAGATCGTTATACGATTGAGTATAGTGCTTCTGTGAACTGGGATAACATCACAGGAAACGGTACTGCTGCACAAACGGGAAATAGCGTAACAGTGAAGGATAATCCTGCTGTAACCCATACCCTTGAAAACAACATCAACTATAATCCGCTGGATAAGAGCGTAGGAAATACCATTTCTGATCCGAACAATGAAAACATCAAATATGTTCAGTGGACTGTAAAGATCAATGAAGCCCAACTGCGCAATATGGCGGGTACTGTGTTTACTGACCATATCAATAGCAGCATTATGACCTATACAGATTATAATGGGCAAGCAGGAATTCTCGTACGAAAGTATGATGGGAATAGCCTGGTCGGATCTGATTCGTATCTGTCCTGGGTCAATGTTGGTGTCAACGATTTTACATCAGATAAATCTTGGACATATACGATTCCGGATGAGAGCAACACCAACTATCGCTATGAATTCACCTACTGGACTAAGGTCGATGTATCCACTCAAAATGGTAATACTGCTGTGCAGAACTATGTTTCTGACGAACATTATCACCAGGCTCAACAGCAGACTACGGTCGAACCTGGAACAGGCAAAATAGAGATAGATAAACAAATTGTTGGTACACCTACCCGTGAGAACATGTCCTGGAGCATTACACTCACTGTTCCGCCGCAAGGACTGAACAAGGCTGTCTTGACAGATTATCTGCCAAAAATCGAACATAGCGGATATAAGTTCAACGATACCCTGAAGGCAGACTCTATTCATGTTTCTGGCCTGCAGGATGGGATTGAAAGCTATAAGATCCGCGAGACGGACGATAAGTTTATTATCACTTTCTATAAGGATCTTGAGCAGACATCTCCCGGCTTGAATGGTACCAGTGTCAAACGTACCATCACTGTCACATTCCAGACTGAAAACAATCAGGACTGGATTACGTTGTTGCGCGATCAGTGGCATGTAAATAACGCTAAATTTGAGGGCGACAATGCTTCTGTTACGGATTATGATCAGGGTAATGTTGCAGCAAAGGATTTTTCGAAGAATGGTAAAAAACTCGGGTTTGTAGAGCTTCCCAAGCAAAGTGGAACGGGAACAGACCGTGTGCTCGTCTTTGAGTACACTCTTGATATCTATGGATTAAAGGAAGAGGATTTTAATAACGATAGTCTTATTACTATCGTCGATGACTACAGCCAGCATAAACAGTTTGTCAAGTTCTACGATATTATAGATGGAGCATACAATTCGACAAACGTCCTCCAGTGCGAAGATGGAACCTGGATGGATGGTACCTGGGCACAGAGAATTCAAAATGGGTACAGGAATGTTAACCAGAATGGTACGAGAATTCATCCGGTAGATAATAATACAGACGGCACTCTGACTTTTACGCTGCCTAAATCTGCGTTCCCCCTAGATAATGAGGGCCAGTATCTTTCCCGCTATCAGATTATTTATTACATGGTAGTAAAAGATGCTACTGCGCAGACGGCTCTTGAAAACTTTGCTGACGAACAATCCGACCGTACCGCTCATTTGACGAATACGGCTACTTGGAATGATTTAACAGACGATGCCACAGTGGATTATACGAATCCTGTTCTGAAGAAGGAGCATATTGCTCCTTCCGTAGCTCCTACATCCGGCAATGATCCCTTATATAATCCCGACACCGGTATGACAGGATTCAAGATCACTATTGATTTGCCAGCAAAACAGCTAAACAATGGAAATGATCTGACTTTGACGGATGTCTTTTCTGGCAATCTTTCTGTGGATTATTCCTCAATTAAAGTCACGGTAAATGATGTCCAGGAAACTGATTCAAATCGTACAATAGTATACGACTACAAGGGCAATACTGGCACATTTACCATCCCGGATACTGGCGTCGCTCGGAAGATTGTCATTGAATATGACGCCAAGGTCATCGGCCAGCCTGGACAATGGGTGCAGTATGGCAATACTGTAACAATGAACGGCTATAAGGATGGTGTAACGGGCTATAGCCAGCTGTCAGGCAGCGGTGAAGGCGGATTCAACATCAACTCTATTAGAATTTATAAATATGAAGCCAACAACATGACAAAACCCATCCAGGGAGTTACATTTACTCTCGTGGATGAGAATGGGGACCCGGTACTGTATACAACTAAATCGGTAAAGAAAGATGCCCAAGGTAATCCAGTTACCCCAGAAGTGGTGCTTCACAACATTGGAGACCATGTCACCTATACAACTGGGGCAGACGGCTATGCTGAAATCAAGCCTAGTGAAGAGGAAGATGGTTTCTCCCTCCAGAAAGGTATCACTTATTATCTGCGTGAAACTGGTACACCGATACAATATGCAGTCAATAACACTACATATCGTTTCACACTGTCGGACAATCCCAACTACCCCAACTATGAATATCATAGCGGTGACATCATGAAGATTTACAACTGGCCTGTTAAAGGAAGGTTGGAGATCAAGAAGACCATTGTCGGCGGTCCGCAGGATATGACAGAGGAGGATAAGAAGAGGATCACCTTTGAGATCAAAGGGTATTATGATGCTGAAATGACTAAGCCCGTCAAACTGGATGAGTGGGGTTATGCTGTAACGGAGAACAATGCAACCGAAAATATGGATAACTTTGTTCTCAATATCAGTTATGCTGATTTCTCCGCAGCGGGCAGCTACATGATGGAAGACTTGCTTGATGGATATTACACTGTCGAAGAGAAGAATGCTGCCCTGCCTGGGTATCAGAATGTAACAACCACAATCAAAACATATGAGGTAACGAAGGGTACTAATAATTCAATTATTATTGGGAATGAAATCAGTGGTGCTGTAAATGGTAATACTGCTACTGTGGAAGTTGGCGGTGACAAATGGCGTGAAATTGATGTTACCAACAATTATGAAACTCCCAAAGGAACAGAAATTAAGATTAAAAAGGTTAATGGCAGTACCGCACTTTACGGTGCCAGATTTAAGCTGGAGAAAAAGAACCCAGGATCTGGTGAGTATGAGATCTATACTGATAGTTCTGTTGATGATAATGGTCTGTTTACCATTGCTTATGATAACCGTAATTCAGGTGTTCGCCTGACGAACCTTGTCGATGGTGAATACAGGATTACAGAGGTGAAGGCACCTACCAATTATAAAATAACTGGCGACGGCGCATTTGAGTTTACTGTTGCCGATGGACAAGTTTCAGGTCCGGAAACAAGAGACGGCCGAGCAGAGGTAACATATGAAAGCACTAATACTCTCTTTACGGTTGAAAACGATGTAAAGCACAATTATGCTATCACCAAGGTGGATGGAGCTAATGTGTCCCTGAAGCTTGGCGGAGCACAGTTTGGCGTATTTGAGCATGTGCCTGGAAATACCATCGAACAGGATCGGTCGGCAGCAAAGAACGGAACACTTACCCGCTTGTACACATATGTAACTGATGAAAACGGCTGGTTTGAGATCCTGGTGAATGACAACAACTCAATGTATGATGATGCAGCTCATTATTATAAAAATGTATCCGGAAGTTGGGTAGAATGCAATGCGGGTGATGCAGGCGCTGAAGCACATAGCATAGCCTATTTCATCATGGAGGTTAAAGCCCCGGAAGGCTATTCTCTGCCGGATAATCCTGATTTGTATTATTACTACTTTGGTACTGAAAAACCCATTAATGCAACTCAAATCCGTGCACTCGGTCTGGCGGATAGTCGCAGGTCTGCTACCATTACAAACGATCTGATTGATCTGAAGGTACAGAAGATTTGGAAGACCTTGGAAAATCAGGATTTGAAGCCGGATGACGTGGATGAGATCGAATTTGCCCTATATCAGACGGCAACGACGAAAAACGTGGAAACCGGTGCTGTTATAAGTACAGAGGAGAAGCAATATCCTGACGATGAAACCCTCTATAAGATTGAAAAGGACAGCAGCAATAACTGGCCTGTATTGACCATTGGTTCTTTGCCTGCATCGAGCCAGCGCACGGGAGACACGAAGGTTTATTATACCTATCGCGTGGAAGAAATCGTTCCTGATGGGTATGAAGTTGCTTATACAACTGAAGACAATGGACGTAGGCTTGTTATGAGAAACAGGCCTGAGTCTACCCATATCGATGCACGTAAGGAATGGTCAGAAAACACTCCTGATGCTCTGAAACTGAGTGGCAGCTTCAGCTTTAAGCTACAGAGAAAGCTGAAAACGGATTCAAGCTCTGACTGGGTTGATATACCTAATAGTACAAAGTCATTGACGAAATGGAATGGTTCTGCTAATGTGCCAGTAAATGAAGATTGGACCGTGACCTGGACAGATCTTTCTGTAGATTATGATTATCGGGTTGTCGAGATAATCTCCAGTAATGCTGACAGATTTGATGTTTCCTACTCAGAAGATGAAGATGGGACACTGGTTGTTACTAATACCTACAAATCAACAGAGATTTCAGCACAGAAAATTTGGTCAGATAATACACCGGAAGAGAAGAAGAATTTCTCTCTTAGATTCCAGCTTTGGTATAAGAACAAATCTGATACCAGTAGTGAATGGGCAAAATATGGAAGCGATGTTTCTGTTACGGTGTACGATGGCAGTAAGAGTAAGAATGTTCCTGTTATGGATGGCTCGCAGACTGATAGTAACAAATGGACTGCTACCATTAATAACTGGAAAGTGACATGGGGGGATTTGTCTACAGATAATATCTATAAAGTTACAGAAATCCTCCCTTCGGACCAAACTGATAAATTTGATGTCACATATTCAGATAATAATGCTGATGGAATTGAAGGCGGAGAGATAACTGTAACGAATACTTATAATAAAACGTTCATTGACGTTAAGAAAATATGGAAAGATGCAGAAAGTGGTCATGCAGGTATTAATGTATACCTTTATCAAAAAAGTGAGACCTATCCTGCTGGAAGAAGAGTGCAAAAGAACAATCAGGATGTACAAGCATATCTTTCTTCTGAACCGTATGAATACAGATTTGATGAGCTTCCAAAATACGATGAGAATGGCAAGGAATGGAGCTACTATGTACAGGAAGATTATCAAGGAGTAACAGAAGGTCATTATGTGGTTAGTTATTCCAATGATAAAGACACGGCTTTAACATTTGGTGTCATTACGATTACAAACGAAAAGATTGACGAAAACAAATTAGCTGTTAAGAAACTGTGGCTTGACTCTGATGGTAATCCTATTGATCCACCGGCAGGTACAGAAAGCATATCTGTTCAGCTGAAGAAGATTGCAGGTGTTCCTTCGCCGGATGGAACGAGTGTTACTGCAGAATTCCAAAGGCTCAATTGGAATGGTGAAGAAGTAGTTGGAAGCGCATCTTCTACGGCGATAATCAAGGCTAACAGCACCTTTGTTATTGGATTTGAAGATGCTCCAGACACCGATAAGGTTACTGTAACCGGCGGAACGATTATAGGAGCGCCCTTTACAAAGGGAATATATACTGCATATAGAGTACAAGCCACTGCATCTACTGTTACAATAACTGCAAAAAAGATTAATCACTGGAGAGCACTTGAACCTGTTTTCTTGGAGAAAGATCAAGAGCTTTTATATGATGATCCAGTATCCGTTGGTGAAGCAGTCGAACTAAAGCCAAGTAATAATTGGGCTTACAAGTGGAATGACATTACAGCGGCAGAAAATGAGAAATACTTTATTGAAGAAATAACTCCTGTTCCTGGCTTTATCACGCAGTATGAGAACAATTATGGAATCAGAACTGGCATTATCTATGTAAAGAATGTTGAATCTCAGACCGGCTCTCTCTCCCTCTCTAAAACTGTCACTGCCGATCAAGATCTGGCCGTTCCTGACGGTACCTATACCTTTACCGTGCAGAAGATCAACGAGCAAGGCGAGGATGTTGGAACTTCCCAAACAGTTTCTATTACCTTTACTGGTGCAAATGCTACATCTGCTACAGGTGGTTCCTTGGAGGGTAACATAGTAACCCTCTCCAACCTTGAACCCGGCTGGTATAAGATCAGCGAAGCTGTGCCTACTAACGGCACAGCGCTGACCGACATCACAGTGACCAATGGCGCGGCCTACAGCCAAGGTACTAACGTCCAGGGCAATGTGGTGTACGAGGGCGATCCCTCCACCACGAAGCCGATGTACGCTGTAGTATACGTGGAAGCGGGCAACACCCCGGCTGAGGCTCAGGCCACCTTCACCAACACTCTCGCCTCTGTCGATATCGAAGTCAACAAGGCCTGGGCACCCGTAACCACCTGGCCGAGCGATGTTGAGAGCGTGACCGTCCAGTTGCAGAAGGCAGAATATGATCTTGATAAAGGAGCGTATTTAGAATTTAAAAACGTAAA
The DNA here is from genome assembly GCA_902764915.1 of uncultured Eubacteriales bacterium. Taxonomy (GTDB): domain Bacteria; phylum Bacillota; class Clostridia; order Christensenellales; family Aristaeellaceae; genus UBA2943. The sequence goes on along the minus strand of CACWXY010000041.1, from coordinate 3,399 downwards.
CGGCAAGACCTTGACCATAACATCCGTGAACAGTGCCGTGACGTCTGAAACCGTGGCTCAGGCAGAGGGAGCCGAAAAGGCCGCCAAACAGGCATTGCTGGATCAGCGCTTCTTCTACAATCTGCCGAAGTACGACAGCAAAGGCTATGAGATCAAGTACAAAGTGGTAGAGAGTGATGTGACGGGCACTAATGTCAAAGTGGAAGATTTCACTGTGAGCTACAGTTCAGAAGAGACTACAACTAGTGGCTTGATTACAGTCACCAACACGGCTATGACGTCCTTCAACTTCAACAAGATCTGGCTTGACCCCACTGGTAATGTTGCAATACCTGCTTCCTATCAGAATTGGAAGGAGAACATTACAGTAACGATCAAGCGTAGACCGGGACTCACAGGCGATGCAGATGCTAACTTCATCCTGAAGTACACCATCAGCAAGAGCGAAGATACGTTCACAGCGACGATGGATACTACAGAATCCAAGCTTCCAGAAGCGGAAGGAAACCCGAATGCCCTGACGCTTAAAGGCTCAGGCACCAGCAATGTCTTTAACTTCACTTTGCCTGACAAATCTCTCAGAAAGTACAATGATGAAGGGACTGAATGGGTGTACTACGTGGTTGAGTCTGAAGTGCCGCTTTACGTCACTAGCTACTGGGCAGTCGTAACGGGGGATTCAGGTACGACTTACGCAGAAACCCTTGGCGCTAAAGATGCCAAAGATGGAGGCGTGATCGTTAATCAGACTTTCGGTGGTTACGAATTACCCTCCACCGGCGGCCCTGGTAACACGGCACTCTATCTCCTCGGAAGCATGCTAATCATGCTTGCTGGCGCTGGATTCATCTTGCTGAGCAGGGAAAAGAGAAGTAGAGTGATCGGTAGTAGCTTGGCTAGAACATGACGGATGCGTTGAACTAACAAAGTCTCCCTCCAATGGAAGGCAAACATTTGGAGGGAGATAACTTCAACAACCATTGTCGCTTACCTATCAACAACCCAAGAGTCATTTATGAAGCCAGCAAACTTCTGACATACTTGTGGTCGATAGGCAGCAAGATCAGTTTTGAGTCTGTTAACTTCCATCATATTGCTCTCTGTGGCCACAGGGGAAAGGATGGAGTGGTCGCCATTCTTGTAGAGAATGCCCATGCGATCTGCTACGGGCAGAATAACTCATGACAGAATGGACTGAAGGGATCGCAAGATCCCTTTTTCTGCCACAAAACACTTCTACAAGTTAAAAGGGTAAATCATGAAAGCAGTCAAGTACTCAAAAAATGAATGCATAGCATTGGCTGCACTGAGGAGCTACAATGAAATCCAGCACTTTATTTGAGGCCTGACGGCCAGGTACACCATAAAGCTCCTGTCCATCGGCAGCGGGATTTGGAGACGGTAAACACAATAAACGCAGCGATATCCTGACAGTGGAAAAGTTCAGAGTGAAGATAGGGTTTGGCAAGATTGCCCCCTTGAATAAACACGGCGGAAGTGGTATACGTCTTATGCTTGGTTTATTGTATCCATCTGCGAGAAAAGAACCGATATCGGATGAAGAATCGATGGAGAAGGAGGCCTGGAAAATGGCAATCAGAATCGCCGTTGGAGATGAGAGTTTTGACGAAATCAGGAAAGCCGGCCTCTACTATGTAGATAAGACGGAACTGCTGTATGATCTTGTCGGTAGGATGGATAACAAGGTCACCCTGTTTACCCGGCCTCGCAGGTTTGGCAAGACGCTCAACATGAGCATGATGGAGAGCTTTTTCGACATTAACCGCGACAGCAAGGCTGTGTTTGAAGGGTTGGATGTATCAAAGCATGAGGCGTTCTGCTCCTCCTGGATGAACCAGTATCCCATACTGTTCATCTCCTTCAAGGATGTGGACGGGTTGGATTTTAAGAGCGCCTTTGTTGCTCTCCAGGGAGTAATATCTGATTTTTGTTTCAATTATTCAGAGATCATGGAGAGCGATAAGGTTGACCCGATAGATAAAGCCACATTCAACCTGCTCAAGGAAAAGAAGGTAGAGCCGGCCGCAATAAAGACTTCTCTCAAGACCATTATGCGTATGATGAACGCGGTCTATGGCAAGCCTGTGATCCTGCTCATCGACGAATACGATGTTCCCTTAGCAAAGGCGAGCGAGAAGGACACGGCGCAGAATTGCTATTATGTGCAGATGCTTGATGTGATCAAGGGCATGCTGAGCATTGCTCTGAAAACCAACGAATATCTGAAGTTCGCTGTGGTAACAGGCTGCCTGCGTATTGCCAAGGAGAGCATCTTCACGGGGACGAACAATTTCATGTCCTACTCTGTGCTTGATGAAGATTTTTCCGAATACTTTGGGTTTACGCAAGGCGAAGTCAACCAGCTGCTTGCGAAGGCTGGATGCGCTGATAAAGCCGATATCATTCGTGAATGGTATGATGGTTATGTGTTTGGCAACACTTCGGTCTATTGCCCTTGGGATGTGGCAAGCTATGTCTCTGCCCTTTTGCGCAGGGAAGATGCCGAACCGAAGAACTATTGGCGCAATACCAGCAGCAACGGCGTAATCAAGGAGTTTGTAGGCCGCTTCAAAGTTTCTGGTAAATTTGAGGCATTGATGAACGGCTTGACAGTCACAGAAACCATTTCGGATGAATTGACCAACGACATCCTGCATGAATCGGAGCAGAACCTGTGGAGTGTGCTCCTGATGACAGGCTATCTGACGAAAGCTGATCCAAACGCGAGGGGAAGAAACGTAGCGTTAAAAATTCCCAATGCAGAAACAGCGGGCATATTCCAAGATTCAGTTGCGGTACATTTCAGGGAAAAGCTGGATGTATCAAAACAGGAAGCAATGATGCAAGCCCTATGGGCAGGAGACGCTGAGACCGCTTCTACTTTGATGTCCGATCTGCTATGGAAGACCATTAGCTATATGGACTATCACGAGGATTATTATCACGCCTTTATGGCCGGTTTGTTTGTAGATCGCGGCTATGAGACAAAACCCAACAAGGAACGAGGCCTTGGTAGACCAGACCTGCAGCTATTGGATGTAGATAACCGGCGCGCTATGATCATTGAGGTGAAAAAGACTGACAGCAAGGCTAACATGGAGAAATCCTGCGACGAGGCTTTGAAGCAGATCGTTGACAACGAATACGCGAAGGACCTTGATGCTGGATATGAAACAGTTCTTTGTTACGGAATCGCCTTATTCCAGAAGTCCGCGATGATCAAGAAGCTATAAGCAGTATACGATGTACACTCAAGCTCGACGGAGTGATCGCTTCGCCGGGCTTTTTCTATTATCCGAACCTTTGAAAAATCCGAACCTTTTCATTTGGAGTACAGTAGTACTATCTATTTCTCCAGAAAAAGGTTCGGATTAATTA
>CACWXY010000040.1 GCA_902764915.1 uncultured Eubacteriales bacterium | reverse complement strand
ATGTTTTGACGGCTGCATCCCAGAAGCTGACATGCTTCGTTCGCATTCACAATTCTGTGCTGCACAAAACCAATGAAATCTTCCAGCGAAAGCGGAATGATTTCGCTTTTTTCGTATAGTTCACGGTCGGAAATCATTGCCCGATCACTCCACATCACGCCATACCCATCGGGTTGAACTTGATGTTTGTTATAGCGGTTCAATTTTACGCTATTCTTTCAGCCCGGTGCTGCATCAGTTCATTCAGCGATTGCTTCATATCAGGCGGCAGGAAAGAAGATTCACACAATATCATCCATTTGGAAATATGGCTGACCATTTTCCGAATCATCGTTTCCGCGGCATTTCTGGGTATTCCCGCGGATCCCGCAAAAATGAGAAAATCATTGCGGCGCAGGTTTGTTTTTTTGCCGTTCATGGTCATGGCAAATTCTTCTTTGTCCTCCGGCATGATGACATTCACCGGCAGCAGATCATAGGCGGGCGACAGCACATAGCTTCCGCTTTCCGACGCTGTTTCGATCAAGGAAAAGTTTTTCAGATGCATATCGGAATTGCCGGTCAGAAAGCAGAAGACCAGCCGCAGAAACAGTTCGGACAGGTCCAAGCCTGGCCGGGCGGAATACCGCTGGATCACCTTCACGCAACGCTCATAGGACCCCCGGTATTTGTCCTGCGTCAGCCGCAGGTCCAACTGACAAAAATCCTCCATGGCCAGCATTTGCAAAGATTCATTGCTCTGATTGCGCACCCGATCCACGCGGCGGGTGAGATAAGCGTATCCATCTTTCAGCCGCACCAGTGCATGCGGCACGACGGACAATCCCGCCAAGGCAGCCATTTGCATCACCAGGTGTTCAGCTTCGGGCAACGCACGAAACTCCGCCACCTGGGGCTTGAGGATATACCCTGTGGGGTAATCCACCATGGTCAGCCTGGGGGTACTTTCCCTTGAAAGATGGAGAGACAGTTTTTTCTGTACCCCTGGCACTGTATGGCCCTTTTGCACAGCCTTTTCTGCCAACAAAGTCAATGCTTCGTCTGTCAATTCGATTTCGGGCAACTCGCTCGTTCCGAAAAACCGACGGATGCAGGCCGGATGCCAAGCAGAATCTGGAAATGGTTCCTTCATCGGTTTTCCGCAGCAAAGACAGTTCATGCTTCCACCTCCCGGATGCATACGCTGCCTATGCAGTCATGGCAGGCCACCATGAGCAGGCCGAAGCGATCCTTTTGGTCGATTTTCCAGTTCCGGCTGACGACCCCCAGCAGCCAGCCTTCCGGTATCAGCCCGTCAAAGAATGGGAAGAGCGTGCGGGATGTATAAGGTTCCGTCCGCAATGGGAGCGTCAGCGAAACAGCGCTGGCGTGCTCTGCGGTCAAATACGCAGGATCATAGGCGAAGCAATAGCCCTCGTCCGTTTCCTGAATCAATCCTGCGAACCGATCCCGAACATATACGCCCGCCTGACGAAGTATATTCACGGCTGCTCCTCCATTTTCTTTTCGATTCTTCCTGGCACGGCTTCCATGCCGAACATGGCCAATGCCTGGTTTACTTTATCCAGGCGCACGGTTTCTTTTCCCTGCTCCAAATCATGTACAAAGCGCAAACCCAACCCGGAGCGGATGGCAAATTCCTCCTGGGTCAGTCCGGCAGCTTTTCTGTTTTCCCGGATAAAGGTTGCAATCTTATCGGTTCGCATGAAATCACCCTTTCGATGCCATTATGTTCCCGATCGGGTATAATGTCAATGGCATCATTAATAAAAATTCCCGATCGGGAAGAATAACTGATCTTACAGAACAATTTTCCCGATCGGGTGTAGTATTATGCATAACTCAATTTGTGGAGAATGATTTCTTCGGCTTGCTGCCGGATGCTGTTCATCCGTCCAAAAATCAGAAGGTTCTGATTTTTCTTATGCCAGTATTGTTTGCAGGACAGCCGTGTCCTGTGCACGGCGAAAGAGAGGAGGAAGCTTACATCCATAGGATGACGGCGGGGCAGACAGCGACCGAGGCAATTCTTCAATCATGTCACAGAATAGAAAAAGCCCGGGATTCCTTCGTTTTCGGAATCTCGAGCTTTTCAGGCACAGTCATGCCATGCCTGGCATGCAGTGCAGACAGATCATGTTTTCTTATTCGCTTTTCCGTTATCTGCGCACCAGCACCGACTTGTTATTCTCATCCCAGCGGAAACGCTTGGCATCGTTCATGCCGGTAGCAAACTGACGCATGCTGTCCTGCACCGTCGTGCTGACAATCCTGTTCTCCAGCATCAGTTCCTTCAGTGCGTCGATCTTCATATGCTTGCCGCGGTATCCATGGTCGCACAGCCAGACCCAGGTCGCCTCAGACAGCGAATCAATGCCGGATGCCTCCGTAACAATAAAGCTGTGTACGATATTGTAATCATAGATGCCAAACGGCCGAATGGTTCTCACGCCCATCTTGTCATGGTAGAAGATGCACATCTGCTGGAAAAGAAGCATCGTCCACTCAATTCCCTCCATGGGCGGTTTCGGAAGATTAGCCTGCAGCCACTCTTCGGTAAGCGCACGGTAAGGCATCACAGTAACGCCCTCCGGGAAAAGCGTCAGTACCTTTTCCCCGATCGTGCGCAGCCATTCATCCGTTACCGGCATCTGTTCCGCAAGAATATACAGATCCGGCTTATAGATGTAGAAGTTCGGATATTCGCACAGGCGCATGTTGTATTTCAGACTGTTGATCTTATATCCCAGGAACACATAGCGCTCGCGCAGTTCATCAAAGGAGATCGGCCGCTGATTGCGGCGGAAATAATCCGTCACCTGCCCATAAAAGGAGATATCTTCCTCCAGTTCCCGATCGGAAATGGACTGATTATGCAAATGGAAATACCAGTTGGCCCCACGATAATGGACCTTATCAAACAGATGCCGTGCCAGGTAGAAGACATCGTCTTCATTCATCATGTCATTGGCTTCAAAGAACGGTCCCATCTTTTCCAGGCACAGCTCAAACAGCATATGAATGCGAAGTACCCCATACTCATTCAGCAGTTCCTTGATGATATCATAGAACGCGTCCTTGGCCTCCGGCCAGCCTTTCAGAACATCCTCATGAATAATACGGTTGTGCAGAGAAATGACATTGGGCTCCTGCAGCATGATTGTCAGCTGCTGGCGGGTGATATGATAACGGGCATGGAGATGATTCAGCGTTGTACCCTTGGTGCCATATTCCTTGAGACTTTCCACAATGGTATCAAAGGTCGCCATCTCGCGTACACGGGGCGTATTTTCGCGGGCTTTCCGGCCTTTGATCTCGTTTTCCCGTTTGATCTGGATATCCTTTTCCCCACTGGAACCATGCATCGCCATCTGCGGACGGTCCATCACATATTCATCGCCGCAGTAGATCTGTGCCAGGGAGAACATGGCAAACTGCGTATCCACAAACATGCGCCTGAGCATGTCAGGATCCTTCTTTTCCATACGCTCCATCAGTTCATGGGAGCTGTGTGCTTTTCCGTCCTTGAGAAGATCGTTCAGTTCACTGCGAAGCGTCTGCACATCTGCATCTGTCATGTTCAGGTTATCCTTGTGCAGATACTTCCCGAAGTAGTTCATAATTCTCGGATCCATCAGCGCATAGCTGATGGCAATATCCGGAACCCCGGGAAACTCCTTGGCAATCGTTTCCTTGGTCACAGGCTCTTTGTACTTGGCTACTTCAGAGAGTACCATATCCTGAATCTTGACAACCTTTCCACTGCAGGAAACATAATCGCGGGTAAAGGTATACTCCTTGCCCAGGTCCAGCTTCAGAACACCCTGCAGATAGAAGCGGTTGTCGACACCATACGGCGTAATCTTGTCACGGAACACCGAGAAGAGTGTGTTGAACATACAGCTCTGGTTGGTACTGGCAAGAAGATAGTTCCGGATTTCTTCCAGGATTTCCTCCGGCAGCACACCGTGCCGCGCAGGAATATAGATGCCGCGCCCCCGCAGCATGCCGACCCGGCTGATCACCGCGGTCAGTGCATGATCTCTCTCCGGTAGCAGAACACTGGTGCCGTATTTTTCCACCGCACGATTCCGGAACTCCTGCAGAGCATGCGGATCATAGATGTAAATGCCGCCCTCATAGTATTCCTTCATAATGCCGCTGCAGATATTGTGCACACGGATCTTCCCGCACTTCCAGACCTTTCCGTCCAGGTCATAATTATCGCGGATATACAGATCGGCCATTTCCTTGGAAATGCCCCGCTTCTCCGCATCCTGAACATAGATGTCCTTTTCTTCTTCGGAAATGATGCTGGGAATCTCATCCAGCCATGTCTCAATGTCATCGGCCAGTTCCTTCCTGTCATGAAACAGGAAGCCTTCCAGCTTCGCGCTGTACACGAAGGAACAGCCCTCCATGAACGGCAGGAACCGTTCCAGGGTATTGTTCTTGAACACCTGCTGAATAATATAAATGTAGGGATCCACATCACGGCTGAAATATTTTTTCAGTATGTTGCGGTCCACCATGGCCGGACCGTTTTCCATCGCATAGATCTTGCCCAGAATTTCAATGCCGCCGCGGTTGATAAATTCCCGCACGCAGCGTGCCGCAATCTGGCGGACACGTTCACGCGTCAGTTTCTGACTCTGACTGATCACTTCCAGTGTATTGCCTTCGGCACGCTCGCACAGGATCTTCCACCATTTTTCATGGCTGGTCATTCCTCTGCGGAGCTCTTTGGTCTCCGAACGCACATCAAAATTGCAGAAGGTTACAAAAGCATGAAATGTATCTTCCAGATTCGAAGGGCAGTCGAATGTTTTCAGATTTTCAAAAGTCATCGCCGGATCGCTGAGGAGGCTGTACAGTTTCCGTGCCTCTTCTTCGTCCAAATCCGCCGTCTGCCAGATGCGAAGAAATGGTAACACATGCAATTCCTTATTGACTTCCAGAATTCGGCCTATGCGACTCTGATGATCGATCACCGGCACAACGTTCACTCCTATTCCGCCTTATACTTACTCAGACATGGAAGTGTATCCCCTGCAGACGGCAACCGTCCCCATTGTTTCTTGTTTCAGGGATTGCACTTATGTAAATACTATAACAAATTTTGAAGAAAACCTCAATATTCTTCAGAGAAAAATTTCATCATGGTTTTTGCAGCAATACATCATGTCACGGCATGCATTTTCTGGTTGTTCATCGTCTGCTTCTCTTCTTCTGCACTCTTTTGAAGAGCCCTATGGCCGCAGGGTTTCCCGGAAATTCCCTTGACAAAAAAAAGGTCAATGCCTATGATAGGACCCGACTATCTACAGGGAGGGTGCATGAATGGCAGCTTTAACAATGGATAAGCTCGTCGCGCTTTGTAAGAACCGCGGACTGATTTTCGCAGGCAGCGAAATCTACGGTGGTCTTGCCAATACATGGGACTATGGCCCGCTGGGCGTAGAACTGAAAAACAACATTAAAAAGGCCTGGTGGCAGAAGTTTGTTCAGGAGAGCAAATACAACACCGGTCTGGACTGTGCCATCCTGATGAACCGCGAAGTATGGGTGGCTTCCGGTCACGTGGGCGGCTTCAACGATCCGCTGATGGACTGCAAAGCCTGTAAGGCGCGCTTCCGTGCCGATAAGCTGATTGAAGACTTCACCCATGGCGCTGAGACTGGCGACGGCTGGACCAATCAGGAACTGGAAAAGTATATCGCCGAGCATGACATTGTCTGCCCCGTATGCGGGAAAAAGGAATTCACCGGTATCCGTCAGTTTAATCTGATGTTCAAGACCCATTCCGGCGTCACCGAAGATGCTTCCAATGAGATTTATCTGCGTCCTGAGACCGCGCAGGGCATTTTCGTCAACTTCCAGAACGTCATGCGCACAACACGCAAGAAGCTGCCGGCCGGCATTGCGCAGATCGGCAAGTCCTTCCGCAACGAAATCACGCCTGGCAACTTTATTTTCCGCGTGCGCGAGTTTGAGCAGATGGAACTGGAATTCTTCTGCAAGCCCGGCGAGGATCTGGAGTGGTTCAACTACTGGCGCTCCTTCTGTCATGACTGGCTGCTGAGCCTGGGCATGAAAGAGGAAAGCCTGCGGCTGCGGGATCATGAGCCCGAAAAACTCGCTTTCTACAGCAAAGCCACCACGGACTTTGAATTCCTCTTCCCCTTCGGATGGGGCGAACTGTGGGGCGTAGCCGACCGTACAGACTACGATCTGACACAGCATCAGGAGCACTCCGGAAAGTCCATGGAATATCTGGACCCCGTCACCAACGAGCGCTATGTTCCCTACTGCATCGAGCCCTCCCTGGGCGTGGACCGCGCACTTCTCGCCTTCCTGTGCAATGCCTATGACGAGGAAGAGCTGGAAGGCGGCGATGTACGCACCGTTCTGCATCTGCATCCGGCACTGGCACCTTTCAAGGCGGCTGTACTGCCCCTGCAGAAGAATAAGCTGGGCGCCCTGGCCTCCCAGATCCATGCGGACCTGGCCAAGTACTTCCCTGTGGACTATGACGAGACCGGCTCCATCGGCAAGCGCTACCGCCGTCAGGACGAGATCGGCACACCGTTTGCCATCTGCGTGGACTTCGATACCGAATCCACCGGCACGGTCACCATCCGCAACCGCGATACCATGCAGCAGGACCGCGTTGCCATAAGCGAGCTGCGTAACTATATTGAAGAGCGTATGCGCTTTTAACACATACCGGAAAGGACGCTGCGATATGAAAACGATTACCTCCGCTGAACTTCGCGAGAAGTTCCAGGCGTTTATGGAAAGCAAGGGCCATCATCGGATTCCTTCCGCTTCCGTGATTCCCGAAAACGACCCCACTGTACTGTTCACCACTGCCGGCATGCATCCCCTGGTTCCCTATCTCATGGGCACGCCGCATCCGGCCGGAACGCGTCTCACCGATGTGCAGAAATGCATCCGCACCGGCGATATCGACGATGTAGGCGACCCCAGCCATCTGACCTTCTTTGAAATGCTCGGCAACTGGTCCCTGGGGGATTACTTCAAGAAGGAAGCCATTTCCTGGTCCTGGGAATTCCTGACCAGTCCCGAATATCTGGGGCTGGATAAGGACCGTCTCGCCTTTACCGTCTTTGCCGGCAACGAGGACTGCCCCCGTGACGAAGAAAGCCATGCCATCTGGCGTTCCATGGGCGTTGCCGAAGACCATCTCTTCTACCTCCCCAAGGAAAACAACTGGTGGGGGCCTGCCGGCATCACCGGTCCCTGCGGCCCGGACACCGAAATGTTCATTATCACGGATAAGCCCGCCTGCGGTCCCGACTGCACACCTGCCTGTTCCTGCGGTCATTACCTGGAAATCTGGAACGACGTGTTCATGCAGTACAACAAGCAGAAGGACGGAAGTTTCCTGCCCCTGGCCAAAAAGAATGTGGACACCGGCATGGGACTGGAGCGCACCATCTGCGTGCTCAACGGCAAAAAGACCGTCTATGAGACTGACGCTTTCACCGGCATTCTCTCCAGGATCGCGGCGCTGTGCGGCCACAGCTATGAAGAGAGTGAAGAGACCACCCGTGCCTTCCGCATCATCGCGGATCATATGCGCACCTCTACCTTTATTCTGGGCGATGACCGCGGCGTTTCTCCCAGCAATACTGACCAGGGCTATATCCTCCGCCGCCTGATCCGCCGTGCCGTGCGCTACGGCATGCAGCTGGGCATGCCCGAGGGCTTTACCGCCGAAATCGCCAAGGTTATTATCGAACAGTATCGCGAAGCCTATCCCGAGCTTTCCCGGAACAGCGCGTTTGTACTGGAACAGCTGCAGCTGGAGGAAAGCCGCTTTGCCAAGACCCTGCGCCAGGGCAACAAGGAATTTGACAAGGTCGCCTCCCGCGTGCAAAACGGCGTCATTGACGGTCTGAGCGCCTTCCATCTCTATGACACCTTCGGCTTCCCCATTGAAATGACGGTAGAGCTGGCCCGGGAACGCGGGCTTTCCGTGGATACCGCCGCGTTTGAGGAAAACTTCAAAAAGCACCAGGAGCTCAGCCATCAGGGAGCTGATCAGAAGTTCAAGGGCGGTCTGGCGGACCAGACCGTGGAAACGGCCCGTCTGCATACCGCCACGCATCTTCTGCATGCCGCTCTGCGCAAGGTACTGGGTGATGAAGTCGCACAGAAAGGCTCCAATATCACAGCGGAGCGCCTGCGCTTTGACTTTTCTTTCGGCCGCAAGGTAACCAAGGAAGAGCTGGCACAGGTAGAAGCACTGGTCAATGAAGCCATTCAGGCAGATGTGCCGGTGGTATGCGAAGAGATGACCGTGCCGGAAGCCAAGTCCAAGGGTGCCATCGGTCTGTTTGAGAGCAAGTATGGAGAGCGCGTGCGCACCTATAAAATGGGCGATTACTCCTTCGAGATCTGCGGCGGTCCGCATGCGGAGCATACCGGAGAGCTCGGTTCCTTCAAGATTATAAAGGAAGAGTCCTCCTCCGCCGGCGTGCGCCGTATCAAGGCTGTCATCACCGGGAACAACTGACAGATATGCTTGTGCAGGGATGCCGAAAGGCATCCCTGCTTTCCTGTACAACGAGGAGGCCTGTGCATGGCACGTACAAAGGATATGACCGTGGGAAGCCCCACCCGTCTGATCCTCGCCTTTTCCCTGCCCATTGCGGCAGGAAACCTGCTTCAGCAGCTGTACAATATTGTCGATACCCTGGTCATCGGACGCGGGGAAGGCGTAGTTGCGCTGGCCGCCGTGTCCGGCTCCGGATGGCTGGACTGGGCGTTTCTCTCCGTTGCCATGGGACTGGCACAGGGGTTTGCCATTGAAATTGCCCAATCCTTCGGTGCGGGAAAGTATGACGCCCTGCGCCGTGCTGCCGGTCAAGGGATTCTTCTCTCCTGCCTGACTGTCGCCGTACTGGAGCTTCTGTCCCAGGCGCTTGTCACGCCGGTCCTGCATCTTCTGCATTTTCCAGAGAATACGCTGGGGCTGACCCGGCTCTACCTGCGCATCGTATTTGGCGGGCTGGGGCTTGTCATGGGCTTCAATCTGCTGGCCGGTTTTCTTCAGGCTGTGGGAGACAGCCGCACGCCACTGCTGGCCATGACTGTCGCCACGCTCGTCAATGTGGTGCTGGATGTGCTTCTGGTAATGGGACTGCACTGGGGCGTTGCCGGCGCGGCGATTGCCACGGTGACAAGCCAGGCGGTTTCCTTCCTGATAACGCTTCTTGCCGTGATCCGGCTTCCGCTTCTGCACGTCAGCCGTGACGACCTCTGGCCGGATCGCCGCGTAATGGCACGTCTTATGCGTCTGGGCACCCCGATCGCTTTTGGAAACCTGATCATTGCCCTGGGCGGACTGGTGCTGCAGCGGGTGGTCAACGGCTTCGGGTTTCTGTTTATGGCAGGCTATAACGCCGCATCCCGTCTGCAGGGCATGATTGAACTGTTCGGTGCCGCCATCGGCGCAGGCGTCAGCACCTTTTCCGGCCAGAACCTGGGGGCGCGGCGGCTGGATCGCGTCAGGGAAGGCGTGCGCAAGGCCAGTGTCATATCCGTAGTGGTAGCACTGGTGATTATGGCCTGTATGCTTCTGATCGGGAAGCCGCTGCTGGCGCTGTTTATCGAGGATGACCCGGCACTGGTCGATCAGGTGCTGGTCTACGGATACCGTTTTCTCATCTTTATGGCACTGGGGCTTCCTGCCCTGTACCTGCTTTTTTCCCACCGCTCCGCACTGCAGGGGCTGGGCGATACCTTTATCCCCATGCTCAGCGGCGTGATGGAACTGGCCATGCGTGTATCCTGCGCGATCATCCTTCCCCGCTTTTTGGGCGAATGGGGCATTTACTTCAGTGAGATCGCCGCGTGGATCGGGGCCGCCATACTGCTCATAGTCGGTTACCAGTTTCGCATGCGAGAGCTGGAAGCCGACTCTCGACCTGCCTAACTGCCTTCCGGGTATTTCCCCGGAAGCCTTTTTTGTTTTCTCCGTGTTTTTTCGCACCGCGTTCCCGGTTGGGGAATTGACTTGCTCAGCGTATTCCTCTTAGAATTACATCGTATTATCTCCACGAGGAGGCCCAATGTGAACGCTAGGTTCTTGTCATATCTGGTCAAAAGACTGATGCTGGCCCTTCTGACCATTTTTCTTGTCATTGCCATAACCTTTTTTGTCATGCACGCCATACCGGCCAGTCCCTTCAGCTCAGAGAAAGCCAAGAGCGATGCCGTCATCGCCGCGCTGGAGGCCAAGTACGGGTTTGACAAGCCGGTCCCCGTACAGTTTCTCAACTATCTGTGGAATATCCTGCACGGTGATTTCGGGCTCTCCACGGGCTGGGTTGGCAATACCGTCATGGAACTGATTGCCGGCGGTTTTGCCTATTCGGCCCGCATCGGTTTCACGGCAGGCATTCTGGCACTGCTGCTCGGGGTTGTTCTGGGATCCATTGCAGCGCTGCAGCGAGGGCGGTTTCTGGATAAGCTCATACAGATCCTTACCACAGCACTTGTCTCCATGCCATCCTTTGTCATGGCCACTCTCTTGCTCCTGATCTTTGCCCTGCAGCTGGGCTGGCTTCCCTCTCTGGGCAACCAGCCGGGCGGTCTGATCCTTCCGGTCATTTCCCTGAGTCTGTATCCCATGGCGTATGTCACACGTCTGCAGCGCTCCTCCATGCTCGATGTGCTGGGGCAGGACTATATTCGTACCGCACGCGCCAAGGGCGTTAAGAATACAAAGGTCATATTCAAGCATGCGCTCAAGAATACACTGACCCCGGTCATTACATATGCAGGCCCGATGATGGCCTATATACTGACTGGTTCCATGGTCGTGGAAAACATCTTTTCCGTGCCCGGGCTGGGACGGCTGTTCACCAACAGCATGCTGCGCACGGATTACATGATGATCATGGGCGTCACTATTTTCCTGGCGACCATGATTATCCTGATGAACTTCATCGGGGATATTCTCTATAAGGTTGTCGATCCGCGCATTGACCTGAGCTGACGGCGCATGCCGCTGCATGAATACACAGAGGAAGTACTATGTCTGAAACAAACAAATCATTCAAGAACCCGCTGAGCCTGCAGATCGATCCGGCACTGTTTGAGAAAGCCACTGATGAGGAAAAGGCACAGCAGGTCAGTATGCGCGAGTCCATCTCCTTCATGCGGGATGCCATGCGCAGGCTGCGCCATAACCACATCGCCATGATCTCACTGTGCGTGATCATCCTGATTGCGCTGATTGCCTTTATTGTGCCGAACTTCTATCCCTATACCTACACCAAGCAGGATGTCTCCGCGCAGAACCTGGCGCCTTTCCAGTACAGCGCCAAGGAGCTGGCCAAGATTGAACGCGGACAGAGCGTCTTTCCGCATATCATGGGCACGGATCCGCTGGGACGCGACTATGCCATCCGCGTCATCTACGGCACGCGTATTTCGCTTCTGGTCGGCATCTTTTCCGCCCTGATCGTCATTGTCATCGGCATTATCTACGGTGCCATCTCCGGCTACTTCGGCGGAAAAGTGGACATGATCATGATGCGCATTGTGGATATCATCTATTCCCTGCCGGATGTACTGATCGTGATTCTTCTCTCCGTTGCCATCAAGGACTGGGTCTCAGCCTCCAAAAGCAGCCTGATTGCGCGCCTTGGTGCAGGCATGGTCTCCATATTCATTGTCTTTGGTCTGCTGTACTGGGTGTCCATGGCCAGGCAGGTGCGCGGACAGATCCTGTCCATCAAGGAACAGGAGTATGTGCTCGCCTCCAAAGCCATCGGTGCTTCCCCAGCCCGCATTATCCGCAAGCATATGATTCCCAACTGCGTGTCCGTGATTATCATCGTCGCAGCCATGCAGATCCCCAGCGCCATATTTACCGAGAGTTTTCTGAGTTTTCTGGGACTGGGCGTCTCAGTGCCCATGCCCTCCCTGGGGTCTCTGGCATCCGATGCGCGCACCGGGCTCCGTTCCTATCCCTATCAGCTGGTTTTCCCCGCGCTGTCCATTTTCCTGATCGTTCTTTCCTTTAATCTTCTGGGGAACGGCCTGCGTGATGCCTTTGACCCCAAGCTTCGCTCCTGAGGAGGTGTGAAAAGATATGAGTATGCTGGAAGTCCGTGATCTGCACACCTCGTTTTTCACACCCTCCGGAGAAGTCAAAGCCGTCAACGGGCTTTCCTTTTCCCTGGAAAAGGGCAAGGTACTGGGCATTGTCGGGGAAAGCGGTTCCGGCAAGTCCGTCACTGCCTATTCCATTCTGCAGATTCTCACAAGTCCCGGGCGCATTGTCTCCGGTTCCATTCGGCTGCACGGCGATGAACTGGTGGGGAAAAGCGAGGAAGAAATGCGCAGGATCCGCGGAAATAAGATCAGCATTATCTTTCAGGATCCCATGACCTCGCTTAATCCCACGTTTACCATTGGCAATCAGCTGCGGGAAGCCATTCTCCTGCATACGGACCGCAACCGTCAGCAGGCGGATGCCCGTGCCATTGAAATGCTCCGTCTGGTCGGGATCTCCGAGCCGGAAAAGCGCATTCACCAGTACGCCTACGAGCTTTCCGGCGGCATGCGTCAGCGCGTGATGATCGCCATGGCACTGGCCTGCGAACCGGATATCCTGATCGCTGACGAGCCCACCACCGCACTGGACGTGACCATACAGGCGCAGATCCTGGAGCTCATGCTCCAGCTGCAGAAAGAGCTGGGCATGGCCATTATCATGATCACCCATGACATGGGCGTGATCGCCTCCATCTGCGATGAGGTCATCGTCATGTATGCCGGCGGTGTATGTGAGCGCGGCACCACCGATGCCATCTTCTATCATCCCATGCACGAGTATACCCGCGGGCTGATGCGTTCCATCCCGGACATGAACGACGATGAAAAGACGCGTCTTGTGCCGATCAGCGGCACGCCTATTGACCTGCTCCATATGCCCAAGGGCTGCCCTTTTTCCCCGCGCTGCGACCGGGCCATGAAGATCTGCCTGCAGGAAAAGCCCCGGGAGTACTGGGTTGGGCATGATCATCTGTCCGCCTGCTGGATGAATGTGAAAGAAGGTCTGTGCATGACAGAGCGACCGGAGGAGGACCCGAAATGAGCGAAAAATCGAGCGCTTTTGTGCCAAACCCCGAGTATCTCCTGCAGGTGCATCAGCTGAAGCAGTACTTTCCCATCAGCACGGGTTTTCTCAAGACCACCATGCTCAAGGCAGTGGACAATGTATCCTTTGATATCCGCCGCGGGGAAACCCTGGGCCTGGTAGGAGAAAGCGGCTGCGGAAAAACCACCGTAGGCCGCAGCATCCTGTACCTGTACAAACCCACAGACGGCGAGATCTGGTTCGACGGAAAGCGTCTGGGAGACAAAGCGTCCCTCCAGGCATTCCGCCGGCGGGCACAGATGGTCTTCCAGGATCCCTATTCTTCTCTGAACCCGCGTATGACGGTCGCAGACATTGTGGCCGAACCTATTGATGTCCATCATCTGTGCGCCACCCGTGGAGAGCGGGAAGAGCGCATTCATGAGCTCATGCAGCTGGTCGGCCTCAATACGGAGCACGCCACGCGCTATGCCCACGAGTTTTCCGGCGGACAGCGCCAGCGCATCGGCATTGCGCGCGCCCTGGCTTCCCGCCCGGAGTTCATTGTCTGTGACGAGCCTGTCTCTGCGCTGGACGTCTCCATTCAGGCGCAGGTCATTAACATGCTGGAAGATCTGCAGAAGCAGCTGGGCCTGACCTATCTGTTCATCGCCCACGATATCAGCGTCGTCAAGCATATCTCCAACCGCATCGCGGTCATGTATCTGGGTCATATGATGGAGATGGCCGCCTCCAACGAGCTCACACGCCATCCGGTGCACCCCTATACCATTTCCCTGATGAGCGCCGTACCGGTTCCGGACCCGCAGCAGAGCCGGAAACAGAAGCGCATCGTACTGCAGGGAGATGTGCCCAGCCCGCTGCGGATGCCCTCCGGATGTCCTTTCCGCACGCGCTGCAGCCGTGCCACCAAGGCATGCGAAGAAAGCCGTCCCGAGATGCGCGAGGTCGCACCCGGACATTTTGTCGCATGCCACCACCTGTAATCGTGTTTCACGCCTCTGGCGTAAACAAATATCCATCCTTAAAGGAGGAACACTCATGAAGAAGATCATCTCTCTGGCACTTGCCCTGGCTATGATGCTGAGCATGGTTTCTTTCGCCTCCGCGGAAGACGGCAAGGTCATCAGCCTGTTCCTGGGCGGCGGCACGCCTCTGTCCATGGATCCTGCACTCAACAGTGCATCGGCTGGTTCCAATATCATCCGTTCCGCCTTCGCGGGTCTCACGGGCTTCCAGTACAATGAAGCCGGCGAGCCTGTCATGGCCCCCGAACTGGCTGAGTCCTGGGACATTTCCGCTGACGGCCTCACCTACTCCTTCGTTCTGCGCGAAGGCCTCAAGTGGTCCGACGGCACCGATGCCACCGCTTCCCAGATCAAGGCATCATGGGAACGCGCTGCATCCCCTGAGCTCGGCGCTGACTATGGCTTCCTCTATGACGTCATCAGCCGCAACGAAGACGGTTCCCTGGCCATTGATGTAGACGACGAAGCCCGTACCTTTGTGGTCCATCTGCCCCAGCCCTGCGCCTACTTCCTGGATCTGTGCGCTTTCGTGCCTTTCTACCCCGTGCGCGTGGACCTGGCAGACAACGAAGGCATCTGGGCAACCAATCCCGAGACCTATGTCGGCCTTGGTGCATTTAAGATGACCAAGTATGCCGTGGACGATGTCATTACCTTCGAAAAGAATCCCTACTACTGGAATGCCGATGCCGTGAAGCTCTCCGGCCTCAATTTCTATCTTTCCGAAGACAACACCGCTATCCTCACCGCCTATGAGAATGACACGGTGCAGTACATTCAGTCCATTTCCTCTTCCGAGTTTGACCGTCTCAATGCCACCTATCCCGGCGAACTGGAATTCTATCCGACCCAGGGCACCTATTACATTCTCTTCAATGTCTACAAGGATCTGAGCCCCGAAGGCAAGCAGCTCACCGTGCAGGAGCAGTCCAAGGCACGTTTTGCGCTGGGTCAGCTGATCAACCGCTATGAGATCGTGACCTATGTCACCAAGGGCGGCGAAGTGGCGGCTACCGGCTTCTTCCCCAAGGGACTGGCCGACGGCCTGAACAGCGATGTACGCTCTGCCGAAGGCTATGGCGTATGGTATACCGGAACCAACGAGCCCTCCGAGGTCAATCCTGACTATACCGTGGATCAGGTGGAAGCACTGCAGACCCTGATTGATCTGGGCTATCCCTACACCGGCAGCATCGAAGGCGGCGATATCGTGTTCAGCGGCGTGCCCGCCATCGAGTTTGCCTTCAACAACAGCGGCAACAATGCCCTGATTATCCAGTACGTGCAGGAGACCTGGAACCAGTTCGGCATCACCGGTGTTGTCAACCAGGAAGCCTGGGCCACCCTGCAGCAGAAGCTGAAGGCCGGCGACGCCGAAGCCGCTCGTATGGGCTGGATTGCCGACTTTAACGATGTCGTGAACTTCCTGGAGATCTTCATCTCCGCTTCCGGTAACAACTATCCGCGTCTGGGCCGGTCCATCGGCGATTACACCCGCAACAGTGAAGTGACTGCCGATGCCGGCATGGGCGCTTACTGGGGCAAGAACGGCGATCAGACCTGGGCCGAAGCCTATGACGCTGTGGTCCAGGCCGTAAAGGCCGCGACCGATCCCGTCGAACGCGCCAAGCTGGCTGCCGAGGCCGAAGAAATCCTTATGGCCACCGGCGGCGTCAACCCGCTGTACTACTACACCACTGCGCAGATGCTCAAGCCCAATGTGCACGATGTGATCCGTCTTGCCACCGGCGATGTCATCTGGACCTATGCGGATGTGGATTAACGCATGCTCCTGAAGGAGGAGACGGCGACTGCCGTCTCCTTTTTTTCACCTTTCCACATATTTTACGGATCCCTTACCGAAAAAGTCATTGACACCCCTATCCCTGTTCACTATAATGGCTTCGTGGGGAATTCTGCAAAGATTGCAAATATCTCCTGCGGGATTTTGCGTTACATGATCCTTATGTTCCATGTGACCCATAAATCGAAGGCACGCAGCGCGAGCCCTGGCGCTGCGTGCTTCCTTTCCTCCACCCAGCCTTCGAAATAAGCGAAGGTTTTTTCTTTATTTTTCTTGAATGTTCGTGTTTTTACCGGTCTATCTGGGAAGTTTTCCGCTTTTTCTGTTCATCGGCGGTGAAAATTGCGATAATTTTCCTCTTTTCATAGAAAAATGTTCGTGATATAGTGAGAAAGGATTCCGTAACCCTTGCTCGAAAGACGGGAGGTCACCGCATGAGGGCGTCACGCCGTGTGTTTCTTCAGCATCCTGTGTCAAAGACAAGCTGTTTTTCGTTTGCCGATCCTGCGCAGGATGCTTTTTGCTGTGTACCTTTCTCTTTTCGGCTCGCTCTTTCAGAAGGAGGACCGCTATGGGTGGATTTTTTGGTGCGGTAGGACATACGAACGTTCTCCCCAACGTTTTTTTCGGGACAGACTATCATTCGCATCTGGGTACCCGTCGTGCCGGTCTGGCGGCCTGGGATCCGGAAATGGGACATCAGCGCGAGATACACAATATTGAAAACACGCTTTTCCGCACACGGTTTGAGAAAGCCCTGGATGAGATGTCCGGAACCTCTGCGGTCGGTGTGATCTCCGACACGGATCCGCAGCCGCTTCTGATCCGTTCCAATCTGGGCACCTATGCGCTGTGCACGGTAGGTGTCATCCATAACTATGAGGATCTGATTTCCCAGTACCTCTCCTTTTCCGGGGGCCACTTTGAGGCCATGCGCGGCGGGCATGTGAATGTTACCGAACTGACGGCCGCCATGATTGATCAGAAGTCCTCCTTTGTGGAGGGCATACAGTTCGCGCAGAAGGTCATTGAGGGAGCCGCCTCCATTCTGATCCTGTGCGACAACGGTCATCTCATCGCCGCCAGAGACCGCACAGGCCGTCTGCCGGTTCTCATAGGGCACGGGGAAGAAGGCTACTGTGTATCCTTTGAAGATTTCGCCTATCAGAAGCTTGGATATGAAACGGTCCATGAGCTCGGTCCCGGCGAAATTGTGGAGCTGACCGCTGAAGGCCTCACGCAGCTGGCCCCGCCTGGTCCCGTCAAGCGCATCTGTGCCTTCCTGTGGACCTATTACGGTTACCCCACCTCCAGCTACGAAGGCGTGAATGTGGAAGCCATGCGCTACCGCAACGGCGAGATCCTGGCGCGTCAGGACAAGGAAGCGGGATTCCAGCAGGAGAACATCGATTATGTGGGCGGTGTTCCGGACTCAGGAACGCCGCATGCCATCGGCTATGCGAACCGATCCGGCGTGCACTTCGCCCGTGCCTTCATTAAATATACACCGACCTGGTCGCGCTCCTTTATGCCTGCCAGCCAGACGGACCGCAATAAGATCGCCAAAATGAAGCAGATCCCGATCCATGAACTGATCAAGGACAAAAACCTGCTGTTTGTGGATGATTCCATTGTTCGGGGAACGCAGCTGCGGGAGACCGTGGAATTCCTCTATGACAACGGAGCCCGGTCCGTGCACATGCGCTCCGCCTGTCCCCCGATCATGTACGGATGCAAGTATCTGAACTTCTCCCGGGCCACCTCCGATATGGAGCTGATCACGCGGCAGGTGATCATGGAGCTGGAAGGCGAGGAAGGCTTCCAGCATCTGGAAGAATACGCCGACTCCTCCACAGAGCGCGGAAAGAACATGCGCAAGGCCATCTGTGACCGCTTTCACTTCGCATCCCTGGAATTTCAGTCCCTGGAAGGCCTGATTGAAGCCATCGGAATTGCACCTTGTGATGTATGCACATACTGCTGGAACGGAAAGGAATAAGCTATGAACACAAAATCGCATTCCGCAGCCTATGCGGCCTCCGGTGTGGATATTACAGCCGGATACCGCGCCGTTGAACTGATGAAGCAGCATATTGCCCGTACTAACATTCCCGGTGTTCTGTCGGATATCGGCGGGTTTGGCGGACTGTTTCAGCTGGACCTGACCGGCTATGCGCATCCCGTGCTCGTGTCAGGAACAGACGGCGTCGGAACCAAGCTGAAACTGGCCTTTCTGATGGACAGGCACGACACGGTCGGCCAGGACTGCGTCGCCATGTGCGTCAATGATGTCATCTGCGCCGGCGCCAAGCCGCTGTATTTCCTGGACTATATTGCCTGCGGAAAAAATTATCCCGAGCGCATCGCAAACCTGGTCAAGGGTGTAGCCGATGGCTGTGTGCTGGCCGGCTGTGCGCTGATCGGCGGTGAAACCGCGGAAATGCCCGGTTTCTACCCGGAGGACGAGTATGATCTGGCCGGCTGCTGCACAGGCATTGTGGACCGGGGCCGTATCCTGAAGCCGGAAACCATGATCCCTGGCGATGTCATTCTGGCGCTTTCCTCTTCCGGCGTGCACTCCAACGGTTTTTCTCTGGTGCGCAAGGTCTTTGATCTGACACACATGGATCTGGGAAAACCTGTGGATGAGCTGGACGGGCGAGGCCTGGGCGAGGTTCTTCTGACCCCCACGCGCATTTATGTGAAGCCAGTTCTGCAGCTCCTGGAAAATGTCACCGTGCGCTCCCTTTCCCATATCACCGGCGGCGGGTTCTATGAGAATATTCCACGCTCCATTCCCGAGGGCCTGTGCGCGGTCATTGACAGACAGTCCCTGCGCACGCCTGCTATTTTCCGACTGATCCAGCAGCGCGGCAGCATTGAGGAACGCGATATGTTCAATACCTATAATATGGGTGTCGGCATGAGCGCAGTTGTCCCTGCCTCCGATGCGGACAAGGCGCTTCAGCTGCTCCGTGATGCCGGCGAGGACGCCTATGTCATGGGTGAGATCCGGTCCGGAGAGGACCGTATCCGGATCCAGTGAGGTGCAGGATGGAAAAGACACGTATCGCAGTGCTCGTCTCCGGCGGCGGAACCAACCTGCAGGCCCTGCTGGACGCGCAGTCCCGCGGCGCTCTTCCCAGCGGCGAGATTGTACTGGTATTGTCCAACCGGCGTGATGCCTATGCGCTGACACGCGCGGAAAAGGCAGGGATTGCACATCGGGCCATTGAACGGAAGGATTACCCGGACGCACCCGCCTTTGAGGCAGCCCTGCTGGACGCGCTCCGGCAGAGCGGCGCAGAACTGCTGATCCTGGCCGGATTTCTGGCGATTCTCTCCGAAGACTTTACCCGGCGCTATCCCCAGCGCATTCTCAATATTCACCCTTCCCTGATTCCCGCTTTCTGCGGCAAGGGATATTACGGCCTGCGCGTGCATGAGGCCGCGCTCCAGCGTGGCGTCAAGGTCAGCGGCGCTACGGTGCACTTTGTCAATGAAATCCCCGACGGCGGCGAGATTCTTCTGCAGAAAGCCATTCCCGTCGAGCCGGATGACACGCCTGAAACTCTGCAAAAACGGATTATGGAACAGTGTGAATGGATTCTTTTACCCCAGGCGGCCGAAATGGTATCCGCCCGGATCGCGCGTGCAAAGGAGGCACAATCATGAACAGCTTTGAACTCAAGTACGGATGCAACCCCCACCAGAAACCGGCCCGCATCTTTATGGAAGGCGGAAAAGACCTGCCCCTGCAGATTCTCAACGGACGTCCCGGATATATCAACTTTCTTGATGCCCTGAACTCCTATCAGCTGGTGCGTGAGCTTTCCTCCGCCCTGCACATGCCCGCCGCCACCTCCTTCAAGCATGTATCCCCCACCTCCGCGGCAGTGGCTGTGCCTCTGTCTGCCACACTCAAGAAAGCCTGCTTTGTGGATGACGTGGATGGTCTCGACGACTCTCCCATGGCCTGCGCATATGCCCGCGCCCGCGGCACGGACCGCATGTCCTCCTTTGGTGACTGGATTGCGCTGAGCGATATCTGCGATGCCACCACCGCGCGTCTGATCAAGCGCGAAGTCTCCGATGGCATTATTGCCCCGGCTTACACCCCGGAAGCACTGGAGATCCTCCGGTCCAAGCGCAGGGGCGGCTACAATATCGTGCAGATCGATCCCGACTATGTGCCTGACGCCGTTGAGCACAAGCAGGTCTATGGCATTACCTTTGAGCAGGGACGCAATGACATCGTCCTGGACGAAACGCTGCTGACCAACATCGTCACCCGCAAAAAGGATCTGCCTGACAGCGCCAAGCGCGACCTGGTTCTCTCTCTGATTACCCTCAAGTATACCCAGTCCAACTCCGTTTGCTATGCCGTAGACGGACAGGCCATCGGTGTCGGCGCAGGACAGCAGTCACGCGTGCACTGCACGCGTCTGGCCGGATCCAAGGCGGATACCTGGAGTCTGCGCCAGTGCGAAAAGGTCCTGGCTCTGCCGTTTAAGGAAGGCCTGGGACGCCCTGACCGCGACAATGTCATTGACGGCTATATCAACGGTAATGAAGAGGATGTGTGCGCTGACGGCAACTGGCAGAAGTACTTCTCCCGTCAGCCGGAAAAACTGACAGAGAGCGAGAAGCGCGCCTATCTGGACTCGCTGGACGGTGTCGCACTGGGTTCGGATGCCTTCTTCCCCTTCAGTGACAATATTGAGCGCGCACATAAGAGCGGCGTACGCTATATTGCAGAGCCCGGCGGTTCCATCCGCGATGATGCCGTCATCGAATGCTGTGACGCCTACGGCATGACCCTCGCCTTTACCGGCGTGCGTCTGTTCCATCACTGAGAAGGAGTCAGTCATTTATGAAAATCGCAATCATTGGAGGCGGCGGGCGCGAGCACGCTATCCTGCGTGCTGTTCGCCGGCATCCCGGTATCTCCCGTGTCTATATGCTTCCGGGAAACGCGGGCATGGCCGGGGAAGCCGAGATTACCGGCATTTCCGCCACTGATCTTCCTGCCATCTCCGATTTCTGCCAGGAAAACGCCATTGATTACTGTATCGTGTCCCCGGATGATCCCCTGGTCATGGGCTGTGTGGATCTGCTGGAGGAAAAAGGCATTCCCTGCTTCGGTCCGAACCGGAACGCCGCCATTCTCGAGGGCAGCAAGGTATTCGCCAAAGCCTTTATGGCACGCCATCATATCCCGACAGCCGCCTGTCAGACTTTCACCGAACTGGACGCAGCGCTTTCCTATGCCGCTTCCTGTGACCTTCCCATCGTCGTCAAGGCAGACGGGCTCGCCCTCGGCAAGGGCGTAGTCATCGCCTTCACCCGGGCAGAAGCCGAGGACGCCGTGCGCAATGCCATGGAGCGCCACGCCTTCGGCAAAAGCGGGGAAGCGCTCGTCATGGAAGAATACCTTACCGGCCCGGAAGTCTCCGTTCTCGCCTTTACAGACGGAAAAACAGTAGTACCCATGGTATCCTCCATGGACCATAAGCGCGCCAAGGACGGCGATCAGGGCCTGAACACCGGCGGCATGGGCACCATTGCCCCCAACCCATATTATACGGATGCCGTAGCGCAGCAGTGTATGGAAACGATCTTTCTGCCCACCATACGCGGTATGGCTGAGGAAGGCCGACCCTTCCGGGGATGCCTGTACTTCGGCCTGATGCTGACGCCTAACGGTCCCAGGGTCATAGAGTACAACTGCCGCTTCGGCGATCCGGAAACGCAGGTCGTGCTGCCGCTTCTGCAGAGCGATCTTCTGGATATCATGCGCGCGTGCACCGATGGCACGCTGTCACCTTCCATGGTGCGTTTTTCCCAGGACAGTGCCTGCTGCGTCATTCTCGCCTCCAGCGGCTATCCCACGCACTATGAGAAGGGATTCCCGATCAGCATTCCGGAAGACGTTCTTCCCTATGTCTATGTCGCCGGCGCCGCGGACAGAGAGGGCACTCTCGTCACCAGCGGCGGGCGTGTTCTGGGCGTCACGGCTACTGCCCCGGAGCTGAAGGATGCCATTGCCCTGGCCTATGCGCGTGCAGACCGGGTCCGCTTTGAAGGCGCATTCTGCCGCCGGGATATCGGACAGCGCGCCCTGCGCGCCGGAAAGGAGACCTAAGCATGGTCCGACGTATCTACGTGGAAAAAAAGCCGGAACTGGCCGGCGAAGCCCGCGCTCTGCTCCATGAATGCCGCGAGTTTCTCGGCATTGACCGTCTGACAGGCGTCCGGGTGCTGCAGCGCTATGATGTGGAAGGCCTGGACGAAGCCACTTTTGAGAAGGCCGTGCGCCTGATCCTCTCCGAGCCGCAGCTGGATACGGTCGCCTCTTCCTTTGACGCGGATGGCGCTACCGTACTGTGCGTGGAATACCTTCCGGGACAGTTCGATCAGCGCGCTGACTCTGCCCAGCAGTGCATTCAGATTCTCACCACCGGTGACCGTCCCCGGGTGCGCACCGCCCGGGTCTACCTGCTCTACGGCGCGCTGACACCCGATGATCTGTCGCGGATCCGCCGGCATGTCATCAATCCCGTGGAATCCAGGGAAGCCTCCCTGGAGCTTCCTGACACACTGGACATGCCGCTGCAGATCCCGGAAACCGTTCCTACACTGACCGGCTTTCTTTCCCTGGACAGGGACGGTCTGCGCTCATTCGTCGCGCAGTACGGACTGGCCATGGACGTGGACGATATTGCCTTCTGTCAGGCCTATTTCCAGCGCGAGCACCGGGATCCGACACTGACGGAAATCCGCATGATCGACACCTACTGGTCCGATCACTGCCGGCATACCACGTTCCTCACGGTCATCGACCGGATTCAGCTGCCGGACGCCACACTGCAGGCTGCCTGGGAAGATTACCTGGCCATTCGCAGAGAAACGGAAGATGCCAAGCCTGTATCACTCATGGATCTGGGCACCATTGCCGCCCGGTATCTCAAGCGCCAAGGCAGGCTCCCGCGTCTGGACGAGAGCGAAGAGATCAATGCCTGCACCGTCAAAACAGAAATCGATGTGGACGGGAAACCGCAGCACTGGCTGCTTCTGTTCAAGAATGAAACCCACAATCATCCCACAGAGATTGAACCCTTCGGCGGTGCCGCCACATGCATCGGCGGTGCAATCCGCGACCCGCTCTCCGGGCGCGCCTATGTCTATGGTGCCATGCGCGTCACCGGGGCTGCCGATCCCACGCTGCCGGTCGAGCAGACGCTCCCCGGCAAGCTCCCTCAGCGCAAGATTGTCACCACCGCTGCCCAGGGCTATTCCTCCTATGGCAATCAGATCGGTCTGGCCACAGGGCTGGTGGATGAGATCTATGATCCCGGCTATGCCGCCAAGCGCATGGAGATCGGTGCTGTCATCGCAGCCGCTCCGGAAGCCAATGTACGCCGGGAATCTCCGGTGCCCGGCGACCAGGTGATTCTCCTGGGCGGCGCTACCGGCCGCGACGGATGTGGTGGCGCCACCGGTTCCTCCAAAGCACATACTGCCACTTCCCTGGAGACCTGCGGTGCGGAAGTGCAGAAAGGCAATGCACCGGAGGAGCGGAAACTGCAGCGTCTGTTCCGCAATCCCAAGGCATCTCTTCTGATCAAGCGGTGCAATGATTTCGGCGCCGGCGGCGTATCGGTCGCCATTGGCGAGCTGGCCGACGGTCTGGATATTCAGCTGGACCGTGTGCCCCGCAAGTATGAAGGCCTGGACGGTACGGAGCTGGCCATATCCGAATCCCAGGAACGCATGGCCGTTGTGGTAGCCCCGGCAGACACCGAAGCCTTCATTGCCCTGGCACACGAGGAAAACCTGGAAGCTACCGTTGTTGCCACCGTCAAGGCTGAGCCTTACCTGACCATGGAATGGAAAGGCCACCGGATTGTGCACATCGCCCGGGATTTTCTCAATTCCAATGGTGCTGAAAAGCATCAGGACATCCAGGTCAGTGCGCCGCAGCCCTTTGACAGGCCGGCACCTGAAAGCTTTGCGGAAGGCATGACACGCCTGGCATCTGATCTCAATATCTGTTCCAAGCGCGGGCTCTCCGAACGCTTTGACGCCACCATCGGCGCCGGTACCGTTCTCATGCCCTTCGGCGGCATCCATCAGCTGACCCCCATTCAGGCCATGGTCCACAAGTTCCCCCTGGAGCACGGCACCACCGATGCTGTATCCTTCATGGCCTACGGCTATAACCCGCATATCACACAGCGCAGTCCCTTTCACGGGGCCTACCTGGCTGTTATTGAGTCCGTATCCCGGCTTATCGCCACCGGCGCTGCCTTCCGCGATGTATACCTCACCTTCCAGGAATACTTCCTGCACCCTGGGAAGGACCCGAAGCGCTGGGGGCAGCCAGCCGCAGCGCTTCTTGGTGCACTGGAGGCTCAGAAAGCGCTGGGCATTGCCGCCATCGGCGGCAAGGATTCCATGTCCGGAAGCTTTGAGTCGCTGGATGTCCCGCCAACGCTGGTATCGTTTGCCGTGACAACGGGAAAGACGCAGGATGTCATTTCGCCTGAGCTCAAGCAGGCCGGACACTCGCTGGTACTGCTGCGTCCCGCATACACGGATCATCTGCCGGATACAGATTCACTGCTCGCGCTGTATGAAAGCGTAACAGCCCTCATGCGCGCCGGTCATGTCTATGCCGCCTGGACACCTGGAATCGGGGGCGTGGCGGAAGGCCTGATGAAGATGGCTCTGGGCAATCAGCTCGGTGTGGCGCTGCACAGTGAAGTGACACTGGAAACACTCTTCGGCTATGCCTACGGCGCCATGATCCTGGAAACCGATGTTCCGGTCGAGAATGCCCTGTATCTTGGCACGGTCACTGCCGATGCTGCCTTCACCCTTGGCAGCGAGCGCATCCCGCTCAGCACACTTCAGGAAGCATGGGAAAACAGGCTGGAGAGCGTCTACCCCTGCAATATTCCTGCCGCACGTGCATCCATACCCACACTGAATTACAAACAGCGATCACTGGCTGTTCCTGCCGCCCGTACCGCCAGGCCGCTGGTGCTGATTCCCGCTTTCCCCGGCACCAACTGTGAAGTGGACAGTGCGCGCGCCATCGAGGAAGCCGGCGGAGAAGCCCGGATTCTTGTCATCCGCAACCGCACCAGTGAAGAGATCGCGGACTCTGTAAAAGCGTTCGCCAGCGCACTCACCGGCGCACAGATGGTCTTTATCCCCGGCGGGTTCTCCGGCGGTGATGAACCGGACGGCAGCGGAAAGTTTATCACTTCCTTCTTCCGCAATCCGGACATTACCCGGGAAGTAACGCGTCTGCTTGACGAGCGCGGCGGCCTGATGCTGGGCATCTGCAACGGCTTCCAGGCACTGATTAAGCTGGGGCTTGTTCCCTACGGTCGCATCATTGATACGGATGCGCATGCACCGACACTGACATTCAATACCATTGCCCGACACCAGTCGCGTCTGGTGCGCACCCGCATTGCCTCCACGCTTTCCCCCTTCTTCCGGCATGTAGAGTGCGGGGAGATCTACACGGTTCCCATTTCCCACGGGGAAGGCCGGTTCCTCTGCGAGAAGGATGTCCTTGACCAGCTGATTGCAAAGGGACAGGTGGCGACACAGTATGTAAATCTGGCCGGCGATCCCACCGATGATGTACGTTTTAACCCCAACAATTCCGTCTGTGCCATTGAGGGCATTACCAGCCCGGACGGACGTATACTGGGAAAAATGGGGCACAGTGAACGCAAGGGTAAGGGACTGTACAAAAATGTACCTGGCGATTATGATATGAAACTGTTTGAAAGTGCGATGGAATATTTCCGCAGCTAAGGAGGGCTTTATGCAGACGATTGAAATGCTTCGATCTTTTGATCCCGAAATCGCCGCTGCCTGTCAGCAGGAGCTTGACCGTCAGCGGCAGAACATTGAACTGATCGCTTCCGAGAACATTGTCAGCCCTGCCGTGCTTATGGCGGCCGGTACTATTCTGACCAACAAGTATGCCGAGGGTCTCCCGGGCAAGCGCTATTACGGTGGATGCCAGTATGTGGATATTGTCGAAGAGATCGCTCGCAAGCGTGCCTGCGCACTTTTCCACGCGGAGCATGCGAATGTACAGCCGCACTCCGGCGCCAACGCCAACCTGGCTGTCTTCTTCGCTCTCCTCAACCCCGGTGACACGGTCATGGGAATGAACCTGCAGCAGGGCGGTCATCTCTCCCATGGTTCCCCCGTCAACATTTCCGGCAAGTACTTCCATGTCGTTCCCTATGGCGTCGACCCTGTTACTGAACAGCTCGACTATGACGAAATGGAAAAGATTGCCCTGGAATGCCAGCCCAAAATGATTGTTGTCGGCGCTTCCGCCTATGCGCGCACCATTGACTTTGCCCGCTGCCGTCAGATCGCGGACCGTGTGGGCGCTTACCTGATGGTGGACATGGCACACATTGCCGGCCTGGTTGCCGCTGGTGTACATCCGTCTCCCGTGCCCTATGCAGACGTCGTCACAACCACGACCCACAAGACGCTCCGCGGTCCGCGCGGCGGCTTGATCCTGTGCAGGGAAGCGCTTGCCAAGCAGATAGACAAGGCCGTTTTCCCGGGTACGCAGGGCGGCCCACTCATGCATATCATTGCCGCCAAGGCCATTGCCTTCGGTGAAGCCATGACAGACGAGTTTGTGGACTATCAGAAAAGGATCGTCAGCAATGCCCAGCGCCTTGCCAAGGGACTGACCGACCGCGGCGTCGAGCTCGTGTCCGGTGGTACCGACAATCACCTGATGCTTCTCAAGCTGACCCGCGAAAACGTGACAGGCAAGGAGCTGGAGAAGCGCCTGGATGAAGTCCATATTACGGCCAACAAGAACACCATTCCCAACGATCCCAACTCGCCTTTTGTCACCAGCGGTCTGCGCGTTGGAACGCCAGCCGTCACCACCCGCGGATTTGGTCTGGAAGAAATGGACCTTATTGCCGGTTTCCTCACCGACGCGATCCGCGACTTTGACGCACAACGCGCACGCATCACGGATGAAGTCATGGATCTGTGTGCGCGCTTCCCCATCTATCAGGAGGTTTGACCATGGGTTTCTTATCTGATATTGAAATTGCACAGAAGACAGTACTGCGCCCTATCCGTGAGATAGCCGCAAAGCTGAACATTGACGAAGACGACCTTGAGCCTTACGGCAAATATAAAGCCAAAGTCAGTCTGCAGGTGCTGGACAAGGATCCCCGGCCTGACGGCAAGCTGGTCCTGGTAACTGCCATTACGCCCACCCCTGCTGGCGAAGGCAAGACAACGACGACCATCGGCCTGGCTGACGGTCTGCGCCAGATCGGCAAGGAATCCGTATGTGCACTGCGTGAACCCAGCCTGGGTCCTGTATTTGGCATCAAGGGTGGTGCCGCCGGCGGCGGTTATGCCCAGGTTGTACCCATGGAAGACATTAACCTGCATTTTACCGGTGACTTTCATGCCATCGGTGCGGCCAACAATCTGCTGGCTGCCATGGTTGACAACCATATTCAGCAGGGCAATGCGCTGGGGCTTGACCCGCGCAGGATCACCTGGAAACGCTGCGTAGACATGAATGACCGTCAATTGCGTCAGATTGTCTCCGGTCTGGGCGGCAAACCCAATGGTATGCCCCGTGAGGACGGATTTGATATCACAGTCGCTTCTGAGGTCATGGCAGTATTGTGTCTGTCTTCCTCCATTGCCGATCTGAAAGCCCGTCTGGGACGAATGGTTGTCGGTTATACTACGGACGATCGTCCTGTCACCTGCAGTGATCTGAAAGCACAGGGCGCTATGGCGGCTCTCCTCAAGGATGCATTGAAGCCCAACCTCGTGCAGACCCTGGAAGGAACGCCTGCGTTTGTCCACGGCGGACCCTTTGCCAATATTGCCCATGGCTGCAATTCCGTCACAGCGACACGTATGGCTCTGAAAACAGGAGAATACTGTGTCACGGAAGCAGGCTTCGGTGCTGACCTTGGTGCGGAGAAATTTCTGGACATCAAGTGCCGTATGGCGGGTCTGAAACCGGATGCGGTTGTCGTTGTTGCCACCATCCGCGCCTTAAAGATGCATGGCGGGCTTGCCAAGGATGCACTGGGTACCGAAAACCTGGATGCACTGGAAAAAGGCCTTCCCAATCTTCTTCGTCACGTAAAGAACATGGTGGAAGTGTATCATCTGCCCTGCGTGGTTGCTGTAAACCGCTTCCCCACAGACACAGATCGCGAAATCCAGCTTGTCATGGACAAGTGTCGGGAGCTCGGGGTCAATGTTCGGCTTTCCACCGTCTGGGCTGAAGGCGGAAAAGGCGGTATGGAACTTGCCCGCGAAGTGGTGCGCCTGTGCGAAGAAGAAAAAGCTGACTTTCAGTTTTCCTATTCGCTCGACGGCACGCTGGAAGAGCGGATCGATACGCTGGTGCGCAGAATCTATCGAGGCAATGGCATTTCGGTTCTGCCCGCCGCCAAAAAACAGATGGACCGGCTGACTGCACTTGGATATGGAAACCTGCCTGTGTGCGTTGCCAAAACACAGTATTCCTTCTCTGATGATCCTAAACTGTTAGGCGCACCAGATGATTTCACAGTCACTGTGCGACAGGTTAAGGTCAGTGCCGGTGCAGGGTTTATTGTTGTTCTCACAGGTGATATCATGACTATGCCAGGACTCCCGAAGGTTCCCGCCGCTGAGAAGATCGACGTGGATGATCATGGGGTTATTTCTGGACTTTTCTGAGAAGTAGAAAGGATCGGTTATCTATGGCTGACATTCGTCCGGAATCTATGGAACGTATTACTACTGAAGCGCTTGCACAGGCTTTTATTGAAGAGCAGGTAGCTGAACTCAAGGTACAGATCGGAGATAAGAAGGTTCTTCTCGCGCTTTCTGGCGGCGTAGACTCCTCTGTAGTCGCCGCACTGCTCATCCGCGCCATTGGAAAGCAGCTGGTCTGTGTGCATGTCAATCACGGTCTTCTGCGCAAGGGAGAACCGGAACAGGTGATTGAAGTCTTCCAGAAGCAGATGCACGCCAACCTGATCTACGTAGATGCCGTGGACCGTTTTCTCAATAAACTGGCCGGTGTATCGGATCCTGAAAAGAAGCGGAAAATCATAGGTGCTGAATTCATTCGTGTATTCGAAGAAGAAGCGCGCAAGCAGGATAATATTGCTTTCCTCGCTCAGGGAACCATTTATCCGGACATTCTGGAAAGTAAGGGAGTCAAGGCACACCACAATGTGGGCGGACTGCCTGATGATCTCCAGTTTGAATTGGTTGAACCCGTGAAGTTCCTCTATAAGGATGAAGTCCGTGTTGTCGGTAAAGCACTAGGACTGCCGGATCAGATGGTATATCGTCAGCCTTTCCCCGGTCCTGGTCTGGGGGTGCGCTGTGTCGGCGCTATCACACGTGATCGCTTGGAAGCCCTTCGGGAGGCAGATGCCATCGTACGTGAAGAGATCGGCAAATTGCCCGAAGTTCCGTGGCAGTATTTCTGCGCGATTCCTGATTTCCAGTCTACTGGCATCAAATATGTCGACGGAAAAGGCGAGCGATATATGGGCTGGGCTGTTATTATCCGTGCCGTCAATACAGTCGATGCAGTAACTGCTACAGTCCCAGAAATTCCCTTCTCCGTGCTCTGCCGTATCCGGGATCGTATTGTTGAAAACGTAAATGGCGTCAACCGTGTTTGTTGGGACATCAGTTCTAAGCCTGTTGCTACTATTGAGTGGGAATGAGTGCCAGAATGGCAAGAACCCTTATGCCACAACGCTTTCAGCTATCTCCAAAGTGGCTCTGATAAAGAAATGATAAAGTTTTCCGGAAAAAGGTCACATCGTCCCCATAATCACCAGAAACCAAATTAATACCAAAAGCGCACCAAACCCCTGCACCTGAAAAGTAGGTATCAAAGACCAACCAACAGGCGCAGGGGCCTTCTTTGTTTCTCAGCGAAAGCTGAAACTGGGTATAACGCCAGGAATACCCCACAACCACAGAGCGCAAGCTCTGGTTTTCAGGGGCTTGGGGGCGGAGCCCTCAACAAGCTTTTTGCAAAATGTATTAACTTTCCCTATGTTCGAGGATTTGATACAATATCCATTTTGCAAAGACAGGCTTGAATGCTTTGAAATCAAGGGGTTTGGACGATCTGCGTGACCGGACGGACGGCATTTTATGAGGCATTTGATATCTCGGCAGTGCTTTGAAAATTATATAATCCAAACGATTGAACCGGTTAAACGATAGGAACGGCTATCGTTCCGACGATACACTTCCCCCTTTTTTATCAGGAACCCATGTCGAAATCTCTTATTTTTTTGCAGATTTCGACATAGATTTCTATGCTGTATCTTGAAAATTTGCGTTGAAATGTATATAATAAACGCGAGTTTCGACGCAGGTTCGTCGAGTGAGGAGTATTACCCAGTTACGAAGCAGAATAGTGTCGGCCGTGAATATGAATGCGAACGCCTGGATGACTGCATGCTGAGCAATCAGGCTCAACTGATCATTATCTATGGCAGGAAAAGAATCGGAAAGACATTTCTCATTAATGAATATTTCGATCATCATTTCGCGTTCAAAATAACCGGTGCCTATAATCAATCAAGAAAAGTGCAGCTGCACAGCTTTGCGGCAGAGCTTACCCGAAAAACCGGAATAAAATGGAAGGACCCTGAAAACTGGATTCAGGCCTTTGAAGATCTGCGGGCTTACCTGGAAAAAAGCGAGCCGATGGAAAAGCAGGTAGTCTTCTTTGATGAAATGCCCTGGCTGGATTCACACAGATCCAATTTTCTTCCTGCCTTTGAATGGTTTTGGAATGACTGGGGATCCACCCGGAAAAATTTGGTTTTCATTGTCTGTGGATCCGCGTCTTCATGGCTGGATGAGAAATTCTCAGAAAACAGGGGCGGGCTTTTTAACAGGCAGACCTGCCGCCTGTACTTACAGCCTTTCACGCTGCATGAAACCGAATTGTTTCTTCAGTCTAAAAACATATTCTGGTCCAGGTACGAAATCGCAGAATGCTATATGATTATGGGAGGCATTCCTTTTTATCTGAACGCGCTCAGCGAAAGATATTCCCTCACGCAAAACATTGACCGTCTGTTTTTTCAGCCCAGAGGAGAATTCTGGGATGAGTTTGACCATCTGTATAAAACCCTGTTCTCCAACAACCGTCTTCATCTTCAAATTGCTGAGGCACTCAGCGCAAAGCCCGGTGGCCTCAGCAGACAGGAGATCTGTCAATGCTGCAAAATCAGTGACAACGGAGCCCTCACAAAAGCCCTGCACAACCTGAACTCATCTGGATTCATTCAGGCGGCGCGTTTCTATGGGAAAAAGGCAAAAGATACACGATACCGTCTTTCCGACCATTATTCCGTGTTTTATTTCCGCTTTGTCCGGGATATTTATGGTAAGGATGCGCATTTCTGGAGCAATTCCATCGATCTTCCTACCCGACGCTCCTGGAGCGGTCTGGCATTTGAATCTCTTTGTATGGAACACATCCCACAGATTAAGAGAAAGCTCGGGATCCTGGGCGTCCTGTCCGAAGAAAGTGTCTGGCGTACCCGGGGAAATGAAGAAACAGGTACCCAGGGCGCACAAATTGATCTGTTAATTGATCGACGCGATCGGGTGATCAATCTGTGTGAAATCAAGTTCTCTATAGGGGAATTCACAATCGATCAGGCCTATGACCTGGCCCTTCGCAACAAAATCAGCGTATTCCGACAGGAGACAAAAAGTAGGAAATCTCTTCAGCTGATCATGATCACTACTTATGGTTTGAAACGCAATATGTACAGTGGTCTTGTACAAAACCAGGTCACACTGGATGACCTGTTTCAGCCCTGAATCATCCCATGAAACCGGAAGAGCTGAAATCTGAAATGAAGAAAGAACTGAACCTGCTCTGCAGATGATGAGGAACAGAAATGATCAGACTGGAAAGAATCAATGGAAAGAATGTCCGGGATATTATGATGCTGCGTGTCAGTGAGATGCAGAAAAGCTTTGTTGCCCGGAATGATGTCAGCATCATCGAGGCATATATCGCGATCACGCATCACGGTCAGGCTTTCCCTTTCGGAATCTATGATGACGAAACACCGGTGGGCTTCTGTATGATCGGATTCGGTGCGGATGACGATTGGGAGGATGCCCCGGCTATCGCAAAATGCAATTACAATCTGTGGCGCTTCATGATTGATGAACGGTATCAGGGAAAAGGCTATGGGAAAGCCGCAATGAAACAGATTATGGATTTCATCGCCAGTGAACCATGTGGACCGGCAGAATGCTGCTGGCTATCCTATGAGCCGGGAAATGCGGCGGCAAAAGGGCTATATTCATCATTCGGCTTTGTGGAAACCGGGGAATGGGATGGTGATGAGGTCATAGCTGTCCTGAAACTGAATCCGGATTGTTCTGATGTTTCGGTCCGTTATGCAACGACAGCTGATGAGGATTTCTGGTTCTCGCTGGATCGGCATTTGAGCAGGGACGAATATGCTCATAAGGTGCGGGATCACATGGGTTATATTCTGGCACGGAAAGGTCTGCCGATTGCAATTCTCCGCTACTCCCTGTTCTGGGACAGCATCCCTTTCTGTACGCTTTTGTATGTCAGGGACGAGAAACAGCGCAAAGGTTATGGCTGTTTGCTGATGAAACATTGGGAAAAAGATATGAAAAGCAAAGGGTACGGGCTGGCCATGATTTCCACGCAGGAGGATGAGGAAGCGCAGCACTTCTACCGGGCTATTGGATATAAAGACTGCGGAGAATTGAATCTGCCTTTCCCTGGCTATGAACAGCCCACGGAACTGATTATGGGGAAGGCTTTATGAGGTAATAATAGATGAGATTACTTTTTGAAATGGATAAAAAGGATTATAGCGCGTGCACGCATACGTTCACGCGCAACTCGGCCAGAAGCATTATCATCAGAAGCGGAAAAGTTGCCATGGTTCACAGCCTGAAATATGATTACTACAAATTCCCCGGCGGTGGCATAGAGGGACAGGAAAACCCGATTGAAGCCATGATCCGCGAGACCCGGGAAGAAGCTGGGCTGAGAGTTATTCCAGGGACAGTAAAAGAATACGGAATCGTTCATCGAATTCAGAAAAGTGATAAAGATGATACGGAATGCTTTGTGCAGGATAACTATTATTATCTCTGCGAGGCAGAGGACGAGTCAATTGCTCAGGATCTGGACGAATACGAAGCGAAAGAATCCTACAAGCCGGAATTCGTCACCCCCGCAACAGCAATAGAGAAGAACCGAAACGTTCAGGAAAGCCCATATAATAAAATGATGTTTGAGCGAGAAGCGCGGGTTCTGGAATTGTTGCAGGCAGAAGGATATCTGAGCTAAGAGGATTTTGGGAGAATCCCGATCAGACATATCACCAGTTGCAACTGCTGGTTGCGGGATTTCCAGCCCTGTTTGATAGCCTGCAACAGTCCGATCAGCTATTCTGGCTTTGCCCGGAACGGGACAAAACCAAGGAGGAAGAAACCAAAATGATCTTTGCGGACAAATTGATCGATCTCAGAAAGAAGAATGGCTGGTCGCAGGAAGAACTGGCGGAGAAACTGAATGTCAGTCGGCAGGCTGTCTCAAAGTGGGAAGGCGCTCAGTCCATCCCGGATATGAGCCGGATGATCCAGCTCTCAGAACTGTTCGGTGTGAGCACGGATTATTTGCTGAAAGATAATCTGGAGCAGACGGAACCGACCCAGGAAAGTGCCGCGGACAGCTCGTCCCACACCATCAGCATGGAGGAAGCCAATACCTTCATGACAATAAAGGAAGAGAACTCCCGGCGGGTTGCGCTCGGCGTCATGCTCTGCATTCTCTCCCCGGTTGCCCTGATCCTGCTGGGCGGTGCTCAGTCATTTGGTCTGCTGAACTGGTCTGAGGAAGCGGCGGGCGGCGTCGGGCTGGTCGTCCTGATGCTGATGATTATCCCGGCAGTTGGCCTTTTCATCATCTCCAATCTGCGGATCTCCCGCTATGAGTATCTGGAGAAGGAACCCATAGATACGCTTTACGGCGTGACAGGCATGGTCAATGATCGGAAAGAAAGATTCCAGCCTATGCACACCCGGTATCTGCTCATCGGAATCCTGATCTGTATCGCATCAACGATTCCGCTTTTCATCTGTATGTTCTTCGGAAAGGAATCCTTCTGGGGCGTGATTGGAATCGCTTCTGTTCTGGTGATGGCGGCGATCGGTGTTCTGCTGATCGTCCGTGTCTCTATCGTCTGGGGCAGTTACCAGATGCTTCTTGAAGAAGAGGAGTATTCCCGCGAAAGCAAGGAGAACAGCAAGCACTACGGATATATCTGCGGTGTGTACTGGTGCCTGATCACCGCCGCATATCTGGCGTGGAGCTTTATCGGATATCACTGGAACATTTCCTGGATCATCTGGCCGATTGCTGGAGTTGTCTTCGGCGCAGTTATGGGTATCACCAAGGTGCTGAAAAAACGCTGAAAAAAACATCCCGGGCTTTGTTCTTTTCGGACAAGGCCTGTTTATTCAAAGGCGACACCCATAATTCGTCCACCCCTGCACCCCCCTTGCACCCCCGGGGGTGCATTTTTTTGTCGTTGTACACCCGTTTTTCATTTGCGTGCATGATCTGTTTCGGCTACTGCGACTTACCGTGCAGAAATGACGATCTACTTTTTCTCGATCATGGCAATAAAGAACCTATTCCCTGCCTGTATGCAAAACTCGAGATTGCTGGTCCGCAGTTTCTCAGTTATAATTTGTTCAGATTTAACAGACGCTGTCTGTTAGATCTGATGATTGGCTGATGAAAAAAAGCATCTCCCGGAGAGCTTGAAAAGATCCAGGCAGAATTCAAAGCAAGACCGTCATAAAGAAAGGCTAATCAGATGTTGATGAATCAGAAAGAATACTTCAATGTCATAGCAAACATTAAGACTGAATTAGGAGTGCACAATATCGCGCAGCAGCCAGTGCCAATAAAGAGCTTCTTCTTCTATACTACCATATTGGAAAAATCATAAATGCTCATAAAACATGGGGAAACAAATTCATAGAGAATCTTTCCCGAGATCTGCGAACAGAATACCCTGATGCCAAAGGGTTTTCTGTTCGCAATCTTAAATACATGGCAAGTTTGCATCAACATATCCGGATGATGAATTTGTGCAGACAGTGTCTGCACAAATATCATGGTCGCATAACATAGCGATTATTGACAAAGTCAAAGATCAGCAGAAACGCATCTGGTATATTAACCAATCCTATGCGAATGGCTGGTCACATGATGTACTGATACATCAAATTGAAACAGATCTGTATGGCAGGCAAGCACTCCCGGAAAAAAGTATCGAACTTTCCCGCCCGACTTCCGTCTTCCCAGAGTGATCTGGCCACACAGATGATGAAAGATCCATATGTATTCGACTTTCTTCCATTCAAAGCGGATATTGTTGAACGTGATATCGAACAGGCTCTCATTGCTGATGTGACAAAGCTTCTGCTGCAACTCGGGACAGGATTTGCTTTCCTCGGAAATCAGTACCATCTGAATGTCGGCGGAGACGATTTCTACATTGATTTGCTCTTCTACAATCTGAATCTGCGATGCTACGTAGTAATAGAACTCAAGACCGGTGAATTCAAACCCGAATATGCTGGAAAACTCAACTTCTATCTCTCCGCGGTCGATGCTCAGCTACGAACAGAACATGATGCTCCATCTATTGGTTTATTGCTTTGCAAAAGCAAGAACAACCTAGTGGCGGAATACTCCCTGCGAGATGTCAGCAAACCAATCGGAATCAGCGAATATCGCGTTACCAGTCAATTGCCGGAAAACTTACAGTCACAATTACCTTCTGTTGAAGACCTTCGAAATCGCATCGGCAATGATACATCGCCTGTTTGATATGATTGAGATTTCCGGAAAGACAGTCATATCATATAAGGTCGCAAAATGCGACCTTATAGCAGCCATCCCTCTTTGGCTTAATTGAATACCAAATGCCAGACAGTGTCTGGCAAATCAGAATGATGATCAAATAATGAATCCTGTTAACGATCAACTCTACTGGGAGGAAAAACATGAAATGATCGCTCCAAATGAAATAGCCGCTCGAGCGAAACAAAGGGAAGATGAAAACTACGCATTCCGCACCTATCTGAAAGGTCATGCTGATCCTGAAGAATTGGATGCCCAATTCCTCGAATTGCACAATGAACTGTTTGCCGATTACGATTGCAATTCATGCCGAAATTGCTGCAAAGAGTATCGGGGGAATCTGTCCGATGAAGACATAATGAAATGTGCTGAGAAGTTCAATATGCCCCCTGATGATTTCAAGGCACAGTATCTCCATCAAAATCAGGAAGGATCATACGATACCAATCATAAGCCGTGCGATTTTCTTCAGAAAGACGGAAGTTGCCTTCTTGGAGATTGCAAACCTGTCAATTGCGCCGAATTTCCGTTTACGGCAAGACCAGATCGCTGGGCAAGTCTGCTTGGAATCGTAAGCAATGCTTCCGTATGTCCTGTGCTTTTTGAAATGCTCGAAATTCTGAAGGATGAGTACGGCTTTGTCTATCATAAGAAATCAAGACGGTAAAAAGGATCGGAATCAAAATGGAATACGCAGCTTCCTGTATAATCCAAACTGACCGATGAAGGAGCGGTCAATTGAAAAGGAGGGTACCCCATAGTAAGATAGGAACGCTGACCAGGAGTTAG
>CACWXY010000039.1 GCA_902764915.1 uncultured Eubacteriales bacterium | reverse complement strand
TTATTCATAATATAACCTCCTTGGTCAATTCCGTTTCGGATTATACTATATAGAAGTACTTATGTCAATAGGGAGATTGTAAATCTCACATCTTTTTTTTGCTTCAAATGCTCGCTACAAACAAAAAACAGCCGGGTAAATACCCGACTTCACAAGAAGGCTCGAACGAGCCCTTTTTGCCCGAAAAACGAGCCCTCCGGTCACGCCGCCTGAATCCGTATCAAAGACGTAGTGCAGTTTTCAATTTCCGCAAGGGCCCGTCCAAGATCACCACACGTCTGGCCTCCTATCCCGATGGGCAGCAGCTGATCGTGGAAGGGGAAACCAAACGCTGGTACCGCGCGCGCGATCCGGAAAGCAATGTAGTCGGCTATATCTTCAAGGATTATACGAGAAAGATCAATAAGACCGTGGCCGCAGTCGTCGTGGAGTCTCCGGCACAGAACAATGCGGCGCAGAAGCTGGGGACACTGACCGTGAACGGCGCTTTTGAGCTGACCTGCAAGCTGCCCGAAGGCTATGAGCTGCAGGTTGTCAATGTGCGCGGCGGCACCATTGTGGCTTCGGTTCTGTCCCAGGATATGACCAAGCCACAGCTGTACCTGTCCATCGCCTTTGACGAACTCTACGGCGATGTGCAGCGGATGAATGATCTGACAGACGATCAGCTGGCTGCTCTGGAAGCTACCTATACCGAGATGAACGATGTGGACATCTCCTATCAGAACACCTCCCACGGCACCAAGCTGCTGATCGCCCGCGAAATCGGCAGTGATACGGACTTTGTGGATATCCTGTCCATCTACAAGGGCTATATGATTGAGTTCAATATGACGCCCAGTCCCAGCGCAGCCAGTCAGACGCTGACCAATGCGCAGATCGGCATGTGCATTGATTTCCTGTCCGATCTGGAGTTTGTCCCTGTGCAGTAATCCGCTCAGCTCAGGAATCATAAATTGCATGAAAGACGCATTCGTCTTTTCACGGATGCGCATCACGGCTTTCTGCCCCGGCCTTCCCGGTGCGGAAAGCCGTTTTTGCATATGTTCTCTCTGCTTTTACAGCGCTGTACACGCCAGCAGCACCAGAACTATGACCAGCGGTACGGTAACCGTGTCATATTCACTGTGCGAAAAAAGTTCCGTGGCGCTTCCCAGCACGGCCCCCAGCCCGGCCATGTACAGCGCCTGCGGCACGGGCGTATGCTGCCAGAGCAGTACGGAAATGCCGCTGAGGAAAGAAACGGCCGCCATGGCCAGCGTACCCTCCCAGGACTTCTTTCCGTCTGTCCAGCGGGAGTGTACCTTGTGCCGGCCCCACGGTATGCCGACCAGCGCGGCCGCCGCATCCCCGCAGCCCCACATCATTATGGCCGCTGCCGCCAGATGCTGCTGTTTTCCGACCCCCCAGGCCAGTCCGACCACCGCAGCAATGACAGAGAAGATCATCAGCATACTGCGCTTGACCTCGCCCGGACTTTTCTGCACCATCAGTTTCCCGTACCACGCCCTGTTCTCGCAAAGACACAGTATGGGATAGATCACAGCCGCGCTCACCAGCGCGGTCAGCGCCGCTGCCTGCCAGCTCTCCGCCCGGAGAATCACCAGCATGGAGAATGAAAAAGCCATCATGTGCAGAAGCTTGCGGAAAACATAGGATGGCACACGGGTCAGGAAACGGATCGGCACAAGGACCATAAGCGCCGGAATAATAAACATCAGAAGCATACCGAAACAGCGCAGGATCTGGGGAAGCAGCGTCCATGAGGCCAGGACATCCCTGTAATACAGAAGCAGCATGGACGCGCCCAGCACGGTCAGCACCCCGCCGGTAGCCAGCCCTACCGTTCTGTTTTTCATACGGTTGGCAAAACGCGCTGACAGAAGACTGGCAGATGTTGCCACTGTCATGCACAGAAGCAGCATATCCCATTTTTCCAGCACGATGGCCGGATGAATCAGGATATGACTCACCGCCGCAATCAGCGCCGTAAACGTCATAATAAAGGTACTGGTACCTACAGCTGTCCGCTGGTCCATGCCCAGAAATACCGTAAACACAATCAGCATGATCATGCCGCCCCCGGTCCCCACAAAGCCCGTACCAAAGCCTACGGTCAGGCCAAAGAACAGCGACCAGGCCACCGCTTTGCCATCCAGCCGTGCACCGCGCACAGACGGTCTTCGGCTGCCCGTATCTGGCTTTACCAGAAACCGGATGCCAATGCACAGTGTCAGAAACAGGGAGAAATTTCCCAGCACCACGTTACCCGCGATATAGGCCGCATAGCTGCCCACTGTACACATGAGCAGAACGCAGACCATCATCACCCGCCCGCGCTTCAGATCCATGTTTCCGTGCCGCGCATAGGTAAAGGCAGTCACTGCAGAGCCAAAAATGTCCGACGCCAGGGCAATCGCCGTTGCCTGGTACACACCGTTTTCTCCGGAAAAGGCGGGACAGAGAACCATCAGGATCGGCACCATGACCGTAGCGGCGGACAGCCCGGCCAGTCCGGTTCCCACGCCGGCCCACAGTGCAGCCAGTATACACCATACATAATCCATGCGCTTCCCTCCCTCTTGACAGATCTGGTTTTTCTTCTACCATTTTATCCAGCGAATGCCGGCAAAACAATCAACAGATCAGAGCCAATGGATGGATTTTCAACACAATGTGAAAAAGTGTTGCAAAAAGCAAAAGAAGGAGGGACAGCTGTGGAAAAAAGCAGGGACCGCCGTGTCCGCATGACCCGGCAGATGCTGAAGGATGCGTTGATGGAAATGCTGCATGACCAGGACATTCATCATGTCTCCGTCCGTGCACTCTGCCAGACTGCGAATGTCAACCGCTCCACTTTTTACAGGTATTACGGAAGTCCGCTGGATCTTCTGACCGATATGGAAAACAATTTTCTGGACTTTCTCTCCGCCGCCATCCGGCAGCATGCCACTGATCCGGTCCGGATTATTGAGACCACATGTAAATACCTGGAAGCGCATCTGGAGTTCGGGCGTCTG
The DNA here is from genome assembly GCA_902764915.1 of uncultured Eubacteriales bacterium. GTDB lineage: Bacteria > Bacillota > Clostridia > Christensenellales > Aristaeellaceae > UBA2943. Next base: position 34,118 of record CACWXY010000039.1, on the reverse strand, counting down.
ATTATCAACAACAATGTGGATCCGCTGTTTCCGCAGAAGCTGTTTTCTCTCTCTGCCGTCAGAGAGGCAGCCCTCACAAAGTACGCCGACGAGAACGACGAATCCGCCCAGGAATACCGCTACAATTTCATCACCTATGGCGCCTACCGCATCATCTGTGTCTGGCTGAACAAGCCGCAGCGGGAGTCACCGGCACAGATTGCCCGCCTGATGTCGGCCTTCTTCTCTTTCACCTGAAGTGCCGCAAAAAAGAGCCTGAGAGGGGGAGCGCCCCGTCTCAGGCTCTTTTTCTGTTCTCTTTCGATCATGCGGTCTGTCAGGCGTTTCAGGAGAGATAACCTTCCCGTGCCTTGATGTTGAAGCGCTTTTCCAGCTGATGCATCTGCGCATCCGTAATCGTGTTCACCAGCGGCAGATGGGCGATCTTCATATAAATCTCGGCTGCCTTTTCCGCGGTCTCAATCAGGCCGAAGGTTTCATCCAGGTCCTTGCCCGCGCCATAGATGCCATGCTGGCTCCATACCACCAGCCGTGCCGTCAGCATCTTCTCCGCCGTTGCCTCGCCGATTTCGTTCGTGCCGCACAGCATCCAGGGCAGTACGTTCACGCCCTCGGGGAACACGACAATGCACTCCGTGCACATCTGCCAGAGCGTGCGCGTGAACTTCTTCTCATCCAGGTCATGGACATAGGTCATGGCCAGAAGATTCGCGGGATGGCAGTGCATGACCACACGGTTCTCCGGGTTCACCTTCAGGCGCGCCACATGACTCATCATATGGGCCGGGAACTCGCTGGTGAACTGTCCGCCGTCGCTGTAGCCCCAGAGAAGATCCGCCTGGGTGCCCTGATCCCGCAGCCGCACAAGGCCCAGGTTCACGTCCGGCGCGTACTGTACATTCTTGAAATACTTGCCCGTGCCGGTGACAAGGAAATACTTCCCGTCCAGTTCCGGGGCGGTAAACCCGGTGGGGATCGTGCGCAGCACCTGGTCCGTATCCAGGTATGCGCGCACTTCGCTCTCCTCCAGCATCAGACTGACGTTGCCGCCGTTGCGTTCGTCCCAGCCGTGATCGTACATATTGGTCACGGTGCGGATCATATCAATCATAAAAGGCGCATTCAGTATATTTTCCATTGTTCTCTTCCTCCTCAGCGGGTGATTACATCCACAGGCACATTAAAGATCTTGGCTACCTTCAGCAGTGTATCGATATGCCGGCCTACGGCTGCCGCCATATGGTGGGTGGGGCCGGCTTCGCTCCAGCGGTTGCAGAAGTCACGGGCACCGCAGGTAAAGCGCATGCGCATATTGGTATCGCCGAACATGAAGATGGGGCCTTCCTCATTGACGCCTTCCGCCACCACGAACTTGAAGTGGCCATCCTTGTCCTGGGTAATACCGAGGAAGGTAATGGGCTGGTTTACCGGCGGATAGAACTGGGTCAGATAGCCGCCACCGGTCTTGCCATGGAACACGGGGACGATCTTCATGGTAGGCTTTCTCGCCTGGGAAATGTCCGCATCGCCGCTGCCCGAATGGCCGATAATGCAGATATCCTCGTTAAAGTCAATGGAGTACATTTCCGACAGCTGACCGGTACCCGCGATTACCTTGAGAATGCCCATGGCCATGGCGACCTTGATATCGCCCTCCACGGCACAGGCTGTGCCCTGCTTGATCAGCATGGAGAAGGCAGGAATCAGCATGGAATCCAGTTTTCCCGCCACGCCCTGGGCAAACCCGTCATAATGGCTGGCCACAAAGCCCAGCTGTTCATCCTTGACCCACTGCTCAAAGGCCACCACATACCGGGCCATATCCCACACTTTTTCAATGGTGCCGCCGCCTTCGATCTCGAAGGTGTCCAGGATATCCTGCGCTTTGGCACGGATGGCCGCCTCATCGGTAATGTTGTCGGCAATCGCCCACATCTTTTCCCAGTCGAACTGCTTGGTATACAGCCACATGCGGTGGTACAGGTTGGTTTCATCGATATACAGGTCCATCATGCCGGGGTAAGGACGGCCGATCTGGGCAATATTGGTATTGCGGAAACGGCGGCGCACCTGCGCAGCCTTGCACCAGTCATTGATCTCCGCCTCCACCTGGGGGTCTCCGCCCTCCACCACGCCGGTAATCACGGCATGCCGCTTGCCGGCACGCTCCAGGTCCGCCACCATTTCGCCGACCGCGCCGCAGGCATACAGCTCACCCAGCCAGGTAGGCGTATCGGTTGTGGCATAATCCGGTGCCTTCTTCTTCTGTACGTTGACAAGCACTACCGGTACATCCAGATCCCGCACGGCGGGGAGCATATTGTAGCTGGTTGCATAGGTCAGGAGCTGCAGAATCACCAGGTCCACGTCAGCTGCACGGAACTTGTCCCCGGCCTCCATGGCCTTTTCCTTGGTGGTCACAATCCCGCCGTCGACGAGCTCCACCGATGTCGGAATCAGCTTCTTGAATTCGCTGTACTGGCCTTCAAACTCGGGAACAAGGCTTGGGAACTGGGGCAGGTAGGCACCCAGTGCAATGGCAAACACGCCTACGCGGGCTTTGGTATCCACTAGCATCAGACATTCCTCCTTACATGTACGCTTTTTCCATTTTCTCCGGAATACGGTCTGCTCCACGGGAAAGGACCGGTGCCCAGCCATTTTTGTCCCATGCAGCATGATTTGTTGTTTCTGTCGGAAATATGATACGCATAACCCTTTCCCTCGTCAATCCTATTCTGCGTCCCGATCCCGGCCGGCTTCCGCCGATCCGCGTTTCCTGTATCGGGCGGGTGTACAGCCCATGACGCTGCGGAAGCTCTGGATGAAATAATTGGGCGTGTTAAAGGCGAGCCGGTCCGCGATCTCTGCCACGGACAGGTCTGTGGTATCCAGCAGCACCCGGGCCCGCGCCATTTTCACATCCCGAATGTAGGTGCTGATCGACCGGCCGGTTTCCTTCCGGAACTTTTCCGTCAGATAGTAATCCGTATATCCCACCAGCGCTGCCAAGTCCGAGACACGGATACGCCGGTCCAGACTGAGTTCAATGTAATCGCAGCATTTCTGGATGCATGGGAATAGTTCGGGTTGGAGCGCACATAATGCACCCGGTAGATAAAATCGTGATACATGGCATGCGCCAGCGCCGAAAGCTCTCCGCTGTCGCGGCAGTCCTCCGCGGTCTGGATATAGGAATCTCCCAGCGGGTACGCCACCTCCGGGGAGAGTCCGCCTTCCATGGCTGCCCGGCATACCAGTGTTGTAAATACGATAATGCTGGTCTTGACCTGGCGCAGCGGATCCCGGCCCTCTACCGGCACACCGGGGCTGAGGGAGATGCTGTTATCCAGCGCGCTCTGGTAATTGATATTGCCGTCACGCACCATCTGCAGAAGTGCCTGTTCAGCCTGGTAGACCTGCATCCGGTTGCGCATGCCCGCCTGCGGCATATCCGGCTTTTAATCCGACTGCATCTGTGGCCTGAGCGCTGCCTGCGATATCTGGGGCGCATGGCCCGGCAGGCATAAGCCTTTCCATCATGCGGTTTCTGTTCCCTGTGAAAAGCAGCAGTGCGGGGCAGCCATTCCAGGAGGCTGCCCTGCACCTGCATGTGTGCGCTTTCGGGAGCCGCTGCTTTTCAAAAGTGCGCAAAGCCTGTTCCCGTCAGCGGGCAGGAAGAAATGCGCACATGAAAAAGGCCTGAAGAGCCGGATCGCCGCTCTTCAGGCAGAAGATCATGACAAAAGGTCCGGTTCCGTCCACACCATCCATGGACGCCGTTCCTGTTCCATGCCCGGGGCGGCAGCTTCCGGACCTGACCGTCAGGCCTGCTTTTCTAAATGCTTTTTTTCAGGCACAGGATGTTTTTCCCATCCCGATACTGGTAGCTGACATCATCCATGGTCTTCCTTACCAGAAAAATCCCCAGGCCCCCGATTTCTCGCTCTTCCAGTCCAAGAGACGTATCGGGGTCCTTCCGGCTCAGCGGATCAAACGGAATACCCTGGTCCACAAAGGTAATGGAGAACACCCGCGTTGCCTCATGGAACGCTATCTTTACCGTCGCGCTGCCTTCCTGATCCGGGTACGCATAACGCGCTATGTTTCCAAAGATTTCATCAATGGCCACATCAATCTGCATCTGTGCTTTCATGGCACAGTCCAGTTTTTCCAATGTCTCGTCAATCCATTCCGTCACCTTCGAAATGCTTTCGATGACTGCCGGAAATGTCATTTCCTGCATGCTCATGCCTCCTTGTCTGCTGCATTCGGTCCCCGGTATTCCAGGCAGACCATGGTCAAATCGTCAAACTGCTCTGCATCCAGAACAAAACTGTCCACAGCCCTGCGCACATTTTTCAGAATATCCATTGGCGAAGCATCGGGCGCTTCATTCAATGCCGCCACCATGCGCTCTGTGCCGAACAGTTTCTGCTGCGCATTGGTCGCTTCCGGCACGCCGTCGGTATACACAAACAGCTTGGTGCCGGGCTCCAGATCCAGCGAATACTCCCTGTACTTCGCGTCTTCTATGCCGCCAATGACAAAACCATGCCGATCCTTGTACAGCACAAAGACCCCGTCAGGCCGCTTGCATACCGGGTATTCATGCCCCGCATTGGAACAGGTCAGTTTTCCGGTAGACAGTTCCAGAATACCGATCCATACCGTCACAAACATCTGCGCCTCGTTATTGGAGCAGATCGCCTGATTGGTCTTGGTCAGGATTTCGGCCGGCGACCCGCCCAGCATGGCCACGCTCTGCAGTATAATCTTGCTGGCCATCATAAACAGCGCGGCAGGCACGCCCTTGCCGGATACATCCGCAATGACTATGCCCAGATGATCGTCATCGATAAGGAAATAATCATAGAAATCGCCGCCGACTTCCTTCGCCGGGTCCATGCTGCCGATGATGTCAAAATCCCTGCGATCCGGGAAAGCGGGCACCCTATGCGGCAGCATGGCCGCCTGAATCCGCGTGGCCAGAGAGAGTTCCGCTCCGATGCGCTCCTTTTCCGCGGTGACACGCCTGACCGTATCCAGGTATTCCACCGTTCTGTGGGAGATCATCGCAAAGGACTCAGCCAGGTTTTCCACCTCGTCCCCGGTTCTGTAGGCATCTTCCATTGTAAATTCCATGTTGGTTTCGCTGAGTTCGGAAATCCGCCTGGTGATGGTGTTCAGCGGCTTTGCAATCCGCTTGCTCATCATGTATGCGCTGAACAGCATCGCAAGCAGCACAGCGGCCAGGACAATCCAGACGATGGTTCTGCCAGCTGTGCTCTGGCTCCGATAGGCGGTCACCGCGCCCGTCTGAATCGCATGGTAATCTGCTTCCAGCTGACGCACCGGGCGTTCCGCATCCGCCTGGCTGTAGGCTGCCAGCAGTGTCCATCCTACCGTTTCCATGGGAACGCCAATGGCATAATACGCCTGACCGACCGCGTGCACCAGGCGCACTTCGGTCTTGCCCTGCATGGCATCGCGCACCAGTGCGGCCAGCTCTTCATATTCTGAATCGCGCAGGTCCGCAGCTTCCGCAGAGTTCATTACCCGGAAATCGCCGTTCTCTGCAGGCGCGATAATCAGATGCCCGCTCTGATTGACAATGCCCAGAATAATGCCTGATTCCGCTGATTTCTGAATTGCCTTCTGCATATCGTCCAGAAAAATGTCCGCCCCGGCTACGCCAAGCAGCGCGCCTTCGACGTCATAGACCGGCATGGCGCATGTAACGCACAGCCTTCCGGTGCGATAGTCATACTCCGCATCCGAAAAGACCAGTTCACCCGCTTCCACGGCCTGGCGATACCAGTAGCGGTCGCAGGCATTGTAAGGCACATAGGCGCCGTCTGCGTCGATCCAGTTGCTGGGAACAGTATCGGCCATCAGCGTTGCGCCTTCCGGTACGGTGAACCAGATATTGTCCGTACCATAGGCCGCACAGATGGAGAGCATCATGTCTGCCGCATTGGCAATGACGCCCAGCGACGCCGCCGCGTCCGATGCCTCCATTCCCTGCGCAAACAGAGCCTTCACCGTCATTTCGCCTTCACGGGATACGTCCGGCCGCTGCCATGCTGCGGGCAGCACCATTTCCCGGTTGCTCAGAAGCTTGGTGACATAATCACCCAGTGTCTGTACACCGACGGCCCGGTCGTGGAACAGTTCATTCGCGACCCTGGCTTCCAGTTCCGTCTGGCGGTCCATGTTTTCCACAATCATCGTATGAATCACATTTTCCGTGGTCCCGGTTATGGAAGCAAGCTGCCGCTCACTGGTCTCCTGCGTCAGGCGTGTCAGCATACTGCTCTGTGTCAGCATGGACGTGACAAAGACCACGGCCACCAGAACCATGGAAATCAAAACAAGTGCAACCGTCTTGCTTTCAATCCCGCCGATGACCAGATTTCTGCATTTCTTCAAAGCTCTTCACCTCGTTTGCAGGCATTGCCGCCGGGCATACGGACACACAGCGTGCGCCTGGCAGCAGCCCTGTCCCCGTGCTCTGCCGGTTTTAGGACAGGCTGCTGTCCTCCCGTGTGTAATATACAATCCGTCCGCCCAGCTCCTCAAAGCGCCTGCGGAAGATATCCGCGTCAATCACGACCGTTGTACCCGCGTTGGGATCCCGATAGGTCAGGGACGCATCGTCATAGCCGCAGATCACCACGGCATGCTCACCGCCCGGCCAATGCACTGTTTCACCGTTTTCATCAATCCAGCTCCAGCGGTACATGATCTCCCGCATAGGCGCGGACACATACCACGCCAGCACCGGATTGCCGGTATCCAGGATAGCCTTGATATCATCGATGGTCGCGCCCTCCCGTGTTTCGACGCCGGGCATGAACTGTTCCGCCACCTGGGCAATGGGACGGTTGAATACGCCGTAGGAGTATTCGCTTCTGGGATCGCCCACAAACGCGCTTTCCGGGTTGGCGCCGTGACGCACGCCGTTTTCATCTTCATAGGGCTGTGCGCCCATGGGCAGCCGATCATAGATCTGGTCCACTGTCACATCCACGCCGTAGTAGCGGAGCAGCATATACAGAGACACGCTTTCGCATCCGGTAGGATAGTCAGGATACTGACAGAATTCGATCACATCCAGCATGACTCCGCTCTCATTGTCCGCTTCCTGTATTGAACCGTCAGGCCATATGTCGCCTGCGTTCCACTGTTTCAGTCTGACCGGTGTCACAACGCCGGTGTACGCATACAGCTTCTGGCTGAATGCCTTGGCCGCTTCCTGAGTAAAGAGGGGGTTGGCATAGCTGGTCTGCACAGCACGTACCATATCAGGCGTAATGCCCTCCGCTGCCCATTCCTCAATGGTGTGATCATACATCCATTTTTCGCTGTATCCCTTCTCGCCGATCACAATCGTGCTGGGAGAGGCAAAGCACGCCATGGCTGCCGCCAGGTCATTGCCCAAGAGCAGTTCAATCTCCTCGTCCGTAAACGCCCGGCGGTGCACCATGCGATCGGCGTCGGACAGCACCTGCCGCAGTGCCGCCTGGTCCAGCGTATGGGTATGAATGAAGGAATAGATATTCGCATAATCCATGAGTGTCAGGGCATAGGCGGGCTTATCCGCTGCATACGCGTATTCCCAGGCATAGCCGTCCTCCGTCATCTGCATCAGTGCTTCCGGCAGGGATGCCAGACGTTCATTGCATGGCCTGGCATAATACGGTGCGGAGACACTGGCTGTACCAAAAGGCGCACTGGGCATCTGCGGGTGCCGTGCTGCCCACGCTTCGCTGGCGGGCATGGCAATACCTGCCAGATCCGCCCGGGTCATATACGCATCCGGGGCGATCAGATCACCCATCACATCCGTATCCAGCATATTCTCTGTCATATCCTCCATAGCACTCCAGGTCAGGCCTGCCTGACCCCGGAAGTTTCCATCCTCGCCTGTGTACACACCCGACTGTCTAGCCCACAGTGCAGCCTTTTCATGCGCCGCACCCTTGTCCATGTCCGCATAGCCTTCCTGCTCGCTGTCCGGCTCCGGCCTTCCCGCAATCCGCCACAGCATTTCCACCGCTTCCGCCACGGTCGCAGTGCGAAGCGGAAGGAAATATCCGGTGGGATACGCATCCATCAGTCCTTTTTCCAGACAGAAGGCGGTCGCATCATGGTATGCCGGCAGTTCCACCAGCGTATGCGCCTCTCCTTCTTCCAGCAGCATCCAGGGCATATATGCCTGGTTCAGCGACTGCATCCATGTCCGGCCATTCGCCCTCTTGATATCCAGTGTATTGATCTGTACATCCCGGGTACGCTGCCGGTTCCCGCTGTAAGGGCTCATCAGGCTGCTCACTGCACTGACCACATAATAGTTACCGCCATATTTTCCCAGATACATCATCTGATGCCCCGGGAAATTCAGCAGCACACCCATGGGCAGCGCATCCAGCAATGCTTCCTTTTCCTCCAGCGTATAGCTGCCGATCTCTGCCTTGGGATAGTTCAGCAGCCACTGCCATGTGCCGTTGCGGGGCATATCCAGTCCAAAGCAGCAGAAGACGGAATGATTCAGACTGGTACAGTCCTCATTGTTGAGCCCTGCGCCCCAGCCGTACATGTCTCCCAGGGAAGCGAGCGCCACCATGGCCAGATTACGGGCTGTCAGAGGCAGATAATCCTCGCTCACCCGTTCCCGTGCGTTAATGAGCGCCGGCGTTCTGCCATAGCTTCCATCCGCATTGCGGATAGGCAGGTACACAGCATAGTTATGCAGCGGCAGACGGTTGATCACCAGTGCATCCGGGTCCATCTCCTCCATGCGCTCCAGTACCGTACCCATGGTAATCAGACAGGCTGCGGTATCCTGAGCCGTGCGCGAATAATCAGTGTACATCTTATCGCCCCAGAATACCAGACGCTTTTCCGCGGGAATATCCCATGCAGACAGCCACTCCTCCTTATCTGCACAGATCGCGATATCCTCTGCCCTGACCCAGCCCGTACAGCAGGATGTGGACACAGAAAAATACTGTCCGTCTGCAGACGAAGAGTAAATCGCCACCGGTTCGTTCACACGAATGCCCACCAGCGGCTGATAGTCGAAGTCAAAATCCACGGGGTCATCCAGGATCTGCCCGTCCCAGGGAAAGGCAATCAGCGCTGTGCGCTTTACCGCAATGCCCCACCTGACAGGCATTACCTCATCTGCATTCGGATCAAGCGTGTTGGCGATAATGCTGTCAAAATCCTCCTGGGTCATCTTATGCCCGTTCTGATCCCATACCCATCCCAGGTAGTATTCTGCGTCATCCGCCGCACTCTGGGCCAGGGCTTCGTTGCGGGCCAGGCCGTTATAGGTTTCCCTGAGCGTACGCATGTCACGCCGGTTCGTGCCTGCGCCGTCAATGGCTGCCTGATTAATCCTGGCAATCTCCTCCGGCGTAGCCAGGAGTGCATCCGGATCATCCGTCACGCCTGATCAGAAAGCCGGGTCCGTCATGGCCTCTGTCACATTCGGCATATACCCTACAGACGCCGCATCCGCAAGGGCCCGAGCCGGCACAGACAGCGATAGCACACTGCAGAATGTGAGCCATAAAGCCAGTGCTTTTCCAAGACATGTAAACCAATTCATCTTCATACGCTTTTCTTTCCTTCGTGCATTCCCATAAAGGGCGTACGTTTGACTGACCCGTCCGTCACTTTTCCGCCGTCCCGGAAGGTTCTGCCGCTTTCTCTCCTCGCCAGAGAGAAAAACCAGTATCCGCTTCTGGACATCCGCGATCCGCAGAGCATCCGACAGAATCTCGTGCCCGGAACGGGCGCAGCGCTGCCGTAATCACTGTATCGGCCACAGCCGACACAGTGATCCAGGAAAGACTGATGTTCCCATGATAAGCTTCCGCCATAATACATACAATCGCCGTAAAGCAGATGACACGCCTGGCATTTGGACAGCCCTATCGGACACATGGGTCGGATCATGACGCCTGAAGCAATACGCCATCGGGTCATTTTTCTTTCCATCTGCAGCGTTTCCTGCTCTGCCATTCCATGCCGCAGCATGCGTATGCATCCATGGTGTCATTATAGGCAGGCAGTCCACTGGTTGTCCATCCGGCTGCAGAAAAAAACGCTTTTTGCCATTCTTCCACGAAAAAAGCCCATGGACCGCTCCATGAGCTTTTTTAAGATTGCCGGATTATGCTGCGATCTTCCGCTTCTGCTCTCCATGATAGGCAAGTATCACAAACAGCGCAGCGCATGCTTCCGCCACCCACATGGCTGTCCAGGCGGCAGGCAGTCCTGCCAGTGCCTTGAGCAGAGAAAAGCAGGGGAGCAGGATCAGCACCTGCCGCAGGCCTGTGCCGATCATATTGATCATTCCATTGCCCAGTCCGGACGCGCACATACCCAGCACGGTTGTCACCGCGGTCAGGGCATAGGTGACGCAGATCATGCGCACAGCCGGTGTTCCAAGGGCCAGAAGGTCCTCACTGGCATTGAACAGAGAAAGCAGCTGCCGGGGCAGCGCCATGAACAGGACCGTTCCTGCAAGACCAATGCAGACGCCCCACTTTACGGCGGTCCTTACGGTTGCCTGAATCCGCTGTCTGTTCCCCGCGCCGTAATTGAAGCCGATAATAGGCAGGCACGCCTGTCCCAGACCGTTCATGGGCATGAACAGAAAGTTCTGCAGCTTAAAGTAGGCCCCGAAAAAGGCCACGGCTGTGCCCGTTCCCAGGATTGCGTTCATGCCGAAATTCATGATGGAGCCCATGGCCTGCATGAGAATCGTGGGCAGACCCACCTGATAGATCGCCCATACGGTTGCGCCTTCCAGATGAAATCCGCGGAAGGAAACGGCAACCTCCGGATTCAGAAATGCATTGAGCAGGATCGCCACCGCCGCGCCTAGCCACTGACCGATAACCGTCGCGACCGCCACGCCAAAAATGCCCATGTTCCAGTGAAAGATAAAAATAGGATCCAGGATAATATTGGTCAGAGCACCGACTACCAGGGATATCATGCTCAGCCCGGTCTTGCCGCTGGACTGCAGAAAGCGCTGCGCCATGGTTTCCACAAAGGAGCCCGTGCTGAACACGGTCACGACCCGCAGATAGACGGCACAGAGCTGTGCTGTTTCCTCATCCGCTGTCAGCATATGCGCAATCGCATCGGAGAAGAACAGGCCCAGCAGAATTAACAGGCAGGAACTGAGCACAGCCAGCACCAGGCCCGTTGTTGCGCCTTTTGTTACTTCGACCTTCTTTTTCTGTCCCAGAAGACGCGACAGCAGGGCATTGATGCCCACTGCCGTTCCCACGCCCAGGGCAATCATCAGTATCTGCACGGGATAAACCAGGGAGGTGGCAGTCAGTGCTTTCTCGGAGATGCGCGATACATAGATGCTGTCCACAATATTGTACAGCGACTGTACCAGAAGAGACAGCATCAGCGGAATCGCCATGGACAGCAGAAGCTGGGGAATGGGCATTACGCCCATTTTGTTCTGTTTGGGCTGCATATCAGTTTCCTAGTAACTCCTTATATGTGCGAAGGATAACGATCATTGACAGGATAAAGGTCAGAATGTCTGCTGCCGGGAAGGAATACAGAATCCCGCTCAGTGCGAAGACCAGAGGCAGCAGGATCGGCAGGAACACGCCAAAGATGATTTCACGCACCAGACTCAAAATCATGCTCTCCCTGGCCTTGCCCAGCGCCTGCAGGAAAATGAAGGTGCCCTTGTTCACCATGGCCAGAGGCATCATGCAGAGGTATATGCGGAAAGAACGGACTGCGAACTGGGTATAGTACTCGCCTTCATTGGCCGCGCCGAAAATATTGATGAGCCCTCTGGGGAACACTTCCACAATGAACAGGGCTGCAAAGCCTACGATCGCCTTCGCGGCAAGCAGGTATGTAAACAGCGTTTTTACTCGATCCTTCCGTCCGGCACCGATATTATAGCCCACCACAGGTATGCAGCCCGCAGACAGGCCACGGAGATGGAGATGGCAATCTGGAAGAACTTCATGACAATGCCCAGTACAGCCAGCGGAATCTGGGTATACTGAGGCTGACCGAACACCGGGTCCAGCGCACCCCACTTGGCAGTGGAATTCTGTACCGCCGCCATGGACACGACCAGGGATGCCTGACTCAGAAAGCTGGTAATGCCAAGGGGAATATACCGCTTCATCAGCACAGGGAACATACCGAAGCTCTTTCCCGTCAGCTTTACTGCCTTCATATGGCACAGATACCATACGCATTGTTCAGATCGATGTAGCCAGTCTGGAAAGCGGGCGCGGCAGCGCCGTCCGCTCCGTTATCATGGAATGTTATGACACCCACGAGATCGGCGTCTATTTCCGCAACCATGCGCTGGGCGTCTGGGATGATGTCCTGATCATCTGCGAAGGCGACTGTCAGTTCGTCCCTCTGAAGGACGAGTGAGAAGAAGGAACCGTCATCTTCTTCTGCATCGCCCGTTCCGCATGCGCAGCCATTCTCCGGCATGATTTCCCGCCAGTGACGAAAAGCGCAGCAGCCGGTGCGCTCTATGCCTGTCCAGACGAAGAGAGACATGTCCGCCGTTGCATGGGTGAGCAAAGGAATCCGCTATTCCTGAAAGGCCGGCTGTCTGTGCAATCATGGAACTGCCGCCCGATCGGTGACAGAATTTCCAGATACAGCAGGGAGCCCGCAAAAAACGAGCTCCCTGCTCTTAGAATTCCGAAAGCACCAGCGATCCATCCTCGCCGCTGATGCCAATGGCAAACTGCCAGATGGTGTAGTTCTCATCCGTAACCCGTATGCCGTACGCCGGCACATCGCCCGGGAAAGCAATCCTTATAACCAGCGGCTCGTCCTCCGTAATGTCGCGGCACGTCTGCAGCACCGTCGCCTGAAAAGACATATCCCCGTATTCATCTGGGCACAGGTCCAGTGACAGGAGCTGCACATCCGTGACAGGATCATCCGCCATAATACTCACGTTTTCGCCTTCCTCGTCCACGACCAGGACCTGGTCGGCTTCTTCTGCCCAGTCGGCGCGCACAGGGAACGGCTGCTCCGGCCAGATGCTGCGCAGAACATGACCAAACGTAGCAAGCCATACGTCGTTCTCAGAGGCCGGCCATGTGCCCGTGGCAACCAGCTGCAGGTTTTCACAGGTAACGGCATAGCAGGTTTCCATAAGATCCGGATTGAGAGCAGAAGGTTTCTGATAATAGGAAATCTCCATACTGTATGCGCTTTCATCGTTTCGGATTACTGTGCCCTTCGGCGCACTTTGCATAAGGAAAGCTTTCGGTTCCATGCCCACGCTCTCCGCCGGCATAATCTCCAGGTATGCCGGCACGCCCTCTCTGCTCGCTTCGATCAGCATGCTGCTTCCTTTTTCCGCGGCATCCTCCGTCACCCGCAGTCTGGCCGGATCATACCACATGGTAAAGCCCATGGTTCTGCTATAGCCGTCCATTTCATCCAGGTTCGATTCTTGCCATTTCTGCAGGTATTCCAGCAGAATATACCCGGACTGTCCATTATACCGGCAAAAAGCAAACTCACCGTATTCTGATGTCCATGCAGCATCCGTAACCAGTGCATGCAGCGGGACTTTCGCCAGACGTCTGCTCTTCGTGCTGGGCTTTTCCCGCAGAGACACCCATTCCTTACAATCATCCACTTCCATGATCCCGTAATAATACGATGCCGACACAGCACTCCCGCAGACCCAGAGTAGCAGCATCAGCACACATAGACTGCAGATGCGGGACAGACGCATAATGGTACCCCCTTTATTCTTATACTTTCAGATAACGATTCTCCTGTCAGGAGAATTGTACCATAAGCAGTGCACTTCCTTCCAGGTGCCTGTCAGGCTTTCTTCCCGGTTCACCGCGGTTTTGCCGGAGATTTCTGTTCCGATCCTACGGTATATGCTCGAAGAAGTCATCGCCTTTTTCATCGGCTCCCACACGGCTCCGGTACAGTCCGAACAGACTGCAGTCGCATCGGCCCGTATCCTCCACCTGGTACTTTCCCTTTTTGTACTGGGACACATGACACATGAACGCTTCCTGTGCAACCTGCATTCCGGTCTTTCCCGCAAAGGCGGACAGCGGCGTCTGCCAGTCCATGCGAATCACACCTTCCCGGTACAGATGCAGGTAGCACTTCGACACATCCCATGTGCCGTACATCTGATACGAGTCCGGATACATGGCTTCGCCTGCAGCCATTTCCAAACATTGCACAGCTGCATCCGCACACACCTGATGGGCACCGTGCCCATACTCGCCGAACCGGTCATGCTTAAGCAGCACATCCGGCTGAAAACGGCGGATCCACCCGGTTACAATATCGTAGACATGATACCGATCCCAGACGGCGTACTGCTCAGAAAGCGAAAAGGAAAACGCCTCCTTGCAGTTGCCCCATGCCGGATAATACCGGACACCGCATGTCCACAGGCAGTCGAGAAGTTCCAGGCGCCGGCACGCGATAGACGGAACCATGACACAGACCTGGCACACACGGCCTTCTTCACCGGCATACCGGGGCAGCGTACCGCCAAACCAGAGCACCTCATCATCCGGATGCGCTACGAGCAGCATCAGATCCGCCTTTTCAGCCGGCGGATTCCACACCTGCACATCCGCCGGCAGAGAACCCGCGCCATAGATATGTATTTCATTGAGATGGAATGCCTGACGATCGCCCGGTCTGCGCACAATACGAAAATGCAAGACTCCCTTCCGGCAGAAAAAAGACCTCTGAGAGATAGGTGCCTTCCACATGCCCTGCGTCAATCCAGTTTCCGCCATCATCCTTCACCTGTAGATTCCAGGCACAGGGTTCCTTATCCCACTGCATCCAGATGCATGAGACCGTTTCGCCCTCCGGTGCCGTCACTTCCATGCACGCGTCTGTGCTTCGGTTCGCAGACCAGTAGGTGCTGTATTTCCTGTCCATGCACCAAGAGAAATGCTTCTGCCCCGCCAGGACGGCATAAGTGCAGCTGTGCGTAATATCCTGCGCCTGCGTTCCTTCTGCATGCCCTGCCAGCCATGGAATCATCCACAGAAAAAACAGTGCGATCAGGCTGCCTGCCCTCTTCTTCATGCGTTCTGTTCCTTCCCCTTGCTTTGTTTTTCCGATTTCGCCTGCTACTGTCTTTATTGTATCCTGTCACATGCACCTTATCAATCACCGGTGAACGCTCATCACTGTACCTTTTCCCGAATCTTTTCTCTTTGCGTCTCCCATGGTATGATGCATGGGTACAGGGGGACTGGCCTCTTCCGGCTGCACATCGTCGTGGTACGCCCGTCCCGTCTGTCACATAAGGAGGCGACCTGAATGTCCCAGGCAGCACCCAAAGGAAAACGGCTCCTGAAGCTTTTTTTCAGCATGCTCTATATCAGTGCTTTTACCTTTGGCGGCGGTTTTGTCATTGTAACCTTTATGAAGCGCAAGTTTGTCGATGAACTGCACTGGATTGACGAGCAGGAAATGCTGGACATGACCGCTCTTGCCCAGTCCAGTCCCGGGGCCATTGCCGTGAATGCCGCCATACAGGTAGGCTGGAAGATCGCAGGCTTCACAGGCATGCTCGCTGCAGTGCTGGGCACCATTATTCCGCCCATGGTCATTCTCTCCATAATCTCTCTGTTCTATCAGCGTTTTGCTTCCAACCGCTATGTGGCCCTCGTGCTCAAGGGCATGTCCTGCGGTGTCGCTGCGGTAATTCTGGACGTATCGCTGAGTCTTGGAAAGAATGTGATCAAAACCAGGGAATGGGTTCACCTGGTCATCATGGCAGCCGCCTTTGCCGCCACCTTCTTTTTCCGCGTAAATGTGATCTTTATCATACTTGCCTCCGCCGCGGTCGGCGTAATCATGGCACTTATGGCACGCAGGGGAGGTGGCAGGCAATGATGCTTCTGCAGCTTTTCCTGAGTTTTCTGCAGATCGGCATGTTCTCCGTGGGCGGAGGCTATGCCGCCATTCCCCTGATTCAGAATCAGACAGTCGATGTACATGCCTGGCTGAGCGCTACTGAATTTATGGACCTTTCCACGATTGCGGAAATGACGCCTGGACCCATTGCCGTTAACGCAGCGACTTTTGTAGGCCTGAAAACCGCCGGGCTCCCCGGTGCCATAGCCGCCACGTTCGGATGCATCCTCCCCTCACTTATCCTTGTATCAATCCTCGCCTACATCTATCGCAGGTACAGGGAACTCCCTCTTCTGCAGAGCATTCTTTCCGCGCTCCGACCGGCCGTCGTATCCCTGATTCTTGCCGCCGGACTCAATATGTTTCTCCAGGTCGTCTTTGGCGGAAGAAACGCCCTATCCCTCGCCCATGCACAATGGGCCTGTCTCGTACTTTTCGTCGCTGCTTTTGTGGCCCTTCGAAAAGCCAAGGCCTCTCCCATTCTGACCATGCTGCTGTGCGGCGCAGCCGGACTGCTCTGCGGCATGCTGGGGTTCATGTGACCCTCTCCGTCAAAGGCCGTCTTCCCCGAAGCACGTATGCACGCACAGAAAACATCTTCCCTGCAAGGCACTCCCCGATGAAACACGAAAGGTCTGATATCCCATGGAAGCCAAGGAAACACGCAGACGCCGATCCATCATTGATATCGAAACCGAAAACACCGGAGAGCGGAGCAGGCTGATCCTGCAGCTGATGTGGCCCGCACTGGGAGAAAACATACTGGCTACCCTGGTTTCCATGGCCGACACGATCATGGTTTCTGCCCTTGGAACCGGCGCGATAAATGCTGTCAGTCTCTGCACGCAGCCCCGCTTTATTGTCTTTTCCGCGTTTATGGCACTGGGCACGGGTACAACGGCGCTGGTAGCCCGCGCAAAAGGTGCCGGCAACCGCGAAGAAGCGAATCATGCGCTTCGGCAGTCGATCCTGCTGGCACTGGCCATTATTCTCCTCATCAGTATCGCCATGCTGGTGTGGTATCAGCCGCTGATCCGTTTCATTGCCGGAAAGAACATTGCGGAATCCACCATTCAGGATGCCTTTGCCTATTTTCACGTACAGATCTATGGCTTTCCCATGCTGGGGCTTACGTTTATCATGAACGCGGCCCTGCGCGGCGCCGGGAATACACGGGCTGCCTTCTATTCCAACAGTGCCGCCAATATCGTCAATGTCATCATGAACTATCTGCTGATTCAGGGGCATCTCGGTTTCCCTGCGCTCGGCGTCAAAGGCGCTTCCATCGCTACCGTCATCGGGCAGGGTGTGGCACTGTGCTTCTGTCTGTACTGGCTGCTGAGCGGCAGGCAGTTTGTCACTCTTCGGGGCATGCACCATGTCCGGATCGATGGGGATATGATCCGGCGCGTCTCACGCATCGGTACGCCAGCTCTCTTGGAGCAGGTGATCATGCGCGTGGGTATGATGCTCTTTACCCTGATCGTCACATCCCTGGGGGACATTTCCTACGCCTCACACAATATCGCCATGAACATCCAGTCCATGTCCTTCACAACCGGCATGTCCTTCGGCATTGCCGCCACAACCCTGACAGGACAGACGCTGGGGCGTGGCCGGCCGGACCTTTCCCGCTGGTACACCCGGCAGGCTATCCGCATGGGATATGTCCTGTCTTTTCTCGTTGCCGTCATTATCTTTTTCCTGGGAGGCGCCATTGCCGGGATCTACAGTCAGGAAACCCAGGTCATTACACTGGCCGCTGTCGTGCTGCGCATCATTGCCGTTGCCAATCCGCTTTCCAACACGCGCTTTGTCTATAATTCCGCCCTGCGCGGAGCCGGGGATGCACGCTTTACCGCTGTCAGTACATTTATCGGTGTCGCACTGATCCGTCCGGCTGTCGCCGGTCTTCTGGTCTATGTGTTCCATCTCGATCTGGTGGGTGTCTGGATCGCCATGATTTCTGACACGCTGCTCTGCTACGGGCTTGGAAAATGGCGCTGGCACACCGGAAAATGGGCACAGATCCAGGTGTAAGCATACTATGGATCGCAGTGCACGCTTCCGTATGCTTCGCTCGGGAACGTTTTTTCCATCGGCAAATAAAAAGAGGGGCTCCCCTCTTATTGCTTTAGCCATTGTCCTGCGAGTACAGACAGATAATACGGGCACCACCGGATTACATCCTTCCGGCACTTATGCTTCCCTGTCTTTGCCCGCCGGATACAGAATGCGGTATTCAGTCGGTGTCATTCCCGTGATCTGCTTAAACCGCTTGCTGAAATAGAACGGGTCCGAAAAACCGGTCATCGCGGAGATTTCCTGTCCCTGATAGATGCCCATCCGCAGCAGTTTCTTGGCTTCTCTGAATCGAATCTCCTCCAGCTTGTGCATGAACGTTTCCTGCCGCGCATTCTTGTATATGCGCCGAAGGTGACCGCTGGTAAAGTTCAGTTCCTCTGCCACTGCCTGCAACGAAAGCGTTGGATCCTGATAATGTGTTTCCAGATACCCGTCAATCATGGAAGCGATGATCTCATCCCTTGTAGGATTCAAGCTTTCTTCCTCCCCGGGTGGATCAGCTGGATCCTTCGAGGCCTTGCCGGAAAGAACCTTGTGCAGTGTTTTTTCCAGTTCTTCCCGACTGAAAGGTTTAAGAAGGAAGTCATCAATTCCAAGCTTAATCGCCTGATATGCAAACGCAAACTCATCATGCGCCGTGACAATGACCAGATGCATCGGATTGTTTCGTGCTCTGACCCATTCGCATACTTCCAGTCCGGTCATGCGCGGCATATTAATATCTATGAAGGCGATATCGGGCATCAGGCGCTGTATCAGCATCATGGCAGTCCTTCCATCCTCTGCCGTTCCGACAATCTCACAGTCTTCCTTTTTCCAGTCAATGACTCTCTGCATGAAATCGAGAAAAATCGGTTCATCATCCACAAACAAAACCTTATGCATCCTTTTCCTCCTGCATCCTTACACCTGTTTTTCACCCGGCAGACACAGCAAAAGGCAGGTGCCTGCATTCTCACTTTCATCGTCCATAGACTCCACACACAGGGAGAATGCGTCTGCATAATACAGTCTCAGTCGTTCATAAACGTTCTTCAGTCCAAAACCAGCTTCCTGCGACGGCGGCTGTGCCAGTATGCACTCCAGTTCCGCCTGAGAAAAGCCCGCGCCGTCATCAATGATTCGTATCTCCACCCCCGGTTGCATACAGTGTATAGAAACCGTCAGATGCCCCTTTCGTCCCAGCGGCTTAATCCCGTGATAGATCGCATTCTCTACCAGCGGTTGCAGCGTCAGCTTGGGAATCTGAATCTCCGGAAGCTCATCATCCTGCAGGATTCGATACTCCATCATCCCGCTGTAGCGTATGGACTGAATCTCCAGATAATCCTTCACATGGGTAATCTCTTCCTGCAGCGTAACACACTCCAGGCCATGGCTCAGCACGTGCCGGTAATAGTCCGAAAGCAGCTTTGTCGTGCGGCTTGCCTCTTCCCTCTGTCCCATTTCCGACAGACAGTAGATGGTATCCAGGGTGTTATACAGAAAATGCGGTTTAATCTGTGCCTGCAGAAGCGAAAGCTTCAGCTGTTCCTGATGCTTCTTTTCTTCCAGAAGAAGACCTACCAGGTATTGATTATGCTCTGTCATGGCATTGAAGCGAGATACGAGTACGCCGATCTCATCATTCCCGGTGGATATGCGGGTAGGCCGCGGAAGTGTCTGAAGGCTGCCGGCCATATGATCCGACAGCTGCTTGACCGGCCGGATCATTCGCACCAGCAGATGATGGGTAATCAGATAGACCATGAGCAGGAGCAGCGTATTGAGTCCCAGCACCCACAGTACCAGACTGTCCGTGTGCCTTATATCTTCCGAGAGATCCGTCCTTGACTGCAGTACCCAGTCCTGAAGCACGGCATTCTGGTTGAGAAACAGCCTGTGCCGGTCCGACACCTCTCTGCCCTCGCTTGATCGAATTACACGCCCTTTTCCATCCCGCAGCTCCATATACCGGTTCGCACTCACATCCTCCAAAGAGGCAAAGATCGGCGAAACCTTCAGAAGAATATAGCCCGTCTGCTTTCCGCTCATGACATGCGTGAATGTCTTGGCAAAGACAGGGCCGTCTCCGGTCATGTATTCGTCTACTTTCAGGTCCGGAAACCAGGTTCCATACCGCGTCAGTTCCAGAGACGAAAGGAATGTAAGCAGTTCTCCGCTTCCGGAAGAAATAAAGAAATTGGTCGTCCAATCCTCATAGAACACCGCCCCATTGTTCCAGACAATCAGGATCTGATTCAGATTGGCAAAGGTGGTAAAGGCATCCAGCATGCATCGTCCCACCTGCATCTGGGTGCGGGCATTGGGAATCGCGCACAGGTTTTCATCCAGATATTCATCTGTCATCATTTCGTTAAGATGAATGATAATCATATTGGTGCAGTTCTTGGTATTGAGTATTTCTTCCTCCATGCCCTGTGCCAGAAGCCGATCCTCATACTGATACTGTGCCTCAATTTCCCTGAGTGCTCTGTCCCGATAAAAGACCATCAGCAGACTGCTGATGAGAATGAAGCAGAGAAAGGGGATGACAAGGGTAGAGCGTATACGTTTCAGTATGCTCCCGCTTTTCTGCTTCATCCTGTTTTCCCCCTTTTCAGTTCTTCATTCCGCTCACAGCCATGGCATCGGTAATCTTTCCCGAGAAGAATACATATATAATCAGCACCGGAATGCTGGCCATCACCATGGCTGCGCCGATCACGCCCCAGGACGCTTCATAGCTGGACCAGAATGTAACAAGTCCCAGCGGCAGCGTTTTCAGTGTTTTTTTCGTCAGGAGAATCAGCGCCAGATTATACTCATTCCAGCAGGACATGAACTGGTATATTACCAGAACCACAATCGGTGAAATCATCTGCGGCATAATAATCCGGAAATAGATCCTGGGAAAGCTGGCCCCATCCAGATAAGCCGATTCTTCCAGTTCCAGCGGAAGCCCCTGATAGAATCCCATGAACAGAAAGCATGCGAACGGGAGTCCCAGGGCTGCGTACGGCACAATCACGGAGAACAGGGAGTTTGTCAGTCCCATCCGTCTTACCACAATAATCAGCGGAATCATGACAGCCTGCACCGGAATAAACATTCCCGAGTGGATGATCATTCCCAGCGCCTTTGTGACAGGGGTTCTGACCCGGGACACAACATAGCAGAACATGAGCGCTGAAATCTCCACGATCAGAATGGTCAAAGCCGCAACAATCAGACTGTTTTTGAAATATGTCAGTGCATCAAAGCTTTCCAGCGCGGCCGGATAGTTCTCTGCATGCCATACCTTGGGGAAGCCGAAGGGATTGGTAACAAAAATTTCACTGTTGTCCTTGAAGGAAAAGAAAACCATCCAGATCAGGGGATACAATGAGAGAATTGCATACAGGATCAGAAAAAGGTAAAGAATGCCCCGCACCATATTTCGCTTCATCATCATTCACCTCTTTACTGATAGATCTCGTCAAAACGGCGCGTAAGGTGATTGAGGAGAAGCATTATGCCAACGCATACCACAACAATCAGAACAGCGATGGCGCTTCCATACCCATAATCATGGCGGGTAATCATGGCGTTATACATCATGATTGTCATATTGTACGTATAAAACCCCGGCCCACCTTTGGTCATCAGATACGTCGTATCAAACGCCCGGAACCCATTGGTCAGGCACATGATCGCTGTCATGCGCACTGTCGGTGCTGCCAGCGGCATGGAGATATGCCAGAACCGCTGCCAGGGGGATGCCCCGTCAATCGCTGCCGCTTCCATGTACACATCCGGCACATTTCGAAAACCCGCATAGATAATCAGCATGATATAGCCTGTGCCCTTCCAGCATTCCACAAAAGCTACAGCCAGAAGCGATGACATGGGCCGATTCAGCCAGTTCTGCCGCCAGGGACTGCCCAGAAGCTCCGCGACACGATTGATAAGCCCGTACTCCGGATTGTAGACCCATTTCCAGAGCTGGGCAACAACCGAGATGGAAAGCAGGACAGGAACAAAATACAGATTCCGAAAGAGCTGTTTCCCCCGAATACGCGCCTGAGTCAGGATGGACGCCAGGAACAGAGACATGCCCACCTGATATATCACCAGTACCATCGCATACATCAGACTGTTAACAGCCGATGTCTCAAACTCGCGCGCGGTAAACATACGGGTATAATTGTCCCATCCTCGGAAGGCAACCGTACTCAGCCCGTTCCACTCAAAGAAACTGTAATACACGGACTGAAACAAAGGAACAATCATCACTACGAGAAACAAAAGTACCGCCGGCAGAGAGAACAGTACCAGCCACCCTCTGTTCTTTCGGAAAATCGGACTCATATGCTGTCTCCTTTTCGAAGCAGGAAAGGCAGGGGTCGAATAACCCCTGCCGTCATACACTGCTGGATCAGTAACCGGCACTTGCGATATCCTGAATAAAGGCATCGGCATCCGTAATGTTTCCGGAGATGACAAGCTCGCAGTCCGTATCGATTACGTTCAGGAATTCCGCATCAGACAGATCGCCTGTAAAATTGGTGAATGTCGTGTAGGAACCATAGAGATCATAGTACTCCTGATATCCGGTTGATCCCTTGAAATCAAAGTTCCCGATCGCAGTCGTCATGACTCCGCTCACACCTGCAGATACGCGGGTCCACCACTCGAATTCTTCGCCCAGGATCGCCACGGTCTCAGGATCCAATCCGGAGGGCGGATTCGTATTGACGGAGTATTTCATTTCTGTCTGCACACCGCCAAAGGCATTGAAGCGCACTTCTTCCGCCTTGTCTGCATCGGCAAAGGGATTATATTTGCACCATTCAATGGTTTCGCCCATTCCGTCGCCTTCCAGCCCTAGGAAGAACCAGGCGCCGCTGAGGAAGAAGCCAGCTTCCTTGTTGTACATGGCTTCATACGCCTGCTGATAATTCGTAGTCAGCGCGCTGGAGGAGAAGGCACCCATGCCCGCAATCTCCAGGAATTTCTGCGCTGCCTTGACATAGGGTTCGTCGGTAATCTTCGCCTCACCGTCATTGATGGCATCAACGCCCTTGACGGCACCTTCAGCAATACTGGCCCAGGAGTACAGCGTAGTGCCCGGCCATTTTTCCGCAGAAAACAGAGAAATCGGGGTCTTGCCGGCCGCACGCAGAGCCGCGATGACTGTCTTGAATTCATCATAGTTGGTGGGTTCCTGGATCCCCAGTTCCTCAAACAGTTCCTTGTTGTACCACAGACAGCCCAGGTTACTGGCCTCGCAGCCAAACCCATACTGGTGTCCGTCCGCATTGGTCCTGGCAGCCTTTGCCGCCTCGCCATTGCTGAACAGATCATAGAATCCGGTTTTCTCCACAACATCATCCATGATGTACAGATCACCATTGTTCTTCAGCAGATCAAATACGTCCTGGCTGTTGATTTCAAAAATATCCGGCAACTCACCGACAGCCGCCCACTCACGGAGCGCTTCTCCGTCCGAGCCAATGCGTGCCTCAATATTGAAGGTCAGGTTCGGATACTTCTTGCTCATCTGCGCAATGGCAAAGTCTATGTTGTCCTTGTCTGCGTCTGCATAATAGCGGTATATGGTCAGCTCCGCTTTCACATCGGGATCCACCAGATTCCAGGGATCTGTATACGCCTCTTCTGCCCCGCAGATTCCCAGGGACAGCACCATCACCAGTGCCAGAGCACAGGCCAGCCACTTTCTTAACATATGTCCGTTTCCTCCTTGTCCAAGATATAGTGTTGAATTTTGGCCACGACGGTTTCTCTTCTGTCACAGTTGGCAAATAGAAACGCATCGGGATACCCATACATTTCATCCCATGGAATTGACTGCAGCATGGGAATCAGCAGTTGCTCCACTGCAATCTCATGGATCACCGCGCGCACCTGGAAATCCAGATCATAGGCAAGCTTATCAGTCAGGGGCATAAAATAGCGCGCCCCGATTTCTTTTGTCACTTTCATGGAGATCGCTTCCTCGCCGTGATGAGTCCATTTTTCCGACAGCCTGCGCACCATCTGCATCCAGGCTGTCTGCTCCGCAGGAATCACAATCCCCATGCACCGTGCATCCTTATATGTCCACAGATTCCAGGAAATCCCTCTTGCCTCACACAGATCAATGTTGTGGAGCAGTAACCGGGCATATAATTCTTCCTGCCCATCCCGGATCTCGTATCCGGATTCCCCACACCATATCGGGCGCTCCAGACGGTACACCTGTGCAAGCTGACGATCAAAGATCCTCGTAAAAACAGCCTTCCGATCTGCATCATCCATCGCTGGGTCCAATATATCCGCTTCCAGAACAAAAGGATAGAAATGCACGGTATAGGCAATATTGGTGTCTTCCTGCCTTTCCAGAGCAGAGAAGTCTCTGCCGAAATCGGTACCTTCCAGGAACAGGATATGATGCGGATCCACACGCCGGATCCGCTCTATGGCCCTGCTGTAAAAACCGTTGATCGCCTCCGCTGAAACATCGTAGCCAGGTTCATTGATCACATCATACCCCGCAACCCATTCCTCTGATGCATAGCGGGATGCAATCTGCTCCCACAGCCACAGCACCTGATCCTGAAATGCGCCATACTTCCAGAACAGCGCCTGACCCGTTTCATTATCAGAATGCCAGTCCGTATTCTGGGATCCGGGTGTGGAATGCAGGTCCAGAATCACATACATATGATGCTTCACGCACAGCTGCACCACACGGTCCAGCCGCTGCATCCCTTCCTGCCGAAGCACATAGGGATGCAGATCGTCCATAAGATAGGGGTAGCCGAATGGAATCCTGATTGAATTTACGCCCAGCTGCTTCAGGTATGCAATGTCTGCCTCCGACACCATGGCTTCCAGCATACGGTCAAGAAATGCTTCTGTTTTCTCCATTCCGTAGACCCTTCGGAAAGCACCGACGATCTGAGAATGCGTACCGGGAAGACCGATCATAAAATGCTCGAAATTCATCCATGAGCCGAAGGCCCATCCCCGGAGCATGACCGTTCTCCCATCTGCTTCAAAATGATTACCTCTGCATTGCAGATATCCCATAATCATCCTCCCCGCTTTCTCACTCTGACCGCATTATTTCAGAATCCCGCCATTCGCAAAATGGAAAAAGTGCGCCAGCATTTGTACTATTTGAACATTAATTCAACCAGAACAATGATGATTGTGCCATTTTGGGAAAGCCGCAAGCGCAGTGCAATATTCCATACAGTACGGCCGTCTTATCAGGGACCTTTTCTGTGCAATGAAAAAAAATGGTCCTGCATGCAGTCCTTTACCCGGTACCTCTGGGTTTTCTCTTCTGCCGTTTTGATGCTGCCTGCAAATGCCCTGCGCCCTGGCGAAAGGCATAGCCATAATAAAAAGGAACATCCGCGTATCTCCGCTGATGTTCCTCCTTCGTTTCTGTTCCCTGTATGTTCAAGTGTGCCGCCTGTTTTTCATTTCTGTTACCAGTCCGCTGACTGACAGTATGACCATCATCAGCCACATGATGCCGCTGGTAACGGCTGTAAGACCCAGCATTGTGTTTTCTTCCCCGCTGGTATGGATCATAATCAGCGTATTCTGAAGTGTCATAATGGACAGCAGCGCATCAATGAAATTGATGGACCGCAGCAGTCTCACAAGACAGTTGCCGCTCTTTCTGCGCTTTGCCAGATGAATGGATGCCAGCGTCAGCTTGTAAAAGGCATAGGCAGCCATGGCGATCGCAGGGATCAGCGTCAGATGCACATTTCTCTGCTGTTTCACCAGTAACGCAAGCGGAACAATGAGGCTCAGATTGAGTACCAGAAGAAGCAGGGAGGCGCAGAGATAGACACGGCTCCGTCGCCTCTCCTCCTGTTCTCGCTCTTCTTCATGCTCCTTTTTCTCCGTAAGCAGAATCATTCCCCGTATACAGACAAGCAGCAGATAGTACACACATATGCTTCCATGCCAGACTGATTGATGCCAGATTCCCAGAAAACCATTATACAGGGCAAAGATCAAGGTAAAGATCAGAGAAGCAGAGGCACTCAGCACTGTCTTGAAATCGTAATCCGTCAGCCATCGCAGAATCAAAGATTTTCCATTCATCGATTTCCCCCGTTTCCTGTCATCCGGCATACAGCTGTACCTGGCATAGGCCTCTAGTCGCTCCGGCTTCTTCCGATCACTGTGTAGCGCATGCCGCAGGCCTCATGGACAGACTCATACAGGCATACATCCCTGACTGTCATCGATACAGAAGGCACCTGTATCCGTCTCAGAACATCTTCATCCATGGGAACCGGTTTGCGGATCAGCGTAATATGCGGATAAAAGGGCTGTCTGTCAAAGGGGATTTCCTCCGCATCCAGCCTGTCCCGCACACGCCCCGCCAGCTGTTCCAGTGCGTGGCTTGGCTCGATACCCGCCCATACGACTCTGGCTTTGGAAAACATGCCCACATGTGAAAGCGTCACGGAAAAAGGTTCCTGCACAGCAGGCAGTATGTCCGTCACGGCCGTCGGCCACATCCCGATAAACGCCAGTGTCATATGCAGATTGTCCATCTCCAGGTATCGGCCTTCGATCCCGGCGCGGCGCAGCTGTTCCTGCACGTACTGCAGTGCCAGACGAAAGCCTGCGGACGGCTCCAGTGCAATAAACAGACGCATCCCATTCTCTCCTTTCCTGCCACACTCCGGCAGACTCGCTTCCCATGGCGTCCAGGCATTTCCTGTGACTGCACTGCAGACGCTTCCATGCCATACAGACAAACCTCTTATCGAAGGAATGCAGCATATCCGGCTTCCCTTACAGTATTCCTGCTTAATTATCTGAAAAAACCGGCTGTGTTGACAAGCATCATGCAAACGCCGGGTTTCCTCATATTCAAGCCGCCTGACCCAATGAAAAGGGATTCCGAAAGAACCCGGGATTTTCTGTGTTCCAATGGGTAGTCATATGTTCGGTTCCATGGTATTCTATGAAAAAAGACACCTTGGGCAGTGGCCTGCGTATACCGCGCCAGGCGGCAGCGGACCTGGCCCATGTCCACCATGTTTTCCGCCCGCGGGAACCTCTCCCGTCCTCCCCCTCTCACCGGATGGATACGGCCAGACAATCGCTGTTCCCATGCGTTTCCAGACAGTCTCATTTCAAAAGCAAGGAGAAAGGCAGCATGAGAAAAATACGCCCCCGTTTCCTGACAGGAACCTTGACATGCGATCCCCAGAGCTGGGAAACCGCACATGCCCGGATCGCCCGTGAAGCCGCAGAAGAAGGCATTGTTCTGCTGAAAAATGACGGCGTTCTCCCCCTGCAGCCGGGCAGCCGTGTCGCACTGTACGGAGCAGGTGCATCCCATACCATAAAAGGCGGTACCGGGTCCGGCGATGTCAACGAGCGGCACAGTACAACCATTGCCGAAGGCATGCGCGATGCCGGTTTCTGCATCACTACGGAAGACTGGCTGCGCAGTTACGACGCGGCTTATGATGAAGCCCGTCTGCGCTGGCGCGACGCCATATATGCCAAGGCAGCCCAGCTTGCCCAGTCCCGGCACGGCTTTTTCCAGGCCTATTGCAGCACGCCGTTCGTCAGCCCGGCCGGTGACGCCATTGAAGCCACGCAGACCGATACCGCGATCTATGTGATCAGCCGTATCGCAGGAGAAGGCGCGGACCGTCTCAACGCGCCAGGGGACTATCTCCTCAGTGACACAGAGCACGACACCCTGCGTTCCATCTGTGCATGCTACGAAAAGGTGATCGTCATCATTAACGCAGGCGGCGTCATGGATCTGTCCTTTATGGATGCGTTCTCCAACATTCAAGGCCTGATCATTGTATCGCAGCCGGGCATGTCCGGCGGTCACGCCATCGCATCCGTGCTCAGCGGAAATGTCAACCCCAGCGGTCATCTGACGGATACCTGGGCTTATCATTATGCTGACTATCCCTCCGCCGCACATTTTTCGCATAATGACGGTGATACGCTGCACGCCCGGTACGAGGACGGCATTTATGTGGGATATCGCTATTTTGACACCTTTGAAAAGCCGGTACGGTACGGCTTCGGTGAGGGACTGTCCTACACGGATTTCCATATGCACCTGGATACGGTTGCATGTACGCCCACAGGCAGTGTAAAGGCATATGTGGATGTGGAAAACACGGGTACGCTTCCGGGAAAAGCCGTCGCACAGCTGTATGCGCAGTTGCCCTGCGGAAAGCTGGAAAAGGAAGCACGCCGACTGGTTGCCTTCGGAAAAACCCGTCAG
The DNA here is from genome assembly GCA_902764915.1 of uncultured Eubacteriales bacterium. GTDB lineage: Bacteria > Bacillota > Clostridia > Christensenellales > Aristaeellaceae > UBA2943. The sequence continues at coordinate 5,812 of CACWXY010000039.1, read as the reverse complement.
CTCGCTCCCGGCGCGCATGAAACGCTCTGTCTGTCCTTTGAAGCCGACGCACTCGCCTCCTATGACGAGGCATACCCCGGCTGGGTGCTGGAAGAAGGCACATACGGCCTGTATCTGGGGCCGTCCCTGCGCGAGAGCTGCCTTGCCGCCGGTCTTGCGCTGAAGCAGACCATCCTGTATCAGAAGACAGAACGGATCTGTCCGCTGCAGGAAACGCTTTCCCTGCTGAAGCAGCCTTCCGCACAGGCAGAAAAGCGGTATCAGCAGATGCTCAGCGAGTGTCAGAAAGTGCCTGTCATCGAGTATACAGCTGTGCCGCTGCCGGATGTGGACTATACAGAGCCCCTGCCTGACAGCGAAGCGGCCGCTCTTGCCGCGGGCTTATCGGAAGAACAGCTGGTACTGCTCGCCACAGGTGATCCCGGCAAAGGCCAGGGCAGTGCACTGGGATCCGCAGGTATCTCTGTTCCGGGTTCTGCCGGCGAGACAAGCGGATGTGCGGAAGCACAGGGCATTGCCAGTATGGTCCTGGCAGACGGTCCCGCCGGTCTGCGCCTTACCAGAACGTATTATGTACAGGATGACCGCATCCTTCCGGTCCCGCTCGAAATGAGCCTGGAAAACGGATTCCTGTACAGGGGTGAAAAGCCCCAGGGCACCGCACGCTATCAGTTCTGTACCGCACTGCCCGTGGGCACCATGCTGGCACAGACCTGGAATACTGAACTGGTCAGCCGCTGCGGTGATGCCATCGGGGAAGAGATGAACCGCTTCAGCATCAGCCTGTGGCTGGCGCCCGGCATGAACATTCACCGGGATCCGCTGTGCGGACGGAATTTCGAGTACTATTCGGAAGATCCCCTGATCAGCGGCATCATGGCAGCCGCGATGACAGACGGCGTGCAGAAGCACCCCGGCTGCGGCACCACCATCAAGCACTTTGCATGCAACAATCAGGAAGATGACCGCATGCGGTCGGACAGCATTGTCTCGGAAAGAGCCCTGCGGGAAATCTATCTCAGAGGCTTCGGCATTGCCATCCGCCGGTCCCATCCTCTGTCCATCATGACCAGCTACAACCTGATCAACGGCGTGCACGCTGCCAACAATTACGATCTGTGCATGAAGGCCGCACGCTGCGAATTCGGATTCGACGGCGTCATCATGACCGACTGGACAACTACCAACGCAGGCCCTGACTGCACAGCTTCCGGCTGCATGCGGGCAGGGAATGACCTGGTCATGCCAGGACTGCCGATGGATCATGAAAACCTGCGGGCAGAACTGAAGAATGGCACGCTTTCCCTGCCGACACTTCGCAGCTGTGTTGCCCGCCTGATTCACGTAATATTTCACTCCAACCGTTACGAGATATAAGGGAGGAACCACAATATGGCACTGCAATACTATCAGATCATTGATATCACGGATTTCGGTCCCTTTGTCACCAAGCTGGTGCTGTGCATGCCGCGCCCGGTAAGCCCTGCAGAGCTTACCGCAGACCAGTTTTCCGTCTATGTGGAGATCAGGGATAAGGACGGGCAGATGATTCGACTGCCCAAGAGCTTTATTGAGCGTGATCACCTGGTTCCCAGCCGCGGCTATCGTCCTGTGACGTCCGTCTATCCGTCCACACGTCAGGGAGAGCCTGTTTCAGAAGCGAGCAGCTATGTGACGCTGGAGATGCCGTATGGCCCCATCTGGAAGTGCTCAGCGGCTTTGGCTTCCGACTTCAAGAACATTAACGGCCATGGACGGTATACCGTACAGGATTACCGTATTTCCCTTACGTCCCCTGTCGGCGAAGGGGACGACACACTGTGCGGGCTGGTGTTCCATCGCTGTGCCGGCGTGTTTAATCCGAAAATTGAGCGGTTTCTGCCGGGTGTATCCACCCATCCGAAGCTGCCGATCCGCTATGGATACTTTGTGCCGAATAAGCTGGATGCGCCCAAACCGCTGATCCTTTTCCTGCACGGTGCCGGTGAGGGCGGCCAGGATCTTCCTGTCGCCTATTCCGGCAACAAGGTCACGGAGTTTACAGAGGACTGGATGCAGACAATCTTCGGCGGTGCCTTCGTACTGGTCCCACAGTGTGACACCATGTGGCTGGATGACGGCAGCGGGCAGTACGGCGATTCCGGAAAGTCGATGTATACCGAAGCGCTGAAATACCTGATCGATGAGTTTATTGACCGTTTCCATTATGTCATTGACCCGGACCGCATCTATATTGGCGGCGATTCCAATGGCGGATTCATGACCATGCGGATGCTGATGAGCTATCCCGACACCTTTGCCGCAGGCTTCCCCATCTGCGAAGCCATGCCGGACAAGCGCATCACTGCTTCCGACATTGCCCGCCTCAAAGATATCCCCCTCTGGTTTGTTCATGCCAAAAATGATCCAGTCGTCAAACCAGAGCAGTTTGCCGTTCCCACCTACCGCCGGCTGATGGCACAGGGCGCCCGGAACTGCCATTTCACTTACTGGGACAGAATCATTGATCTGCACGGCACTTTCAGGAATGAAAAAGGCGAGCCTTTTGAATACCTGGGACATTTTGCCTGGGTCCCTGTATTCAATGATGACTGTCGCCTGGATTTTGACGGAAAGCCTGTGCGCATCAGCGGAAAGGATGTCAGCCTGATGCAGTGGCTGGCCGCGCAGAAGAAATCCTGATGTATATCTATTATCCCAGCTGCAACTATCAGAAATATTTTCCCCGCACCGCCGCACGTCTTCGGGCCTATCTGGAGACTCAGCCGGATGTGCGCATGGCCGGCTGCTGCCATGTGACGCGGGACATGCCCCGGGAAGGCGACACTATTGTCACCGTATGCATGACCTGCATGCATGGGCTGGAAGAGATGCGGCCGGAGATCCCGCAGATCAGCCTTCCGGCATTTCTGCTGACCCGCAGGGATTTTCCCTGGCCTGACCTGCAGAAAGAAGCGATTACGCTGCAGGACTGTTTCCGTGCCAGAAACCGGCACGAATTACAGTACGCAGCGCGGGAATGCCTGCATCGCATGAATGCCATCTGCGTTGAAATGCCCGGAAACCGGGACGACGAAACCTATGACGGCACTTTCCTCTTTCATCCGCCGTCTCCACAGAACGTGCGGGAAGCACCGCGTTACTTCGGTACGTTCCTGCCCAGCCATCTGACGCTGCTGCCCCCGGAGAAATGGAACTCCCGTCTGCGTGCGCACGCCGCTCTGTACACGACCCGGCGCGTTGCCTGCTACTGCAATGTCTGCGTCATCGGCGCACGGAAAGGCGGAGCGGACGCCTGGCACCTGACGGAGCTGATATGGGGCTCATGACCCGGACGCGGCAGCATGTAAAGCGCCACTGTGATTCTTCTGCCTTTCTGCATCCTAACACCCCACAGAGCCTTGCCCTTGGCTCTGTGGGGTGTTGTCGTAATTCAATGCGGCCTGTCCCGTCCTGGCTTGTCTGCCAAAAAAAGGACGGCTGCTGCAGCCGTCCCCAGGGGATCATAACCATTACTTCAGTGCCGTTGCCTGACCTATAGCCTTCAGCAGCGCACCGAGGATATCGCCGTGTGCGTCGGAAAGGGACATGGTCGCGCCGCTCAGTGCGTCCACATACGCCTTTTCCTCGTCCGTCAGCGCATTCCACTTCGCCAGGTCCTCTTCCTTCTCCGCGCCTTCACGGATCACCCGGCCGTTCGCAGCCGTCTGCCGCGCAAAGAAAGTCTCGAGTTCTTCCGCGGTTTTTCCGATGAAGAACGCCTCGAAAATATTCATTTCCTGCGTCCATGTGCCGCTGTTCATCTTGTACAGGTCGCCCAGATCACGCTTGGTGCGGAATGCGGGCAGCGTGGCCGTAAAGGTATCCGGTGTCTGCTCCAGCATGCCGTCCACCTTGCCGTCGCCGTCTGCGTCATTGTTGTAGCTCATGCCGGGCCATCCGGGGAAAGCGTTATCCTCCGCCCCGTCATGGTTCGGCGTAATGATCTCCAGAATATCTTCCTTCGCGGCGGCAATCCTCCCGGCTTCATCCAGCAGTACGCCGGATGCGATTACATTGAAGGAGTACACAGGCACTTCCTGATCATCCTTGCCGGGCCCAAGACGCGGCGTGACCACCACGCCCATGCCTATGGAAGCAGCAGTGTCCGCATGGATTGCTTCCTGGTTTTCCAGTGCCTTGAGGACCGCGCCGAGGATGTCACCGTGCGCGTCGGAAAGGGACATGGTCGCGCCGCTCAGTGCGTCCACATACGCCTTTTCTTCGTCCGTCAGTGCATTCCACTTTGCCAGATCCTCTTCCTTCTCCGCGCCTTCACGGATCACCCGGCCGTTCGCAGCCGTCTGCCGCGCAAAGAAGGTCTCGAGTTCTTCCGCGGTTTTTCCGATGAAGAACGCCTCGAAAATATTCATTTCCTGCGTCCATGTGCCGCTGTTCATCTTGTACAGGTCGCCCAGGTCACGCTTGGTGCGGAATGCAGGCAGCGTGGCCGTAAATGTTTCCGGTGTCTGCTCCAGCACGCCGTCCACCTTGCCATCGCCGTCTGCGTCATTGTTGTAGCTCATGCCGGGCCATCCGGGGAAAGCGTTATCCTCCGCCCCGTCATGGTTCGGCGTAATGATCTCCAGTATGTCGGTTTCCACATCCGCAATGCGTCCATCCGCATCAGAGATCACATAGGCGACCACCACGTTAAAGGAATATACGGGCACTTCCTGATCGTCCTTGCCCGGGCCAAGGCGCGGGGTGACAACCACACCGAGACCATGCCGAAGTCCGCTCACGGATATGTCCTCTGCCTGTTCTGCTTCTGCGGATTCCTCTTCGATGCCCAAGGCATTTCGGACAGCAGCAAATACGCCGTTGCTGGTCCAGGTCGCCCCGGTGTACGCGTCTACGCCATCAATGGTACCGGCGGCCAGAATGGCTTCCGTCAGCGGCGCGAGCGCCTGTCCGCCGATCGCTTCGGTCTCCTGTTCACCCGTCAGCGTCAGTCCGGTAATTTTGCCGCCCTCCACAGTCACTTCCGCCGTAATCGGACCCCCATAGCCGTTCGCTTCGCCCTGAAAGACACCGTCCTCGGCGAAAGCAGCCACAGCGTTCACCAAAAGCGCTGTGAGCAGGATCATGGATAACAGTTTTTTCATACGCATCCTCCTTGATCAGGATCTTGGGGTACAGTTCTTCTTGTTCTCTTCCAGTCTCTCGCAGAACGCATTATTTGTCCTTTTTTCTGGAAGATTGTCCCGGATGCTACCAAATGTCATTCTCCATGTCAATAGACATTTTTCGCAAATCCTCAACCTGTATCCTTCTGCCCTTTCCTGTACTTTCATTTTCCTGGCCCGCTCTGTCTTTCCCGACCGCGGGCGTTCCCGAAGATCGCCTCCTTTGCTATCCTTCACCGCGCGAAGGCAATCACGGTATATCTGACGTATGCCTCCGCACCTTTTTTTCATGGCGGATGCGTTTTCAGCAGTCGGGATACATGCTGCCATGTTCACAAAGGCAATGACCGCCCGATGCCAGCAGCATGGAAAGAAACTGCTGCAGCGTCCACATGCCGGACAGCACCGCCAAGCCCGGTATTGATGACTTTCTGTTATTTCTGCGCTTTGACCATCCGCCTCCGAAACGCCTGACGGCCTGTGCACTTTCCCGACAGAAAGGCCTCTTTCGGAATGAAAAACAGCCTCTGTGCCTATTTGCAGACTGATATGCTCCCCCTGAAGTGGACACTGGGAAAACACAAACCAGTAAGCTTTAGGGGGTGCATTTATGTCAAGAAAAGCGAAATACACAGTTGAGGCTA